>CAZHXN010000027.1:29747-47833 GCA_964536415.1 uncultured bacterium
CGTGCGATCGCTGCTCCAACAGCAGTTTGGCAATTGGCAGGGGCATCCGGATGTTCCCCCGCTACCCGATCCGCCCCCTGTACACCCAGCCCAGCAGGGGGGGGTCTTTACCGTTGAGCAGCCCCAATTGACTCAAAGCTTTGTCCAGATGGGGCATTTGGGCGGTCGCCTCGACAGTCCCGACTATCCGGCTCTGGATGTGTTAAATGGCGTCTTGAATGGGTTTGGCGGACGTCTGAGCAATGAGGTGCGATCGCGCCAGGGGTTAGCCTATTCCGTCTATGCAGTTTGGAGTCCGGCCTATGATTATCCCGGTCTGTTTGTGGCCGGGGGCCAGACGCGATCGGAGACCACCGTCCCCTTCATTGAGGCGATTCGGACGCAACTGGAGCAGATCCAAACAACACCCATCACCCCGGAAGAACTCGCCTATGCCAAGGATTCCGTCCTGAACTCCTTCGTATTCAATTTTGCCAGCCCCAGCCAGACCCTCTCGCGACTGTTGCGCTATGACTATTTCGGATATCCGCCCGACACCCTATTCCGCTACCAGCAAGGCATTGAACGGACAACGATCGCTGACATTCAGCGGGTTGCCCGTACCTACCTAAACCTCAATAAGTTGGTAACATTAGTGGTGGGCAATTCTTCGGCGATGCAACCGCCCCTGGAGTCGCTCAGCTTTGCGAAGTCGGTGACGGCGATCGATATTACGATTCCACCCCCCGCCGCCTCCTGAACCCTCAGGTCAGGATCGGCCCTGCGATCCTGGATTTGTCTCTGTGTGAAAGGTTAAGGAAGAACGAACTTGATCAATCTAGCACTTGTAAAACCAGAGTTTGACATCGATCGGGCACGGGAAGAACTCACTGACCTGGACGCTAAACGCATTATTGAATGGGCAGACGCTACCTTCGGTCCCGGCCTTGTCCTCAGCACCAGCTTTGGGATTCAGTCTGCTGTCATGTTGCACCTGGTTACTCAGGTGATCCCCAAAATCCCAGTAATTTGGGTGGATACGGGGTATCTGCCACCAGAGACCTATCGGTTTGCTGAGGAATTAACCGAGCGGTTAGACCTCAACCTGAAGGTGTACCAATCCCCCATGAGTCCCGCACGGATGGAAGCCCTGCATGGACGCCTGTGGGAAGCGGGGACGGTAGAAGCTTTAAACCTGTACGATCGTATACGGAAAGTGGAACCCATGCAGCGTGCCCTTCGCGAACTCAACGCCACGGCCTGGCTAGCAGGTCTACGACGGGGCCAAACGGATCACCGCAAGTCCCTATCCGTCATCGAGCAGCAATCTGGTCTCTACAAAATTTTGCCCATCATTACCTGGACTGCCAAGGACATCTACGAATACCTGATGGCCTATGACTTGCCCTACCATCCCCTCTTTGATCAGGGCTATACCACCGTTGGGGATTGGCACTCTAGCCGTCCGTTGCTGGCAACTGATGAACATGAACGGGACACCCGCTTCCAAGGACTCAAGCAGGAATGCGGCTTACACCTGCCTTTAACGCCGAACGAGGAGAAAAGCCTCAACTCCAGTTCGCTCTAGTCGAGTTTGCCCTCAGCGCTGTTTCCGGGGAGAAGGGACTGTCAACCCTAAAGTCCATCGCACAGGTTTATAGCACGGGTCAGTTAGGTGGTAGGAAGGTCAAACGCCATGTCCTTCCTGAAGAAGGAGGGCGATTGCGCTTAGGCTAGGGCTTTATCAAGATTAATTTGGGTAGATTGGGGCAAACGCAGTGCGACCCAACCAGGCCATGAACGTGTTGGGTCGCGCAGGCTCGACGCCGACCTACACCCCGTTATTGGAAGCATGACAGTCTACTCAATCTCTATCCCGGCCACTTGGGCCTATTTGTAATCGCTGATTATAGATTCCGTATTGTTATGACTTCTTGACTTGACAACACTTATTAACATTATGAGCGAAATAAGTGCCTGAGAATAAAGAGAATTCGGTATAGTGGACTACAGAAGTATCGCATATCGCCAGTATTGGGATAGCGGCTTCGTTGGGTAGTCTATACCCTTCTCCTCAACACGATTTGCAAAGGCGGTCTGGCATTATGCTTAACACACTATCGGTGCAATATTCTCTCGACGTGATCCAGGACGAAGCACGCCATCTGGTCGATCGCGGTCTCCTCAGTCGCCAACAGCCAATTTATTCGCTTTGTCAGTACATCCCAGCGCGGGAGTGGGTCTGTGTTGAGTGTGAATTAGAAAGACATAACTTCCTGCTGCGGGATCGGATTGGCGACTTAATGGGATCGGAAAACTGGGATAACGATTAGGGAATCGGCCAGGTAATCAGCTGGTTTTTAATCAGCCGTTTTTTAAGAAGGGGAGGGTAGCCTCCCCTCTGCTGTTGAGCGGGTTTCCAGGGGGGGGAGGCAGTATTCGGTATGTATTCAGGTAAACACCCCGATCGGACTACCCGATCGGACTAGAAGATCCGCAAGAAATTAGTGAACTCAGTATCGTAGAGTGCCCGATCGTCCTGCAAAAAGCCCGTGGATGTCAGGGTCACTCGATAGTGCTTGGAACCGGCTGCTTGTTGGAGATGTGCCCGCACGGGGAAATTATCGGGGTTCCAGTAGAGTAACGATAGGCCATGATCATTTGCCCTTAACCGCAGGGAAACGGTCCGTTGCGCTCCGGGTTGTAAGGTGATTGGCCCAATGAAGGGGGGCACCTCAAAGTCAACTTTCTTACGCGAGTCGTTCACCACTTGTAGATGAATATAATCACCCGCTCTAACTGTCGGTCGGGAGTAGACATAGTTGGAATAGTCTTGAGCCTGGACGAGGCTGGGTAGCGCGATCGTACCCGCAACGACGGTCGCGGTGAGGGTAAGAGGAAGCATTTTCAACATAGGGAATTGCCTATTGATGTGAGAAGCGGCTGCTGCCGCCACTGGTTTGCCACGGCACAACCTGTTTCTAATTTTAGAGGGGATGCGAGGGCAATTCCAAGCACTATTAACCTGACTTAAAATTGGCGGGGTCGCTACTTTAAGTGTCGAAGCCGACATCCCGGCGATCGCGAATTCTACAGCCTGTGTCGCCTCAGTGAGGGGCAGACAATTGGCTTGAGCCAATTGTTCATCAGGTACTTCTGTCCTTCAGAGACTTGGGAAACGCTGTAATTAAAAAGTCTAATTAAAAATAGGACGGGCAAGACGCCCATCCTCTAGTACAAGAAACATCAGGTTTCGTCCTGCTGGTAGTCATGCCCTCAGTCCTGTCGGACTAAAGCCTGCACAACGAACGAAGCACGACCAACGAACCAAAGTATGTTGGCTAGCTCACCAGCGATCGCCTTAGCTCATCCCGCTACGGCTGCGATCGTAACCAGCAAAATTGTGGGGAACCTTCCCTTGAATGTGGCTTTCGTAGTGGGCAGCATCTTCAACCGAGAGGCCAACTTCTTCATCCAAGCGGGTGAGCATTGACCGTTCCCGTTGACGCACCTTTTGATGCCGCTCAATAAACAAGGCCCGTGACCTTGCATCCAGATCGAGCGTCGTGTTTGCCTCATGACCATTGCGATTAGTGAGTTCCATATCGTCCTCCTCGAAGGGATTGGTGCAATCTGCGGCGCGTTCCTTCGGGATGGCTCCCTACTTCCGTCTCCCCAAACCCCGATCCCAGCGAGAACAGGACAGAGAGATGAACGAATTTATTTTTATCTGTATTGTATGCTACCGTTTTAATCTTTTTCGGGATTATCTTAGAATTGCAATATAACGAAAGGTTTCGCGACAACTCTCACACTATTCGCAATCAAACTTAGTGAAGCCACCACACATAACTCGTTTTTAGGGCTATTCGTTCCTATGATGGGGGGTGGTGAATCCGCTGCCAGGTTTTATGACGTTCTCCTTTGCTTCAACCCCGATAACTGCGCCCCGATCGCCGGCTGAGAAACCGGAGACCATCCGTTTACTGGTGCTGGACATTGACGGCACGATCGCGGGGGAGTCTAACACGGTTCGGGAACCCGTTTTGGCTGCGATCCGGGCAGCCCAAGCTACAGGCGTACAGGTGGCGATCGCGACGGGGCGGATGTTTTGTTCCGCTCTGCGGTTTCACCAGGCGGTGGGTTCTCAGCTACCCCTGATTGCCTACCAAGGGGCTTTGATTAAGGACCCCAAAACCCAGGTGGTACATCGCCATTGGCCCATCGATCGGGCGATGACGGCCCGGATTCTGGATGACTTGGAACATTCCCGGTGGCGATCGGCGCTGTCGATCCATTTTTATCTCGACGATCGGCTCCATGTCCGCGATCTCTCGCCTGTGACCCAACTGTATTTAGAGCGGAGTGAAATTGAACCCGTGGTCGTGGGTGATCTGCGGCGGTTGCTCCCCCAAGAACCGAGTAAAATCCTGGCCTTGAGCGATGATCCTGACCTGATTGCCGATCTCATGGCCCACTTGCGCCAGCGGTATACCCCAGCCGAACTGTACCTCACGCGCTCGGTAGCAACGTTTTTTGAAGCCACCCATCCTGCCGTCAATAAGGGGACTGCCGTGCGCTATCTTGCTGAGGCGTTGCTCGGCATCCCAGCCAGTCAGGTGATGGCGATCGGGGATAATTTCAACGATGTGGAAATGTTGCAGTATGCGGGCTTTAGCGTGGCGATGGGCAATGCGCCCCCGGAAGTCCAGGCAATGGCGGATTGGGTAGCCCCCAGTGTGGAAGCGGATGGGGTAGCCGCCGCGATCGCAGAATTTTTACTGTAGCTAAAAACTTTAGATGGGAAGCGCTAGGTGACAAAGTGGGTTTAAAATCAGAAAGGACACCGACGACTTGCCGTGTTTCGTCTCGGTGTCCCTACTGGTTCGCTCCTCACACTAGATATACAGTAGCAGACCTATTTAGGTTTGTCACCCCCTCAACTCTAAATTTTTTCTGAATTCGTCAAATATTTCTTGACATCGCTGTCGGTATGACTGGTCAGATCGAGGTCAGATCAGGGTTTCAGGCCACTCTCCCCGCTGCCAGGATGAGGGAAAATTTCTAGAAATATGGCATGATGCCTTTAGTATTCCTGGATATGACCGGGTAAGAGTCCCGGAGGCGTCACTATGACACGGCACTGGCTCTCCCTCATCTTCAGCGGGTTCGTGGCGGCCACAACGACGATCGCGGCCAGCGATCAACCGGCGGCGGCGGTCCAGTTGGCGGATGGGACAACGGCCTTTGTGCAACAACCCGTCCTGTTTGACGCAACTACAACCCAAAGTACCGCTAGGGCTTGGTCCGCGACCTATTACTTCAACATGCAGTTGCCAGAGGGAGCCAGCGAACCGCTACAGCGGGTCCAGATTGACCAGAAGCAGGGCGTTGAGCCAATTGGGTATCGCCTGGACGAGACGAGGGCTTACGAGGGATCGCGATCGCAGCGGGGCGAATTGTTAGCGATCGGGGAGCAGGTGTTCGATCGCCGGACTGGGCGGCTAACTGTTACCTTTGATCCCCCCATCCCGCCCGGTACTCGGTTTACCCTCGCCCTCCGCCCGGTACAAAACCCGGTGAGTGGGGTTTACCTGCTGGGGGTGACGGCGTTTCCAACGGGCGATCGGGCAACACCTCATTTTATGGGCTTTGGTCGGCTGCACTTTTATAGTGACTGGCTCTAGTGATTGGTTCTCAGGGCAAGGAACAGGCAGAAAAAATCTCGGTGGCGTTCGCGTCGCGTCGGTGCAGGGAAATCCTTCAGTTACCTAAACCTCTAAAACCAACCGGATGGGGCTGGCTAAGTCCTGTTAAATGAGAGGCATTCGTGAACCGTCGATCTGGTGGTGGGAGGGTGAAAGATTCAATGCCTGCCGACACAATTCCTGGGTTATTGAAACACCTATTGGCAAAACAGTTTAAGTCCTGTGGTGAATGTGTAGAAGCTGCCCATTCTCTACTAGGAATTTATACGTTTACGCTGTCATGGCAAACGAGACGGCCACTGGCTCTTTTAAAGATGAGTCTATCTTTACAGGAAGAATGGTTGCCTGTATTGGGTGAAGAAATGCCAGGTTTTTGGTCAGAAAACAGCCCTTCTCCGAACTTGGATGATGAAATGATCATTCGTTCTGCCCAAGTTCAACAGTTACCGAATCAAGCCTGGGCCTGGGTGCCCGATCGCGAAGACGATCGGGCCTTGGTGGAATATTTACGCCTGGAGGGGTGGGGGTAGGGATGGGGCGACCGCGATACTCCTGCGCAGACGCTGCCCACACGCACAGGTTGATGCTGGCAATATAAACTTTTTTGAACCGTTGTTAATTTCCGAGAAGAATTGCGTGCGAGCTAGCCCGTCTACTCTGATTAGCTACGTCTTAGCTACGTCACGAAACGTTGGGAAATCGGGGAAGGCTAGTATTAGCCATGCGGACCGTAGGGCTTATCCTGCCAGCACTTAGGCGCATGAGAGCACTTGATTTGATAGGTTTGGTAATGTGCTGAAAGATTACTTTATGGTTAGCCCATCCGATTTTGATTAGGCTAGGAAGTAAGCATAGTGTTATATATCCTGAGGTCGTCATCATGGCAATTATGTCTAATCTTGAACTGAAGGAGCGCGACTGGCGATCGCTGGCGCTTCTGACCCTGGGCTTTTGGCTCAGCGGGAGTCTGCTGCTGGATTTGGTGGTGATGCCCGTTTTGTATACCACTGGTATGATGAGCGATGCCAATTTTGCCACCACGGGCTATACCCTCTTCAAGGTGTTTAACCATATTGAGGTGTTCTGTGCGGCCTTAGTGTTGACGATCGTCTTACTGTTCCGGTATCTGCACACTCGTGTTCTCCATCGGGTGGCGACCTGGGAAAACTGGTCGGTTTCCCTCGCGATCGCCCTGTTGAGTGTAGCCCTGCTCTTTACCTATTTGCTAACGCCCCAGATGGGTGCGTTGGGGATTCAACTGAATCTATTTCAACCCGTCACGGAAACGCCGATCGGGATGGATCAACTGCATGGGATCTATTGGGCATTAGAAGTGCTGAAGTTGGTTGCGGGCGGGGCGCTTCTGGGGTTGATTTATCGCCACGATCGCTAGGTTTGCCCTGATCGACTAGCAAAACTCGAACTGCCCTCACCCCAACCCCTTTCCCAGAGCGGGCGATGGGCTTGTGATCCAGGCTTTGGTTGAAGTTCCTCGTCAAAGGGAGCCACGCATGAATACTTTATGAATGCCCCCCGTTCTAGGGGGTATTCTTTTGGCTAGATTGTCTAACGATTGGGAAGCCGATTGGGGCTGTCCGCCGTCAAAGCAGGATGTCACTCTAATATTTGAAGATAGGGAGCAGATATGAATCAGGGCATTCCGGGTTTGCCGGATCTGACGCAGCCCCAGACGTTACTGCGCTACGGCGAGCAAGTGCTCCATTGGGGGCAGGGGTTATTGGTGCTGTTGGTGGCGATCGGGCTGGTGTTGGCGGCGATCGTGTTTGCCTACCGGGGCGCTCGTCCGGATTGGTTGCCTCCCCTGGGCGATCGCTATAGTCAACTGCTCCAGGGGACCCGTCGTGGGATTCTGATTGCCATTTTGGTCATCACGGGTTTTCTCCTCTGCTCAACGTTGGCGAATCGGTATCACCACTGGGAACAGGCGAAGATTGCCCAAGTAGCAGGCAGTGTGGCGGGGGAGCGGGTGGAGCAACCGGCCCCTTTGGTGCGCTATACGGTGATGGAACCCTACACCACGATTACTTATACACCACGATTACTTATATTAATGGTCAGCCGACGGAGGTGCAGCGGCAACAGGCGGTCGATCGCTTCTTCTCCCCTAGCCAATCCCAAATTGAGGTGCAGCTTAGCCAAACAACGGACCCGGCCAGCGATCGCCTCATCTACCAATCGCGCTTTACAGCCTTGCTCCTAGAATAAATGCATTGCAAGCGCGAAGTTTGCCATCTGACTCCACTATGGAATAGAAATAAATCGTATCATTTTCTTGTGGACGACGAGTGGCATCTTTAACTTCAGAAATATGCAAGAA
Source organism: uncultured bacterium (assembly GCA_964536415.1). Classification (GTDB taxonomy): domain Bacteria; phylum Cyanobacteriota; class Cyanobacteriia; order B231; family B231; genus Trichothermofontia. The sequence continues at coordinate 37,773 of CAZHXN010000027.1, forward strand.
CACTTAGAAATCGCATGATTCAACCGTCTAACAATCCAAATTCATCAGGTGATTGAAAGCCTATAGTGCTCAGTTTGAGGTTATCTACCCCCACATTAATCCTCATGCACCACATCATCAACAAAAGCTTCCCGTTCCGCAACCCATTACCCTAGACGAATTCCGCCAGCAACTCAAATCCAAACCCGCCAGCGAGTACATCAAGGGTACACTAGGACTTGCGTACCAAACTGTCACTGCCCCCCATGCCTGATCCCATCCTGTATCAAGAAGACTATTACGTCGTCCTGGAGTCCGATCGCCCAGAGGAAATTTTGACCGCCGCTGCCATGCTGGAAAAACTCCAAGCCGTACTCGCCGCCCACCCAGACCGTATTTCCCCCGACGTACAACGCTTCCCCACGATCGCAGACCAGGCTCAATACCTCTTCAACACCGCCTGTGAATTCGACCTAGGGCCAGGGAAATACTTGCAATGGTACGCTGTGCGGCTGGAAAAATAGTGTTTAGTCAGAGTGGCAGGCGAGACGCCTACCCCACCCATTACGAGTCTTCCAACGTTTCAAGCAGCAAACCCACTTCCTGCTGCTTTTGCTCAAGGAACGCCTGACAACGTTGTAACTGCTTTACTGCCGTCGCAAATTCCGTAAACACATCCGCCAGATCCAACTGACCCGCCTCAATGCGAGCCACGATCGCCTCCACTTCGGCCACCGCCTCTTCATAGACCCAGCCGTCTAGGCCATCGATGAGGAGATCCCCCTGATCCTGCTCGGTTGTCGCCGGAGATTTTGAGAGTTTCTTCGCCATACCTGTTACGGGGTCGATTCCCCTTTGGAGACGCTGCGCAAACGCCCTGATCAGGCCACAGGGCTGCTTACCACATCGTCATTATACGGGAGCAATACCCCCACCAGTGGTACCTTAAGGATGCACTCAGGATGTACAGCGGTATCGTTCCCGGTGATTGGGCGCCCTGAAAACACCCTGAGAACGCCCTGAAAACCTCTAGCAAGCGATACCGCAAGCGACAGAACGTATGGCAGATTCGCAAAAAGCCGATACCCAAAACCTCGATTCCCCCTTGGGGACGCTGCGCGAACAACCCCTCGACTACGAAGCCGCCTGGGATCAGTATGGGCAGCAGTGGCAGCAATGGTATCCCAACCAGGCCCATGCAGGGGATGAGTGGACCGGTGAAGGCGCGGGAGCAGCGCGATCGCTGGCGGAATATGAGGCCCTGATTGAGCGGGAATTTATTGCGCCCTATATTGCACCCACCGATACAGTGTTGGAAATTGGCGTGGGAGGCGGACGGACCGCACGCATTCTCAAGCGCTACTGCCAACATCTGGTCTGTGCCGATATTTCGAGCCAAATGTTGCAAGCCACCCGCGATCGCGTGGGTGAAGATGGCGTCACCTACGTCAAACTGGACGGCAAAACCCTGGCGGGGATTGCACCGGAGTCGATCGATGTCTGCTTTTGCTATGACACGATGGTACATCTCGAACCCCGCGATATTTTTAACTACCTGACCCAAATTCCGGCTCTGATGCGGGGCAAACGCCTGTGCGTGTTCCATCATGGCAATACCCTCAGCGAGTTAGGCTGGCAAAAATTCCTGAGTGAATGGCAATACAACCTCATGGGCCGCCACCAGGGGACAGCCTTCTCGGTGATGACCCCAGCAATTATGGAGCGCTTCTTGAGCCACCTGGGCTATACCGTCCAACATCAAGAATTGACCCTAGTGCCACGGGATTGTGTCTGGATTTGCCGAGCACCCGTCCCCCCAGGCGAATGACGGCGAATGAGAGGGACACTGCCGCGTACAATGTGAGGCGTACCGGTGATGCGTACAGGATACGTACCGGTGATGCGTACAATTGAGGATGGTCAATAGAGGCATGGCCAAGGTGAAATTGGTCCCTGCGCTTAAGGATGAGTTGGTAGGAGCGGGATGGTAACAGCAAATAATCCACACACCCAGACAGATGCCCCCGATCAGGGCCTAACCCTAGCGGCGTTTGATCTCAAAACCTACCTGGCCGATCGCAAGCGTCAGGTGGAAGCAGCGTTAGAGCTTGCCGTTCCCCTCACCTACCCAGAAACTATCCACGAAGCCATCCGGTACTCCCTACTGGCCGGGGGCAAACGCCTACGCCCGATCTTGTGTTTGGCGAGTTGTGAACTGGTGGGTGGTACGATCGCCCAGGCTATGCCCACGGCCTGCGCTCTGGAAATGATCCACACCATGTCGTTGATCCATGATGATCTCCCGGCAATGGACAATGACGATTATCGGCGCGGTCGGCTGACTAACCACAAGGTCTACGGCGAAGCGATGGCGATTTTGGCTGGCGATGGTCTGTTGGCCCATGCCTTTGCCTGGGTGGCGCAACAGACGCACAATGTGCCCGCCGATCGTGTGGTCGAAGTCCTAGGCCGCCTGGGTCAAGCAGCGGGGATTGGCGGGTTAGTCAGCGGTCAGGTGGTGGATCTGGAGTCGGAGGGACGCTCGGATGTCACCCTGGAAACGCTACACTACATCCATACCCATAAAACAGCCGCCCTGCTGGAGGTTTCAGTGGTTTCTGGAGCGATTCTGGGGGGGGCCGATCGCGATACAGTGCAGCGCCTTTCCCGCTACGCCCAAAATATCGGGTTAGCGTTTCAAATTATCGACGATATTCTGGATATCACCTCCACCCAGGAGGAACTGGGCAAATCGATTGGAAAAGATATCCAGGCGCAAAAAGTGACCTATCCCCGTTTGCTGGGGCTAGAAGAATCCCAACGGCAAGCGCAACAGTTAATCGACGAAGCCAACGCCCAACTGGCCGACTTTGGCCCAGCGGCGCAACCGCTCTTGGCCCTGGCCGAGTTTATTACGGCTCGTAAACATTAATCCTGTACGCTGGAAGTGGAGGCCGTGGGCAACCGTGCCTGTGGCCCTGGCTGGACCGCTGAACTCAGTGTGGTGAATCACTTGATGGGGAGACTGATCGAACTCAATACGCTGTTTGATAACCGGGTCTTGCTGGTGTCGTTGGTGGCCTGTTTCCTGGCTCAGGGCATTAAGTTCTTTGTGGATGTGGTCCAGCAGCGCAAGGTCAATTTCCGTGTGCTGTTTGGTAGCGGCGGGATGCCCAGTTCCCACTCAGCCCTAGTGACCGCGTTAGCCGTTGGGGTGGGCCAAACCCTGGGGTGGGATAGTCCCGAATTTGCGATCGCACTCATTTTCGCGATTATTGTCATGTACGACGCAGCAGGGGTGCGGCAGGCCGCTGGTAAGCAGGCCCGTATCCTCAACCAGATGATGGACGAGTTTTTCCAAACCCACGGGTTTAGTGAAGAGCGTTTGATCGAACTCCTTGGCCATACCCCGTTTCAGGTGATTGTGGGTGCCCTCTTGGGGGCCGTGATTTCCTGGTTCGCTGTCCCGGTTTAGGCTTTCAACTCAGCAAACTTTGGTGAAACTGCCGAATATGGGCCACGATCGCGTCCCAATTGCCCGCTTGCACCCACTCAGACGGAAACAACTCACGGGATAGCCCCACCGCGATCGCTCCCGCTTCTAACAATTCCCGAGCATTGGCACAGGTTACCCCCCCCGTCGGAATCAGGGGAATGTCACCCAATGGCCCCTGGAGACTCCGCAGATAGCTGGCTCCCCCCACGGCCTGGATCGGGAAAACCTTAACACTGCTAGCCCCCGCCTGCCATGCCGTGACAATCTCCGTCGGCGACAGGGCACCTGGAATAATGGGCACCGCTTGAGCGACCGCCGCCTCAATTAAGACAGGGGTCGTGTGGGGCGTGAAGCAAAATTGGGCACCTGCCGCGATCGCGTCTTGAAGATCCGTCACCGACAATAGGGTACCAGCCCCAATCCAGCAATGGGGGAGGCGATCGCGGAGTTGGGAGATCAGCACTGTGGAGCGATCGCTGTTCCAGGTAATTTCGATGAACCGGAGGCCAGCCTCAGCCGCTACCTGCGCCAGTTGTAATCCCAGGTCTAGGTCTGACACACGGATCACTGCGACCACCCGTTGCTGTTGCAGGGGCACAAGCCACCGTTGTGCCAGCCAGTCGGAAGGGATGGACATCAAATAGATCCTGGAACCTATCAAGCAATTAGGGAACGGAGAGGGAGGGATTCGAACCCTCGTTACCCGGTTAGAGTAAACAGCATTTCCAGTGCTGCGCCTTCAACCACTCGGCCACCTCTCCCGATGTCAGCCCCTGATTCAATAGACAAGGCTATTTCATAGACAACGCTATTGAGTAGACAAGACTATTCAATCGGTGACTCTACTCATTCTGGAGGACTCATTACATGATGAGCATTTATGATGGGCAGTATTTAATTGTATACCAGTCGGGTGTTATTAGCGCACGGTAGACAAGATTCGCAAGATTTCTAGATCTGGCCTCCGGTCAAGTCAGTTCAACGTCTAGGCCCACCGCAGAGACAAGCGACAATTTACGCCCAGTCAGATTCATTAGCGTAACTGCTCGCGTCTGGTCAAAGGCGCGTTGCTCTGCGCAAAATCTGGTGGTGGAGGGGGTGGCTCACCAGGCAGTGTTGTTGACCGGCTGGGTTCAGTGGCCCTGGCCTCAGTATGCACCCAACCTTCAGTCAGCACTGGTTCACGGGACCTTGCACCCGGTTCAGCAGGTTGGGTGGGTAGGGGCACGGTGAATAGCTGACTAACCTGTACCGCTTGTACCGCTAGATCTCTCTGTTGTCGTCGCAGCTTGACCCAGAAGTCAGGGGTTTGGTCGACGGGATCAAAGTTCACCGCGAAAACAACTTGAGGATCGGGTTGCAAACGGATACCCACGATCAGGAAGGTCTGCTGCCATAATTCCTGGAAGGCTCCTTGGCTGCTAACTGGCCACAAGCTCAATTTAGCTTGCCAGCGTCCCCCCTGAACCGTGATGCGGTCGCGATCGAGGATGGTGTATAGGGGGGTTTGATTGGTTAAGGTAGGGGTCAGGTTTGAATCTGGCTGAAGATAACGAATTCCCTGCACCCGCAGTTGAGTTCCATCCGGGAACACCGCAGTGCCTGCGAGAAGAAAGCTACCATCACGGCTGGCAGGGGTGACGCTGAGGGTGAGGGGCGTGTGGAGTTGGGAGGGGCGTGTACAACTGCTGAGGAAGACAAACAAAACCGCCGATCCTCTAATACCTCTAACAATAGTTTTTGCGTAGCAAACGGTTTTCATCTTCACAGCATAAGGGATAAAGAATACGCGATCGTCATCACCCTAGATGAGGTCATCAAAAGCTATAGAGATCTAATCAGTTGGCGAATCATTTTTCCTTGATAGTCATTTAGGACGTGCGGAAAACCTAGCTCTAAAAAAGTGCCCCTACCATGATCAACATTGATCTCCATATCACCAGGGTTAGCAAGCGGGTTAGAATTAGTAGCTCGATGCGATGCCGTTCCCGCACTACTTGTCAGAGGAGTTGGAGACTTTTCTACAACTTCAATCGCCTCAATCTGTGCCAGTAAACGATGGGGATAAGCATCATGATTCTGAGAATGAAAGATAATTCCCACCGGCTGTTTACGGGGAGATTTCACATGGAGGATATGACTGGGAAGCGTATCAATTAGTTTTAGACGTACACTCGTGCGATCAATCTCCAGAAGTTGCGCTGCATAAAATCCCCCTTCCAGATAGAGTTGGACAAAGGCATGTACCGATTTACGGAACTGCTTTTTAGGTGCAGTCTTAGGCTCACGTAGCGATCGCATCAGGCTACCTACAATAAAGCTAAATGACTTAAAGGGATCATCATATTGCGATCGTTTTTGTGAGTACCACTCATTCACATCTGAATAAAGGACAATACATAGATTATCAGATTGGGATTGTGACACATTTATGAAATCAACAGCCAATGATATCTGACCACGATCTAGCGGTGAAAGTTGTATAATTTGCGCTTCTAAAAATACTCGTTTTCCGGAATTACCTATAATTTCTAATTCGATCAGAGAAGGAATATTTGGCCAATTCATCAGAATGATTTGGCAACCAGTTTCGCTAATGTTTTTGGTCACTCCTTCCCAACTTTCTTCCCCATTATAAATAATTGCTTTTAGCTCTCTAGCTAAGCGGTGGGCACGCCTTTTTTGGGGACGTTCAAAGGCGACAAGAATCGCTGCCACGACAAGAATGAGATTAAATAAACTCCAAAATAAGTTGATCAAGATTGCCTGGATATCTTCAGGCCGAACGATCAACCAGAAGGGAGAAACAAGAATCGAGATCGTAATTAAGGTAGCTAGTATAATTAGAATTTTGGAGGATTGCCAATCAAATAGGCGGTTTTTTAGAGAAACACCTTTTGCTGTAACATTAAAACTGCCGAGTTTGGGATTAATCAATGCCAGTGTTGTCACGATACCAGCATGATATGACATCGCAAATTCATACAACTCATTCCAGAAGGAAAAGCGAACATTTTTATAGGGGATATAGTTAGCAAAAGAAGCGATAAGAATGTGCGGTAAGGCATAAAATAGTGTTTCTAAACCCAAACCTCTGATTGAGTTAATTCCAAAGATAAAAAATAAAGCTGGTGTAATTGCATAAACTAGGCGGGGAAAACCAAAAAAGAAATGTGATGTAGCACTAAAGTAACAAATGCGCTGAGGTAGTGTTAAGTTAACCTGGCGATTGAAGAGAGGATTTTCTAGACGTAGGATCTGGGCCATACCTCTGGCCCAACGCACCTGTTGACCAACATAAGCCGAAAAGGTTTCTGGCGCTAGACCAGCTACCATAATTTTGTCATAATAAATAGTCTCTCGCCCCAGGGAGTGCAGCCGAAAGGACGTATGGCAGTCTTCGGTCACGGTTTCTACCGCAATGCCGCCAATACTCAAAACATGATCTTTACGCAACACGGCAGCGGAGCCACAGAAGAACGAAGCATTCCAAAAGTCATTCCCTTTCTGTAAAACCTTATAAAACAATTCATTGCCAACGGGAATTTGTCCTTCAGTTAATAGGTTACGCTCAAAGGGATCAGGGTTATAGAACCAATGGGGCGTTTGCACGATCGCAACATTCGGATTCAGGAAAAACCCCACTGTATTCTTAAGAATATCGTGCGTTGGAATGTGATCACAGTCTAAGATCAAGATAAGATCACCGTCAGTTCGCCGCATCGCTGCATTAATATTGCCAGCTTTAGCATGATCGTTGTTATCTCGTGTCATCAACGTACAGCCCAGTTCATCACACATCTGCTGTAGCTTTTCCCGACGTTCGGGGTACTTACGACCATCATCTAAAACGTAGACACGCTTACGAGAGGCTGGATAGTCGATCGCGAGGGCACCCAGGGCCGTTTTACGCACGATATCAACATCTTCATTATAAGTAGGAATATAAACGTCAACCTTGAATAAATCAGATTCTGAAATGTTAGAAATATCGATCGGTGTTCTTTCCTTCAGCTTAATCGTTTGAAAATAGGCTAAAAATAGCGTCATAATTGCATAGAGTTCTGCGGCCAGTAGTAACAGGCTAAAGAAGGCATTAAATACTCCTTCTAAATTAATCGTGTAACTAAGGCGATAGTAGAGATACCGCAGCGTAGTTACTGTGCTGATAAAAAAAAAAAAAAAATGTAAATATTCACTATTCCTTTGACCGGGTTGTTTCTGCTCCAATACTGTGATCAGCCACGCTAAGATCATCAGAAATAGTGCCACAATACCTTGCTGCCATATCTCCAGAGGCGTAACAATTAGGGGTATTGATATTAAAAATGTCAGCACAATTAACCCCAAAAGCGATCGGGGTGGTAGGAATGATAACCATCGTTTAATAAAGTTGGGAATTCGATTAACTAGCCAATCAACAATGTATCCAGTTTTAGAACGATCAGGTGTTGATATCATTTTAATTTTTGTCATTTCTGTTGATCCTTCTTTGCGATAACCTTGTTGAGATATAATTCAGAAATGCCATAGAGAGCTAAAGCGACAATAATAATTAGGATGGGTAGCAGATACCAATACTTCTGAAGGAACCAGATACTTTGACGGAAGGGACCTTGCTGGGTAATTTGGTGTGGTGATTCGGTTTGTAAGTATGTGATTGTATAAGCATCTGGATCATAGCGCGGAAGACCATTGCGCCGATCGCTAATCAGAACTGTGTCCTTGTCTAATTGATAGAAGAGCGCATCTTCACGCAAGAGATGACTGATTTGCGTAAGTCCTGTTTCTGTTTGGCCACTTAAGACTAGTAAGGTTTTTTCTGAATTCCAGGGTGAGATCATTTGTTTAATCACCCCCTCTGCGTCTGGGAAAACCTGGATATGGTTCTGCTTGAACCAACGAGTAAAAAAACTTTTCAACTGTAAACCTGGCCCTTCTAGGGCTTCTGCAAAGGGTAAATTCTCCCGAATACCAATCCCCACTAACTGACGTTCTTTTTTGAGATCTTTGGGGAAATTACTGGTTTGATAGACCGATATCTGAATATCTTCACTGCGACTGAGGCGGCCTAACCGTTCCCCAAAAGTTAAGAGCGTTTGTATCGTTGCTGGCGACGGGGCATCGGGAACCACGATCGCCGTGTTACTCAAATCCTGCGGATCAGCAAAAGGATAGCCACTTTGTAAGCGTTTCAGATCGGGTAACGTGACGGTGTCCGAGCGATTGACTTGAAATGACGTATCCGCATGGACGGTGCCCCAAAGCTGCTGATCAACAATCTGACCACACTCCTCTGGCTCCCTGGGATTGAGATAAAAGGCCACCTTCAGCAGAGATTGGGGAGTAACCCGATTCACTGGAAAATCCAGATTCAGTGTCCTATGGGTGCCTCCCCCCATTCCATTTAATCGCGCACCCTTGATCACCACGTTATCTAGCATGACCTCTACCGAAGAGGTGCGGGGGTTTACCTGGGGACTATAGCTATACCGCAGGGTCATGCGACTCCCCCGTTCCCAGCGCTCGTTCGGCAAGACCCGCAACGGAATCTCGATCGGCGGGGCCGAAGCGCCTCGAACAGTGACATCTTGAAAGGGACGATCGTCAGTTATGAACACATCCTTGAGTTCAAAGCGATCGCGATTCGGGAGGAAACGGGGCCAATCTCCCAGCGGCGGGGAGGGCGTCGTCGCCACCGTTTGCACAATGACTCCCTGGCCGGTGCCGATCTGTCGGCCCTGCGCCTGGACCAACAGTTGGGCTGCCTTGCGTACCCCTGCTGGCCCATTCCCCGTAATCACCAGCGTTGGCATTGACCCCGCCTGCGTCGTCGTCAGCATCAACAGCCCCACATCCGGCGGAAACGGGGTTTGTTTGCCATCAACCCATTGGTTCGTGACCAACTTAAACGGGAGTGTCAGGGTTTTCAGGGCCGGTTGGTCTGTCGGCGTCCCCAGGACAACTAATGCAGCCGACTCTGGCAAGGTAGCTTGGAGAGATGGGATCAACTGCGTTGCGAGCGGACGGTAGTCAGCCAGTCGTCCCAGGCGCGTTTGTAACCGGGTGGCCGCGACTAACCAGTCATCCGTCATTTTCTCCGGTAGCAAATAGGTGATTTCAGGGGTTTGTAACCCCAGCGGATCATAAAAAGGGAAAGGATAGGTGCTGAAGTCTAGCGTGACCGGCTTGGGACGGTACTCAAACAACAATTGCGAATCGGGTAGCACCTCTGTCCACAAAGTTGGCGAGGCACCATCCGAACAAACAGGATCATTATTCTGTTGGGCCAAGATGGTGAGCGTATTGTAATTTTGTAGGACCGATCGCGGCACATTAAACAGAACCTGGGCAATTTGCGATTGGGGTCGATTCAGCGGCACACTGCCCACTGCCGTATCATTCACCCGTACCGTCAAATTGGAACGCGAGGGGACCAAGGCGGGCGAGTGCTGAAAGCGCAACAACACCTTCACCGACTGCAAATCCCACCCCTGCGGTCGAGGAAACCCCAATTGGGTTTGGGCAAATACACCTTGTAGACGCAGACGTTGGCCGGTAGCCGGACTCCGGTCAAACGCTAATG
>CAZHXN010000028.1:0-1533 GCA_964536415.1 uncultured bacterium
TTAGTTCTTTAATTTGTCGCTTTTTGCACTGTTACACCAAAATCTCAGGAGAGCCGTCAGATCTCGTCTGAAAATTAAACTACACAGGCTCGATCGTCTCCGCCACCTGCCGTAATCGCTGCAATTGGGCCTGCATATCCTGCCGCATGAGCCGACTGGCTAACAGATGAAACCCCAACGCTACGATCGCATTGGGAATCATGAATTCAAACCGATTCAGTAACCGCGTTCCCGTCCCCTCCGGTTGACACTCCCAGCGATCGCGCCCCCGAAAAAAACCTTCAAATTCCCATACAATCAACCCCGGTTGCCGCTCCACCACGACATTAGATAACGTGGGCTTCAGAAGCGGAATCTGAATCACAAACCGGCTTTGACACCCTAAGTCCGTCCCCCAAACCCCCACTGGCTCACACCGTAACCAGGGATTCAACCAGCGGTGCATTAGATCCAGATCCGTCAAACACCGTTCGACTGCGGCTACGTCAGCATCAATCCAAATCGATTGTTCGGACACTTGGGGCGTGTTGGGGGGTGGGTGGGGAGGCGTAGCCGTCATGACTTGGCCACCTCCCGCCCTTGTAACCGCGCCTGCAATTCCCCCTTAATCCGGCTCAAAATCGAGGTCTCATCCAACGATGCCAAAATTTCGCTCACCACTGCCTTCGGGCCATCTGGCCCCCACGTCGCTCCCTGGGCTAAATAGGTTTTGGTAATCTGACCAATGCTATAGGACGACACCCCAGCTACCCCTGCTTGCGTCACTGCCACCGATACATAGGGCGCTAACGTGGCTCCCCCCGTCACTGGTGCCGAGGCCCCCAGCACCCCCTTCAGCCCACTCAGCCCTAAATTGGCCAACAGTTCACTCGCGCCAATACTGCCCATACTCAGGGCAATTTTCTGTAGCAGGTTAACGGCTCCAGCCTCGGTCATGGCAATGCCATACAACCGCGAGAGGGTCAAAATCATGGAAACATCAATAATCGCCCCGCTGAAAATATCGATGACTGTGACCGGATTGAGGGCGATCGCCAGCGCCTTCATCATCACCGCATTCCAGATCATCTGATTCGCCGCCTGCTCCCGAATTTCTAATTTACGTTGCACCACCTGCTCATTCACCTCATCGGCATAGAGCATGGTGTTCAGGGCAATCAGGGCTTTGCCTTCGCGATCGAGGATTTCTAAAATTTTCAACTTCAGGGCTTCTACTTGGGGGGGACCCGGTTGCAATTGCACCCGAGTCTGGCCATCCCGTTGGACCAGTTGTGGTACGAGGGGGGCCGCCGCCGCCATCACGATTTCATCGGGTGAGAGGAGTTCCCGCACCCGTTGATCGCGAATCGTGGCGTAGATCAGATCGCGATCGGTATCCGGATACTGATCTACCTTGTTAAACACCAGGAGAATCGGTTTACTCGCCTGTCGTAATTCCGAGAGCGCCTGGTGTTCGACCCGTGTCATATCCCCCGTAATCACAAACAGGATCAAGTCTGCCTGTCGGGCCAAGCGTTTGGCCAGTTGCTCCCG
>CAZHXN010000028.1:1548-20018 GCA_964536415.1 uncultured bacterium
CAATACCAGGCGTATCAATGAGTTGAATCTGGGTATTGCCCGTCCCGGGTAACGTTACCCGCACAATCGTGGGAGGCGCTGATGGCGACGTTGCGGGAGCGTCCTCATCCGCACGGGGGCTACCCGCCAGGTTTTCCCGTTCGACTTGCCAATCCACCCGTTGGATCGATCGCGTTACCCCATGCGTTGGCCCGGTTTCAAACACCGCCCGTCCCACCAGTGCATTCAGCAAGGACGACTTGCCCCGACCCACCATGCCAAAGGCCGCGATGTGGATCACCGATCGCTCCAGCTTATCCAGCATCTGGATCAGTCCTCGAATTTCCGGCTCCAGTCCCGCTTGCTCCTGGGGGGTAAGATCCAACCGCACCAGCAACTCGCGCAGGGCATCCTGGGCATGTTTATAGTGGAGATTCGCCTGAATCGCCGCGAAATTGAGGATGGTTTGCTCTAGTTCTTGCTCTGCACTCATTACAGGGACCGCTTAAAACCAAAACGGACTTTGCCACTCGACAAAGTCCTGTTCAATCTTTGACGCCAGTGCTACTTGCTGACTGAAGACTCAGCGATCATACGCAGTTAGCACAACGCTCCTGCCAGTGGGCAACGCCACCACGTGCCTGCCCCAGAATGGCGTTAACGATAGCGGCGCTTGCGGCGGGCGGCAACTGCTTTGCGCTTCCGCTTTTCTTGGGGGGTTTCGTAGTGACGGCGATACTTGACATCCGCCAAAATCCCGGCTTTGGAAACTTGGCGCTTAAACCGACGTAATGCCGACTCAATCCCTTCATTTTCACCGAGAACTACCTGAGTCATTCGTTGACCACTTCCTCCTGTTTTGACACTAACGACATTTTGACACTAACGGCGCAATTGGGGTTCCCCTCGTGCTGAGCACCCTCGCCGCACGCTGGGGCTAAACGCCTATAATAACTATTTTCTGATCTTTCTGGCCTTTTCTTGATCGTGACTGATCTGATGGCGCTGACGGCACACTGGCGGCAACGGTGGCTTTTCCCCATTCTATATCAGTGACACCGAGCGATCGCGAGCAGGGACGACGGGCGCAGCCACAAAGGACAACAAGGGGGACTAGGGCAAACGCATACGCTTCAAGCAGCGAGAAGGTGGGCTAGGTAATCGCTGGCTATAGCGGCTGGGGCTAGGTCTCCGAATATGCGATCGCGTAAAGCCTGGGGGAGAATCATTCAGTTTCAGATAATCAAGATAATCATATGATTGTTGCCTCCCCCGCCAAGCCAGCCAGTAGCCCGATCGCCATCCTCTGATTAGCGAAGCCCTAGCGCTATCAATGCGATGCGTTTGCCCTACAAGGCCGACACGATCATGAGCGATCGCGAACAGGATATGCGACGATAACAAATGCCCTACGCTCATACTGCCCATGTCCGCGATTCGTCACGACTGGACCACGTCGGAAATTCTCGACCTGTTACGCTTGCCGCTGCTGGATCTGGTCTACCAGGCTCAAACAGTTCATCGCCACTACCATCCCCCCAACCAAATTCAACTGGCGACGCTCCTCAGTGTCAAAACGGGGGGATGTGCCGAAGATTGTGGCTATTGCCCCCAGTCGGGTCACTACGAAACCTCAGTACATCCCCAAGCCGTTATGGATGTAGAGGCAGTCGTGGGTAAAGCGCAGCAGGCCAAAGCCCTAGGGGCGAGTCGGTTTTGTATGGGCTGGGCATGGCGGGAGATCCGCGAGGGGCCGGCCTTTGAAGCCATGCTGGAAATGGTGCGCCAGGTGCGGGCGATCGGGCTAGAAACCTGTGTGACAGCGGGGATGTTGACGGCGACTCAGGCACAACGACTGGCAGCAGCAGGATTGACGGCCTACAACCACAACCTCGATACCAGTCCCGAATTCTACAACCAGATTGTTACCACCCGTACCTACGCGGAACGTTTGCAAACCCTAGACTATGTGCGCCAGTCGGGGATCACGGTCTGCTGTGGCGGCATCATTGGCATGGGCGAAACCCTGACCGATCGCGCCCGGATGCTGGAAGTGCTGGCGACCCTCAACCCCCATCCCGAAAGTGTGCCGATCAATGCCCTTGTAGCCGTCGCGGGTACCCCGCTGGCCGATCGCCCCCCGATCGATCCCCTGGATCTGGTGCGCATGTGTGCCACGGCCCGCATCCTCATGCCCCAGGCCAGGGTCCGCCTGAGTGCGGGTCGCGCCCAACTCAGCCGTGAGGCCCAGGTCCTGTGCTTCCTGGCAGGGGCTAATTCGATTTTCTATGGGGAAATGCTGCTGACGACCCCAAACCCTGAACGCGACGCCGATCGGCAATTGCTGGCTGATATTGGGGCAACGGTCCTCGAACCCCACCTGAGCTAAGCGTAAACGCCTTGCCCCCACCCAGGACCTCTGTTGCCCCCTAGGGGACGGCCTGTTAGAATCGCAGCGGTTTTGGGGCGGGAGCGGTGTCCATGCAGTCTGTTATTGCCAAGCTACGGGTTGTCCAGTCGTTAGTTGTCCAGTCGTTAGTGGCTCAGGTGTCCCGATCGTTCGGGTACAGCCTGCGCCAATGGGGGGGAATAGCCCTCGCCCTTGGCTGCGTGAGTGGGGGAGTTGGGTATGTTCCGCCTACTTGGGCCAAGGAACCTGAACCAACCCAAACGTTCACGATTACAGCGGCTGAACCGATTGCCGCAGCGATCCTGGGACACTGGCAGGCGCAAACTCCCCCGATGACGCTGATCTTTGCGCCGGAGGGTAAGCTGTTCCTGTTGCTAGATGCCGATGGGGCGGTGAAGTTGGCGGCGGAAATTCGCTATCGTCTGAACCCAGAGACCCAGCCGATGCAAATTGACCTGATGTTGAATCAGGATGAAACCATTACAACTATCTTTGAACTGACCCCCATTCACACCACCTCGCCGCAGGAGAAGCGCCAACTCCGCCTCGAACTCACCCACGTTGCCCCAGGGGATGAACGGCCCCCAGCATTCACGGATCAGGTTCTAGTCTTTCAGCAAACCTCGCGATCGACGACCCCACCCCAGGCTGCGGCCATTCAAGGCTTTGATCAGCGCCAGAACCAGACCCGGGAGCGGGAAGCTCAGCTTTATATGAGTGCCCTCGCCCAAGCGCAGGAAGCGTTCTATCAGCGGTTTGCAAAATTTGCCGCAACCTTAGAAGAGTTTGTAGCTGGGATTGAGCCAGAAACAGAGTTCTATCGATATATGGTGGTACCCGCTGCTAACCCCAAATGGGGGGTAACCCTGATGGCTCAGGCTAAAGTTCCTGGCCTCCGCAGTTTTACCAGTCTGGTATTCGCCCACCCAGGCAATACCTCATCCCAGCTCGGAACAACCCTGTGCCAAAGTGCCCGTCCTTCTACCATACCGCCGACCCTCCTGGTCCAGATGCCCGTACAAGATCCCCAACAGGTACGCTGCCCGATCGGTGCCCAAGCTCTGAATTAGGCTCTGGTATTGAATACCCAGCTTGAGCTACTTCATGCAGTCAGTGGCTATCATGAAACCGAAGCCCCTGATTTCCTAAGAAAAAAATCCCTCATCCCCTAACCCCTTCTCCCAAGCTGGGAGAAGGGGAACTGATCTGGGTCGCCTTACCCTATCCCTTGGTTGCAGAGGGTAGGGAAGCCGGGAGAGAAGCTGGCGATCGGGGTAGCTCTGATATAACCTTGTTCCAGTGCGTTACGATCAAGCTAAATTCTCCAATCCAAATGCTCATCCCTCAAAACAGGTGGGTGGATAGGAATTTTAATGGTAAACTCGGTTCCTTCATGCAGTTGGGATTGGCAGGTCAGGCTGCCCCCGTGGCGATCGACTACAATCTGGTAACTAATTGCCAGCCCTAGCCCCGTCCCTTTGCCAATGGGTTTGGTGGTAAAAAACGGGTCAAATAACCGTGCCTGGTCTTCTGGAGGAATACCGGTTGCATTGTCTTGAACCCGGATCTGTATTGCATCATCATCTGTGGTCCCAGTAACCACTCGAATCTGGGGACCAGTGGCTGATTCTGCAACGTTACGGGGCCATTTGCCGCGATCGACCGCTTCTTCTAGGGCATCGATCGCATTACTCAGCACATTCATAAACACCTGGTTGAGTTGGCCAGCGTAACACTCGACTAGGGGCAAATCACCATACGTTTTAATCACTTGAATCGCGGGGTGTTCGGGTTTAGCTTTTAAGCGGTGTTGCAAGATCATCAGAGTGCTATCAATACCGTCATGAATATCGACGGGTTTTTTCTCTGCCTCATCGAGTCGGGAGAAGTGCCGCAGGGAGATTATAATTTTTTGAATGCGATCGACCCCAACTTGCATGGAGTTAATCAACTTAGGCAGATCTTCACGCAAGAACTCCCAATCCATCGCTTCCAGATAGGACTGGATATCTGGATCATCACCACATTTCTGTAGACAGTGATTCACCAAAGTTAATAGATCCTGCGTATACTGATTGGCATGTTCCAGGTTGCCATGAATAAAATTGATCGGATTATTAATTTCATGGGCAATGCCCGCGACCAACTGACCAAGACTGGACATTTTCTCAGTTTGCACCAGTTGCGCTTGAGTTTGCTGTAATTCATGGAGAGCTGTCTGTAATTGCTGGGCCTTCTTCCGCAAAGCGGCTTCTGATCGTTGCAAACGGGCGTTGAGTTGCGCCAGTTCTGCTGCCTGGCGCAGGACAATATCGATAATTTCCTGGCGTAGGGCAAGGGCTGCCTCTAGTTCACAGGGTTTCCAGGGGTGGGCTTGGCGCTCGACAATTTCCTGCCACCGGGCAAACGATCGCCGGGGTGACAGGCGAAAGGTATCCCCCGTTGGCACGACTTCCACCGGACGCCGGGGGTCACCGGCCCAGTAAACCGTGCGCACCACTTCCGGACGGAACCACAACACGTAGTTATGCGGCGGGGATGAGATAGTGATCGCCAGCAGGCCACTCGCGGTCTCCTTAAATGCCTCGGCATCCGGATAAGCATCACTCAGGCAATGGCTGGCAAAGAAGCCATCGGGACACTGCTGTCCCAGCCAGGTTCTTAATTGTTGAATTTGAGCTACGGTCGGGGTTTCCCCAATAGTAGTGATGCGATCGTCAAAACAAATAGCGGCTCCCTGGGCACGTACCAGATCTAGTAGCGTGAGTTGGTGTTGAGTCAGGCCATCAATAAAATTCGCCTCCGTGGCCATCCATTCCAAAAATTGACCGGGCAGCGATTTCAGGAACATGCGATAGTCTACATCGACCATTGCCTCCTTTGCCGCTAATTCCATCGACATGACCTGTCCCAGAAATTCACAGGCAACACTTAACTCATAGGGAATATAGCGAGGCGTATAATGATGACAGGCAATTAAACCCCACAAATCCCCCTCCTTGATCAAGGAAATGGTTAGCGTAGCCCTAACTCCCATGTTCTGCAAATATTCAATATGGATCGGTGAAACACCGCGTAAAATTGCATCACTTAAGTCAAGGGGGGTATCGTTAAGGGGGTAATTGACCGGGAAAAGTTCGGCCGGTTTGTAGTTGACATCCGGGATCAGACGAACCCAGCGACGCTGGTAGAGCGATCGAGCGCGGGGAGGGATATCGGCTGCTGGATAATGCAGATGGAGCCAGGATTCTAAATCCTCTCGTTTTTCATCAACAATGACCTCGCCATTTTTCTGTTCATCAAATCGGTAGATCATGACCCGATCGAAGCCCGTAATTTTCTGCACTTCCTGCGCCGCTATCTGACAGAGATCTTCCAGATCAGTAGCATTTTGAAGACGATGGGTAGCGGTCTGGACCAAATGGAAAAAGTCAAAGGAAGAAAGGTCAGCAAGGGTTGGGGCTGTAGGATGGGTTGCCGGCAATAATTCCAGAATCAAAACCTGATCCGGATTACGGTGAATCACTCCATCCAAAGCGACCCCAATCTGGGTCTCAAGGCCAAACTTTAACGGATTAGCAGACTGGCAATTAGCCCGCCCCAGCGCTTGGGTCAGCAGAGCCATGTGTGGCTCATTGAGCAGCTTACTCATCGATTGACCGATCAGGCTGGCAGGAGACTGGCCCCAAAAACGCTCGGTATTACCACTGATTTGTAGAATCTCAAGGCTGGGTTCCGCCAACACCACCAGGAGGCCATGCGGTTGAATTGAACCTGGAATATGAATGGGTTCTTCCTCGCAGGTGCTGAGATCAAACGGGAGGTCTGCTAAGGATACTTCTGGATTCATGGGCCTTACGAAGGGTTAGCGATCAGTGTTAGACATCTGGCATGGGGATGCGGCGCAGAGGATATTCTGGATTACCTGAAAGAAGCCGTACTCCTTTCAACTTTCAGCCAGCACTATGCCCTATCAGGAAGCGAAGGCAGGCCAAGTCGCTTTCGCGACGGTTGCTAGCGTGGAAGATGCCTACCCCTGATTGACAAGGTGTTTAACCATCCCTAGCCCTCCCTCACCCCCCTCAGCAGGGCAATCGACCTGTGGGTATTAGCGATCGCGACGATCATCATCAGCGTCGAGGGCATCCAGTGGATCAGATGGACGCATGGCTTCCCGGCCCAGCATAAACATCCCTGCAACCCCCAAGCACACAAAGAAGATGTAGGGATACCAATACTGGCGGATTTGATCAGCCAGGATCAGATCCGGACGCAGGCTGTGGTAATAGAGCATGAGGAGGGTCAGCATCAGAGCGGCAAACCCCACAAACCCTAACCCAACATAAATCCGGGCAGGACGCAAGTCGGCATCACTGAGGGTATCAAGGTCGATGACAGCCAAATCTTGCCAAGTTTCATCGGCCTGTTCCGCTGTCTTGCGGAGCTTGGCTGCGGCTAGAGGGGGGAGCAGGGGGAGTAAGGTCGCGATCGCTCTGCGCCGCCAGGGTTGCTCCCATTCTCGTAATTTAGCCAGCCGGGTTGGCGCGGGTGGCGAGGCGAGGGGATCAGGCAGGGGCAGCGGTGTTGTCGCTGTCATTTCCTCTACGTCCATGCTCAATACCTGACCAAACAGATAACTTTACCTATTGTAGCGATTTGTAGGGATTTACTTGCCCCATCTCTGCCAGCCCTCAGACAGCCAATGGCAGGGGATAATCGGCTAGGTGGAGGGATGTTTTCTATAGGCTGTGGGTATCTTTAGCTTTGTTGTGGGTATCTTCACAGTAGTATTTATCCGGTTTATTGAATCTTCTTACACCACCAGTTGAGGTAATTCTATGATCGGTATCAGGATAGGAACAATGGGTTTGTTTCTGGGGCTGGGGCTGGTGGCTTGTGCGGCTGCACCCCCCCCCACAACCAGTCCTTCCCCTTCAGTACTCGCGCCCGTGAATAAGGCTAAGGATGTGACAGGGGAAGCCCAACAAAAAGCTTTAGAACTTGAGCGCTTAGGGTCTGAAACGGTAACGCCAAGCCCCACCCCTACCTCACCGTAAGGTCACTTTCACCCTCAACTCAAGTCTGATCTTGAGCGTGTAATTTTTCGTGTAATTTTTCTAGACTCAATCGCCGGTTATTCTTGAAAACGGGTTTGCAGAATCAATTCAGCGATCGCCAGATCGCTGGGGGTGGTTACTTTGAGGTTGGTTTCTTCACCGGGGACAATCTTGACGGGTAAATGGCAGCGTTCCAATAGGGCGGCATCGTCGGTAACTTCCCAACCCTGGGCACGGGCGCGATCATGACAGGCTTTGAGTTGGGCCACAGTGAACCCTTGGGGGGTTTGGGCAGCCCAGAGTTGGCTACGATCGGGGGTATGGTCGATCCAACCCTCAGCGTTCACGACCTTAATGGTGTCTTTGACGGGAATGGCGGCAATCAGGGCGGTGTTATCGCTGAGCAGGCTACTGGCGCAGCGGTTGAGCAGAGCGGGGGTGGCTAAACAGCGGGCACCGTCGTGGATCAGAACATGCTTGGCATCGGCGGGTAGGGCTTGCAGACCGCGATCGACGGATTCTTGTCGCGTGCTCCCCCCATCCACTAAAACCACCGGTTTTGGCAAGTTAAGATCTTGCAGCAGGACCCGCAAGTCGGGTTGATCAACGGGTTGGCTAATAATTCCAATCCAGGTAATCTGGTCTGCCGCTGCGGCACTGAGGAGGGTCCAGGCCAGGATCGGTTTGCCATGTAGGGGCAATAGCAATTTGTTGCGATCGCTGCCCATGCGTTTACCACTGCCAGCGGCGGGAATGAGTAAATGCAAACTGTACCTCTTACCAGAGACCCAATGATCAGCACTGTTATTTTGCCCTAGAAGGGGGACATCTCCCAATGCTCAGGAGGGCAGTTGAGACGCTTACCTCACGCTTACCTTCAACGAAGCCCCTTAGCGTTTTAGGGTTGGCGGGTAGCCGAGGTGTATAAAATGAGGCGATTGCCCATCGGGTCATAGGCATAGACCTCGTGGCCGTGGGCGGCGGCAATGATGGGACCCGGAGGTGGATAGCCGAGGGTGCGTAGTTGATCGATCGCGGCGTCTAGATCAGAGACTTCGAAGGCAAGGCTGAGGCTGCTTTTCCCCCGATTGGCAAACTCCTGACGATCACGCGGGCGGATCTGGAATATCCCCAATTGCAAACTCGGTAACTGAAATTCGGCATACACCTGGGGCGTATAGGGATGGGGGGGGTGCCCCAAGAGTGCCGCATAAAAGGCGAGGAGGGGATCTAGTTGCGGGGTGGCGATCGTGACGATCGCGCGGTGAATAGTGAGCATGGCGATCGGGCGGATGAATGGCAAATGAATTATGAGCTAGGAGGCTGTTGCGGCGGAAGCGACCAGGGGCGATGCGACGCGATCGCTAAGCTAATGGCAATAAATAAAACCGTTAACCCTTGAATGGCATAGACGATCGTCACCGAAACGCCCGCACTTCGTTGCATTACATTCGCACCGCTCCGGAGAATGCCAAAAAACAGTGATGCCAACACCACCCCGGCCACGCTATCCCGGCTGAGAAAAGCGATCGCGATCGCATCAAAGCCATAGCCAGGGGAGAAGTTTTCAAATAGGCGATACTTCAGCCCCATCACCTCACAGGCCCCCGCGAGGCCGCACAGCCCCCCCGCCACAGCCATTACCCAGACGATCGTCCGGGCGACGGAAATGCCCCCATAGTGGGCTGCCTGGGGATTGAGGCCCACCACCGTTATCTCGTAGCCCCAACGGGATTTGTGCATGAGCAGCCAGACTGCGATCGTTGCCAGCAGGGCCAGAATCACCCCGGCATGGGCCTGGGTTTGGGGCAAGATGATGGGCAACCGTGCCGAAGGCGCTAGCGGTGGGGAGTAGGGGCTGGGTGCGCCCGGTTCGGTGAGGGGATGTTGAACCAGGTAGCTAATGAGGTTGATCGCAATGTAGTTGAGTAACAGTGTGGAGATCACCTCATTGATGCCACGCTGGGCCTTAAGATAGCCAGGGATCGCCCCCCAGACGGCTCCGAAGGCAAAGGCAGCCATCAACGCCAAGGGTAAATGTAGCCACACGGGCCAGTTGGGCAGCCACAAACCCGCCAGTGCGCCCCCCAACCCGCCCAGATAAATCTGACCTTCACCCCCAATGTTGAACTGTCCGCCCCGCAGGGCGAGCCACACGCCTAAACCGGCCAGCAATAGGGGGGCCGTTTTGGTCAGGGTATTCCCTAGGCCGTAATAGTTGGCCAGGGACTCCTGGAGCAGAATCCCATAGGCGTGCCAGGGATTGGCCCCTGCGATCGCAATCAGAATTGCCCCGACCCCCAAGGCTGCCCCGATCGCCCCTACCGGGAGAAGCAGGGTTGGGTTCATCGACCAGGATGGAGGGGACCACTTAAGCACCATTGGGTCTCGTTGAGGATAAAGGCTTGCCCTATCTTAAAGCGATCGTTGAGCGATCGTTGCCTGAGCGCATGGGATTAGGAACAGGGCGCCCTCAACCCAATGGTACAATCGTCGCAACGATCCGATGGAAATGCTCAGATGGGTCAATGTTGCTAATTCAATGTTGTCACTTAAACGATCGTTATATTCCCATTGGCTGATCGCACGCACGCTAATTTTGGGAATGGCTGCGATCGTGCTCATAGCCTGCGCTGCATCCTCTGGCCCCAGTCAGCCCACCGGGGTTAACCAGCACATTCGCCAACTGGCGACCGTTACCCTAGACCCCACGGAAGTCACAGTCGGACAAACCCTTTATGTCCCCATCTACTCCCATATCTATCACCACAATCGTCCAGATCAAATCATCAATTTGGCCACCACCCTCAGCATCCGTAATACGGATTTAGAGCATCCCATTACGCTGACCTCAGTGCGTTACTACGACACCAATGGGGTATTTATTCGCCAATATACTGAAGCACCTGTAGAACTGCCCCCCTTAGCGTCAACGGAAGTTTTTATCCAAACGGATGACCTGACCGGCGGAACTGGGGCCAATTTCATCGTTGAATGGGTGGCGACTACCCCGGTCTATGCACCCGTGGTTGAAGCCGTGATCATTAGTACCGCCTCATCCCAGGGGATTTCCTTGATCAGTCCGGGTCGGGTGCTGCGGCAATTTGGGCGACTGAAGCCGTTGGAAAGTCCTGCGGGGGACGATCCTGCAAGGAACAATCCTGCGGGAAACTAAGGGTGAGGTTATCGTCAGCTTAGGATTGAAGGCTTTAGCTACCGGTAAACTGCATCGTCTTCATAAAATTGAGGACCTGCTGGCCCGATGGGAGGGGGGGCGGTGGCACCTGAAGCCGAGTGCTGCTTTTGAGATCATTCAGTAGGGACGCATCTGCTAGGCGCTTACCGAAAAGGAAGTGTTGGTGCAGCGTCAGGCTCTGTTGACTAATGTTTGTCAGCATCGTTTGGGTAGGAGACTGGAAGAACAGGGCACGCGGTAGATTACTGAAGGGTTGGAAGTTCACCACTTGATCGGCTAGATGACTGAGGTGCGTATGCAGGGCTTGAATCCGACTTAAGGCACGGACACTTAGCTGATCAACCCGTTGCGATTGCACCGTCTGGAGCAGGCGGGCCAAGTTACGGTGGGTGGCGGTCGCATCCCGGAAGGGCAAGATTGCTAGATAGGCGACTAGAAATAACTGGTCATCACTAGACACCGGAAAACTCAGGTAAGTGCGACGACGGTTAAGGGTGAGGTGAGGGGGCTGCCCCAGTTCTGACCACCGCTGGGCAATCCGGTGATAGGCCATTGCCAGGGCGACGTGGGCGTTGGAATTAAGGTGAGTATCGACCACAATTTGTACGGTGGGAACTGTTTGGCTAAAAAAAGCGCGAATCTCGTCCTGGTGCAGGGGACGGACCTGGGAGCGATCGCCTTGGGGACTCAGATCGACCCATTCGTAGGTGACACCCTCCACCTTCAGGCCATAGCGAGAGGTGGCGTAAAGCTTAGCCCCCGTGAGCACAGCTCCCCGCAGATCGGCCCCGTCCCAGTCGGTCATCATCAGGTTTGCCCCCGTGAGATCGGCCTGGATGAGGCTCGTCTTGAGCACGTTGGCATGGCTGAGGTTGGCTTCACTCAAATCGGCTCCACTGAGTTTGGCGTCGCTGAGGTCGCTCCAGGCCAGGTTGGCCTGTTGTAAATTCACCCAGCGTAGATTCGCCCCCGTCAGATTTGCCCCGCTCAAATTGGCCTGATAAAAGTTCACTTGCTTGAGTTCGGCATAGCGCAGATCCGCCCCCATTAACACCGCTTCAACGAGATTGGCCCCGGTTAAGGTTGCATGGGTTAGAGTGGCGATCGTCAACACCGCCCGACGTAAATCGGCCTCCTTGAGCATGGCCCCCGTTAAATTAGCCTGCCGTAATTGGGCCTCGCGCAGGTCCGCGCCACTGAGATCCGCCCGTCGTAAGTCGGCTTCACTAAGATCACAGCGGATCATCTCGGTCCGAATCAGGTTAGCTTGCACGAGATTCGCTCCCCGCAGGTTCGCCCGGACGAGATTGGCAACCTTCAGGTTGGCCCCCTGAAGGTTGGCTTGGGTCAGATGGGTCCCGCTGAGTCGCGCCGCATTAAGTTGGGCATGGCTTAAGTTCGCCCCCGCTAAGTTGGCCCCCGTCAAATTGGTGAGACTCAGGTTGCTCCCACTCAGGTTGATCCCCATGAGATTAGCCTGACTGAGGTTACCTTCCTGAAGGTCCAGGTTTGGGAAGTCCCGGCGTCCGGCAGCATACTGGGCGAGAAGTCCCTCTCTATCCATATCCATAAGCGTTACCCTGTGCAGATGCACGACGAATGCACGACGAATGCACGACTGATGCCTCACTGAATTCTCGGCGGCAGGACCCGACACCCCCCGTTGTTTCCCAGCCAAGCAGCCCCTATGCTAAAAGGGCTATTGGGAAATGGGGACAGTGATATGCAGATTGGGATTGTCGGACTAGGGCTGATCGGTGGCTCCTTAGGGCTGGACCTGCGGGCCTTGGGACACCAGGTCATTGGTGTCAGCCAGCGGCCCAGTACCTGTGAACAGGCGATCGCCCGTGGAGCCGTGGACCAAGCTAGCCCTGATCCCAGGCTTCTGGCTAATACGGATGTTGTCTTCCTCTGCACCCCCTTAGGCATTATGGAGACCGTCGCTCAGCAACTCTGCCCCCACCTCCATCCTGAAACCGTTTTGACGGATGTGGGTTCTGTGAAAGCCCCCATTGTGGCTAGCCTTTCCCCCCTCTGGACTAATTTCGTGGGGGGGCACCCCATGTCCGGAACCGCAGAGCAAGGGATCAATGCGGCTCTCAAGGGGTTGTTTGTGGGCAATGCCTATGTCCTGACCCCAACGGCTGAAACCCCAGTTACCGCCGTCGATACTATCACGGCATTGGCCCGTGCTCTGGGTTCTAGGGTGTATCACTGTACACCAGAAGTTCACGATCGGGCTGTCGCCTGGATTTCCCACCTGCCGGTCATAGTGAGCAGTAGCCTGATTGCGGCCTGTAGCCACGAGGCGGATGGGGCCGTCCTAGAGATGGCCCAGAAATTAGCGAGTTCTGGCTTTCGCGATACCAGTCGGGTCGGGGGAGGCAATCCGGAGTTAGGGGTCATGATGGCCCGGTATAATCGGGATGCTTTACTCGCAGCGCTGTACCAATACCGCGATCGCCTTGATCGTGTCATTGCCCAAATTGAACACCAGGATTGGGTGGGTCTCGAAGCTCACCTCCAAGCGACCCAACAGCAACGTCCCAACTTCCAGTTTGCGCCAAACTAACTCTGCGTTGTCTCCCTACCTCGAAGGCTCTTCTGAAATTAACGATCTTAAATGTCGAGTTTATGGTGGGGGCGCTTAGCGCCCCCACCATAAACTCAGAAGAGCCACCTCGAATAACAGACTTGTCTCCCTTAGCTAAGTGACGTTTAGAAATACCTATGGAAAGGATATCCTCCTGATTGGGGGTTTCCTATAAATATGCCAGATTATCATAAACGTGCCGAGAATCAGAACAGCTAGCAATAGAGAAATTATGTGTAAATGTTGGTCACTCCAATTTTCTCCTAGTAATTTACTAAATATATGGTTAATCGTGTTCAGTCGTCCCAAGATAAGTAATGGGATAAGGGTTGTGGGAATCCAGAACCTAGGAAAAAGTATAGGTAATGTGCCAATCATTGGAACTAATAGGCATAAATCATATTCCCGAATGGGAAGAAAAACAAGAGTGATTGCAAAAATAATCTGAATGTGGCCAAGATAGTCGGCTTTTGGAATAGCATATTCATCACTATTAAAAAAATGGGAGTAATTTCGTAACCAAGCTAAATAACATACAAAAACTATAGAAATCAGAGTAAATAACACAAGCATAAGATCTTTGAATTGCCTGAATATACTCAAAATTGAAATATAATTTGAGGTGTCATTGAATGGAATTTCGCGATAAGCAATATATGAGTTTTTGAGTTGAGATATTAGTTCAGGTATAGGTGGTAGAAGGGAAATAAAAAGAGCTGCAACACATCCAACCGCAAAACCAAAGCATCTAATCTTAAACGAACGATTGCTTGTCACCAAAAGGTAAATTAAAACTAGTAAAGATATTTGAGGTTTAAAGGTTGCTATTAAAATAAATAAACCACTTAGGTAAGGTAGATTACGACGCCAGAAGAAAATGGCTCCCATACAACCACAAACAGCAAAGATAGACTTTTGTGCCAAGAAAATATTTTCTGGGATGGCCCCCACTAATCCAGAAAGACCCATAAATGCAAACAGTATTAAAAACCTACCTCGAACATGAGGATGATCTTTAATTAAAAGAATAACAAATGTCCAAATTAATAACAAAGCACCAATATTAAGCGCGCTAATTACCCATCTTGCGATCGACCAAGGCAATATTGCGATTGGAATAGATATCAAGGCTAAGGTTGGTGGGAATAGAAAGGGTGTATAGTATGTATCGCCCGCTAAGAGGGCAATCCAATGTTGGCGAAATACCTCATAGTCATAGGGAGACGAGCCATCTAACCAACACCGCCCTGCAATATAGAATGATCTAGCATCAATCCATGCCGCTCCTGGTACAAATACACCAGCGTGAATAATCCATAATAAAACCAGGATATTAAATGCAATGACAAATCCCCAGAGAACTTTACCTTGAGAGGAGAGTGTATTGAACATCAGTGCATATTCCCCTAGAAAAGATAGAACGGTGTTACTAGTAAAGTATCTGCTTGCACTCGGCTAGATCAGACTATATCTAAAACTTAAATATTCCCTGATGCCTACTAAAGTGATAAATACGGCAGTTTTGATTGGGCTGAGGGGCAAGATGAGGGCTAGAACCCTTACTGTGTAAAGCATGGCCGTACCTCACTGGGGCAGGGACCTCTGTAACAAAACCATTCTGCCAATAACAAACCAGTGAATGCCATTCACTCACAAGTTGCTGTTTTACTTCTTGCTTCCCAGCCTCAAAAACAAAAAACTTTGTGTTACGGATAAGCAAAATTTAAAATCATCTAAAAAAAATCATCTAAAATGACCTTATAATGACCTTATTTAGCCTTATTTAGATTGATCAACAAAATCAAGATAAAGACATATAATTACTTGCATTAGTTAATGGTGGCCAGTCGAATTATATGTCAAACTAGTGTCAAGATAACATCAAGATTATTAAGATTTTGTTAAGTTTTCCTTGATAGCCTCTGTGCATTTGACGACTTTTATGTATAACGGTTATTACGCTAACAATAATCTGGCCAGAAGAACACAGTTGAAGATTTATTCGCTAACAAGATCGTGTAATTTTTATTTTTTAGATAATTTTTTAGATAATGATGATTTTGATGCACGAGCAAGTGATTGCAACTCAGCATTGAAGAGACCTCAATGTTGAGATTTTCGTGAATTTCCGCAAACAGCTATATTTTTAGCACGGTTAGCTAAACTCAATCTAGCACTAGAGTTGTTTTTGGTGCCACTCTTTATCGCTATGCAGTCCTTTTATGGAAACCGTAGACAGTCAATCATCCAACCGGCCTGATACAGGTTCACCTGTAGCACCCATCGTCTCGATCGTTGTCCCCGTCTACAACGAAATTGAGAGTATTCCCTCACTGCTAACTGCGATCGCCGCGACCCTGCAAGCCGAGGGACTGGCCTACGAGATTGTGTGTGTTGATGCTGGGTCAGGATGGGTCGGCAGAGTTGCTCAAACAAGAAGCCCAGCGGCGATCGGACCTGCGTGCTGTCCTGCTCCGCCGCAACTATGGCCAAACCGCTGCGATGGCTGCCGGTTTCCATTACGCCCAAGCCCCCGCGATCGTCACCCTAGATGGCGACCTCCAGAATGATCCAGCTGATATCCCCCTGTTACTCAGTAAGCTCAACGAAGGGTATGACCTCGTGAGTGGCTGGCGCAAAAACCGCCAGGATGCGGCGTTAACCCGCCTGCTACCGTCAAAAATTGCCAACTGGTTAATTGGTCGGGTAACGGGGGTGACTCTCCATGACTACGGTTGTTCCCTCAAAGCCTACCGGGCCGAACTGGTGGCAGATATGAACCTTTACGGCGAACTCCATCGGTTCCTACCGGCGCTGGCCTTTATTGAAGGGGCCAGGATTACCGAGTTACCGGTTCGCCACCATGCCCGTCGCTTTGGCCGCAGTAAGTATGGTCTGGGGCGTACCTTGCGCGTCGTGATGGATTTGGCCACGGTCTTTTTCATGAAAAAATTTCTGACCCGTCCCATGCATGTGTTTGGACTCCTGGGGCTGGGGTCGATCGGGCTGGGGACCTTGCTGGGGCTGTATTTGACTTTTCTTAAATTAGGCTTGGGGCAAAGTATTGGCGATCGGCCCTTGCTCATTTTGGTGGTCGTGTTGCTGCTCACAGGGGTCCAACTGTTCAGTTTTGGCCTATTGGCCGAGTTGCTCATGCGCACCTATCACGAATCCCAAGGACGCCCCATCTACCGAGTCCGCGAGGTGGTGAACCGGGGGGCAGGTTCGCCAACCTAAGTAGAGTAGCCCTGATCGGCCCCTGATCGGTCTATTGGCTCGGTAAAAAGTATCCTAGATCACTAAACTTGGGTAGACATTAGGGCTATACCTTTTAGAGCGATAGCCAACAACGGCTACTAGTGCTCTGTCAAACTTACTTGGGGTAGGTTGGGGCAACTGCACGACCCAGCAAAGTCAGTGGGCACGTTGGGTCCGGCAGACTCGGCCCTAACTGACAGCCCGTGGTTGTAAGCCTGACAGTCCACTAGCGATGGACCACCCTATAGCCATGTTGTGATCGTGCTTGGGTTAATGATCAGGTTAATAATCACGCTGGTAGCGTTTTCTGCCACGGCTATGGGGATTGACTCAGTGATGGGGCTTGAACCTGCCGGGAAGATGCACTCCGGTCCAGCATCTCCCCTTGATCAGGTTGCCCGCTTGGCGTGTGCACCGCTTTTGAGCGTGTGCAGTTTTGGAATGTGTGTAAGTGTGAGGATACGATTGTGCGACAAAAAACCTTCTTGAAATCATTACTGGGTGCACCGACGCTGGTGGGTGCGTCCTTGTTGATGGCCGCCGCAACGGTGGCTGCTGAATCCCCGACGACGGACGAGTTGCTGTCCCCGGTCGCTGATGTGCAGGTAGAGGCCGAAGCGGCGCTAGAGAAGAAGCGGCGCTAGAGAATACGCCCTTGGATGCTTCTCTGGATCAGGCCCCGATCGAAGATTTGAAGCTGGATACCCCTGATGCAGGAACCAGCAGTCTCCGGCTAGTGCCCCCCCAACCACTGCCCCTACATCTAGCTGGCCTTCCCCAGGATACAGCGGCGATCGCCGCCCCTAGCACAACCTCAGGGGTTAACCTGGAGCAGATTAACCAGTACAGCAACCTCCCTACCGTAATCTGGTACTATGCCTTGGGACTTGCCTTCCCTGACTTGGGCAAGGAAGGTAACTTGGGTGGTTTGCTGGTGGGTGCGGAACCCTACGTGGGGGGTGTAGACGATACGGCTCTCCATATTGAAGGGTTTTATAAATTCCAACTCAATGATAATATCTCGATTACCCCCAGTCTAATTGTGATCACGGCTCCCTTTGGAAATAAGGACAATGACACGGCGGTGGTAGGGGTCGTCTGGACAACGTTTACGTTCTAGCGAGCGTGACACCTTTTCCCCAATCGGGTTGAATCTAGCTTGCCTAAAACTCAGTTGACTTCAGGGGACGATCGCCCCCTTTTTTTAGGCTTAGAAAATGCCGCATGATGATTCTGGTGGGGCAATTGTTTTTGCCGAATTTAAATGGCGATCGCGGGGGTAGAATCGGCGTATGTACGACAATGTTTGTAAATTTCTCGCCGAAACCTATAGCCAGGACTTTGCCCAGTGGCTCCTGGGTGAAGCGATCGGCTTGACCCAAATTAGCCCCTCGGAACTATCCGTAGAACCTATCCGGGCGGATACCTTGATTTTGCTGGCAGCCCAGCGACTCATCCTGCACCTTGAATTTCAGACCCAACCCCAGGTCAATATCCCCTATCGTATGGCGGAGTATCGGCTGCGGGGCCACCGCCGGTATCCTGATCAGCCCATGCGCCAAGTCGTGATTTACCTCAAACCTTCGCGATCGGAACTGGTCCACCAAACCGTCTTTGAGATTTCGGGCCTGCGTCATGAGTTTGAAGTGATCCGGCTCTGGGAACGTGCACCGGAGGATCTGCTATCGTTTCCAGGCTTACTGCCATTGGCGATCCTGTGTGGCACCCCTGATAAAGTCCAGACACTCCACCAAATTGCCCAACGGATCACACAATTGCCCGATCGCAATACGCAGGGGAGTGTTGCCGCTGCCACTGCCGTCTTAGCTGGCTTAGTATTGGGAAAAGCGATTGTTCAGCAAATCCTGCGGGAGGAGATTGTGAAGGAATCCGTTATCTATCAAGACATTCTGGCCCAAGGGCTGCAACAAGGACTGCAACAAGGACTGCAACAAGGACTGCAACAAGGACTGCAAC
>CAZHXN010000028.1:20118-28283 GCA_964536415.1 uncultured bacterium
CTGCAACAAGGACTGCAACAAGGACTGCAACAAGGACTGCAACAAGGACTGCAACAAGGACTGCAACAAGGACTGCAACAAGGACTGCAACGGGAAATATCACTGGTCTTGCGATTGCTCAGACACCAATTTGGTGATCTGGAACCAGGGTTAGAAGCTCGCATTCGATCGCTATCTGTCGATCAACTCGAAGCGTTGGGGGAAGCCTTGTTAGATTTCCCCCATCCCGAAGCCCTAACCGCCTGGTTAGACCGTCATGCCTAACCTGGGTTGATCGCGATCGCCTGCGTGAAGGTTGCAGCGCTATCCTGCATAGCTCCTAGTACTTTCGTTCCTGGGGTTGGAACATCGTGATCGTCACCGGCATATATTGCAGATCAACACCTACTGGCGAATAGTAGGCCAGGGTATGTTGGAGAAACTGGGTGTCATCCCGATCGGGATAATCCTCACGGGCGTGGGACCCCCGACTTTCGCGCCGATTCAGCGCTGCTGTCAGAATCATTTCCCCTACGATCATCAGGCTACGCAGTTCTAAGGCTTCAATAATTTCCGTATTCCAGCAGGTACCGCGATCGTCGAGGCGGATTTGCTGATAGTGTTGCTTCAGGACTTGAATCTGCTCCATCCCTGCCATCATGCTGTCGTGGGTCCGAAAAACCCCGCAGTGCTCAGTCATGCAATCCTGAAATGCCTGGCGGATCTGGTGAATACGATAACTCCCTGCTTGATCCAGCAAGGCTTGCAGTTGTTGCTGCGCTTCAGTGAGATAGGCTTGGACATTGAGGGCCGGAAGTTTGCGGTTTTGTACATAGTGGGCGATCGCTGCCCCCGTGCGGCGACCATAGACCACACATTCCAGTAGGGAATTACTCCCCAGCCGATTGGCTCCATGTACCGACACACAGGCCGTTTCCCCTGCCGCAAAGAAACCATCAACTAGGGCATCGGCACTCTGGCGGACTTGGCCATCGGTGTTGACCGGAATGCCCCCCATTGAGTAGTGAACCGTGGGTCGCACAGGCATGGGTTGCTCAACGGCATCGATACCCACCAGGCGATGGGCTTCCTCCCAGCAGAAGGGAATCCGGCTCATGATCTTTTCCCGGCCCATGTGGCGCAGGTCCAGGTAGACAAAGGGGCCGCCCGCACTGCCATCGGGATGAATGCCGCGTCCTGCCCGAATTTCCCGCGCGATCGCCCGCGAGGTGATATCCCGTGGCGCGAGTTCCACGCGTGAGGGCGCATAGTTGGCCATAAACCGCTCGCCGTCGGCGTTGATCAAATAAGCCCCTTCCCCGCGTACCGCCTCGGAAATCAAGACGCCTACGGGATACAGACCCGTGGGATGGAACTGGACAAACTCCATATCCTCTAGGGGAAGTCCGGCCATCGCCGTCATGGCCAACCCGTCGCCCGTGGAGGCAAAGTCATTCGACGTGGTGTTATAGACCCGGCCATAGCCGCCCGTGGCAAACATGATGGCCTTGGCCCGCACGATCGCCAACTGGCCATCCCGCAGGTGATACATGACAATCCCCTTCGCTTGCCCATCTTCGATAATCAGGCGCAGGACGTACCATTCCTCATAGAGGCGTACGCCATGACGTTTGAGATTACACACCAACTCATGCAAAATGGCATGGCCGGTTTTATCGGCAGCGTAGCAGGTGCGGCGATAGGCATGACCGCCAAAGGCGCGTTGGGCAATGCGTCCATCCGGCAGGCGCGAGAATAAGACGCCCAAATGTTCAAGATCGATCACCACTTGGGGCGCTTCCTGGGTCAGAATCGCCACGGCATCCTGATCCGCGAGGTAGTCTGATCCCTTCACGGTGTCAAAGGCATGGGCTTCCCAGCTATCCTCGGCATCCACGTTGTTGAGGGTGGCGGCGATGCCCCCTTGGGCTGCGACGGAGTGCGATCGAATCGGATGGGTTTTCGCCACTAGGGCAATACTAAGACTAGGATCAATCCGGGCAATTTCTAGGGCTGCCCGACAGCCCGCTAACCCGCCACCAACAATCACCACATCATGATCCAACATAACCAAACGCCCTTAACCCGACACGATCGAAACAAGCTGAGATGCCTCGCCCTGCCTTCGCATCGCACCTGCCAAGGCGAATCGCTGTCCAACACCACAAGGATATTACCCACAATCCCAACCCTGCTTTAGTGTACTCAGTTCGCTCCCGGATCAGGCCATCCGTAATTGAAATTTTATCCCTAACAAAAATTCCCCACCTGGTGCGGCGGGGAATGGCATTAACGATGTCTGAAGCAATTTCTGAAATAATCTCTCAAACCAGACTGGAAACCTCTGGATATGGACAGTGGAGCGCCGCCCTAACCCGCTACTTGGGCGGGCTGCTGACCGGCGGGTAGCCCTTCACTGGCCTGATCCTGGACTTCGCTAGCATTCACTGAACGCAATTCAATATGATTCAGCAGCGTTGTCACAAAGGCAAAAAGGAGAAAAGGAAGCGATAGCACCAAAATCAGCCCCACGGTTGCCAGAGCATAGACCGGACGGCTGACGCCCAGCATCGCCATTGCTACGGCTAAGCTGATGAAGATGGTAATAAGCCAGATGATGACTTGGGGATAGATATCTCCAAAGGTGAGCGTACAGGCAACGCGGTAACGGCTGATCTTATCCATAGATTGGCTCTCGCGAATTTTTGTTTGCAGTGAGTTGTTTGCAGTGAATTTTGGTAAGAGGTAATAGGCCGGGAGCATATCCTGACCCGATGCTGGGTGATTGTTCTAGCTTAAAGCCTGACTTTGGGTTTCGCTGCTTTCTCAACTTTTCTGCATATTCTGCAACTCAAGTTTACATTAGCTGGTATTGGCAATAGAAACCCACGATCGCGGATGAACAGTAGCCTTTTTTACGAAATACCTTAAGGAAATCTGAAAGGAAATCTGATCCTTTTCGGTCGATTGGCGTCGTTATGGGGCTGACGACCGCTCGGTGGAAATGTGAAGGATTATGAATCACGCTCTCAGGATTGGTGAACCGTGGCCGGGGGATCAGTGGGGAGCACTGCCACGAGGGCTGTCTGGAGATCCTGGGTCAAGGTCGCGATCGCTTGACGGCGGTTGGCCCGGTAGTCGTCGGCGCGATCGAGGAGAGGAGAGAGAAGAGAGAAAAGAGGAGAGAGAGGGTGATGTATGATTGGTAATGGTCACCGGTTATTTGGGTGTCTAAGAACCTAGGTGATGTTCGGTGTCGTTGTTTGTGGCAGTTCCACAATAAATCGGGTGAGGTTGGGTTGACTTTCTGCCCAAATCCGACCGCCGAGTTGCTTGACCCGTTGCTCCACGAGGGCCAGTCCTAATCCTGTCCCGCCATACTTCCAGGGATCGGCGGTGGGGACGCGATAGAATTTTTCAAACAGGTGGGGGATTTCCGCCGCTGGGACGGTTACGCCCGTGTTGGTGACAATGAAGTACACATGGGGGGACTTCGCTCGCAGTTGGACGCGAATTTCTTCCCCGGCAGGGGTGTATTTACAGGCGTTGTTGAGGAGTTCCTTGAGGATATGCTCCAGATAGATATGATCGCTGATCACGGTTGGCAGGTGGGGATCAATCTCAATCTGTAACCGTTGATCGTGGCTACGCATGCGATCGTCGAACAGTTCCAAGACACAGGGAAGCCAGGTGCGCAAATTGAGGGGGGCCAAGTCTAAGGTAACCCGGCCCGACTCTAGGCGCGAGAGATCCAGCAGATCGTTGACGAGATCGAGTTCTTCTTGATATTGGTGGCGCAGAATTTGTAGATAGCTGCTGGCCCGACTGGGTTTGAGTCGTAGGGTGGTTTCTGCCTCCGCCTGGAAGAGGTTGGGTTGGGAAAGGAACAACTCCAGCATCTGGATCGCGTTGTTCATGTTCGATAGCGGTGTGCGTAACTCATGGGAAATGGTACTCAGGAAGTCGTCCTTAAGCCGATTTAAACGGGCTAATTCGACCACCTGGCTCTGGGCTGCCTGGTAGAGGCGGGCTTGGCGAATCCCGATCGCGCAATGATTGGCGACTTGCTGGACCAGCCGAATTTCCTGATCACTAAAGGTGCGGGGTTGGCGTTTGAACAACCAGAGATCCCCAATAACCCCCTGGTCGTCCACAATTGGGCACGCTAAAATCACATACAGGTAACGCACTGGGCGAACAAACCCTGAGACCACAAAACAGAACTGACATGGCTGCCCCTGCAACAGTTGGGTATAAACAGCCGGATCGGGACTGGCCATAAACGGGATAACGGTGCCCTGGGCGGGGGGGAGATGCTGGGTATACTCATGGCGGATGGTCGAGGCGGTTTGATCGGCGTTGTAGCTCCCCGTATCGCAGCAGGCTAACTTCAGTCCGAGGGCTAGTTCTTGCACGGCGGTTTGCAGGATTTGATCCTCGTCGATCGATTCCCGCACTTTGTCCGTAATCCGTTGTAGCAGGGCCTCAAAGTCCAGCATCTGTTCCAGTTGAGCCGTGCGGTCTTGCACTTGTTGCTCCAGGTTCTGGTTCAGTTGCTGCACGGTTTGATAGAGTTCTGCCTGTTGGATGGCAATACTGATTTGCACCACTAATTGCAATAAGAGGTTCATGCCAATCGGGTGCCAGGGTTGAGGTGTATGACACTGGTGGGCAACTAACACCCCCCACAGGATTTCCCCGTGTAAGATAGGCACCATCAGGATGGCGCGAATATTGAAGAATTCGAGGAAGTCTTGGGCTGATGGCGATAGCTCAGGAATTTGCAGATTGCCTACAGTGAGGTTGCCTACAGTGACGGGGGTGCCTGCTTGCAGGTCTGCTAGTACTACCTCCGACTGAAGCCACGGGTCGCGCAGGAGCCAGCCCTGCATGGATAGGCAACCCGGCGCTGCCGATTCCGCCCGTACCGCCACGTCATAGCCCGTGGCGATGGCTTCATTGACACTGCGGGGATGCAGTTGATAAATCAGAACGCGATCGACCTGGAGAAATTGGCGCACCTCTGCCACCGCCGTATTCAGGATTTGATCTAAATCCAGGGATTGGTGGATATGCTGCGTCATCAGGCGCATTAGGTATTCCTGTTCCCCCTGGTAACGGAGGGCTGCTTCCGCTTGCTTCTGTTGAGTAATATCGCGAACAATCCCGGCCATGTGGGAGGTACCATCCGTGTTGTTGGTGAAGACGGTGGCCCAGGTGGCCACCCAGTGTTCCCGACCGTCGGGATGCTGGAGGCGATATTCCAGATGCCAGGGTGTCTGCTGCGCAAAGCTGGTGGTGATTGCCTGGATTACCCGATCGCGATCGTCGGGATGAATCCGCTCCCGTAGCACTGCGGCTGGAATCGGGTCCTGATCGGTAGGGATGCCGTAGATCGTATAAGTGCGTTCTGAACACAGGGTCCAGGGAGCATCAGGGGCCAACAGTTCCCAGGTGCCCATGGCTGCGGCTTCGAGGGCCAGCCGTAAACGGAGTTCCTGCTGGCGCAGGTGTTGCTCTGCGGCCCGCCGCTCGGTAATGTCGCTGAACGAGACGACGACCGCGCGGGGGGTGTCACTCTCTGCCTGAAAGATCGGTTGGGAATTCACCGACAACCAGCGCAGGTGGCCGTCAGGCCGATAAATCCCGATGACGACGTCGGCTTGAGGTTCGCCAGTACGTAGGGTCACCATGCCCGGATAATCCTGACCCAGGAAAGGGGTCCCGTCTTCGTGGATGGTCCACCACATGGGATCGATCGCGGTTTTACCCACCATCTGCTCGGCAGAATAGCCTAAAATCTGCTCAGCTGCACGATTACAGGCAGTAATTGTGCCATCGGCCTGTTGTAGGATAAAGCCTTCACTAATGGCTTCAATCACCGATCGATAGCGAGCTTCGCTCTCCCGCAGGCGGCTCTCCGATTGTTTCAAGGTGGTCACATCTTCAATCAGGACATAAAAGCCCAACACCTCACCCGTGGTATCGTGGTGAGGAACATAACTGATATGGACGGCATGGTCTTGTTGGTGCGTATCCTGTAGAACCGCCTCGAAATCCACCGCTTGGCCGCTGAGAACCTTTTTCACCTGGGCCTGGACCTGGCGATAGTGGGTAGGTTTCAGGATCGTGCGCATATGACGACCCAGGATGTGGGCACGATCGCGGCCAAACCAGTGGGCATATTGCTGGTTCACAAACTGGTAGCGCTGTTGCGCGTCCACATAGGCAATCAGACAAGGCACCGAATCGGTAATCAGGCGAATTTGGGCCTCACTGGCCTGGAGCGCAACCTCGGCCTGTTTGCGATCGCTAATATCTAGCGCAATGCCCAGGGTGGCGGGTTGTCCTTCAAACTCAATGCGACGATCGGAAAAGGCTAACCAGCGCTCTTCCCCCGTTTGGGTCAGGATCTTGATCTCGATTTGGGGCGCAATGGGGGAGACTAACGGGTGCAGATGCCCTGCGGTCGTCGGACCTGTGGGCGAAAGTGGGCCTGATTTGAGTTGCCTCCGTTGGTGCAGGGTTACCCCAGACGCATCCTCATGGGAAGCAGTCAAACATTTATGCTCGTTTGCCGTCGGGGTATTGAGGCTGGACCACTGTGCTGCCGCAAAGGTTCGGTGCCGGTCCCAAAAGCGTTGTCGGAAGTCGGGATGGAGCAGGGCATCCAGGGACAGGTTCAGCAGTTGTTCACGATCGTACCCCGTGATCACAGTTGCGCCGGAATTGACATAGAGCATCTCCGTCTCCCGAAAAATGAACACGGCGGCGGGCATCGCCTCGGTCAGGGTGCGGAATTGGCGCTCGCTATCGCGCAGGCTTTTCTCCGCCAGTTTGCGATCGTGGATATCCTGGAGCGTCCCAAAGAGGATCAGGGGATGATGGGCTTCATCCGCCATCAGCAAGCTTTGGCAACTGTGCAACCATCGCCATTCCCCATCCGATCGCAAAAAGCGAAATTCAGTTTCCAGAATTGTATCCGGTTCCAGGGGAGTCTCTGGCCCCAGCGTCGTAAACTGCTGAAAGGTTTCCACCAAGCGATCGCGATCGGCGGGATGAATCAGGTCCAGTAAGCCAGCCGCATCTAGCTGCTCCAGTTCTTCTGGCAAATAGCCCATCCATTCTGTCACCCGTTGATTGACGTAGGTGAGTTGGCGGCTTGGGATATCGTAGAGATAAAGAATGTCTGGTGAGATATCCAAAATTTGCTGGTTCAGGCGCTGGCTGGCCTGTAGATCCTCTTCAACCTGCTTGCGATCGCTAATGTCCACCAGCACACCACATAATTTCACCGGCTGCTGCTGCTCCCTGACCACCGTCACAAAGTCCCGAATCCACACCACCTGCCCAGTGACCGTCATCATGCGGTATTCAAAGTGAAAGTCGTCCTCGGTTTGGCAGCGGGAAAAGCAAGTGTGGACAGCCGCCTCGCGATCGTCCGGATGAATACTGTTCTGCCAAAGGCTAGCATCCGCTAGCCACTGTTCGGGGGTGTAACCGAGCAGCTTTTCCAGCTTTTGGCTAACAAAGGTAAAGCACTCACGGGTGAGATCAAACTCCCAAACAATCCCATCGAGGGCATGCAACAGATCTTCGTAACGTTGCTGGAGACTCTCGTTGACACCTGACGCCGAAGGGGTATCGGGCATCGATGCGCCGGGGGAGTTGCTGTGCGAACGTAATTGCCACAACTGGTGTCCTGGGAGGAATTCATCACAAATGGTGACCTGCCCCGACCAAATATCGCCATCTTTTCGGTATAACCTCAAGTTGGCCAAGTCCTTGGCAGCGATCGGGACCGACGATTCGCCTCTGGAGACCTGATGCGATTCTCCGGAAACGTTATGATGCGAACGGACCAACGCCGACAACCGCCGATGACATAGTTCCCCACGGCTATACCCCAGCTCTGCGCACGCCGAGGCATTCGCCGCCACAATTTCCTGCTCCGCTGTCTGAACAATCAGCAACCCGTCCGAGGCTAACTCAAAGAGCGCCTGTGCCTGAGCATCCATAAGTGCTGAAGCGGCTGATGTATCCCCCCGATCGGAGGAAACCCTATGGTTAAGCCTGGGAATCACACGCTATCCCTCGTACTAGGCAACCCTGGTCAACCGCCCTCGGTTAACCCTCCATGTTGATCCTACGCATAGAACCTCTCTTTCTCCTGACAAGGCGAAAAA
>CAZHXN010000028.1:28305-35038 GCA_964536415.1 uncultured bacterium
AGCCCCTACCCTACATCTAAGGGGCTGCTGACCCGATGTCCTCTTGATGGACCTCTTGATGGGCCTCAAGTTTAGGATTTCTCCAACAGGCGGGGAGTCCTACTTCAAGGCTTAAACTTCACGAGAACCGTTATTCACAGTCACCCCAACGTAAAGAAACCTGACGGTTTGCACTAATGGCGGCGAGAGAGATTGGGGGCAGGGGCAGGCAAGATACCCATCCCACTGACTACTTTTTCAGTTCCAATTGCCTAGTACGGCACACCATTCAATGATGCAACGTTATCATCACGCAATGGCTGAGTGCTGACAGTGATAGGGGAGGACAATCCCCGTGATTATGCGGATACTCACGGGTGAGGGAGGGCGTTCTGGTGTGTGATGCGAGGTCAATCTCAGAGGGATGGCGATCAATCCCCCGAAGTGCCGCTGTGCTAAGCGATCTCGCAAGCATCCTTCCGGTATAGTGGGTGAGGGAATACGAGAGAGAATTATGCGGATTCTATTTGTTGCAGCCGAAGCTTCCCCGATCGCGAAAGTGGGTGGGATGGGCGATGTCGTTGGCTCACTCCCCAAGGTGCTACGGGCGATGGGGCACGATGTCCGCATTTTTCTGCCCTACTATGGCTTTCTGCCCGACAAGTTGGCGGTTCCGGGAGAACCCATCTGGCGCAGTACGGCCATGTCCCAGAGCTTTGCCGTTTATGAAACCCGGCTTCCCAACACGGATGTTCCCCTGTATTTGCTAGGACATGCCACCTTTATGCCCCGGCGAATTTATTACGGGGAGGATGAGGAGTGGCGGTTTACCTTCTTTGCCAATGCGGCGGCTGAGTTTGCCTGGAATTTCTGGAAACCCCACATCATCCACTGCCACGATTGGCATACGGGTATGATTCCAGTCTGGATGCACCAAACGCCAGATATTGGCACGGTCTTTACCATTCATAATTTGGCCTACCAGGGACCCGGACGGGGCAAACTGGAAAAGATGACCTGGTGTCCCTGGTATATGCAGGGGCATAACACAATGGCAGCCGCCGTGCAATTTGCCGATCGCGTGAATACGGTTTCACCCACCTATGCCCAGCAGATCCAGACCCCGGCCTATGGGGAAAGATTAGAGGGATTGCTGTCATTTATTGGGGGCAAATTATCCGGGATTATCAACGGGATTGACATTGAGCAGTATAATCCCGCCACCGATCGCCATATTACGAAAACCTTTACGGCGCAAACGCTCAACGATCGCGTAGCCAATAAGGTGGCACTCCAGGAGGAAGTGGGCCTGGAGATTAATTCGAGTGTCTTTTTGATGGGTATGGTGGCCCGGTTAGTGGAGCAGAAGGGGCTGGATTTGCTCTTCCAGATTATCGATCGTTTCCTGTCCTATAGCGATGCCCAATTTGTCCTCTTGGGGACGGGGGAACGCTACTACGAAAACCAGGCGTGGGAGTTGTCGAAGCGCTACCCAGGGCGGGTGGCAACCTGTTTGCTCTATAACGATACCCTGTCCCGGCAGATTTATGCGGGGGCGGATGTGTTTCTGATGCCCTCCCGGTTTGAACCCTGCGGCATTAGCCAGATGATGGCGTTGCGCTATGGCTGTGTCCCTGTGGTACGCCGTACCGGCGGCTTGGTTGATACAGTTTTTCACCATGAACCGGCCACCCAAGAGGGGAATGGCTATTGTTTCGATCGCTATGAGCCGCTGGATTTCTTCACCTGTATGGTGCGGGCTTGGGAGGGATTCCGCTATAAGGATGCTTGGCGGGCACTCCAGCAACGGGGGATGGCCGCCGATTACAGTTGGGATAAGTCGGCACGGGAATACCTGAAGCTTTATGAAGCGATCGTGCAGGATAATCCCGACATCGCCGCCGCGATCGCGGCCCTTCAGGCCAGTGAAGCAGCAGTCGCTGCCCCCCCGGAACCGGAGCCATCCCCAGAGGTAGTCCCTACTCAACCCGATACGCCTGCCAGTGCAATAGCGGAAGCCCCGCCTGAAGTCATCCCCGAAGCTATTCCTGAAGCAGAGGTTTCTGAAACTGTCGTTCCTGAAGCAGGAGTTCCTGAAGAAACGGTTCCTGAGGACGCCCCCCCTAGGGAGACGGTGACTGAGATGAGGGCTGAAGATTCCGTCATTGAAGCTGTCTTGAGTGAAGACGCCCCGCAAAACACTCCCCCTGAAGACACAGTGGCAGAGGCAGGGACGCCTGGGGAAACGCTCCCTCCCGCAGCCATGCCTGAGGAAACTGTTCCTACAGTAGCGGCGGTCATTGAAGAGACAGTGACGGAAGACACAGCGGCTGGAGCGGGAGTGACGGAAGCCGTTAGTTTCGATGAACCGATCATTGAAGCTGTCTTTACCGAAGAGCCAATTCCTGAAGATGCGGCAATTGCGGCCATATCAGCAGCATCTGTGGTAACGGAGCCGGAAGCGGAACAACCTGAAGGCGAGCAGGTCGAGGTCATGCTCCCGGCTCAAGCAGATACCGCACCGAACCCCCCGGCGGCTGACGTGACGGTAGCAGAGGCTCCGGAGGCAATCGGCGAGGACATCCCTACCCCACCGTCTGAAGCCCCACCCAATGACGAAGCGGCAGCCGCCGCGGCAAGCCTGTCGATGGCACGCGCAACCCCACCGTCCGAGGATGAGACCGCAGCACCGCCAGACAGTGAACCGGCCACCACTGACCATGAGCAACCCCCTACCGACCCGATGGTTAAAAGTGCAAGTAGTCTCGCCGATCGCTTGAAGTGGTGGTAAGGGCGAGTCCAGTCAACGTCGAGTTTTATAACGTGGGCCGTCGTGACTTTAGCCATTTCTGGCTAGAGTCGGTCCTACTACAGCCTGTTTCGCCTCAGTGAGGGTGAAGCAATTGGCCTGAGCAATTGTTCATCAGCTACTTCTGTCCTTCAGAGACTTGGGAAATGCTGTAACGTTGCAGAATTGCAGAATCTGATCAGGTGTCCCACCAGGCGCAAGCCGTTAGCAACAGAATTCAGGTGCAACCTTTGGGATGGGTACTGGTCTCTTCATCCGGTCTACACATTTCTTTCACAAAAAGGCAATACCGTAAACAGCAGGTTAGGTTCCCCAGGAATACTTGAATCCTCAACGGATAGATATTGCGACGGGGAGTGAACCGGACTTGTTGTCATAGCTCAATGCCAGTCCTGGAACAATGCTGCATCGTCTTT
The DNA here is from genome assembly GCA_964536415.1 of uncultured bacterium. Taxonomy (GTDB): domain Bacteria; phylum Cyanobacteriota; class Cyanobacteriia; order B231; family B231; genus Trichothermofontia. Next base: position 31,510 of record CAZHXN010000028.1, read on the forward strand.
CCCCCCCACCCCTTGATTTGGACACAACGTTTGATCGCGACCTGGATCGCTACCCCTCACCCACCCTGATGCCCGCCAGCGCCCCAGCGAGGTTTTCTGCCAAGTTAATGCAGCAGATTGGTCACGAATGCCTGGATGGCAACGTTTGGCATCGCCGTAGCATGACTCATTACTGTCCCGTTACGATTGCTCCGCTGAGTGAACGTGACGTGCAGGCCATGACGATCCTCTTTGAGGTGGAAGGGATAACCGATTTCGAGACAGACATTGAACAGATGTTATTATCCCTGGTGCCAGAACCCTGTTGGGATGAAGATCTGGTACAGTAGGCCCACCGCTAAGCTGAGAAGGGGAGGGGGCGATCGCCGGTCTACGATCGCCTTGTGCAAGAAGATGCCACGGTTTCCGTCCTGGCAACCTGAATTAACGGATGATGGGTCTTTCACCTTTTTCTCTGAGGAATTTGGTGAACATTTTCACAGCCGTGCCGGGGCCAAGCAGGAAGCTTTGCACAAGTTTGTGCAGGCGACCCAATTGGCGTATCGTGCCCAACGACCGGCCCTGCGCTTACTGGATGTTTGCTATGGGTTGGGCTATAACACGGCAGCGGCGTTGACCACGATCGCTGAGGTTAATCCGGCCTGTCAGGTAGAACTGTATGGTTTGGAAGTGGATGCGAGTGTGCCCCGCGCCGCCATCGCCCCTGAGTTGCTCACGATCTGGTCGCCGCCGGTTCAAGCCATTTTGCGGGATTTAGCCCAGAACCATCAATGCCAACGGGAGACGTTGAAGGCAACAATACTGCTGGGAGATGCCCGCCAAACGATTCAGACTCTGCGTCAACAGGGCTTCCGGGCCGATGTTGTCTTTTTTGATCCTTTTTCGCCGCGTCGCTGCCCGCAATTGTGGACCGTAGAGTTTTTCAGCGAGGTAGCGGCCTGCTTAGCCCCTGATGGGGTTCTGGCAACCTATTCGCGATCGGCCTGTGTGCGATCGGCCTTGCTGGCGGCGGGGTTCTGTATTGGGACGATTCCCCCCCCCGCCCATGCTTTATCCCATCAATGGTCTGAGGGAACCGTTGCCGCTTTTCAGTCCGACGGCCTCATCCCGCTTTCCCCGATGGAGCAGGAACATCTCCAAACCCGTGCTGCCATCCCCTACCGTGATCCCCATTTATCCGACGCAGCAGCGGCGATTTTAGCGCGTCATCACCAGGAACAGGCGCGATCGACATTGGCCTCAACCTCCAGTTGGCGGCGGCGGTGGCAGATTGACTGACGGGGGATTAATCCATCGGAATCAGATAAGTGCCCCACGTCGGGGCTTGCTGACGCGTTCCCCCTTGCAGGCGGGCCAAGCGCCAGGTTTTATTTTCAATTTGGGGTTGGAGGTAAACTTCAAATTGACTGGGTTGGGTGACGGGTCGCCCCAATTCTTTGCGTTTGAGATCGTAGGAGCCAGTCACACGATAGGTATCAACATGGGCGATCGTGGTAGGTTCCACTTGTTTAATCTGGACATGCTTAACAGCAAAACTGGGTGGGGAAGACGTATCCAAGTGTAATGGTTGACTCAGTTCTTCCTGGGCCAGGGTGAGTTGGAGGGCGATCGCGTTGCGGACGATGGTTTGGCTCAGGCCAGGGACCCCCGTCCCGCAGGCGGTCAACACGCAGAGCACACCTATCAAGACCAGAACGCATCCAGCGTGGAGGCGTTGCCAGAGGAGATTAAGCATCGGAGCAGACTGCATCATTAGTAGAGAAAAATTGGGTCTGAAACTTCGTCCTTCAGGACGACTTTGGGTTAAATTGTAAATGGTCACTGACCCACCCAGACGATGAAGACATAAAGCCTAATAAAGCCTAAGTAGACTGGGCTTGAAAGACAGAAAAGCTGGCCACCGAACGCCAAGTCAGCTTAAGTGCGAGCATCGCTGGTGGGCGCTCAAAAAAAAGGTGATAATTTGGCAGCGGACCCCTGCCAGCCATCGCACTCAACAAGACCCGATAAGCCAAAGCGACGAAACTGGCAGACCTCTGTCGAAAGAGGAATATAGCAATCTCAGAAGAGCCAAGATGCTATTGGAGGTTGGCTTGAAGTAGCAAGCGAAGAGAGCGAGGCTGATAGTGATAAACAAGTAGTTGAGCTATCCTTACCAAATCGATTTCGGGGCAAGCTCTATGCAAAGTCGTCGAACGTAAGGGGTGGCTCTTAAAGCGCAAATTTTATTGATGACGATTGACAGGAAACTACTGCAAAGTTAAAACTCATGGCTGATGACATCCCCACACTTCCAAAGGGAATCTACTGCAACATGGCAATGACCTGTATGGAACTCTCACGCACGATCGCCCCTTAACCGCGATCGGGTCAGTCATAACATAAGAATGCGATCGCTCATCGTTATCGGCTGGGTTGACCCTTGAATTCTCCTATACCTACCTCACCCATCATCCAAGTCACGGGACTGCGTCAACACTACGGTCCCCATGTTGCCGTCCGTAGCCTCACCTTTCAAGTCCAGCCCGGTGAGATCTTTGGCCTGATTGGCCCCGATGGTGCAGGCAAAACTACCACCTTTCATATTTTGGCAGGCATCCTCGAAGCAACCAGCGGTACCGTACAAGTCCTCGATCGCCCCCCCCGTGACGCCCGCCTGCAAATCGGCTACCTCACCCAGCAATTTTCCCTCTACCTAGACCTCAGCATCGAAGAGAACCTGCGCTACAACGCCAGTCTGCGGCAGGTCGCTCCCCACGACTTTCAACAACGCCGAGATCAGTATCTCCAATTAATGGACCTCGATCGCTTCGCCGATCGCCTTGCAGGGCAACTCTCCGGCGGCATGAAACAAAAACTCGCCCTCTGCTGTGCCTTGATTTCCCAACCCCAAATCCTGCTTCTGGATGAACCCACCACGGGCGTCGATCCCGTCTCCCGCCGCGAATTTTGGGATGTCCTGGCCACCTTAGCTGAAGCCGGCATGACGATCGTCGTCGCCACCCCCTACCTGGACGAAGCCGAACGCTGCAACCGCATTGCCCTGATCTACGGCGGCGAGATCCAGGCAATGGGTACCCTCCCGCAACTACGGGCTAACTTGGGTCTGAGTCGCTTAGAAGTCCGGTTGCGCCATTCCCAAGATTTAGCACGGGCCGAACAGTGTTTACAAGCGGATGAGCGTTTAGCCAGCGAGAATAGCCCAATCGTCGATGTCCAAACCTTTGGCGATCGCCTGGATATCTTAGTCCCCGATCCCGAAGCCGGAGCCACCGTCGTGCGATCGCACCTCCAGCACCACCAGATCCCCCTCGCCAGTCTCCACCCCACCGACACCACTCTCGAAAACGTCTTCGTCACTGGCCTCCGCCAACAGGGGTCCGATCCGCCCTTTATCCCCTTCCCCACGCCCCTCACCCCCCGTCCCACACTCTCCACGCAAATGGCTATCCAAGCCCAAGCCCTCCAGAAACACTTTGGCAGCTTCCAGGCCGTCCAAGGCGTCACCCTTGCCATTCACTACGGCGAG
>CAZHXN010000028.1:35066-35846 GCA_964536415.1 uncultured bacterium
TGGGGCGGGAAAAACCACCACGATCAAAATGCTCTGTGGTCTTCTGGAACCCAGTGGCGGTCACATTGCCCTGGCGGGGGAAACCGATAACCTGCGCAGTCAAACCCTGCGGCGACGGCTGGGCTATATGAGCCAAAAATTTACCCTCTACGATGACCTGACGATCGTGGAAAACCTGGCTTTTTACTGCGGTGTCTATGGGGTCCCCGTCCAGCAACGGCGATCGCGCATTGAATGGGTGCTGGCCACCTGTGGCCTCGTGGGCAAGGAAAGCTTGATTACAGGACAACTACCGGGGGGCTGGAAGCAACGGGTTGCTTTTGGCGCATCAGTCATGCACGAACCAGAGATTTTATTTCTGGATGAACCCACCTCCGGCGTTGATCCCCTGGCCCGTCAGCAGTTTTGGCGCTTAATCGAAGACTTCGCCCGTCGCGGTACTGCCGTGCTGGTCACCACCCACTATTTAGAAGAAGCGGAGCATTGCCATCGCATGGGTTTTATGGTGAATGGTCAGGTGGTTGCGCAAGGGACGCCGAGTGAAATAAAAGCGGCCCAACCGGGACAACTGCTGGAACTGGTGTGCGATCGCCCCCAACTGAGTGCCCAAATCCTGAAGCAACAGTTAGCCCCGTGGCAAGTGTCCATTTTTGGTGATCGCCTGCATGTGGTTCTTGATGAGGTCGATCGCGACTTACCCCAAGTGCGATCGCAGTTAGCCCGGAATGAGATTCAAATTCATTCGCTACGTCCGATTCCCTTTTCCCTCGAAGACGCCTT
>CAZHXN010000028.1:35869-38521 GCA_964536415.1 uncultured bacterium
ATCGGTATTGTCCAGCGTACCCAGGGATAGCGATCGCGACAGAGTACCGGCCAAGAGCCGGCTAACGTGATGTTAAGCATGGAACCAAGGACTAAGGGTCCAGATATCCATCAGGAGCAACAACAGAGTGAGAACCAGCAGAATGCCGTACATCCAGGGCTGGGCAAGGGGACGGATATCACGGGTATCCAGATCCGTGTATTGCTCCACCAATTGCAAGAACCGACTGAAGCCAGCGATGCGCATGGGTAACAGGTAAGCTTGCTGATCCCGACTCAGGAAGTAATACACTAACCCCCCTTGCCCCGTACTGCGCGGTTTGATCGCCACGATCGCCTCCCAGGGCAGAAACCACCCCGGACGCCACCCGCTAGGCACCCAAGGCGCATAACTTAGCCGGACGCCCTCGCTGTTCACCGTCACGCGATCGCTCAAGGCCGCATATAACCCCACCCAACCCAGAACCAGGCCACCGCCTAGGAGCCAGGAGGAGACAGGGGCTTGCGTCATCTGGCTGAGGAACGGGAGGGGCAAGGTAAGCGCCAGATAAAAGCTCAAGAGTGTCAGCCGAATCAGGGGAGAGATGCGGAAGACAACCGGCATTGAGGTCTCTGGTAAGGAACGGGAGGGATCGAAAGAGGCATTGGCTGGGGTCATGGTTAGCACTGGGGACAGGGTGGACAGGCGAGAAGGGCTTAAAGACAATTCTTCTTAAAGACAATTCTTAGAGACAAGCCATTGATATCCTGCCGTGCATCGCCCGTCTTGGACAAGGATCGCGGGAAAACTTGCGGGTCCAATCGTACCCAGTGAATCGTCATACTTCCTTCTCAAACTGATGGTTGGTAGGTTGGCGTCGAGTCTACGAGACCCAACACATTCATTGACTTTGTTAGGTTGCCCTGCGTTGGACCCAACCTACCTTAACTTTGACCGAGCACTAGAGTAGTGCGGCTTCAGCAGGTCACTGTGTTTCTGAGGAAACTCAAATCCCGATAAAAATAGTCGGGTATATTTGACGGGAGATCTGGGGGTGTGCTAGCATCCTGAACGAGATGAAGCAACTGCGAGTTGAGTCCACCCTTCCCCGTTGACGCGTCAAAGGAACCCCCAGTCATGACCCAAACCGTTACCCGTCCTATCCACACCCATCAGGCCCATTACTTTGAAGGGCTACGTTGCAAGGAGTGCGGCGCTGAATATGAAGCCAAAGCCATTCATGTCTGTGAACTGTGCTTTGGTCCCCTGGAAGTCACCTATGACTATGCGCGGCTACGGCAAACCGTGACCCGGGAAACCATTCAGGCGGGACCCAACTCGATTTGGCGCTATCGTCCCTTCCTGCCCGTGGAAACCAACACCCCGATCGATGTGGGTACGGGAATGACCCCCCTCGTCCAGGCCCATCGGCTGGCCCGTCGCTTGGGGCTGAAAAAGCTTTATCTCAAAAATGACGCTGTCAACATGCCCACCCTCAGCTTCAAGGATCGGGTGGTGTCGGTGGCGCTGACGCGGGCACGGGAATTGGGCTTCACCACGGTGTCCTGCGCCAGTACGGGGAATTTGGCCAATTCGACGGCAGCGATCGCCGCCCACGCCGGTCTCGATTGTTGCGTGTTTATTCCCGCTGATCTGGAAGCAGGGAAAGTCCTGGGAACCTTGATCTACGGTCCCACCGTGATGGCTGTCCAAGGCAATTATGATCAGGTCAACCGCCTGTGTTCCGAGGTGGCGAATACCCACGGTTGGGGCTTTGTGAATATCAACCTGCGGCCCTACTATTCGGAAGGCTCGAAGACCCTCGGCTATGAAGTCGCGGAACAATTGGGTTGGGAATTACCCGATCACATTGTGGCTCCTCTAGCCTCTGGTTCTCTCTATACCAAGATCTATAAGGGCTTCCAAGAACTGATTAAGGTAGGTCTGGTGGAAGAGAAGGCGGTACGGTGCAGCGGTGCCCAGGCTGAAGGGTGCTCTCCCATTGCCCAGGCGTGGCGTGAAGGCCGTGATTTTATTACCCCGGTGAAACCCAGCACGATCGCCAAGTCTATTGCCATTGGGAATCCCGCTGATGGGGTGTATGCCGTGGAGCAAGCCCAAAAGACGAATGGTGCGATCGAAGCCGTCACTGATGCGGAAATTGTCGAAGGGATTAAGCTGTTAGCGGAAACGGAAGGCATTTTCACGGAAACAGCGGGTGGTACCACGATCGCGGTCCTCAAGAAATTGGCGGAAGCTGGCAAGATTGATCCCGACGAAACCACCGTGGCCTTTATTACCGGTAATGGCCTCAAGACTCAGGAAGCCGTCCAGGGCTATATTGGTGAACCCCTGACGATCGATCCCAAGCTGGAAAGTTTTGAGCGTGCCCTCGAACGTGCCCGTACCCTTGATCGTTTGGAGTGGCAACAAGTTTTGGTCTAATCTGAGTACAGTGGGTAATACTCCGGTAGGGGGGCGCTGCCCCCCTTCTTCCTCGCTTAACCCATTACTTAACCCATTGACGGATGGGCTGTTGGTAACTGATTGTTGGTTAATTGGTTGTCAGCGAGTTGATTGTTTGAGTTCACTATTTGATTGCTATGGCTGTTAAAGTTCTGATTCCAACTCCCCTGCAAAATTTCACTAATAATCAAGCTACAGTGGACTGTA
>CAZHXN010000028.1:38531-43437 GCA_964536415.1 uncultured bacterium
GTGTTGCGGAAGTGCTCGACGCTCTGGAAAGTAGTTGCCCAGGGATTAAGGCCCGCATTTGTGATGAAGCGGGCAAACCGCGCCGGTTTTTGAATATCTATGTGAACAGCGAAGATATTCGTTTTTTAGAGGGTGTTGCTACCCCGCTCAAGGATGGGGATGAAGTGAGTATCGTTCCAGCAGTAGCCGGTGGCTAGCGCGATCGCGCTCCTCAATAGTTTCGTTCAACCGTGTAGGTTGGGTTAAATGCCGTGCGACCCAACACAGGCACAGTTAACCATAACAGAGCCGCGATCGTCATGTCAGAAAAATCGCAATGGCTCAGCGAAGCCGAACAGCGGGATTGGCAATGGCGGCTAACGGTTGCCAATCATAATAATATTTTTTGTCACTGCCATGCCTGTGGGCGGGAGTGGATCGATTCGACTGACGATGCAGGGTGTACCTGTGGGAGCGATCGGGTCGAACGCATCGCCTGCTGGCAGTTCCCCGACGATTGAAACTCAATCGCCCCAAAGCTAGTTTTTCTACTGTTAATCCAGCAGCTAATTTAAGAGTAATTTAAGATCGGCGACTAGGTGCATGAGCATCCCCTCCGCATCCACTCGGAGGGCAACCCAGGCGTTGGGGCGGGGTTTAGCGATCGCCCGTTGATCGATCAGGGTTTCACCAGTGGTCCACTCCCCTTGGGTTTCCACGTGTACCCAGGCCCGCTGGAACCCTAGGGTTTCGGGATAGAACAGGTAGGCCAACGTTGTGGCGTCGTGAACCAGAAAGCTGGGGATACCCTCAGTTGCCCGGTAGGTGAGGGCGGTTTGGACCATGAAGTCCACCAACTTGAGGAGGAAATGGCTAATTGGGTGGGTGGTAGCCGTGGCCGCGATCGTCTGGGCCATTTCGGGCTTAAACCGGACGTGCTGGGTAACATCCAGGGGCAGGATCACGATATCTGGGCGGCTATTGAAGACGACTTGGGCCGCTGCTGGATCAAACCAGAGATTAAATTCAGCCTGAGCCGTAATGTTGCCAGGGCGGCTGAAGACGCCTCCCATAATCACGATCTCCTCGGCCAGTTTGAGGATACCGGGAGATTGTTGTTCCGCAGCAGCAAGGTTCGTCAGGGGGCCAATGGCCACGATCGTGAGGCGACCTGGTGCGGCAGTCAAGCGTTCAATGATCAGATCAGCGGCAGTGGGAGCTTGGGTAAAGGAATGGGTTGCCGGAGGTAAGGTGGCGGTGAGATTGCCTAGGCCGTCGGCACCGTGAATGTAGGTGGCCTGGTGGGCGGGGGTGGGGCGATCGCGGTTGGCGCGACCCACGGGAATCTGGGAAAAACCGGTGAGGTGGAGGAGTTGGCTGGCGTTATTGAAGGTTTGCTGGGCGGGGACATTACCCGCAACCGTAGTAACGGCAACCAGATCAGCCAGTCCTTGTTTAACCAGACTTAGTAACCACAACAGAGCAATAGCATCATCGCCACCCGGATCCGTATCGAGGAGGATGGGGCGGGGTTGGGAAGCTGGCAGTGTAGACATAGCTACTGACGGGGTGAAGGCATTGGGGTCAACCGGGTACTGAGATCATGGCATTGATGGGGCAAACATTGCAAAAGATTACGCTACCCGGAAACAGTCAAGTCGGAATTGTGTCGTTACAATAGTGCCGTCTGGGTAAGGGTTGGCATTCCCTGCCAGTCAACGTTACCCGTTGCCTACGGATCTGAGAAGAGGGTTGGTTGTGAAACGATACTGCATTCTGGCTGGGCTGCCGATCGCGGTCAGTCTGGGGCTGGTTTTGGTCGCACAAGCCCAAATCGTTCCGTCGCGCGATGCGACGGGAACCGTGGTGACGCCCAATGGCGATCGCCTGGAAATTCAGGGAGGGCAAACCTCTAAAGACGGCACTAATTTATTTCACAGCTTTGATCGCTTTAACCTGAGCGAACGTCAAATCGCTGACTTTCTTGCCAATCCCCAACTGCGCAACATTCTGGGTCGCATTATTGGCGGTGACGTTTCCATCATCAATGGCCTGATTCAAGTTACTGGGGGCAGTCCAAATCTATATTTATTGAACCCTGCGGGGATTATTTTTGGCCCCACAGCCCGGTTAAATGTCCCAGCAGACTTTACGGCAACGACGGCAACGGCGATCGGCTTCGGCCAGGGGGCCTGGTTGAGTGCCGTTGGGTTACCGGACTACGCCAATCTGGTGGGGATGCCCCACACCTTTGCCTTTATGACACCCCAGCCCAGCGCCATTCTCAATGCGGGGGATTTAGCAGTCCCACCCGGACAACACTTGACGCTCTTGGGGGGGGCCGTGATGAGTACGGGGCAGTTAAGTGCGCCTGGGGGTGAGGTGACGATCGCGGCAGTCCCCGGTGAGCGATGGGTACGCCTGAGCCAGTCGGGCCAACTCTTAAGTTTGGAATTCACGGCGATCGAGCCGGCCACTGCGGCCACCCTACCCACGGGGTCCCTGGCCTCAGCCTTCCAGTTGCCTGAACTCCTGACAGGTGGAACCCAGGGGAACGCGACTTCTTTAACGGTCGGGGCGGATGGCGTAACCCGTTTAGCGGGAGCCGGGGTGAATGCACCCCCGCAACCAGGAGCCGCGATCGTCGTGGGTGCGATCGATGTGGCCAGTAAGGGCGTGGGCGGTTCGGTCAATGTCGTGGGCGATCGGGTTATCCTAACCGGAGCCAATATCAACGCTGCGGGTGCCCAGGGGGGTGGCACAGTCCGGATCGGCGGCGATTTGCAGGGGAATGGGACTCTCCCGAATGCCAACTCTAGCTATGTTGATGCCAATTCCGATATCCAGGCCAATGCGCTACACCAGGGGCCAGGGGGGCAGATCATTATCTGGTCTGATGAGACTACCCAGGTTAACGGCAAGCTGGCGGCGCGGGGCGGCCCCGATGGCGGTGATGGCGGCCTGATTGAAACATCGGGGAAAGTCGGGCTAGATGTAGCCGGTGCCCGCATTGATGCCCGTGCGCCCCAGGGGAAACCGGGAACATGGTTACTTGATCCGAGTGATATTACGATTTCCAATCGTCCGACTGATCCAGAGATGTCCGGCCCCATTTTTAACCCAGTTGGTGCCAGCGCTAATGTGAGTACAGTCCAAATCACCAGTACCTTAGGACTTGGGACAAATGTGACGGTAACCACAGGAGGCGGCAGTGGGGGGGAAGGAAATATTACTGTCCAAGATGCGATCGTAGTTCCCACAACACCAGGGACGCCGACCCTAACCTTAAATGCTGATAACAACATCGAGATCAATGCTGCGATTAGCGATGATTCCATGTACAGTAATGCTGACTTTAATTTAAATTTGTCAGCCGGAAACGGAATTACTATCAATGCTCCTATTGCAACTGGTGGTGGTAACTTTTCCAGTAATAGTGCTGGTTTTAATAGCAATTCTCTAATTGAAACTAAGGGTGGTAGAATCGATATTATAACAACTGGCTCAAGTGGCATTACGATTGATTCTATATTACAAACGAGTAATTATCAAACTGGTAGTGGTGATATTAGCCTAACTGCTGATCAGGGTAGTATTGATGTTAGTGCTGCCTACGCAGATGGTATTCTCTACAGTGGCATTGATTCTAGTGATGATGGGGGTAACATCACTATTACAGCACCGCAAGGTACGGCGAGGCTAGCGATCGGTCTAACCAATGGTAATGGTCGAATTAAAATTGACGCAAATAATGCTATTAATGCTAATTCCCTCAGTACCGGACAGGGAGATGTGCAATTAACCTCCAGAGGGAATGTGGAGATTGTTGGTTCGATCGGTACTCAGGGAGGCAATATCAATATCCAGGGCGAAAACTTGAGTTTGCAACCAGGTGTTGATGAATTGGGAAATATAGAGCTTGCTTTTTTAGGAACAGAGGGCGGCGAAATTCAGATCAGCGCTAGTAATCGGGTTGATTTAGGTCCTAATGCATTTATCCAAACAGAAGGGGGTGATTTTACCAGTAATAGCACTCATTTTGCTGCGACGGGTTCTGCCTTCAGGACTAGAGGGGGTAACCTGAGCATTACAACGCAAGGGACGAATAGCATTAATATTGATATTCCTATTGATACCAGTGGCATTACTGGGGGGGACGTGACCTTATCATCCCCTAACGGCAACATTGTTGTTAATAGTATTAACACCCAAGGGTTAGATGGCCCTGGGGGAAATGTAACCCTTTCAACCCAGCGGGGAACCGTTCAGGTAATGGGAATTATTCCTGGCAGCTTGAGTTGTGCAGGCGCAAGTATTTGTACCCTGGGTTTTCCCTCGGGTACTGTCTCCATTACCCACGGCGGTGGCCCACAGAATTGGGATTTTATTGTGGGTGATCCAGCCTTGAATGGAACAGCGGGCAGTATTGTTGCTTGGAGTAGCGATCCGTTGTCGCCAACACAAGTGTTTGCTATGTCGGCCAGCAATAACAGTGTGACACCTGCGAGCGATATCACGATCGCCTCAATCAATGCCGCCCCCTCGTTCTCTGCTAGGACGCTGTTTAGTGGTGCGCAACCGGGCCAACCCTTTACGCTGACCTTTGAAGATTTGCTGGTAAGCAGCAGCGATCCCAATCAGGATTTTGTGGCGATCGTTATTACCAACTTTGAACCTGGAACCCTTGCCCTGAACGGCTCCCCTCTCCCTGGGGGGAGTACCGCGATCAGAATTGGTCCTGAAGACACCCTGACCTACACACCGCCCAGTAGTGCTAGCGGTCGTGTAACAGCCTTTACGATCGCCGCCGTTGACCCACAAAATAACACCTTCTCGCCTTTTCTCGCCCAATCCTCCCCTCTGCCGATTCAAGTTGACGTTGGGGCTACCCCACCCGTCGAGCCGCCAACCCCCCCCATCCTGCCCC
>CAZHXN010000028.1:43510-47586 GCA_964536415.1 uncultured bacterium
CGTTGAACCCCCACCGCCACCGATCGAACCGCCAACCCCACCCGTTGAACCGCCAACATCCCCACCGATCGAACCGCCAACCCTACCCGTTGAACCCCCACCGCCAACTGACATCCCCCCCGACAGCCCTCCCGTTGCGCTTAGCCCCTCTGAGCAGGTCACTGTCGCGACAGCCCTACGGGGTGTGCCTAAAATTGTTCCTCCGATCGTGGCCAGCGTTCCCCCTGCCCCGATCGATCCGATCGTGAATGCGATTGAAGCCGATTTTACCCAAACCTTTGAGCAACACTTAGGCGCACCAGAGGTCCCCCCCCCACCCAGGGCAACCCTCACTCAAATCCGCGATGCACTCAAGCAGGTGGAAGAGGCGACAGGCATCAAACCCGCCCTCATTTATCTCAACTTTGTTCCCAACCAACTCGCCCCTGATTTGTCTGTCCCCGCTTCCCCTAATGATCAACTGGAAATCATTGTCGTCACCACGAAGGATGGTCCGCCCCTTCGCCAGCGGATTGCGAATGCCACCCGTAAACAGATCGTGACTGTAGCGGATGAGTTACGCGCTGCGGTGGCCACACCCGATCAAACCTTTAGCCAAGCCTATCGACAACCGGCCCAACAGTTATATCAATGGCTCATTCAACCGGTCCTGGCGGATCTTCAGCAACAAGGCATTGGCAATCTGGTCTTTATCCCAGACGTGCGGCTGCGATCGCTACCCTATGCCAGCCTCATGCAGGGCGATCGCTTCCTCATCGAGGACTACAGTGTGGGTCTCATGCCCAGCGTCAGCTTGACGGATCTGCGCTATGTTGATCCCCGCCAGACCGCAATGTTGGCGATGGGGCTATCGGAATCGGTTCAGGGACAGACCCCCCTCCCAGCGGTACCGGCTGAAATTAATAAATTGGTGAGCCTTTGGTCCGGGCGATCATACCTGAACGAACAATTTACTGTTGAACAACTCCAACGCACGCGATCGCAAACCCCCTATGGTATTGTCCATCTAGCTACCCATGCTGACATCAACCGGGGCGAGATCGATCGCTCCTATATTCAATTTTGGGATCGACGGGTTCCCCTCAGCCGCGATCAGATCCGGCAGTTACAGTTGAATAATCCACCCGTGGAACTGCTCGGTTTAAGTGCCTGTCGGACTGCCCTGGGTGACGAGCAAGCCGAATTAGGGTTTGCCGGATTAGCTGTCCAGGCAGGCGTCAAATCAGCGCTAGCCAGTCTTTGGTTTATTAACGATGCTGCGACCGCAGCCCTGATGGCTGATTTCTACACCGTATTAAGAGAATCCCCGATTAAAGCAGAAGCCTTGCGAAAGGCGCAACTGGCAATGGCGAAAGGAGAAGTTGTGATTGCGGGTACCCAGGTGCAGGGTTTAGCCTCCGGGCAAACCCTGGTGCTGCCAGAAGCCAGTGTGCAAACCTTAAGCGATCGCGTCCTCTCCCACCCCTACTATTGGGCCGGGATGACGTTGATTGGCAATCCCTGGTAACAGGAGTGGATGTGTGGTGTGAGGAGATCAAAAGCCAGGAGTTTTGTTGATTCGGACGGACGTTGTTTGCCGTGAACGATACAGCGTCTACACCTGAAAATTCCTGACTTAACGTTGACAAACCGATCGGGAGAGGGAACAATCTTTCTCCCGTTTTCTTGTGTGTTTTGTCGGGTTCTATCGGGTGCAGCGCAAGGCAGGAGCGTTTGGTGGTGAGGAACACTTTTTGGTGGTGAAGAATACTGTTTCCTGGGAAAGATAACCCTTGCCGCCAGTAAGCGACCCACTGAAAGCAATTTGATACAATACGTTCAACTGTCTCCCATCCCAGATAGATGACCCACGTCTATACCACTGAGGAACTCATCACCATCCTCGATACGGAGCGGCAAGCCTGTTTAACCGGGCAACGCCTGAACCTGACGGTGGCTGTCTCTGGTAATCCCTTGATCGATCGCTTGGTGCGCCCTGATGGCCTCCAGAAATTCGCTGCCTACTGTGACTTCCGAGCCACTATCCATACCTATCAACAGGAGCATGGCGTTTCTGGGATCATCTGGCGGGAGTTAACCCTCAAGGGCTATACCTTGCGCTATCCTCAGATTCATGATCAGTTAATTGCGCTGCCCAGCGATTTGAATCTCCTGAAACTGGCCCGATCGTCGATCCTGCACTTCTGGACTGAGGTGACGGTGGATATGGATTGTTATCTCAGTCTCAACAATGGGAAAGACTTCCAGGCGATCGCGCCGAAGGAGATTACCGGTATCGTCGATCGCACCGAGTGGGCCAGTCTTATCCCTTACCAAGGACCTGATTTCCTAGAACTCATTCTGCAACTGGGATGGGGCCAGCCCGACGCCGCTGACTACAAACGGGGCTGGCCCACCGCTGGTAGCGAGCAAATCCATGCCGTACAGGCAGGCCGTCAACCCATTTGCTAAACTCAGCCCTACGCAGCAGCACCCACTTCAGCGCGATCGCTGGTGCCAAGGAGCACTCGATTTAATTCCAGGATGGGGCAAAACAGTTCAGCTTGGGCTGGCGTTAGCTGTTCCTGAACCACCGTCTGCATGACCTCATAGGTTACCCCACAACTGCGCTCTGCCCGGAAGGCCCGCATAATCGTTTGGAACCAGAATAGCAATTGCTCCCGCAGCCAATCGCCATCATTGAGCAACATGGCCGTTGCCGAATAGCGCAACACCCGCACCGTATCCAGTTGCCACTTAGCGGTCAAATCCTTATCACCTTGTTTCAGGAGGGAGGGATCGCGCTTTTGTAACCGTTGGAGGACCTGTTGCACAATGACCGGCTCCAGCTTCTGAAGGATTAGGTAGGTTTGTGCCCGCTGCCGAAAGGACTGGGCATAGCCCGCCATAAAGGCCAATTCCGTATCGGTAGCATAGCGGCCATCTACCTCTTTCACCAAGCGCTCAATTTGCGTTAACACGTCCATACCTCCACAAAACGATGGACAGGTCACTGACCGCGCTGCTAGCCCAAGGCTGGCGTTAGCACAGAAAAACCCGCCCGTAAACTCATTGTTACATAAATTTACCAAATTATTGAAGGTTGGGCGAAATTGGTTAGGGATACCGCGAGAAATATTAATCTTGCGCAGATGGCAACATCCTCTCTTGACATCCTCTAGGGGCAAGAAAAGCCGTCCTAGCAGGACGGGGTTGGTATCCCACTCTTTCGGTCAGTGGGGGCAGTGCAACTGCCCCTCCCCATGAATCGTGGTGCTTTTAATACTCGGAAGTCATCGAGAAGTAGTCCGAGACACGGAACTTGGTGTCTTCGAGTTGTTTCATCATCGATCGCGTGATCAGCTTGCCCTCCTCCACCAGGATTTGACCGGTAATCGGGTGCAACAGCGGTTGCTCGGCGCGACGGCCAATCAGAGCCTCGATATCCTGGAGCGATCGCACATACATACCGGGGGGGAGTTCGACCACCACGCCGTTCTGTAGGACCCGTGCCTGACAGGCTAGACGGGAGTTGGTCTTACAGGAGGTAATCACCTCCAGGGTGCGTTGTTCCCGACGGTTCATGGGCGTCAGGCATTCCATCCCCTGCTTAATGTAGACATGGCAGGTGGCACACATCCCCCGCCCGCCGCACTCCTTCAGGACATCCAGTTCTTCATTGAGCAATACCGAGAGCAAATTCCCATTGGTCTCAATCTCGGTTTCCTGACCAATTGGTTCCAGTTTAACAATTTTTACCATCGGAATCTCCTGACGTGGACTTGGGAAAGTTGGGGTACAGGGGTGGGGCCAGCCGCATCACCGCAGGGCAGTAACCGGTGGACACACCCTAACCTAGTAACAGTTTTTTCTGGTCTTCCTGCAAGGCTTTATGCTCAATCAGGGTGGGGAAATCCCGAATCACCTGGCTACAGCGCTTGATAAACGCCGCCACCCAATCCCGAATCCATTGCTGTTGCTCAGGGCTGAGGGCGGTGGTGGGTCCCTGGGCCATACTACCCGATAACTCAATGCGAGCCGATCGACTCACCTCAAACCCCTTAAGCCATTCCGCATCCGGTCGCGTGGACTTCCAG
>CAZHXN010000029.1:0-36271 GCA_964536415.1 uncultured bacterium
GTTGAGCCACAATAGGGCCAGCGTTGATCTGGGCTTCTTTAAGATCCTTGATCCTAAGGATCTTTAAAAAGATCTTTAAGTTGAACCCATTAACGTAACTTCCCTTGACTGTGAGAAGAGTGTGCCCTGGGTCGCCCCTATGCAACTGCGGGATTATCAAATTGAATTCCTCGATCGGCTCTACCAGGCTATTCGCAATGGGGCTACTAAGATCGCCTGCGTCGCCCCCACCGGATCGGGGAAAACGGTCCTCATAGCGCAAATTGCCCAGCATATTGTCCAGGGGAATTGTCGCGTCTTGATCCTGGTCCATCTGGATGTGCTGGTGGGCCAAACCTACGATAAGCTGCAACAGTTTGGGCTGGCGGCTAAGTGTGGCTTTATTAAAGCCGGCTGGCCGGAAGAGCGCGAGGCCCCAGTACAAATCGCTTCCATCCAGACCATGAGTAAGCGCCAATGGTGGCGATCGTGGCCAGCCGATGTGGTGATCTACGATGAGGCTCACCAGACCCTCTTTGCCAAAGTCGGGCAAACGATTCGCTACGAAACTCACCCCCAGGCTATTGTCCTAGCCTTTACCGCCACCCCCTACCGCCTCAGTAAGCGCGAAGGCTTGGGTGATCACCTGGATACACTGATTGCGGCTCCCACCCCGGCGGAGTTGCAACGGTTGGGGATGCTAGCCCCCATGCGCTACTTTGGCCTGCCGATGGCAGATCAGGTTGACCTGACGGGTGTCCGCACGATCGCCGGGGATTATGCCGAATCAGATTTAAAAAATGCTTGTGATCGTCCGGCGCTGATTCAACGCATTGTTGAAGAATGGCAACGCCTGACACCGGGCAAACGCACGATTGCTTTTTGTGTCGATATTCCCCATGCCGAACACGTGGCAGCGGCGTTTCAACAGGCCGGAGTCCCTGCGGCCATGGTGTTGGGGGAAATGTCCGTGGCCGATCGCCAGCCGTTGTATGAGGCCCTTGGTCGGGGTGAGGTGTTGGTGTTGACCAGTTGCAATGTGATTAGTATTGGCTTCGATCGTCCGGAGGTCGAAGTCGGTTTGCTCCTACGTCCGACCCAGAGTTTGGCGCTACACCACCAGCAAATTGGCCGGGTGATGCGGATTGCACCGGGGAAAACCAGCGGCACTATCCTGGATCAGGCGGGCAATCTGCTCCGGTTAGGCTTCCCAGAAGATCTAGATGCCTACGCCCTCACCCGTGGGGAAACCTCCAGTGGGGCAAGCATCATTCCCAAACGCCAATGCCCGCAATGTAATTGTGTCTGCCATGCGGCGGCACTTCCCCGGTGTCCGGCCTGTGGGTTTGAGTTCCCCAACCTGGCCACGGCGGTCATCAACGAAGCCGATCTAGTAGAAGTCCTTTCCCAGTACGAGCGGGAAGCGTCCCCAGCCATTCGGCAACAAATTCACCACTATCGCCAACTTCGCCAGCGCGGCTATCAGCAGAGCCAAGATCCCACTTGGGCTGCGCTCCAGTTCCGCCAGACGTTTGGCGTACTCCCCAAGCGATCCTGGTCCAAGGGCGCTATTTTTGGCCATACCCCCACCCAACGGGACTATGAAACCTATCTGACACATCTCAACCAACTGGCGATCGCCCAGGGCAAGCACTATAGCTGGGTCCATCAGGAATTCCTGGATGAATTTGGGGCCGATGCCTCCCGCTGGATTGCAGCGCAGATGCAAACACGGGTTAAACCGGCCTTAGCCACGGCCCAGCGATCGGGCTATGGGCCAACCAGTTATCCCGTTCTGCGTTAACTCCCAGCAGCCAACTCTGCGAAAAACACAAATCTTGCGCTGACCACCAACCTCATCTCATCCTTTGGGGCAGTTGGACGCCTCCGAATTCTCCGATCTCCACTCATCCAAGTGCCCTGACTCATCACGGGCGGACTTAGATTCCTAAGTTACCCTTCATAGAATCTTTGCAATAGAAGGGGCGATCGATAGGGGCATTGAGAGCATCATGCTCACCAGACAGAGAGTCATTTCAGTGCTTCAAAGTCCCACCAACCCGTATTTTTGGGCTGTATGGGAACGATAAACCAGGGCTGGGAACTTGTATCAGACCGACGGGCAGACCACGGCAGTTAATCTGTGAACATTCTGTGAAGTTATTGCAGTATCTATAGAATATTTGTCAATATGGCAAGTAATTAAGCTTGAGTGTAAGCGTTAGGCAAACTCAATACAAGAGTCTATGTAACAAGGGTGTGTACACTAAATCTGCCTAAACGAGATTACCCAAACGCACATTTTCCTCTATTGGGTAATCCCTGATAAGTGTATTGCAACCTTGTTTGGGAATTCTTGCTCTACGTCTTTTAGAAAGGTAGTTTTGAGAAGGGGTTGTTGAGAGGGTATCTTTAACGATATGTCTCTGGATGTCTCTGGTAATAGTGCGTATTAGCATCGAAAATCTAATCTATGCTTCTCAGACTTATCTTGAAGACGAATCCATTAAAGTTAAGTAAAGTTAAGGCTCTTCTGAGTTTATAGAGTAAACCGTATAGGTAACTACACATCAAAGAGCCGAAACGTTGGGTTTATAGTGGGGGCGCGTAGCGCCCCCACTATAAACCCAGGAGAGCCAAATTTAATGGATTAAATTGCGAAGGAGCTATTCGTATTTAGTTTAGGTTTAGTTTAGGCAGCAAGATAAATTGAGAGGACCGTGATGAAGCCCTTATCTTTGAAAACAGGCATCCTTTTGGCATTAGTATTAACCAGTAGTATGCTGACACTGACAACGATCCCCATGCTGCGTTTTGGGTATAAAGAAGTTGTTGTGAAGGTAGACAAAGATCCTGTTTTTGTGGGTCGATTAAATGATGTGGCCGTTCCCTATGCCGGTCTTGCGGTAGCGATTAGCTTACTAACCGGGGTAACAACGGTCGCGATCGCGGGCTGGAAGCAAGCGCTACGCCAGTCAAATTCTATGCAGGAAAAACTGGCCAGTTTGGAAGAGAAGGTTGAATATCAGGAAAGTTTGCTTGAACATTTAGCATTCGCGGATTATCAGAAGCAGGAGGCGGTTCTAGCAGCCTCGCTAGAACCTGTTGCCCCAGAGCAAACCCCTCAGCCCATCAGTCCGTTGGTCTCCCTCTCACGCTGGTAATGTTCCCTCTCTCACTAGCAATGAGTTGATGCCTGAATGCCCCTCACGAAGGGGGCCTCTTCCCCCAGATCAATGGTATGAACCCGGTATGAACCCCGGAGCGGGTCCCGGTCATTAATTCCGCCCCAAGGGGCGGGGAATAGCCCCCAAGAGATTCAAGAGGGAATTATAAAGCTGTTGCGAGGGTGTCTGAATGGCAAGTGGGATACCTGCCAAAATTGGGTTTTCAGTGGGTTTCCAGACTTTTGTCCCCCTAGGAAGACGTTTCGCCACGAGGAATCTCGCCACCCGCTTCAAAGAAACGCGAGTAGAAAAATCCCGCGATCGCCCCACCTAAAATCGGAGCCACCCAGAATAACCACAACTGCGCGATCGCCCATCCCCCGACAAACAGGGCAGGCCCTGTACTCCGGGCCGGATTAACCGAGACGTTCGTGACGGGGATGCCAATGAGGTGAATCAGGGTCAGGGCCAAGCCAATGGCGATCGGCGCAAAACCCGCCGGGGCACGGCGATCGGTCGCACCCATAATCACAATTAAGAAGATAAAGGTCAACACCACCTCCGCTACGAAGCCAGATAGGAGGGAATACCCCCCCGGTGAATGTTCCCCATAGCCATTGGTGGCCAAGGGATTGGAACCCGTGAGGGCAAAATCCGGATTACCAGAGGCAATGAGGAAAATAATGGCCGCAGCGAGAATCGCGCCAAAGACCTGCGCCCCGATGTAGGGCACTAGCTCAAATTGGGGGAACCGTTTGCCAGCCCACAGCCCAATCGAAACTGCCGGGTTCAGATGGCAACCAGAAATATGCCCGATCGCAAAGGCCATTGTTAACACAGTGAGACCAAAGGCGAGGGAAACCCCGGCTAACCCAATCCCGATCGCATTATTGGCATCGGGGAAAGCGGCGGCAAAAACTGCACTTCCACAGCCGCCAAACACCAGCCAAAATGTGCCAATAAACTCCGCGACACACCGCTTTGTCAATGTCATTATGCTTATTCCTTGATGAAAACAATCGTAAGCCGTGACCAATACCCGCGATCAGCTGGCAAGGGTCCTATTGGACAAAGCACTAGCCTGCCACCGGTATTCGTCTATACAAGTACGAGGATGCCGAAACAGGGTCATTATATCAGGCAGACTTGGAAAACCCAGTTCTGACACCAACATGTATTTACAAAGTTTTGCGTTTGGTAAAGGTTCGCAACTGCTAGGCAGGCGTGGCTGGCGGACTTCCTGGTCAGGAGCACCCTAACCTTCGCCTGAGCGCAAGACCCAGGCACCAATTCATCGAGCGTGGGGGGACTGTGAGGATTGGCATTGACGAGACTTCTGAAAACCGATAGCCTACTGGTGGTTTGCGGAGTTCTTCTTCAGTAACAAGATGGGATTTTCATGTGTTTGGCGTGTGCTGTAGAGAACCGGAAAACTTGCTTATTGGAGACTCGTTCCCTATGATTGCTTTTCAAACTGTCCTGGGCAGTACAACCCGTCATCTAGCCCAGTTAAATTTGAGTGATCCAAACGCACTAGCTGGTCAAATTCAACGCGATCTGGGTCCTTTTCTGCTGAGTGTGGGTGGGGCGATCCTCATCCTAGTGGCCGGTTGGATTATTGCGGCGATCGCAGCCTCCCTAACGCGGGGATTACTCAAGCGCACGGCGATCGATAACCAGATTGCGACCTGGATTGCCGGTGAGCCATCCGCAGGCAGTCGCCCCCTTCAGGTGGAAAAATGGGCAGCCAGTATCGTTTTCTGGATTGTGATTATTTTCACCCTGATTGCGGTTCTCCAGACCTTGCAACTGTCTGGGGTGTCACAACCCTTGCAATTGCTCCTAGAACAAATTATTGGCTTTGTTCCGAAGCTGGCAGGAGCGGCCTTACTACTCGGAGCAGCCTGGATTTTAGCGACGATCGCGAAACTTATCCTAACCCGTACCCTGCAAGCCGCTAAATTAGATGAACGCCTGGGTCAACAGATGGGTGAAGCGGAAGCACCCGCCGCTTACTCCCTGACTCAGACGATTAGTAATGTGGTTTACTGGTTTATTTTTTTGCTGTTCCTGCCTGCGGTTCTTAATACGCTGCAATTACAAGGAACTTTGCAACCGGTTCAGCAGTTATTAAATGAAATTTTGCTGATCCTGCCTAATGTCTTTGCAGCCATATTAATTAGTTTTGTTGGCTGGTTATTGGCCCAGATCATCCGACGGATCGTCACAAACTTTCTAGCTGCTACTGGTGCGGATCACCTGGGTGCACGCGTGGGATTGAGTTCAACCAAAACGAGTCAGTCGCTGTCTTGGATTATTGGCGCGATCGTGTATGTGTTGATCTTGATCCCTACCGCGATTTCCGCCCTAGAGGCTCTGCGGATTAGTGCGATCTCGCAACCGGCGATCGCCATGTTGAATAATGTCTTGGGAGCACTTCCCCGGATTTTTACTGCGGTTTTAATCCTGATTGTGGCCTATATGATTGGCCGGTTTGTGGCCGAGTTAGTCACGAACCTGCTAACGGGTATCGGTTTTAATAATCTGTTTTTCTGGCTAGGGTTACAATCCCCGCGATCGCCATCATCAGAGACAGCCCCGTCACCCGCCGACACGGTTCCGGTTTCGACTGCAGACGCATCCCCAGTCCCCTCAGCCTCCCCGCAACAGACGCCCTCGGAAGTAGTCGGGATCATTGTCCTTGTGACAATTCTGTTGTTTGCAACGGTGGCAGCGGTTGATATTCTCAATATCACGGCGCTGGCAACCCTGGTCAGCGGCATTATCCTGATTGCAGGACGCATTCTGGCCGGTTTGATCGTCTTTGGGATTGGCCTTTACTTAGCCAACCTGAGCTACACCTTAATTGCCGGGACCGGTAGCCGACAGACTAACATCCTGGGACAAGCTGCCCGGATCGCCATTCTGATTTTCGCCGGGGCAATGGCCTTGCAACAGATGGGCGTTGCGCCCGATATCGTTAATTTAGCCTTCGGCCTCCTGTTGGGGGCTGTTGCCGTGGCGATCGCGCTAGCCTTTGGGTTAGGGGGACGGGATATTGCCGCTGAACAAATCCGGGAATGGATTGCCTTCCTCAAACAACCCCGGTAACGCCGAGAAACTCCGGTCTCAATCCTCAACTCCCTGACAACCCCTTCAAACCCGCCCGACCTGAATATTTCGTACCCGCACGGGGACACAGGCATGGGTCATTTGGGCAACCTGGAGGGGTTCCCCTTTGCCGCAAAAACTGGTGCCCTGCTGCTCCCATTCCGATGCTGGCCCGATCGCATCCACCGCATTCCAGAACTGCGTCGTTGACGCCTGGTACGTCACATCCTTCAACATCCCCACACAGCGCCCCTGTTCAATTTTCCAAAACGCATCGCCGCCAAACTGAAAATTGCGCCGTTGTTGGTCGATCGAAAAACTCCCAATCCCATCAATCAAAATCCCGTTGTTCGTATCGGCGATCATTTCTGCTAGTGTTGCCGTGTGGGACCCCCCAGCGGGTCCCGGTTCCAGACCCAGGTTGGGGATACGCACCATTGGCACACTGGCCCAACTATCGGCATAGGCACAGCCCCGACTCCCCCCGCGCCCCAACCGATAGGCGGTTTCGCGATCGCTGAGGTAGTCCACCAGCACCCCATCCTTGACCACATACCACTCCTGGGCCGGGACGCCCTCGTCGTCGTAGGCCCGCGTGCTTCGTCCTGCCAGTTGGGTACGATCGGCGCGGAAATTCACCCACGGCGCAGCATATTGCAATTGACCGAGTTGATCCGGGGTGGCAAAACTGGTCCCGGCAAAGTTGGCCTCGTAGCCATAGACCCGATCCAGTTCCGTGGGATGCCCCACCGACTCATGGATCGTCAAATACAAATGGGCCGGTGTCAAAATCAACGTCTGGGGTTCCCCCTGGGGACCGGTGGGAGCATGGACCTTGGCAATCGCCTCCTCCGCCACCCGATCTACCTGGCTTAAGAGATCCGTAGCATCAATATGTTCATACCCCCGATTCAGCGGCGGGCGCTCATAGCTGCGGCTTTGGGCATCGCCATTGGCGATCGCTGTCCCCCGGAAACCCGCATGACTACGGTAGATCACCTGATGGATGTGCGAACCTTCCGTTGAGGCAAACCACTGGTCTTCCACGGAAAATCGCAGGGAGGCATAGGCTTTTTTTAAGCCCCGATCGCCATAGCGCAGCAAGCGATCCGTTAGGGTGAGCAACAAATCAGCCTTGGCTTGGACTGATACCTGGAACGGATCGATCGCAATTGGGGTGATATATTCATCTCGATAGGCCGCAACGGGTGCCAGCCGGATGCGGTGGCGTTGGGACAGTCGGCTGCCCTGGGCAATCGCGATCGCTAAGGCCACCACCCGTTCCACCTCCGCCAGCGTGCGCCGCGAACTGGCCGCAAAGCCCCAAGCCCCCTCCCACAACACCCGTACCCCAAAACCGCTGTCTTCGCGATCAGACAGTTGCCCCAGGGAGCGATCGTGGGCAACCAAGGACTGGTGTCGATAGGCACAAACCCGAACGTCACCGTAGTCACAGCCAGCCTGTTGCATCTGGGCGATCGCGTGGGCCGCAAGGTCTGTGGCAGGGACAATTGAGGGGAGGGCAACGGGTGCTTGTACCATAGGGCCATTCTCTCCAAGAGGGGTGCGAACCATTGTTCCTATCCTAGGATTTTCCTGAACACCTTGATCCCAACTGATCCCAATTGATCCTGATGGTAGGGGGTTCCAGATCGCAGTGTATGATCGGGGTTGGGAGCGCGGCTCCCTCCCTTTCCATCTGCCGTCTGTTTGCCTCACCCATGAATTCCCAACGTGTTCCTCCACTGCGGTCAATTTTGAGTATCACCTTGTTTGTTGTGCTGAGTTTGGGGGTGTTAGCACTCAGTCTTAATTTGGGTTTGATCCTGATCCATCGCTGGCTGTAAGCTATCATGCGCCGTGAGTTGCTACCGGAGTCATTACCGGAACGCCCTGCCCCCAGCAATGCCTGGACGGATCTCCATGCCCGTCTCCATCGCACCCTCCGGCAACGTCAACTATTGGAACCGATGGCACGGCTGTTGGTGGCCGTTTCCGGTGGCCAGGACTCCCTCTGCCTGATCAAATTGCTGATTGATCTGCAATTGCTGTGGCAGTGGGAGTTGGCGATCGTTCACTGTAATCATGGCTGGCGCGAGGATGCAACGGCGAATGCCGACTGGGTGGCCAAACTGGCCCAAGACTGGCAACTGCCCTTTTTCCTGGAAACCGCGACCACACCGCCCACCAGCGAAGCAGCAGCCCGTGACTGGCGCTACCAGTGTTTTACCACCCTGGCCGAACGGCATTATTATCCCTATGTCCTCACGGCCCACACCCAAAGCGATCGGGCTGAGACGCTGCTCTATAACTTGGTGCGGGGCAGTGGGGCGGATGGGTTGCAAGCCTTAACGTGGGCGCGGCCTCTCTCCCCACAGGTGCAATTGGTGCGCCCCCTACTAGAGTTCAGCCGCCAGGAAACCGGCGAGTTCTGCCAACAGCAACAGCTAAGGGCCTGGGAGGACGAGAGCAATCGATCGCTGAGCTATGCCCGTAATCGCATTCGCCTGGAACTCATCCCCTATCTACAAACCCATTTCAACCCCCAGGTGGAGCAAGCCCTGGCCCAGACTGCTGAACTCCTGCGGGCCGATATTGAGTATCTGGATGCCGTAACTGAAGTGCTGCGCAAACGGGCCGCCTTACCGATCGATGCCCCACAGCAGCAGGCGGTCATCGATCGCCTGTTACTGCGGACTGCTCCCCTGACGCTTCAGCGCCGGGTTGTGCGTCAAATCCTCCAGCAGGTTTTGCCCAGTACCCCCAGCTATCAGCACGTGGAGAAAATCCTTTTCCTTTTCCACGCCCCCAATAAATCCCAGACCGATCCTTTTCCCGGTGGCACGATCGCGGTTGTTGAGGCCGATCGCATTTACCTGCTCAAGCCAGCATCAACCTCCGATTGAATCAACCTTCTTAACTGATGAGGGGTTCGGGGAGCGATAAGTCCCGCGCTGTACCCGCTAGGGTCAGCGTCGGGAGGATGTCACTCAACGTTACTGGCGAGCCAAGGATGGCTCTAGCACCTGGCCGATTGCGCCTGACTTTTGTACTGCTTGTAAGCCGCCCACCCCCCAAAATGGGAAATATCGGGCCAATTGTATTGTTCCACCACTTCCTGGGGATAGAGCATGGCCGTAATTTCCTCGCCATCTTCCAGGACGACTTTACCTGCATAGAGATGGGCGGGTTCAGAGGCCAGGAGGTGATCATACTGATCCTGGGTCAGTTCATAGACCTCACCGGGGATAGCGACCCCGCCACTCGCAACGGCATAAATGCCGGGATGCCAATCATCCCCAACGGCGTGCATCCGATAGTTGGGTTGGGTTTTGGCGGCTTTGATAAAGGTAGCTGCCTGGAGATTGGGGTGATCCGGTTGTCCGCGTAGGGCCGAACCACAGATAAAAAAACGATGGGTGTTAGGTGTTGTGGTCATGGGGAAATCAGGTTCCTGAATATCTGCACCCTAAAAGTATGCCGTGCAGCGGCAGGGGTCAGGGAGTCGTGGCCCGATCGCGGGCGTGGCCGATCGCTAATTGTCTTAACTCCTCGCCCAGGAGACGGGCCGTGCGCCAATCAGGGAGCAGCGACTAGGGCCTCCGCATAGGGCGTCGGGCCGAACAGATGTTCTGCCAGGGCCGTTTGACTGTTGTTTACCGTGTGGCTCAGTTGCTCATACTCGGCCAATGCCAGGATTAAGTCAAAGATTTGGGGGGTATCGTCAGGGATGGCAGGGCGAATCGAATAGGCGATCGTGGACATAGAGTTAATCCATTAAAATCCATTAATGAGAGACTGGATGACTATCTTAAACGTGGGTTAACTGTTCCTCCATCACCCAAGGCGGTGAATCGCACAACCCAAAGCTTGGCACTCAATGCCCAAAATCCAGGACCTTAAGTGGGTTGCACTCCCAATTCCGCCATCATTTGTTGCACCAACCCTAGGACGATCGGGTTGGGATCATGGCTAAGTTGGGGTAAGAGTTCTCGGAGGGTACGGGGGGACGCCATGTGCAGATAGGCCAGCACCGCCTCCCGGACCACACCAGCGGGATGGTGTAAGCAGGCCAGAATCGCTTCCGGACTCAGGCTCCACCGTTCCTGGCGGGCGAGATGGAAACAGCAGGCCAGCGGCCACTCAGCAAGGAAATGACGCAGATCGACTAGATGACGCAGACGATCGCTGGGGGAGAGGGACTGATAGGGGAACTCTGCCGCCAAACTTTGCAATTTTTCCTGATCCGATCGGCGATCGAGCAACACCAACAACGTGCGTTTACTGCGAATATCCAGGGTATTGTCAAGAATTTCTAGCCCGCCTGCCTTACTGGCATGGGAGGCATCCCGCAGGTTAAACCGGGCTGCTTGAATGGCATCGGCGGGGTAGAGGAACCGCATCAGGAGATACAGCCGCTCCTCCGCATCGGTGATCATATCCCGTAGCGATCGGCGCAGTAGGTCGGCTTCTGTCCCCATTAACCGCGTTGGATCGAAGTCCAATAACGCGGCATAGAGTTGACCGACAAACATAATCTCCTGGTTAATTAATTGTTCTACCCCCGTGCGCCCCAGGCGATCGAGGACCGCTTCAATCCCGGCTTCATAGGGTAACTTCAGCAAGATGCGCAGCAAATCTCGCCGAGAGGCCCCCCAGGCCGTCTCTAGGTGGGTTACCAGGGCATCCAGAGCCTCCAGGGTGCCAATCTGACCAATCACATCCCAGGCATCGGCCTGCATTCGAGGGGGCCGCTGGGGGTCGGCAGCAACGGCCAACAACAGGGGGAGGGCTGTATTCTCCAAGCGCACGAGGGCCTGCATGGCGGCTTTGCGGGTGGACTTGTAGTGTAGCGCCCGCAATAAGGAGGGATAGTACTCCTCTAGCCGGGTAGCCGCGATCGCCTCCAAGAGGGCACACCGCACCCGCAGGGACTCATCCTGAAGCAGGTTGGGAATATACAAGCGCAGGGCTTGCATATAATCAGCCTCACCGAGGGCACGACAGCCCATCACCCGCTCCCGTTCTCGCTTGTGGGTGATCATTTGGCGTAAACAATAGGTGGCTTCAGCCTTTTGATCGCGATTGCCCCGGCGCATCATCAGGGCCGCTGCCGTTCCGCGCACGATGGGATCAACCTCTGGACGTAAGTAGGGGCGAAGTTTATTCAGGTTCAGATCCGGTGTGGGGTCTGTGAGCCAGACATACCGCAGGGCCACAGCCAGGACTTCTGGCGGCAGCGATCGACTGATCAAGGCTTGCACCTGGGGTAGGTAGACGGGGTTCGGGTGGGTGAGCATGGCTTCCAGACTTTTGCGCTGGAGGGTGGGTGAAAAATTTGGGAGTAGCGGCGCTAGGACCTCCCCCACGTTCTTAGGATCAATTTGGAGCAAGAGTTCGATACAGGATAATTTCTCCGCATCGGGGCCAGGACGCTCTAAGGTTTTAACAAACGCTGTTTTATATTGTTTAAGACCTGACTCTGAATCCGGTAGGCTCAGTTGTCCCCGCTCGGCACTGAGGACCAACAGATTAACATAGTTCCGTTGCAGAAGGGTAATCACCAATAGCCAGATGGCAGCCAGAATAATAATTCCAGAAACAAATAACTGACTTTGCAGCAGTTGTAAAAAGGTGGCTGTTTGATCCGGGAAGGCCATCTTGGTGGCCCAAAGCAAGAGCAGGATAGTGACCCCGGTAAACCCGTTGGAAAGCGGTTCGGCAATTCCCCGCACTGCTGACTGCACACGCGCACTGAGGGCACCCGGAATCGGCTGGAAGAGCACTGGAGCAACGCTAGCAACGAGCGTATAGTGCAGTAACTCATCAAAAAATTTAAGGGCCAGTAATCCCACAAAGAGATTAAAAAATGATGCTATGCCCGTCAAAATAATAACGGCAGGTAATAGCATTAAGGTGAAGAACACCCCCAGCCACTCGATCGCACGACTGGATAAAAACCACTGGGCCATCAGTTCAAATAGGCCAAGGATCCCGCCAAATAGCCCTAAGAAGCTGGCAATCTCGGCCCCACTAAACCGCTTTTCAATTTGGGTCAGATATTGAAAATCGATCAAGACTAGGAGCACCTGAGCCAACACAAAAAATGTCAGAATCAAGACCACATAGCGGCGCAATGGCCCTTGAACCCGGCGATTAAAGTCCGATCGCTTCGGTTGTTTGCGAACCTTATCAGGAAAGGATTGACGATGGGTACGACTGATATAAAACAGGATCAACACACCGATCATCATGACAATAAAAGCGGCAAAGATCACATTCGGCAGATCGATCCAGCGCAGCAGCAACGGTAAGGAAAAGCCACTGACAACATCAGCGACCAGCAATCCGCTACTAATCAGGGGGTAGGCGCGTTTAATCTCGCGGATATTGAACAGTTGGTTGGCAGTGATCGAGGTATTGAGATCACTCAGAACATAAATCGCCTCGACCCACAGGCGCATGATCGGTACCGTCACGACAATCCAGGCGGCAACGCCCAGCCCCACCCGGAAAAATAAGAGGGGGACTGCTATCAGCAGTGCAATCAACACCACCACCCGTCGCAGGGGTAAGACGGTTTGTAACCAGGCATAGAGGAACCCCAGCCCCGACCCAATCCCGGAGCTAGCGATGTAAATCCAGGCCAGGGAGTTGGCCCCATAGCGATCGAGGAATAAGGCCACTGCACAGGCTTCCAACCAGATCAAGCCGACGGACATACAGGTATAGAATGCAAACATTAAGAATGTCCGCCCTGCCTCGTCGGGGCGCAGGTTGACCCAGATGAGCAGTTGTTGCAGGGCCGGCTCCAGCCGTTGTCCCAGCCAGCTGGGAAGGTGCTGCCGCAACCAAGAGGTGGTCAATTGCCGCTCAATTTTCGAGATCATGCCAGCTAAATAAGGGAATTCCTCAGTCGGAATGCCTTTAATTTAGCCTGCCTGCGCCCCCTTGCGTGCGACTTTCGCATTCATGTAGCCCCCCTTGGGGGGAGTGGCGATTCTTAACCAGTTCAACCCATTTCCCTTAAATGCGTAATTACGAAGGCTTAATGTTGGCCCGATAGCCTAACGAAGGGGATTCGTGTGCAACCCGGTCGTTTTCAGTCGCTGCCCGGTCGATACCCGTTCGCGTAGCGCCTCCTACGGGCAATTAACCTATCCCACTGACGTGCAAACTAATGTGACAAGAGTGAGTGTTATGGTAGCCAGTCATCACCGGTTTGAATTTAAGCAGGGTGTGGCGCGAGTGATCGCCGCAGGCGTAGCCATTGCCGGCACCTTGGGCTTGTTGGGTACTCAGGTGAACGCTCAAGCCTCGCGCAATCTGATCAAAATTGATGGTTCCAGCACTGTTTTCCCCATCACTGAAGCTGTTGCTGAAGAATTTGAGAGGTCCCAACGGGCAGCGATCAACGTCACTGTGGGCATTTCGGGTACGGGGGGCGGCTTCAAAAAGTTCTGTAATGGTGAAACCGACATTTCCAACGCCTCTCGCCCGATTAAGGCCGCTGAGATGCAAGCGTGTAGGGCCGGGGGGATTCAGTATATTGAACTGCCCGTGGCCTACGATGCCCTAACGGTGGTGATCAATCCCCGCAAACCTGGGCCACTCGGATGACGGTCGCTGATTTGAAAAAAATATGGTCACCGGCTGCCGAAGGCCGGATTCAGCGCTGGAATCAGGTACGGCCTGAGTGGCCCAATCAACCTCTAGAGCTGTATGGCCCTGGCGCTGATTCAGGGACCTTTGATTACTTTACAGAAGCGATTGTGGGGAAAGCGCAGGAAAGTCGGGGGGACTTCACGGCCAGCGAGGATGACAATGTCTTAGTGCAGGGGGTCTCGCGCAGCCAGAGTGCCCTAGGATATTTCGGCTTTTCCTACTACGAAGCGAATCGAAATCGGCTGCGGGCAGTGGCGATCGACAATGGCAATGGCCCGGTGATGCCCTCACGGCAAACGGTCGAAAATGGCACCTACCAACCCCTCTCACGGCCTCTGTTCATTTATGTCAGCACCCGGGCAGCCCAACGTCGCGAAGTCCAGTCCTTTGTCCAGTTTTATCTAAACAATGTGTCTAAACTAGCGGCAGAAGTGGGGTATATCCCCTTGCCTGCCGAGGCCTACAGGCTGGCTCAGCAAAACTTTGCGGCCCGTAAGACTGGATCGGTTTTTGCCAACCGGAATACGATCGGGGTCAGAATTGCCGACTTGTTGCGTTTAGAAGCGCAGCACTAGTAGCTGCCAAGGGCACGGGAGAACTCGAGTTTGGCAATAGGCCGCCCTCATTCCCAACCCTTCCTCCCCCAAGGGGCCAAGGGGAGCCGTATTGGCCAGTCCCTCTCCCGTTCTGGGAGCGGGATTTAGGGTGAGGGTAACCAAAGGGGGATGCTCCTGGTGGCGCAAGCGACTTCAGTTGTTCGTGCAGTATCCCCAAGGGGGAATCGTAACATTGCAGAACTTGGCCTTCTACCGAGCCTGCTGATCAACATCCTCTAACTTATCCCCCTAATTCTGGTCCCCTTGAAGCCGCCCTCGTGGCTTCAAGGGGTTTCCTGCCGTTACTGCTGTCCAGGACATGTTCGCGATCGGGTAGCATCTCGCCTGGCGAAGTTTACCGCCCCTGACCCCTTTTGCAGACTTTCAGCAACCCTTACCGCACCCTAACTGGCCTATGACTGCTAATGTTTCTTCAGTTTTCCGTAAGCAGCATCATGCGCTGTGGCGCATGATCTATCGCCCTATGCTAGTGATTTCGCTGGCAGTGCATGGTGCGGTGCTGGCTGTGCGGTTACCTGCTGAGCCGCCTCCCCCCCCAGAGCCGGAGCCAAGTCCCTCCCCAACCCTGTCCCGGATTACCTCCTTAACCCCGCCCGCCCCTAAACCCAAGGCATCCTCCAAGCCTAAGCCGCAACCTAGCCGTTCGCGTAGCGTCTCCTCCGTCGGATCGACGATCGCGCCAGCTGCGCCCAAACCCCAGCCCAGCCCTTTTGCTACCCAACCCAGTGCCACGCCGACGCCGACCCCGGCCTCCCCTGAGCCGCTCACACCGGAAGCTAGTCCTACTGCGTCGTTGGCGGAGCCGGAAACGGGTACCCCTGCTGAAGCTGCGGACGAATTTTTGGGACAACTTCAGCAAGGCATTGGTCAGGTGGATGCCGTTGAAGGACAGGGCACTCCTTATTTTTTATTTGAACAGCCGGAACAATTTTTTACAGCAGAGAGCTTACAGGCCAGCGAGGCAACAGGGCAAGATCCCACCCCCTTAGCAGGAATTGAAGATATCCTCTGGGCTTCGCGGCAACGGCCTGAGCAGGTTTATACGTCCTTACAAGACCAATTTGCGGGTTTTACATTTACGGAGCAACCAGAATACGGCGGGAGTACCCTCTATGCTGTGAAAAAGGGGAATACAACCCGCTATATCAGTCTGGTGCGGGCAACGGATAAAACAGCGACCTTCGTGGTGATTTGGAAGCAGGACCCCCATCAACCAACGGTAGCCACGAATGAGTATAACCATTCCTTACCGTAAAATCGGAACAGTTTGCCCTAACCCTTGAGTTTGCGCTGACCCTATGATTGTGTACGATCTCTTCCTCGCGGGGGGACCCGTGATGTGGCCGATTTTGGCGCTGTCGGTGGCGACGGTGGCCTGTGCCTGCGATCGCGCCTGGTTTTGGTTTCACCTGCTACGCCAGGAGGATCGGATTGTGCAGGATGTCCTCGCCGCCGCCCATGAGGATTTGGACAAGGCGGCGGCGATCGCCCAACAGGCGCAGGTGTTACCGATCGGGCGCTTTTTGCTGGCCCCCCTAAAGTTAAAACAGCCCAGCCCGGAGACGTTTCGTTTAGCAATGGAGTCGGCCGGCGATCGTGAATTTGTGCAAATGCGCAAGGGGGATAAATTGCTGGAAACGGTGGTGGCAGTCGCACCTCTGTTGGGATTATTGGGCACGGTGACAGGGTTAATTGCCACGTTTAATAACCTCAACATTGGGGCGGGGGGAGCCAGCGAGGAAGCCACGAAGGCCGCCGCCGGGATTGGCGAGGCCCTGATTACGACGGCAGCGGGGATGATCGTGGCGATTTTGGCACTACTGGTGTTTCGGGTGTTAGTGGCACTCCAGGCCCAGCAGATGGACTATTTTTCCAATGTGGGCACGGAGCTAGAGTTAATCTACCGGCAGGAGTGGTATGAACGGCGACGGCTGGAGGAGGGTTAAACGATGCGGTTCCGCTCCCGACAGGCAGACTCCTCTATGCCAGAGGTAAACCTGATCCCGATGATGAATGCCATGCTGGCGATTCTGGCTTTTTTTGTGATTGTGGCCATGTCCCTGAGCAGCTTTCAAACCTTGACGGTGGAATTACCACCGGCTGAGGATGCGATCGTCCCCCCAAACTTACCGGACCCCTTGATTGCCAAACTCCAAGCGGGGGGACAAATCCGCCTCAAAGACCAACCTGCTAATCAAGCCGAGTTAACCGCCGCAATCCGGACTTACCTAGCCGCAAATCCCCAGGGGAGTGTCCTCCTCCAGGCGGATGCCCAGGTTCCTTATCGCGAGGTGATTCAACTTCTGGGTACGATGCAGGATGCGGGGGGCGATCGCGTCTCCCTGGCGATCGATTAAAGGTCCTATTCGCATTTCCCCAACATCGCAACGGTTAGGCAAACTTATATTACGTCATGTAACAACTGGTTTCCCTAACTGACGATTTGACGGAAAGTATTTTCATTCAGCCATTCTGTTGCATTAAGGAGTTCATTCGTCATTATGCTGTCAGATACGCAAGTTTTTGTGGCGCTAGTGGTTGCTCTCATCCCCGGTATTTTAGCCTTCCGGCTTGCCACGGAACTTTACAAGTAAGGTAGTGCGGGTGTTGGGTGCCAGGGTACTCAGCCCCCCGTTTTCAATCTAAGACAACTCATTACCCCTAAGCTCCTTGACGCTGGGAGACTAGGGTTTTTTATTGGGGTGCTAGTATTGGGGTGCTAGATGGCCTTGCTTCTATCTCGTCATGATCAATAGCTAAAAATCCCGATCAAATCGAGCGTGAATCCCGGCAGGATTGCTTCTCCTGATAAGGTTTGAGGATTAACCCGCAGTTCAGAGGGTTGTTGGGCGCGATAGATTTCCACCGTTTGGGTTTGCGGATCGAATTGTTTTGATACTCGCGCATCTTGGCTTGGGCATCTTCTAACTCATCACTAGGGGAACGCAGTTCGATCTCAAAATCAGGACAGAGGGGAACGAATTTCTGGCGTTGTTCCGGAGTAAGGGCCAACCAGCGATCGCGCCTTACCCAAGCCGCATCCGGCGCACGAATCGCCCCATTGGGAAGCTTAAACCCGGTTGAGGAATCAAAGGCTTCGCCTAATCCACTTTGCTCGTTCCAAAGGCACAGTCGAGTACCCAGCTTGAGGTTCCGTCGTCCCGTTTCTCCACCTGTGGGGGGCATGATGATTAATTCTCCTCACGCCGATCGCTCTAGCCGCAGGTCACGATTATGCCGACAGATTTCTTCAAACTGTTCATCGGTCAGTTCTAAAGTGGGTTGGAGGGCGATCGCGAGGGTCGTCATCGTAAATTTTCGATTAACACCTAACCCTAGTGTAGAGGGTATAACAACCGCGTAGGGGCGGGTTTGCACAAAATCCTAGCTGCCAACCGTCACGTTCGCTAAACCCGCCCAATCCAACGTTTAAAAACGGATACCCGGAAATCGGGGAACGACACGATCGCTGACTGGCTTGGGTTGCACGGCATTTGACCCAACCTACAAAATTGACATTGATAGACTACCCAGTCGATCTTAACCACAGCCAAGCCGATGAACGAGCACCCCCTAAGTCCTGGGGCAGGCTCGAACATAAGCTTGGGTCAGGGGTTCAATACCCGTGATAGCCGTACCCACCACGATCGCCGTTGCGCCCAAGGTAAACGCTTGCTGGGCTTGCGCTGGGGTGCTAATGCCACCTTCACAAATCACCGGTACCGACAGAGTTTGCACCAGTGCCCGCAGGAGATCAAAACCGGGTGGGGTTTGGCCCTGGGTTTGGGCCGTATAGCCATAGAGCGTGGTCCCCACGAGATCCACCCCGGCATCGACCGCCGCCACCGCCGCCTCTAAGCTGTCCACATCGGCCATGACAAACTTACCCAGTTGCTCATGAATATGGGTGGTCAGCGATCGCACCGTTTCGCCATTGGGACGGGGGCGCAGGGTCGCATCAATAGCAATCATATCGGCTCCGGCATCGGCGATCGCCTGGGCATGGTGAAACTGGGGCGTGATATACACATCAAAACCAGGGATCTGCTGCTTCCAAAGACCGATAATCGGGATCTCCGGTAGACGCGATCGCACCTGGCGCACGTGGGCAGGCGTATCGATCCGGACCCCCACAGCCCCTTGGCGCACTGCCGCTTGAGCCATCGCCGTAATCACCAGGGGATCGTGCAGAGGAGAATCCGCTGGCGCTTGGCAAGAAACGATCAGGCCGTGGGGGAGCACGCCCAGGACTAGGGGCCGTGAGTTAGGGAGATTAGACATACGAGATTGCTAATGATTGCGTTAACGTAACAAAAAGTGGCGGAGGAGCTAAAGAAAGTCTGAGAGTGTCACAATCGGTAGCATCGCTAGCAGGCAGACAGGGACTCGAACCGATAAGAACGCCAATCATATCCAAGGATGCTAGGGTGGGATGATGGAAAGCCTAGAGCCATACTATCGTGTGCTGGGACTCGAACCCGGTGCCTCTGCCGAGGAAGTTAACCAGGCATATAAGGACCTGGTATTCATTTGGCATCCCGATCGCCTGCCCAAGGATAATCCCCGTTTGCAACAAAAGGCCCACGCCAAGTTGAAGGAGATTAACCAGGCACGGGATAAATTGCGATCGCACCAGACAGGCAAGGCTACCAGCCAGCATGGTCAGAATGGCCGATCGGCCCATGCTGCCTCTAGTGCTGCGTCTAGCTCTGGCACCCAAGGACAGCGATCGGCATCGGCCCAACCGCGCAAGCAGTATCACTCGACCTATACAGGTCACTACTACAACCACTATCGCCAAACCACCTGGCAGCAACCGCCCCGCCCCCATGCCGGTCCTAGCCCCTCTGGCTCAGCCGCTAGTTCATCACAGGCGGGATCACAGGCAGCACACGGACGCACGAATCCATCAACCCAGAGTCCGTCCCAGAATCCGTCTAGTGCGTCCCCTAATGGGGGACCCGGCAAAAGTGCATCAGCGAATGGCGCGTCCAACAATGGCGCGTCTAACCATAGCGCAGCAGGTTACGGGCCAGCATCACAGGGCCCCACACCCCAGGGAGGCAATGGGCATGAACGCCGATCGCCTACCCCAGGTTACGACACGCATCAAGCGGCACCGCCCCCCCCAGCGAATCCCAGCGTGAATCAACAGGGCAGCCACCGCCATCCCCCATCGGCTTCAGCACCTTCTGGTTATTATTACCAACCCTACCAGCGTCCCCCCTATACACCGACGCCCGAACCGGCTCCCCCGCCCCGTCCGCGATCGCGGCCCCAAACCCCTGATCTGAGTGGGGCCGACCTTCAGGGTGTGGATTGGCGCGAAAAGTACCTGGAGGGGCGCAACCTCAGCAATGCCAACCTCAGTCGCGCCAACCTCAGTGATGCCTTTCTGCACCGTACTAACCTGAGTGGTGCCAACTTGTTTCAGGCCAACCTTTTCCGGGCTAACTTACTCGAAGCCGATCTGAGTCAGGCCAATCTGCAAGAAGCCAACCTGATCGGGGCTGACCTGAGTGGGGCCGATCTACGCGGGGCCGACTTCACAGGAGCCAAGATGGGCGTTTCGGGGCGGCTGATGGTGAAGCTGACGGGGGCCAAACTGCAAGGGGCTATTCTCCCGGATGGGTCGGTGCATGGTTAAGGCTCGATTTATTCTTGATTTATTCAATGCCCAGTTCTTGCTTGAGGGTTTCAGCTAACAAATCATCTGCCTCTAACCGTTCCGGGTTACCCGGTCCCACGTATTCTTCCACCAGGGTCAGCAATTCCGCCTCGCTGAAGGGTTTACTGAGGTAGTTCGTGGCTCCCGCCATACGGGCTTTGATGCGATCGATCAACCCTTCCTTACCTGTCAGCATGATGATCGGGATATGTTTAAACGCAATCGAACTCCGCAGCATCGTACACAGTTCATAGCCATCCAGTTCCGGCATGGCAATGTCACACAGGATAAGATCCGGTTTAAGTTGGAACGCCAGACTGAGGGCACGCAGGGGGCTGGCAATAGCCGTTGCTTCATAACCCCGCTTACTGAGGATTTGTTCCACTGCTTTGCCCACTGCCACCCCATCGTCGATATAGAGAATCCGGGGCACCTTATCCGAGGGGGGTAGGGCGAGCGGGGAGGGTCCCCCCTTGAGATCGGCAGCGGTGGGGTAGACCAGTTGGATCGACCCCTGGAGCACATAGGGATAAATCGCCCGTGCCACGGCCAGAATATCGCGGTTGAGATAGCGAGCCATCTGGCGAATGGAGGTGTGCCCATCCATCCAACGGCCTAAGGTGCTGTACAAATTCGCGGGTAAAACCTCATCCAGTAACTGGCCATCCGCAGGGACGGGACATTGGGTGGGGAACTGGATGTGGGGATAGAATTGCTTCCACTCCTGCACCTGAGTCATCGTTTCCCGCACGAGGGAACCCACTTCCAACGTGGTCAACTGGGGTGAGAGGGGCGCACCCAATTCAAACACAAAGGTTCCCTGGTGGAGACTCAGTAGATCAAACAAGGTCTCCCGTATGAGGCCCCGAACAATTTTGCGGGCCTGATCCGGCGTAAGGATGCGGTGTTCGAGTAAGGCCCACAGGTAGTCATATTCCGGAACGTGGTTGGGTGCGCCAGCAGGGACCTTGATATCGCTGGGGATTTCGGTGATATTGTAGGCCCGCAAATAATCTTGCAGACGGGTCAGCATTTCGTCCGGGTGGGTGGCATAGACAGCATGACCATTGTTGAAAAAGACAAACCACGATCGCTGGACTTGGCCCCGGCCAGCCAGGAAATTGGCATGGGGACCCCCATCCGTACTCCAGGGAGGGAGAGTGAGTGTTTCAACATACAACTCACCCGTGCGTTGCCCTAACTCAATGAGTTGCAGGATGCTGCGGATGTCAATCTCGTTAAGGTGTCCCTGCATGCAGTTTGTGCATTTCTGCGAATGCCGTCTAATCCTATCTAGCTTAGCTTACCCAATGTCTTCGGTCTTGGTTACGGCTAATCCAATTCTATCCGGCTTCTCTACCTGGTCTCCTGATACACTGCCAAAACACTTGCCACCTGCATGTCCCGGCTGCCGTTGCTTCACCTGTCTGAATGACCCCATTTGATCCGCCAGACGAACCAAACCGATCCGCCAAACCGATCCCCAAAATAGGCTAAGCTGACAGATCGGTAGTTTGCCCCAATTTTTTCTCGATTCACCCCTATGAGCCAGCCCTATCGCATTACCCTTCTGCCTGGAGATGGCATTGGTCCAGAAATTATGGCGGTTGCCGTGGCGGTTCTCCAGCGTGTGGCGGCACAGGAGGGACTACAGTTTGAGTTTCAAGAGGCCCTCGTCGGGGGAGCGGCGATCGACGCGACGGGGGAACCCCTACCTGCCGCTACCCTGGAACAATGTCGCCAGAGTGATGCAGTCCTGCTCGCGGCGATCGGCGGTTATAAGTGGGATACCCTCCCCCGCCCCCAGCGTCCAGAAACGGGCTTATTGGCCCTACGGGCCGGGATGGAACTCTTTGCGAATTTGCGTCCGGCAACCATTCTGCCCCAACTGATTGATGCCTCCTCGTTGAAGCCGGAGGTGGTAGCAGGGGTCGATATCATGGTGGTGCGGGAACTGACTGGGGGGATTTATTTCGGCCAACCCAAAGGGATTTTTGCCACGGAGACTGGTGAGAAACGGGGGGTCAATACAATGGCCTACACTGAATCGGAGATCGATCGCATTGGCCGGGTGGCGTTTGAAACTGCCCGCAAACGCCGGGGAAAGCTGTGCTCGGTCGATAAGGCGAATGTCCTAGAGGTCTCGCAACTCTGGCGCGATCGCATCACAGCCCTTGCCAGCGAATACCCCGATGTGGAATTAACTCACTTATATGTGGACAATGCGGCGATGCAACTGGTGCGCTGGCCGAAGCAATTTGACACGATCGTCACGGGCAATCTCTTTGGTGACATTCTCTCCGATGCGGCGGCCATGCTGACGGGCAGTATTGGGATGTTGCCGTCCGCCAGTCTGGGCGCATCCGGGCCAGGGTTGTTTGAACCGGTACATGGCTCCGCCCCGGATATTGCGGGTCAAGATAAGGCGAATCCCCTTGCTCAAGTCTTGAGTGCCGCGATGATGTTGCGCTATGGCCTGAATCAACCCCAAGCAGCCCAACGCATTGAGCAAGCAGTATTAACTGTGCTGGATCAAGGACTGCGCACAGCGGATCTGGCTGCCCCCGGTTCACCGGCAGTGGGGTGTCGGGCGATGGGCGATGCCCTACTGCAAGCCCTAGCCAGCGATCGCCCATAAACTCGTGTAGGGGCGGGATGCCGCACCCCCTCTGGCAAAAGCCGCTCGCCTGTATCAACTCGCCCATGCTTCCGAGGGCAACCGATCAGCCGTGTCAACCTGCCCTATTCCTGCCGGGGAATGATTACCCTAACGGTTCCCTTCCCTGAGTAATCGGGCCCGATGCGAGGAATCCTCAATATCGATTGTTGCCCACATCATCCGATTGTGCCCACAGCGACCTTCCCGCTCTTAGCCCACAAGGCGTATTAAAATGTAACAATACCGTAGCCAACGGAGCAAAAGAAAAGCAGAGATAGCTCAGAGGGTTAGTCTCCTTGGGCCAGCCCCCTTGCTGTCCTTGCGGAGATAGGCTAAAGTCGGGCTAAAAAAAGGGGGGGCTGTGGTATACACTGCACCAAGGGAAACCATACGGGGGGAAGAACTGCATGTGGAATATCGGGCTGCGATCGATCCCTCACTGTTGAGAGCCGCTAAGCACATTTACCGGGCCTATTTTGAAGCGCGACCGGACTATCCCTATCGACCGAGTGGGGTCGTCGTCGATCGCTATAGCTATCGTGGCAAGGTTACCTTTCGGGGGAAACCGGCCCTGTTGCCGCAGGAGGTTTTTGTCCCCTTTGAACAGATTGAGTCGGAACTTTACTAATCTCAGGCTCTACTCCCCTCACACTCGATTCACCTTACCCTGTTTAGCCTGTCCGATTCATGCTGGTTACCCTCCTGGATCTTGCGATTGCGGTTATCTATACCCTAGCTGTGTTGGCGATAGGGGCTGCGATCGGTAGTTTTTTGAATGTGGTGATTTATCGCTTACCGGCGGGCCTGTCGCTCCTCTGGCCGCCGTCGCGGTGTCCCCACTGTTTACATCGACTGAGTGCGATCGATAATGTTCCCGTGTTGGGTTGGTTATGGTTAGGGGGGCGGTGTCGCTATTGTCGAGCACCGATTGCCGCCCGCTATCCGATCGTAGAAGCCCTGACAGGTTTCATCTTTCTGGTTTTGTTCTGGCAATTTGGCCACTCCTGGCAAACAGTTGCAGCTTGGACCTTTGCCAGTTGGCTGATTGCCTTAAGTTTGATTGATCTGGATACCCTGATCCTCCCCAATGCCCTAACCCAGTCGGGACTACTGGTGGGCTTAGGCTTCCAGGGCATCCTGGGTGCACAGTCGGTGACGGGCACGATGGCGCTGGCCCCGGTTATGCAATCGGTCATGGGGGGCATTATTGGCATGGTAGTGGGAATTTGGCTGTTTGATACGATCACGAATCTGGGATCGATCGTCTTTCAACAGGCCGTCATGGGCGGCGGCGATGCCAAACTGGCGGCGATGTTAGGGGCCTGGTTGGGCTGGCAACACTTGCTGTTAGCGGCATTTCTGGCCTGTGCGTTGGGAGCCTTTGTGGGTAGCACGGCGATCGCGCTAGGTTGGGTACAACGTCGTCAACCGATCCCCTTTGGGCCATTTCTCGCCCTAGGGGGACTGATAACCCTCATTTGGGGAGAAGCGATGGTGGATCTATATGTGCGACTCTTTTTTCCTGCGATGGGTGGGTAGTGACTGGAGGCCGGGGATCAACCTTTGCTGATCTGAAGGGCAAACCGCTTGCCGCCTGCGTCTGACCATGCCAGCTAACAGCGTTAATGCCTAAGTAATTAGGCTCCCCTATATTGCACTTCTTTGATTTTTGCATTGTTTCTTGTCGATCGGTAACGACGGCCTTGCTTTCGTCGGATGATGGAATCAGCGATCGTAGTCAGCCTTTCTCAACAACAGGCCAGGATGAGGGATTCTGCATTTTGCATTGATTTAACTCACAACTCAACACGTCCAACAGTGCGAGGGTTATCCCATGCTGAAACCACTGAAACCGACGACCGATCCCGCCTATGATATTTTGCGATCGGAACATCAGCCGCTGCGATCGCTCTTCACACCCGAAACCGTTGCCGTTGTGGGGGCGACCGATCGTCCGGGGAGTGTGGGCCGTACCCTGATTTGGAATTTGATTAGTAATCCCTTTGGGGGAACCGTTTTTCCGGTTAATCCGAAGCGCAACAACATTTTGGGGATTAAAGCCTATCCCAATTTACGCGCCATTCCTGAACCGATTGATCTGGCAGTGATTGCGACACCCGCCTCGACGATTCCCGATATTATTCGTGATTGTGTTGATATCGGTGTGAAAAGTGCGATCGTGATTTCGGCGGGCTTTCGGGAAGCGGGGGAAGCGGGGAGAGCGCTGGAGCGCCAAATTGTTGAGCATTTGCGATCGAGCCAATTACGCTTACTCGGTCCCAATTGTCTGGGGTTAATGAATCCCCGTCGGGGTTTGAATGCGACTTTTGCTAGTACGATGGCACGACCGGGGAATGTCGGCTTTATTAGCCAGAGTGGTGCCCTGTGTACTGCTGTGCTGGACTGGAGTTTTCCGGAAAATGTGGGCTTTAGTGCCTTTATTTCGATCGGGTCGATGTTGGATATTGGTTGGGGGGATTTAATTTATTATCTGGGCGATGATCCCCATACCCACAGTATTGTGATTTATATGGAGTCGATCGGGGACGCGCGATCGTTCCTCTCAGCAG
Source organism: uncultured bacterium (assembly GCA_964536415.1). Classification (GTDB taxonomy): domain Bacteria; phylum Cyanobacteriota; class Cyanobacteriia; order B231; family B231; genus Trichothermofontia. The sequence goes on from CAZHXN010000029.1 coordinate 25,437, forward strand.
CCCGGGAAGTGGCCCTCACCAAGCCGATTATTTTGATCAAAGCCGGACGGACTGAAGCGGCTGCCAAGGCTGCCACCTCGCACACGGGTGCCCTGGCGGGGAGTGATGCGGTGCTGGAGGCTGCCTTCCGACGGTGTGGGGTGTTGCGGGTGACGCGGATTTCGGAACTGTTTAACATGGCGGAAGTGCTGGCCAAACGCAGTTACCGTCCGCCCGGTCCCCGTTTGACCATTATTACCAATGCGGGCGGACCAGGGGTCTTGGCGACGGATGCCCTGATCGCCACGGGGGGACAGCTCGCGGAACTGGAGGGAGATACCCTAGTCAAACTCAATGAGGTATTGCCTCTGCACTGGAGTTATGGCAACCCAATCGACATCCTGGGCGACGCGACGCCGGAACGCTATACCCAGGCGATCGAAATCGCGATCGCGGACCCCAATACGGATGGCCTTCTGGTGATCCTGACGCCCCAGGGGATGACCGACCCCACCCGCACAGCGGAGCAGTTAAAGCTTACGGTTGATAAGTTGCAAGAAACCCCCCTCCGTCATAAACCGATCCTGGCCAGTTGGATGGGGGGGACCGAAGTCACCACCGGCGAAAATATCCTTAACCGCCACCAGATCCCGACCTACCGTTATCCCGATTCGGCGGCGCGGCTGTTTAACCTGATGTGGCAGTACAGCTACAGCCTGCGCGGCATCTATGAAACCCCGGTCTTGTCGCCCGATTGGGAGGAAGGGGGACCCGATCGCGCCGTGGCTGAGCAATTGATCCAGCAGGCCCGTCAGCAAAACCGCACGATCCTGACAGAATCAGAGTCGAAACAACTGCTAGCGGCCTATGGGATTCCGGTGGTGGCGACCGAGATTGCCCGCAGCGAGGATGAGGCGGTGGCCTTGGCGGCGCAGATTGGCTATCCCGTGGTCCTGAAACTCTACTCGGAAACCATTACCCACAAGACGGATGTGGGGGGCGTTCAACTCAACCTGAGTACCCCGGATGCGGTCCGGCAAGCCTACCAGACGATCGTTGAAAATCTCCAGGAGGAAGCCGAAGAGCATGGCACCGTCTCGATGGACGATTTCCTAGGGGTGACGGTCCAGCCCATGATCATCCGAGATGAGGGCTATGAACTGATTCTTGGCAGTAGCATTGACCCCCAGTTTGGTCCGATTTTGTTGTTTGGTCCGGGTGGCCAATTGATTGATGTCTTTAGCGATCAGGCGATCGCCCTACCGCCCCTGAACACGACCCTAGCCAAGCGCATGATCGAGCGCACCAAGATCTACCAGGCCCTCAAGGGGATTCGGGGGCGTCCGCCGGTGGACTTTATCGCCCTGGAAAACCTGCTGGTCCGGTTCAGCCAACTGGTGGTAGAACAACGCTGGATCAAGGAAATCGACATCAACCCACTGCTGATCCAACCCGACTGGCACCAATACCACCAGAACCACACCGCGCAACGGCGCACCCAGAAAAAACACAAGGGTCGCGCCAGTGCTGTGCATACCACGCCACCGCTGCTGGCCCTGGATGCCCGCATTGTCCTACAACCCGCTGACCTGAGCGAGGCAGACCTGCCCAAACTAGCGATCCGGCCCTATCCGGTGCAGTACATCACCCAGTGGACGATGACGGATGGCACCGCCGTCACGATCCGCCCGATTCGGCCCGAAGATGAACCGCTGATTGCCCAATTCCATCGAACCTTATCGGAGCAAAGTGTCTATTTCCGCTATTTCCACCTGATGACCCTGAGCCACCGCGTCGCCCATGAGCGCCTGACCCGGATTTGTTTTATCGATTACGATCGGGAAATGGCCCTTGTTGCCGACTACAAAAATCCCAACACGGGCCAACACGAAATCCTCGCCGCCGGTCGTCTGAGCAAACTCCACGGCATCAATGAAGGTGAATTCGCGATGCTTGTCAGCGACCCTTACCAGGGCAAGGGTCTGGGCACTGAACTCCTGCGGCAACTGGTGCAAATTGGTCGTAGTGAAGGACTGAGTCGTATCAGTGCCGATATCCTGGCGGAAAACAAAGCAATGCAACGGGTCTGCGAAAAGCTTGGCTTCAAACTCAGCCGCAAACCCGATCTGGTAGAGGCCGTGATCGAGTTGTGAATTCTTTGATATCTTCATATCTTCGTGCTTTTGTGTCTTTGTGTTGATCGAGCCGATCGACCCAGTTGATTCACCTGATCGACCATCTACCCCCCGGAGGGCAGGTTCACCAGAATTACCGTTTTCCCATACGCATTCTTGTAAAACCTGCTCCTACAAAATCGATCCCTGTCACCTGTCACCTATTCCCTGTCACCTATCGCATTCGAGGTTAATCCTATGGCAACGATCGAATCTACCCTTCAGGAAGCCCGTATCTTCCCGCCGCCGCCGGAATTTTCCCAACGTGCCCATATCAAGAGCCTTGAAGAATATAAACAGCTTTATGAGGAGGCGAAAACCGATCCAGAGGGGTTTTGGGGACGGATGGCGCAGCAGGAATTGCACTGGTTTAAACCTTGGGATAAGGTGCTAGATTGGCGACCACCATTTGCAAAATGGTTTGTGAATGGGCAATTGAATGTGTCCTATAACTGTTTGGATCGCCACCTAGCAGCGGGCAAGGGCAACCAACCAGCCCTGATCTGGGAAGGGGAACCGGGGGATTCGCGCCTTCTGACCTACGCCGATCTGCACCGCGAAGTGTGCAAAATGGCGAATGTGTTTAAGCAATTAGGGGTACAAAAGGGCGATCGCGTCGGGATTTATATGCCGATGCTGCCGGAGGCGACGATCGCGATGCTGGCCTGTGCCCGGATTGGTGCGCCCCACACGGTCGTCTTTGGCGGCTTCAGTGCCGAGGCATTGGCAGGACGGCTCCAGGATGCCCAGGCGAAGCTGGTGGTGACGGCGGATGGCAGTTGGCGCAAAGATGTGATTAACCCGCTAAAGGATCAGGTCGATCGCGCCCTAGCGGAGCATGAGGTGCCCAGTGTCGAGCACGTGTTGGTGGTGCAACGCACGGGGCAGGACATCCAGATGGTGCCCGATCGCGATGTCTGGTGGCATGACCAGAAGGCAACGGTCGCTGACGACTGTCCCGCCGAACCGATGGACAGTGAAGACACGCTGTTTATCCTCTATACCTCTGGCACCACGGGCAAACCCAAGGGCGTTGTTCATACCACGGGTGGCTATAACCTCTATACCCACCTGACCACGAAGTGGGTGTTTGACCTGCAACCGGATGACATTTTCTGGTGTACTGCCGACATCGGCTGGATTACGGGCCACAGTTATATCGTCTATGGCCCCCTGTCCAATGGGGCGACAATGCTAATGTACGAAGGGGCACCGCGATCGTCAAATCCGGGTTGTTTCTGGGACATTATCCAGAAATATCGCGTGACGGTGTTCTACACAGCGCCCACGGCCATCCGGATGTTCATCAAGATGGGGGAAGACCTGCCCAAGGCACGGGATCTGTCGTCGCTACGGTTGCTAGGCAGTGTCGGGGAACCGATTAACCCGTCGGCCTGGATGTGGTATTACCGGGTGATTGGCGGTGAACGCTGTCCGATCGTCGATACCTGGTGGCAAACGGAAACCGGCGGCATCATGATTACACCACTGGCGGGGGCAATTCCCACCAAACCGGGTTCGGCGACGTTACCTTTTCCTGGCATTGTTGCCGATGTGGTCGATCTCGACGGCAATCCGGTCGAAACCAATGCGGGCGGCTATCTGGTGATTAAGTCCCCTTGGCCCAGCATGATCCGCACGGTCTACGGTAATCCCGATCGCTTTATCAGCACCTACTGGAACCCGATTCCCCCCAAAGACGGCCAATACACCTATTTCACCGGGGATGGTGCCCGCAAGGATGCCGATGGCTATTTCTGGGTGATGGGTCGGGTGGATGATGTGATCAGTGTGGCGGGGCACCGCCTGGGGACGATGGAAATCGAGTCGGCCTTGGTGTCGCACCCGGCAGTGGCGGAGGCAGCCGTTGTGGGCAAACCTAGTGAGATCAAGGGGGAAGAAATCGTTGCCTTTGTGACCCTCGAAAACAGTTACGAACCCAGCGAGGCCCTGGTTAAGGCGTTAAAGCAACACGTGGTTCAGGAAATCGGAGTGATTGCTCGTCCGGCGGAAATTCAGTTTACTGAGGCATTACCCAAGACGCGATCGGGCAAAATTATGCGGCGGTTGCTGCGATCGATGGCAGCGGGTGAAACAGCGCTGGGGGATACGTCAACGCTGGAAGATCGATCGGTCCTCGATAAGCTGCGTGGCGGTGCCTAGTTGGATCTTGAAGGGTGGGGGTGAGCAGTGGCGCATTCTACCTGAGAGGGGGACAAAGGGGGTTGAAAGCAAGATGTAGCAAGGAATACAGGCGGCAAGGCAAAAAAGATAGGTCAGGAATAGTCAATACCACCTATCTCAAAAAAATGAGATAGCAATCCTAAGTTATTCGTGAGCAAGCCTTCGCTAGGCTTCTTGAAGACAATAGCTTCATGCTTGCCGCTTCTTATAATTCTAATTCATTTGGGATTGCTATAGCAGAAAGCTACCACAAATGGCTTGAACCGGTGTTGGGACGGTAGGCCTTTTTGTTGTTAACCTTAATCGTGGTTAGCTTGCAACCGTTCAAGCCAGTCAAGCTGGAAATGCTGGCCGAAAACCTACCCTTACCAATTTTACCTGAGAGCCGTCGCAAGCTGTGCCGTCGTTTTTTGTCACTGCCAACTTTAAGTGTGGAAAAGCTCTGGTTTCCTAGCGTTTACCGAGTAATCTGGAAACTATTTACACCTGGCGATACGATTTACCTCGCCATTGATCGAACCAGTTGGCTTACTCATAACATTTTATTTGTATTTTGAGATGCGCTTACCCTGCGATTCAAGTACCCCGCTCCCCAAGCAGTGCGGTGCCCTTATCGCTGGCGCTCGGCATTGCGCCCTAGCTTTGTATCCTGGAGCGAACTACCAATCCCTTGCAAAATCCCGCGACCGATTAGGCCCAAGCCCCGCCCAATCACCTGGGTGAGGAGGTAGACAACCCCACTGCCGACAAAGGACACCAGCGATCGCAGGCGAGGGGAGATCGCATCACGGGTTTCGAGCACCAGGGTTACGGCTAGGCGTAATCCCGTTAGTTGTTCTAATTCATCCCGGCGCGGCGCGTAGATCGAAATGCGTTTAATGCCCCGTTCACTGAGGGTAAACAATCGATAACTACTTTCAAAAATAGCGGTCGGTTCTCCCACCCAGGCTTCCAGCCGGTAACGCCAGGTGAGGTTATTGCGAAACCGCTCAATCTCGCGACTGGACAGCAGGCGACGATCGTAAAACCCTTGCTTAATCTCTTCCACATCGGCAAAGTGATTGAGGAGAGGGTAAATAACCGCATTGGCGATCGCAATAACGCAATTTTCTAACAGGGCCTCCATCCGGGACATGGCATCGGGCGTCCCCACCGCATAGGTTAGATTATCCACTGTGATGGGCACCCGAAAGAGGAGATGGGCCAAGGCATCCCCCACTCCGGGAATTTTGTCGAGGATTGCGGCTTCCACTGGCTCCGCCTCCTGTAGAAGGACGGGAACGACGGGGGTCTCTTGCCCCGCGATCGTGAGGGAATAATAGCGGCCAAAAAAGTCATTCGTAGCCAGCGTCCACAGATCCCGCAGGATGATAGATCGCTTGGCTAATAATTGTTCGGGTTGGATTTGGGAGAAACGCAGTTCATCGAGCAGGGCTTCGAGTTTGCGCAAAATAATCGATAGCAGTTCGCGGCGTTTTTCAACCCGCAGAATGTCAATTTCTAAAGGGGTGTCCGTCAGGTTTTGTAAATTCGTTTGCAGCTTCCGAAACATGGTATCAAACAACGCCGTCTGCACCAGTCGCAGATCCGCCGGGGTTACCCCTGTCTCCGAGGTTGCCAGGGCGAGCCATGCTGGGGAAATTGGGGATGAGGGCGACGGGGTGGCCGCTGATCCCGTCGGTAGCTCCGTTCGCGACAGCCTACTTTGGCTAGGACTCGATTCTACGCCAGCGTCAGGGGGCAGCGGCACTGGGGGGAGGAGCCAATCCACCAGCGATCGCGCCGTGCGCAGTTCCCGTTGGCGTCCCTGCAAAATCCAACGATCCCACTGGGTTAAGGGCGTGCCTGCGGGGCTATCGAGCTGCTGCTTGAGATCCGCTAGGGCGGCGTCAATTTGCTGGAGACCGGATTGTCGCCAGGTGAGGCGCACCTGTTCGAGCCAGGTCAAGGCGATCGGGGAGGAGGAGGGCAGGTCCAGGGGGCCGATAGCTTCGTCGTCTAGCCGCTCTGGCCAAACGGTTTCCCCGGCAGCCACCTGTCGGATCACGGCCACCAGTTCCCGTTCGGCTAGACCCTTCAGGCAATACCCCTGGGCACCTGCTGCACGGGCGATCGCGACCCGGTTCGGGGCATCCACCGTACTGAGGAGCAAAACCGGCAAGTCAGGAAACTGCTGATGCAACTGTTGGCACAGTTGGATACCGGCGGGTGGAGTGGCATGGCTTTCCCCCAAGTCAAAATCAGTTATCACTAAATCCAGCGGTTGGGCGATCGCAGCAGCATCGGCAGACAGGGTGGCGTCCGGCGGAGCGATCGGTTGTTCCATCTGCTGAACGATCGTGGCTAGGGCCGTGGCGACACTATCGGCCTCTGCCCGAATCTCCAGGTCATCAAACTGGGTCAGCCAGGTGCGCAAACCCAGCCGAAAAATGGGGTCCCGTTCAACTAAAACGAGTTTTAGCGGCGAATCAGTCATAGGAGGGGGCAACCGCGTGGGATCTCTTCCCAACACGATAGCAGGGCCAATACGCCCACAGAACGGCTTTTAGTCGAGAATCGCCCCATCGCCCGCTGCGATCGTCGGCAACGTGAACCAGAACGTTGTTCCTTCTGCCTGCGCGGCAACCCCAATCTCACCACCGTGGGCCTGAACAATCTGACGGCACAGGTAGAGGCCAATCCCCAATCCCTGAGTACGATGGGCCGACTTCCCTCGCTTGTAGAGTTCAAACAGTTCAGCCACCTGTTCCGGTGGAATCCCCAGACCATTATCCGAAACTCGACAGGTTACCCAGGACGGGGAGATGGGCATCGCTGTTTGCTGCCGTTGCACCCCAATCTCAATATCTGACGTCTGATCCTGAATTTCCGAGTTCCGAGTTCCAACTTCCAACTCCCGACTCCCGACTGCCAACTCGGAGGTTGGCGCAGCCTTCACCGTCGCCTCTAGCCGCAGGGTCAAGCCAGGGGGGTTGTGTTTGAGGGCATTGGCAATCAGATTTTCAAACACCCGCCACAGTTGGTCTGGATCAGCATGGACGAGGGGTAAGGTTGCAGGTACAGCGTTAATTAAGGTGGCCTGTTCCTGAGCCATTAAGGGTTCCCAATTCTCCGTAAGCTGCTGAATGAACGGATGGAGCGCTAGGACGCGGGGCTGGAGGCGGATGCCCGTGAGTTCGTTGGCCTGGGTTTCTACCAGGGAATTGATGAGCTTGAGTTGGCGATCGCACCCCTGGGCTAAGCGATCGAGGACTAGGGTCGGTACCCCAACCTGGGAGGCATCCCCGGCCTGTTTGCGGAGCCGGTTCAGGAGCAGGAGGGCGCCAGTGACGGGATTGCGCAGGTCATGGGACACCGCATGGAGGAAGAAGCGCAGGGCCTGCTCCGCCTGTCGCCGCTCAGCAATTTCCTGCTGAAGTTGCTGATTTTGGACTTGAAGCCGGTGTTGTACCTGGCGCAGGGCAAGATGGGTTTTAACGCGGGCCAGGACCTCATCGGGTTGAAAAGGTTTGGTGACATAATCCACGGCCCCCAGGCTTAAACCTTTGACCTTATCAATCGTTTCCGATAGAGCCGTCATGAAGATGATTGGGATTGTCTGGGTGGCTGCGTCGGCCTTGAGGCGTTGGCAGGTGGCAAAGCCATCTAACCCCGGCATCATCACATCCAGCAAGATCATATCGGGCTGGGCGTCGTGGGCCAGTGCGATCGCACTTTCGCCATCTTCGGCAATGAGCAGCTTAAACCCAGAGTCACTCAAAGAATTAAAGAGGACCTCCAGGTTGGTGGGGTTGTCATCCACCAGGAGAATACACCCGATCGTCTGCGCCGTCATGCCTGCTCATCCTCGATCGTGTACTGACGAAGAAACTGCTGAATTTTTCTAATCTGAAAATTTTTCGCCAGTTTTTCCAAAGCACTTAAAAATGGTAGCAGGTGTGGATCAGTTTGTTTGAGGTGCGCCAGGTGGTCACGAATGCTTTGAATGTCCCCCAGTTTGGCCAGCTTTTCGAGGTGGATAAGGGTCTCACGGGGAGGGAGGAGCAGGCTTTCGGATGATGCCGCCAGAGCAGGGAGAATTGCCTCGGTATGGTAAATCCACTCTAAACCTAGATGGTAGCCCAAGCAGGTGAACAGTTCCTTTTCCTGGATGGGTTTGGGGATAAAGTCATTACAACCTGCCTCTAGGCTGGCTTGACGATCGTTCTCAAAGGCGCTGGCGGAGGTGGCAATAATGATCGTGGTTCGCAGGGCCGCAATCTGCCGGAGCCGTTGGGTAGCCTCGATCCCATTTAAGGTGGGCATGACCAGATCGAGGAGAATCGCATCCGGGCGGAAGTGGGCTGCTTTGGCCAGACAGTCGGCCCCATCAATGGCTTCCTGCACCTCAAATCCGAGGGGGGCCAGAAGACTCACTAATAGGGTCCGGTTTTCCGGGCGATCGTCCACCACCAGAATGCGCCGAGGGGGACCTTGAAACCCCATAATTTTGAGATCTCGACGGATTGGGCTAGCCGGGACGACCTCCGCAACCACGGGTAACTCAATATCGAACCAAAACTGACTGCCCTGGCCCAATTGACTGGTAACCTGTAACTGCCCTCCCATTAACTGGACCAAATGCTGGCTAATGGCTAAGCCTAAACCGGTCCCCTCCGAGCGACGGGCCGGATCACCAACCTGATGAAAGGGTTGGAAAATGATTTCTAGATAGGCCGGATCAATGCCTTGGCCCGTATCTTCCACACGAAAACGAATGGTTTGCACCCCGACGAGGCCAACCTTCAGGAAGACCCCCCCGTGCTCGGTAAACTTAACGGCATTGCCAAGGAGATTAATGAGTACCTGGCGCAGGCGTTTTTCATCTCCAAAGATGCGACTCGGCAGCGGAGACAAGCGCTCATATAAAAAGAACAACCCTTTTTGCTCAACTCGTAGGTAAAAGAGATCGGCAATGCTTTCCAAAAATTCCGGTAGGGGAAATTCATCAATATGAAGTTCTAGCTTTTTCGCTTCTACCTTTGAAAGATCTAAGATGTCATTAATCAGGGTAAGAAGATGTTTTCCACATTGTTGGATCGTTTGCAGCCCCTTGAGTTGGGAGTCAGACAAATGAGGGTCCCGTTGCAGGAGTTGGGCATAACCGAGAATGCCATTGAGGGGAGTGCGTAGTTCATGACTCATATTTGCCAGAAATTCGCTTTTCGCCCGATTGGCGGCCTCTGCTGCCTCTTTGGCCTGGTGGAGTTCTAACTCTGTCTGCTTACGATCGCTAATATCAATGGCGACCGTGAGTAAACAATCTTCTCCATTCAAATTAATCACTTCTGCGGATAGCAAGCTAGTTCTAATCAGACCCTGTCGGGTGCGTAACCGAAATTCATAGTTATGGATGGCCCCTTGGTCGGCAACAATCTGGAGTAAGCGATCGCGATCGGCAATGTTTTCCCATAAATTCAATTCTGTGGGTGTCCGTTCAATGACCTCATCCAGACGATACCCCGTCATCGCGAGAAACACCCCATTGGCTTCCAACAGACGACCATCAGCCATGCGGGTAATAGCAATAGCGCTGGGGCCAGAACGAAAAGCTTTAGCAAATTTCTCTTCTGATTGGCGCAGTTCCTGGGTACGCTCCTCAACCCGAATTTCTAGTTCTGCTTTCGCATGGGCTAGGGCTTGAAAGGAGTCTTGAAGTTGCAGAGCCATGTGTTGAAAGGCTTTGGCTAGGGTCCGAAATTCCTTAATCGTTTCCTGGGTTAGTCGAGGATCAAAAGGGATTTTTGCCAGGTTACCGATCGCTACCTGCTGACTCAGCCCCGTTGAGGCAGTGACTAAGCGCTGAATGGGCCGGTTAATTAAATTCGCTGCTAAAATCCCAATCGCGATCGCTAAAGCAAGAGAAAGAAAACCATAAAAAATTGTTAGGCGAGTATTCTTATGTACCTGAGACAGGAAGTTCGCTTCCGGCGTCACCACTACAATCAGCCAGTCCAGGTTGGGGTTAAACTTTAACGCTTTAACATATAGAAATTGATGCTCATTATCGAAACGAAAATTGAGTTGTTTATTTTGATGAATTGCATTAAAATCTGAAAAATGTTGACGCAAACATTCACTGCTCGATCGTACTAATGAATTGCTGCTTTTCAATGCCGAAATGCGATTCGCTTCCTGGGTTTGGGTATTTACCATAAAGGGGAATTCCCCACTAGAGGTTGCAATCAGATCGCCGTTGCGATCCATAATAAAGACAATCCCCATACGATCGACTTTTAAGGTTTGCAGGAAAGAATTAATTTGCGCTAGGGAGAAGTCGGAACTGATGACACCAAAGGGATTACCCAGTTTATCAAAGAGAGGGTAGTCCGCAGAAATGATCAGTTCCCTGGTTTGAAACGTTGCATAGGGCTGATTCCAGATGGGTTTTCCCATTGCTAAACTGTTGTAGTACCAAGAACGTTTAATCGGAAGAGCGTCGTGTAGGGAAAGAGTGTA
>CAZHXN010000029.1:36291-47436 GCA_964536415.1 uncultured bacterium
CGCGTCTCAGCAGCGAGTTGCTGATGTTGAGCATTAAAGATACGAATGGTAATACCGCCCTGGTCGTGATTCCAGGTAGCGATCGAGAATTCTCCCGCATTTTCTCGTCGTCTGATACCAATATAATCGGGTTTCTCTGTGCCAATGGTAATAGCTGCTAAGGTTACATATTTTTGTAGTTGCGCTTCTAGGTAAGGTTGTAAATCTTGTAAATTTTTAACATCAATAATATTGGAGAGAACGGTATCAGCAATAAATTGATTGATGAGAATAGGATCTTCTAAATAATCCAAGACTTTCTCTTCAATATGATCGGCCTGTTGCTGTTGGAGTTGCAGGGCGACATTGTTAATCGCACGTTGTCCATTGCGAATCGATAGCCAACTCGTTAAGCCAACTGCAACAATAATTTGCAGGATGAAGGGAACCACTAGCACCAACTTGAGTGGCACATTACCTAGCCATCGCCTGTGAACGTTGCAAGTTGGCATCGTATTCACCCTTGCCTCGAATCAACCTGGTTATCCGGTACATCAACCCGTAATCGTAGCTGATCACAAAAGAACAAGGTTCCCCCCGCCACGCACAAGGGAATCGTAACCAGGTTGACCAGGGGAATGCTCACCAATCCCAAGCACACTAGCCCAAACAGGATCGTTCCCGGCAGGCCCCCAAAAATCACCCCTAATTTACGGCGAAAGGACAGATACCGTCGTTCGAGGGGGGCATCCAGAAAGTCGAGACAGATCAGTAAGACGGTCAACCCCAGCCAGCCAGTGCCGGTGACCAATGGCCCCACGCCAGGGACTAGACCCAACCCTAGCAGCAGGCTCCCCACTCCGATCGCCAGCAGCAGTTTTTTCCCCTCAAACAAGAGTGCCCGCCAGATATCGCGCACAATCCGCAGCGGGTGATTACCCACCGTCGGCAAACTCCCCAAGCGCAGGTGTTCAAGCTTTTCCGAGAGAACCCCATACCAGGGCGCACCCAAAATTGTGCCGAACTGGACCATGAGGAATCCTAGCCCGATCAGCAGGAGGATGACTAGGAGGCCCCGTAAGAGGGTGACGACGATCGCCAGTAGCCAACCCGGCAGGCCACTCATCCAAAGGTCGATCGCTTGGAGGCCCTGCCCCAATAACCAGATATAGAGAACACCCCCTAGAATCAAGTTGATTAACAGGGGGACTAGCACGTAAACCCAGAGATGGCGATGTTGCCAGAGAACCGCGATCGCCCGGAAGGGATACAGAGGACCCGCAAACCGATTGGGGCGGGGTGGCGTTAGCTGGGGAGGCTGTCCCCCTGCTCCCCCGGCTGGGGAGAGTTCAGGCAGTCGAGGCTCTGACATAGACAATGACCAACAAGACCCGATCGTTCGCTCTTGACCAGTGCGTTTGCTTAAAACGAGGGGATTAGCCAAGTGGATTAGCGGCCAAGGGAGTGAATTCAGGTTGAGGCAGGACCGCTCTTGGCCAGTATAGATACCTACAACTCACCCAAAACTTACAACTCATCAAAATAATAGGTGACGGCTCCGGTAATGGGATCATTGCCAATGTGGGCATACCCCGATCACACCATCTCCATCAGCAGGGTTTCCACCTGAACAAAGCTCAACCCCGACGCCAGTACCCCCTGGGTAACCGTGAGTTTCCCCCCGCGTTTCGCGGCAGCCTTCACGAGCAAGACCATCTGTTGCTCAGGGGTGAGGTTGGGGGGAACCGGATTGGGGGCCGGTTCTAGGGGCGGCGTAGGAAAAAAGTCTGAAGAGCCGTAACCCAATTGTCGTTGTAATTTGAGGTCATGGCGTTCCACCATACTGGGAATCAGGAACAGATCAATCACCTGGCCGATGCCACACAGGCCGAAGGTAAAGAACCAGAGAATCCCCGTCACGATTTTGCCGTTGTAGATTCGATGGAGGCCACAAAACCCCAAGAAGATGGCAGCCCAAAGGACATAGGAAATGGCAATCCGGTTGGGATTGGAACGGACAAGGCTCATGGGTCGCGATCGGCCAAGGGCAATCAACAGGGGACTCTTCCTATTGTGCCGTTACGATCGACGATCGTGTTAAACACCCAGCGATCGTCTGGGAGCATCCCAGTTTGGCAACAAGGCAGCCCTCATCCCTCAACCCCTTCTCCCAGCCCCCCTAACCCCCCGTTTGCGGGGGGATGGGGCGAAAAGGGGAGCCGGATTTTCCAGTCTCTCTCCCGTTCTGGAAAAGGGATTCAGGGTAAGGGTAGCAAAAGTGGGATGTCCCCGATCGTCTCATTAGGTCCTAAAAATGCTTCAACGCCCGTTCCACATCGCGTTTCGCTTCCTTGCGTTTGAGATCCTCGCGCTTATCGTGAATCTTTTTACCCCGTGCCAGACCGATCGTCACCTTGACCAGCCCCCGTTTGAGGTACATTTTTAGGGGGACAAGGGTAAGGCCCTTCTGTTCAACTTTACCAATGAGCTTGCGCAATTCTTGACGGTGCAAGAGTAATTTGCGCGTGCGGCGGGGGTCGTGGTTAAAGTATTCGCTAGTGGTGGCATGGGGGGAAATGTGCACATTCAGTAGCCACGCCTCCCCATTCCGGATCAGGGCATACCCATCCTTGAGGTTTGCCTTGCCTTCCCGTACAGACTTAACTTCGGTCCCCTGAAGGACAAGGCCAGCCTCGTAGGTTTCTAAAATTTCGTACAGATACCGGGCCTGACGGTTATCTGCCACCACCTTATAGCCTTCGTCCCCACTCATGCACAATCAGTCCTATAGTGCGCAATACCTGGCGTTAAGAGCTTAATTCTAGCAAGTTTACTGGCAGGGTGCTTGTTGGTGCTCCAGCCAGCTAGACGATCGTGATCGCAGTTGACTGTAATTCCCAGCAATAGATAACCAGAAATCGAACCATAAATCACATCAGAGTTGACGTATTTCTGTTGAAAGATGAAAGAAACCAGCCTGATGGTAACGAAAACAATAAGACTGTGTAAATGCCCAACATAAAAAGATTAAAAATATAAATAATACAATAAGATTGATCATAAAAATGCCGTTCAATAAAGGCAGGGAACTCGAGCATTTCTAGCCAGTTAAATACAATTGGTAAAATACCAGTTATTCCGGCAGTGTAAAAATATTTTTTACGATAGCTTGCGATATAAATCCCAGCGAAAACAACAAGAATGATCAATATCAAAAGAATAATTTACCCAGTTTTTTGAAATGACTGGAAAAGCCATAAATAACATTACCCTAATGAGGGTTAGCATGAAGATAAAAAACTTATGCTCATTTTTATTTATCCTTTGAAAGAGCTTAAAAAGCGGTTTCATTAGTAATAATGCTAGGGGTTAACGAAAAGTGCTCTAGGGACTCAAGCTAGGGGCTACCAAGCGAGCTAGTTATGAGACTGACAATAACACGCATTATCCGAAAACGTTTCAGGACGCCTCCCTAAACTTTTGGGTTAGACGTTATCGCTATCCATCGACACGGTGTTCCTTCTGAATTCAGGTACCTCGATCAACCTGACGTGAGCAGCCTGACGTGTTCGGGGTTACTTAACGGGCACGGCGAGAACATTTAACAAGAATCGCATTGTTTTTTAATATAAGTTAAAGTAAAAAAGTCATTCTGGTCAAAGGCAGGGGCATGATCGCATTAGTGAGTTTGGGCCTGATCAGTTTTCTTTCCTGGTTGATGAGTATGCTGGCGGGGGGGGGTAGCCCGCTCATTTTAATCCCAGTCGTGAATTTTCTGTTGGGTTCCCAGGCGATCGCACCCACGATCACGATCGGGATGCTGGTGGGCAACTTACAGCGAACGCTCTTTTTTTGGCGATCGATCCACTGGCGGGTAACCCTGTGGCACCTCCCCGGCACCCTCGTCGGGGCAACCCTGGGGTCCTATCTGCTATCGCGGATTCACGTGGAGGGGCTGCAAGTGGTGATTGCGATCGCCCTCATATTGATGGCGGCGAATGCCTGGTTTGGCGGTCCAGACTATGCACTGAAGATTAAGGACTGGCATTTTTTACCCCTGTCCTTCCTCAATTCCTTCGTGTCGGGCCTGGTGGGGAGTACAGGTCCAATCCTCAATCCCGTGTATTTGCACTACGGCTTAGAAAAGGAACAACTAATCGCCACGAAGTCAGCCACAGTGGTTCTGATCCATGTGATCAAGATGGTCACCTACCTAATTTTTGGCATCTTGACCGTGCCCTATTGCCTCTATGGTCTGCTGATTGGGTTAGCGGCCATTCCTGCCAACTGGATTGGCAAACTGATTCTAGAACGCATGAGTGCGGCCCAATTTCGGCAGGTTGTGTTGGGTTTTGTCGGGATGAGCGGCCTCTGGATGTTGTGGCAACAACGGGAACTCCTGCTGCTGTGGTAATCCGCCCCTACCCGTATACCAACCGGGCCATAAAAAAGCCATCCATCTGCATTTGATGGGGCCACAATTTCAGCCAACCCGCCGGATTAACGAAGGGTGCGAGGGGTGAGGGCGATTCGCCTGCGGAGATACCATGTAAACGCGGCGGAGCGAGTCGCCAGTGGGGATGGGTGGCCAGGAATTGGGTCACGATGTCTTCATTTTCGGCAGGGTGTAGTGTACAGGTCGCATAAACCAGGACACCGCCCGGTTTCACCCAGGTGGCCGCCTGGTCGAGTAATTCCTGTTGGAGTTGGGTCAATGCTTCCACCGTGTCGGGGGTCTGGCGCCAACGGGCATCCGCATGGCGGTGGAGCGTGCCTAGGCCAGAACAGGGGGCATCTACCAGGACACGATCGGCCTGCTGCTGAAACTGGGGTAAATCCCGACTATCGCCTACCTGGAGCCGCAGCGATCGCAACCCTAACCGCTGGGCATTTTGCTTAATCTTACGCAAGCGGGATGGATAGCGATCGCAGGCCCACACGACTCCCTGATCCTGCATCAACTCGGCTAAATGGGTTGCTTTCCCCCCCGGTGCCGCACAGGCATCGATCACCGTTTCCCCCGGCTGGGGATCGAGCAGATGGCTGACCAATTGGGCACTGCTATCCTGCACCAGCCACCACCCCTCGGCAAAACCCGGTAAGGCCGGAATCGCCCCCACATTCCCCGATAACCGCAACGCCTGGGGTAGGGTGTAGGCGGCATCACCCGACGGGAGCGTCACAGGGTGAGCCGTAATGCCGCGATCGGCCAAGGCTTGGGTCACCTGAGCCAGCGAAGCCCGCAGGGGATTCACCCGTAGATCCAACGCCGGGGTTTGATTTAACCACTGACACAGGCGTTCCGTCTCGGCCTCCCCCAGTTGCTCCAACCAGACCCGAATAATCCAATCCGGGTAGCTATGGACAATCCCCAACCGTTCCACCGGCTCACTGGGCACAGCCAACGGCAAACGGGGCACCCCCTCAACCACTGGCCCCCCGCTTGTTCCCTGTTCCCTATTGTCTATCTCCAGTCTCCGGTCTTCGGTCTCCAGCCAGCGCACATACCGCCGCAACAGCCCATTGACAAACCCCGCCAATCCCTTAAAGCCATTTGCCTTGGCCAGTTCGACCGTGGTATCCACCGCTGCCGAAGCCGGAATCTGACTGAGATAGGTGAGTTGATAGAGACCCAAATGCAAAATTAGGCGCAAATCCGGTGGTTGTTGACTGGCCGGTTTGGTAGCGAGGTGATCGATGAGGCCATCCAGGGTGCGCTGGCGGCGAATCGTGCCGTAGACCAGTTCGGTGACAAAGCGATGATCGCGGGCGATATCGGTGGGGGGACGATCGCTGCTAGGGGACTGCTGGCGCAGTTCCCGATCGAGCGCCACATCGGCAAAGGCCCCCCGTTCAACAGCCCGCAGCACTTGAAACGCTGTCTGGCGTGCGGTTGGCATACCCTACTCCGCCGGGAAGCGAGCCACTTTCCCCGTCGTCAGCGCCACATCCACCACCGCGCCAACGATCGCAAATAGGATTAAACTCTCAATCACTAACCATCCCAATAGCGGCCATCCATCCGCTAATCGTACCCCTACTTCCAGTTGTCCTAAACCTCGGACTAACCCAAAGGCCAGCACTACCCCCGATTTGAGATGGGGATTGCGATCATGGCGCACGACATACCGATAGGTCACCCCAAAGAGGAAGCCAGAAAGCAGCACGATCGCTGCCTCAATACCGATGGGAACCATCCCCTGCGCCATCCCCCCGGTGACCGTCGGTAAGGGCAGGAACCGGACCGCGCGATCCAGGCCCAAAAAGCTGAGCAGGGCGACACTCGCCGCCAACAGGCCAATCTTGAGAGATTCGAGGCGTTCTTTCGCAAGGGTTAACGACATGGTGAACAGTTGGGACAGCGGGATAGTGGGACAATGACGCAACACCATGCGTCTGCGCTGACGCGATGCAAGCGGTCAATCTTTAAGTCCTACCATGTTCTTGATGCGATCGCTGCCCCTGGTAAGGATCTCGCTAAGGATCTCGCTAAGGATCTCGCTGTCAGCCGCTTGGTTGCCGGAATACCCCTCCCCACCCCCTCCCCACCATGTCCGATCTTGCCTTTCTGACTGACTATCTCGTGGCCAGTTTACGTCTCGCAGTGCCCCTGGGGTTTGCGGCCCTGGGGGGGGTGTGGTCCGAGCGATCGGGCGTGATCAACATTGCCCTAGAGGGGATGCTGCTGACGGGGGCATTTGTGAGTGCGGCAGTGGCAGCAACCACAGGCCAAGTGGGGCTAGCGATCGCGGCGGCGAGTCTGGCAGCAGGCTTGGTCGGTCTCGGTCATGCGGCCCTCTGTGTCAGCTTGCGGGTGAATCAACTGGTTTGTGGGTTGGCGATTAATCTATCGGTGGCGGGGCTGACCGCCTTTGGGGCACGGCTAGTCTTTAGGGAAGGCATCACACAAGGGCTGCCCGCCCTGGGGCCGCTCCCCCTACCCGCTTTCCTACAACACCTGCCCCTCCTGGGGCCATTGGTCTTCGCGCAGGATTGGCTCACCTATGGGTTATGGGCGGGCATCGGCGTCAGCCTGTATGTGCTGTTTTACACCCACTATGGCTTAGCCCTGCGAGCAGTGGGGGAGGCCCCTCGGGCGGCGGAGACGGCGGGGGTATCGGTCATCCTGATTCGCTATCTGAGCGTTGGGTTAAGTGGTCTTCTCTGCGGTTTAGGTGGGGCGTATTTAACCCTGGTCCATGTGAAGTTTTTTGCCGAGGGCATGGTGGCGGGTAAAGGGTTTATTGCCCTCGCAGCGGTGATTTTTGGCCGTTGGCACCCGATCGGCGTTTTCCTGGCCTGTGTCTTGTTCGGTGCCACCGAGGCATTACAGTTGCGCATTCAGGCCCTGAACCTGCAAATCCCGTACCAGTTTCTGGTGATGTTGCCCTACGCGATCGCCCTCCTAGCCCTCTTGGGACTAGCCGGGAAATCCGTCCCCCCTGCTGCCCTGGGAGTCCCCTATGTCAAGGAGGATTGAGCGAGTGGGGCTTGCTATACTCAGCTACTAGGAATCGTCAGGTATCCATGAGTCAAGATCACCCCACCGCCGCCACCAGTCCTTCCCAGGTCCAGCCGCCCTTACCAACCGTGCCCAGGGGACTAGCAGCCGATCCGTCCCCTTGGGGGTGGTCGATGCTGTTGACTAAGGTGACGGCTCCCGAAGTGATTGCCCCAGTCATTGTGGGGATTTTATTTTTAGTGCTGTGGGAAGGGTTTGTCCGGGTGGCCCAAATGCCGACCTATCTGTTACCGGGACCCCTGCTGGTGTTCCAAACGCTGATTCAGGATTGGCCGATTCTTTTGCCTTCCCTGCTGGTTACGTTGAAGATCACGATCGTGGCATTCATCACGGCAGCCGTTCTGGGGCTGTTGATTGCGATTGTGTTTACCCAAAGTAAGTGGATTGAGCGGAGCTTTTTCCCCTATGCGGTCATCCTGCAAACCACGCCCATTGTTGCGATCGCGCCTTTGATTATCATTTGGCTGAGGAATAGTACCTTTGCAGCCATGATAGTGTGTGCCTGGATTGTGGCGTTTTTCCCGATTTTGTCGAATACGACATTGGGATTGAATAGTGTCGATCGTAATTTGTTGGATCTCTTCAAGCTCTATCGCGCGAACCGCTGGCAAACGTTAATTTATTTGCGACTCCCGGCGGCGATGCCCTATTTCCTGGGAGGGTTGCGCATTAGTGGTGGTTTGGCACTCATTGGAGCCGTAGTGGCCGAGTTTGTGGCCGGGACAGGGGGCCAAAAGGCGGGGCTGGCCTACCAAATTTTGATGGCCAGTTATAACCTGCAAATCCCCCGTATGTTCGCGGCATTAACCCTGATTACAGCCCTGGGGGTTTTAATTTTTGTGATCCTATCTCTGATCTCCGATTTCCTGTTACGCCACTGGCACGAAAGCGCCATCCGCCGGGAGGTTTAGGCAGCAAAATCTTACTTCGATAAGGATACTGAGGATACTTCGGCTATTTGCTTTTTTTACCTAAATTAGTTCTTTTAGAAGCTTGAATTGACGATTCTTAAATTCACTGTTCCTGTCCAGATTACAGCCTGTACCGGAATTACTTGGTACGAGCAATTGCAGAGTTTGGCATGGCTGTACTGAATGATTGAGGCAAAGGCTGTACCTCGGATCGTCATTTATTGAACTGTTAACACATCGATAAAATTCACGCTTGACCTCAGCAGCAAATAGGGATTGGGTGCGTTATTCACTCAGGGATGATGTCTTAAAAGAGACCTTATAATTGAGTAGACCGAAATTGCTTGACAATTCGCAAGATAACTGCAAGGCCCCACCTAAAAAAGTTATCCTGGATAAATATCGATCAGGCAACATCGTCCGACACAGTTGAGCTGACGAGGTTATTATGCTTGCCTACTCACAGTCGCATGTTTATCACGAATTATCCCTGCCAGTCGTTATGCAGGTGTGTGAGACGAATCTTGAAACCGGGTTAACTCCAGAGGAAGTCGCCCGACGTGGGGAAATTTATGGTTGGAACCAACCAGGTAAACCCGCCTGGTTACGGTTTCTCTGGCAATTTCACCAACCCTTGCTCTACATCCTGTTGGTAGCGGGCACCATTAAGGCGTTGTTAGGGGCGTGGACCAATGCGCTGGTTATTTGGGGGGTAACGGTTATCAATGCGGTCATTGGCTATGTGCAAGAAACCAAAGCCGAAGGGGCGATCGCGTCCCTCGCCAAGGCAGTAACCACCGAGAGCACCGTCCTGCGGGAAGGCCAACTTCTTCAGGTGCCATCAGAAGAGCTAGTGGTGGGGGATATTGTCCTGCTGACCTCAGGCGATAAGGTGCCTGCCGATTTGCGCCTATGCAAAACCCGTAACCTCCAGATTGATGAGTCGGCCCTGACCGGTGAATCCGTTCCTGCGGAAAAGTCGATCGACCCGCTACCCGCCGAGACGCCCCTCGCCGATCGCGTCAATATGGCCTATGCCGGGAGTTTTGTCACCTTTGGCCAGGGAACTGGGGTCGTCGTGGCCACAGCGGGAGCGACCGAGGTCGGCAAAATTTCTCAGGCAATGGCGCAGCGGGTTAACCTGAGTACGCCCCTCACCCGCAAGTTTGCTAAGTTCAGTCGCATCTTACTCTATGCCATCCTGACCCTGGCGGCCTTGACCTTTGCGATCGGCTGGGGACGGGGTGGCTCCTGGTATGAGATGTTTGAGGCTGCTGTGGCGCTGGCAGTGAGTGCGATTCCAGAGGGATTACCCGCTGTCGTGACCATTACCCTGGCGATCGGGGTGAACCGGATGGCCCGCCGTCATGCCATTATTCGCAAGCTACCGGCAGTAGAGGCGCTGGGGAGTGCCACCGTCATTTGTTCTGACAAAACCGGCACCCTGACGGAAAACCAGATGACCGTTCAGGCCATTTATGCCGGGGGACAACACTACACCGTAAGCGGCAGTGGTTACAGTCCTAAGGGCGACATCCAAACAGAGGATCACCAGCGCTGCTGCGTCGAAGCTTTGCCACCAGCCCTCGAAGCCTGTCTCATGGCCGGGGTTCTCTGTAATGATGCGTCCCTGAAACAAGTTGGGGAACACTGGTCTGTGGTGGGTGATCCTACCGAAGGTGCCCTGATTACGGTAGCGGCCAAGGCTGATTTGACCCAGGTGGGCTTAGCCGCGCATCAACCCCGTCTCGACTCGATCCCATTTGAATCCGAGTACCAGTACATGGCCACTCTGCACGATACAGACCCGCCGCTGATCTATGTCAAAGGTGCGGTTGAGGCCCTGTTACCGCGCTGCGATCGCCAGATGAATGCGCAAGGCGAGGTCGTTCCCCTTGATCCGGCTGACGTTGCACCGGTGGTTACCCAGATGACCAGTCAGGGCCTGCGGGTACTCGCCTTTGCCCAAAAAATAGGCCGTCCCCACCAACACGCGATCGAACACAGCGACCTTGACACTGGGTTAGTATTCCTCGGACTTCAGGGCATGATTGATCCGCCCCGCCCCGAAGCGATCGCTGCCGTTCATGCCTGTCAGTCAGCGGGCATTCAGGTGAAGATGATCACGGGTGACCACATTGCCACCGCCTGCGCGATCGCCCAGCGCATGGGGATTGCAACCAATGGCCAGGTGTTAGCTTTTGAAGGGCAGCAACTGGCCAGGATGGACGATCACGCCTTAGTCGAAGCGATCGGCAGTGGAGATGTCTTTGCCAGGGTAGCCCCGACCCAAAAACTCCGCCTTGTGGAAGCACTTCAGGCCAAAGGGGAGATTGTGGCCATGACCGGGGATGGAGTCAATGATGCCCCCGCCTTAAAACAAGCAGATATTGGGATTGCAATGGGCAAAGGGGGCACGGAAGTAGCCCGTGAAGCGGCAGATATGTTGTTAACCAATGATAACTTTGCCTCGATTGCCGCCGCCGTAGAAGAAGGGCGGGCTGTCTATCAAAACCTGCGCAAAGCGATCGCCTTCCTATTGCCCGTGAATGGAGGCGAATCAATGACGATTTTAATTAGTGCCTTATTCGCACGGGATCTGCCCATTCTCTCATTGCAAGTCCTGTGGCTCAACATGATCAACTCCATCACCATGACCGTGCCCCTAGCCTTTGAACCCAAGCCTCCCAATTTAATGCAGCAGCCCCCCCCCCCCCCCCCCCCCCCCCCCCC
>CAZHXN010000030.1:0-1817 GCA_964536415.1 uncultured bacterium
AATTAAGAATCCCCTTAAGGTCACTTTTGAAAAGGCTCTTTTTAAGGAGTCTATCGAAAAGCTAAAATTAGATATAGAAATAAATTTTAAGCTAAAGCCACAATATCAATCAACGGAAAAATTGACAAACTTAGTCATAACGATCGAGAATAAATCCTCGGAAGAAGCTATTAAGATCGATTGGGATAAAAGTAGCTTCGTAGACATTGATGGAAAAGTCCACCGCATTGTACGATCGCCACCGGGATTAGAAGCTGATGCCAATAAAACGGCTAACGTTAGTCTAATTCCCCCGACTAAAAAATATCCTGCTGATCTCGTCACTGAGGACATTGTTAAACAGAAAGAAACCCCATTGGTTGATCTCTCAAAACTCAAGCATGAGAAATTCCCCTATCGCTTTTCACTCTGGCTATTTGCAGAAGTTTTTAATACTCAATTGGTTGATAGCAAGCCCAAGGTTTGCATTCTGGACTGTCAGTTCAAAATCAGTGAAACTCCCTTTCAATTTTCTGACATTTTTAATTTACCGAAGCTTTGACATTAACACCTTTAGGCACAGACAGCTAATTCCAGGGTCGATATTATGCCCAATTATGCCCAGATTTGGTCAAGCAATTGCTCAAAGGGCAGCCAGTGATCAGCTTGCACGATCGGCTCCCAGACTGCTTCGATCGTTGGTCGCAATAAATCAACTAGGGAATTAGCCTGACGGAGTTTTTCCCCCATGCGATCGATGTCTGGTTTAGCGAGCAACTGGAGGCATTGATAATACTGGCGTTGCCAGGGGCAGAATTTAGGAAACTGGGTGAGGTTAGGCAGCACCGTAGTCTCCTGCAAAATCAGGTCCATATCGTGTTGCCAATCCGGTGAAAAATGGCGAGTCAGATCCGCGAAAAAACCAGGGTAGCTGACTTGAGAGGTGTATAAAAATTGCAAAGTCGCATCCAGCAGGGCAGCAGCCATCTGGGGTGGCAGATCCCTAAACCCCAGGCGATCGCACATTCTCTGTTGATAAGCACTCACGTAATGATCCGCAAAAAGTTTTAAACCTTCACTCAGACTTTCGGGAGGAATAACGAGCGCCAAGGGGCGTTGTAACATTTCTAAATTCCAGTAGCAAATCTCCGCCTGATGACCATAGGCATAGCGACCAGAATAGTCAAAATAGGCAGCGGTAAATCCGGGATCATAGGTAGGAATAAAGGCATAGGGACCGTAATCAAAACTTTCGCCGGTGATAGACATATTGTCCGTATTGAGAACCCCATGACAAAACCCGGCGGCCTGCCACTGCGCGACTAATTGCGCAATACGCTGCACTAATTCAGAATAAAACTGGGCATCCGCATCCGCCTGACCGACCAGATGGGAGTAGTAGGTGCTGATAACATGATCAAGGAGACGCCGGACAAGATCGGGCCGTTTAAGATAGGCTAAGCGCTCAAAACTGCCAAAGCGAATGTGCGATCGACTCAGGCGCACCATCACACTCGATCGCGTCGGGGACGGCTCATCTCCGCGCCAGAGTTTCTCCCCTGTTTCGATCAAACTCAAACAGCGGGACGTTCTGACCCCCAAGCGATGTAACATTTCCGCTGCCAGGACTTCACGGACGCCCCCCTTAAGGGTTAACCGACCATCACCGCCGCGTGAGTAGGGAGTGGTGCCCGACCCCTTCGTGCCCAGGTCGTAAAGTACACCATCTATCCCCCGTACTTGCCCGTAGAGGAAACCCCGTCCATCCCCCAGAAAGGGATTATACTCACCAAACTGATAGCCGTGGTAGCGCAAAGCAAGAAACGATCGCACACTCT
>CAZHXN010000030.1:1827-17438 GCA_964536415.1 uncultured bacterium
AGCGCCCAAACGCCGCGATAAAGTCCGCATCAGGAACCGCCTTGGGATCAAGGCCCAAGAGCGGCAATAGCGCATCATTGCGGAACCGCAGATAATGCACGGGGAAAGTAGCCGCCGCCACCCTGTCGTAAAAATCATCCCCTAGGGATTCCAGGGCGGGTTCATAGACTAGGGTCAAGAAAGCAGTAATAGAGGATGCCTCCCCGCTAATCCGCTTCCAGGGGGGCCATCGTCAGCCCTTCCCGGCTCAATTGCTGGTGATACAGTTCCGCCTGCTCTAGCGGCCCAGACCACACCACGGCTTGGCCTTCAAAGTGAACCTGGTTGGTCAGTTCCCAAGCGCGATCGCTCGTCATACCCGGTATATAGGTCATCAGGCAATGGGCAACGTGCTGAAAAGTATTGAAATCATCATTCAGCACAATCACCTTATAGCGCGGATAGGGCTTGCGCACGACTTGTCCCGCTTTACCAGGGGCAACGGTTGGCGCAGCCGTCAGGCGGGGAGCAATAGCCAGAACCGAAGACATAGGCAGCAGTGGGAATAATCGCTGGACAACTACAAGATAACGTTAGCGCATAACCGCTAGCGATCGTTGGTCGTACTATCTGTCCCCACTTCCGTGGTTTCGGGTTGGCTGAGGACCTGGTTGAGGGCTACCCGGCTGACGCTATCAGGGGCTTTGACCGAAACCGCTTGGGGATCGGCGACATCCGGTGCCAAGGACTGATGGATAGCCGTTTGGATACGGGTGAGGACCTGGTGCTCGACGGCTTCCTGGGCCAGACGAATCGCATTAAAAATAGAAGGCGCTTGGGAACTGCCGTGGCTAATGATGCAAATCCCATCGACCCCTAACAGCAGGCCCCCGCCATGCTCCGCATGATCGACGCGTTGCTTAATTCGGCGCAGGTTGGGCTTGAGTAGCGAGGTCCCGATCTTCCCGTGTAACCCCCGTGGCAACTCTTCCCGCATGATTTG
Organism: uncultured bacterium; assembly: GCA_964536415.1. Taxonomy (GTDB): domain Bacteria; phylum Cyanobacteriota; class Cyanobacteriia; order B231; family B231; genus Trichothermofontia. The sequence continues at coordinate 2,810 of CAZHXN010000030.1, forward strand.
CAAGAGAACGCCCCCAATCGCTTCAGCAAACTTGAGCAGGACATTGCCGACAAAGCCGTCGCAGACCACGACATCAAACTGACCGGAGAGGACATCGCGACCTTCAGCGTTGCCGATAAAGCTGAGGTTAGGATTTTCTTGCAGCAGTTGATGGGTCCGCACGGCTAAGTCGTTGCCCTTAGAGGCTTCTTCACCGATGTTCAAAAGGCCCACTTTGGGGTCCTCAGTTCCCAGCACATACTGACTGTAGATGGCTCCCATCAGGGCGAATTGCTCTAAGAACTTGGGCCGACAATCCACATTGGCCCCCACATCCAGGATGATTACGGGTTTACCCGGTACCATTGTGGGTAGAACCGCCCCGATCGCCGGACGATCAATTCCCCGCAGGCGTCCCAAGCGGAGCAGGGCTGACGCCATGGCTGCCCCCGAATGCCCCGCAGAAACGACCGCATCTGCCCGCTGTTGCTTCACCAGGCTCATGGCCACATTGATTGAGGCGTTGGGCTTACGACGGATGGCCCCTAGGGGTTCCTCGTGCATCTCCACCCTATCTTCCGCTGAAACAATCTCCACCGCAGGTCGTTGGTGGTATTGCTTTAGCGCCAACTCCATCTGCTCCGGATCACCAACTAGCAGGACCTCAATCCCCAACTCGGCTTGTGCCCGGACGGCCCCCGCAATAATCTCAGCGGGCGCGTGGTCGCCGCCCATAGCATCGACTGCAACTCTTATGCGACTCGTTGTGCGACTCGAATCCATCGATTCAATATTAAAGAAACCTAAAACATCTTAGCAGAAGCTTTCGATCGTGGCGAAAACCTCTCGACGGTCTGTCATCGGGGGTCCTCCCTTGCCCCAGGCGCGATCGCGGACACAACCCTGGCTCATGCTCACGCGGGTCTCAAGGTTGAGTCCGAGGGATTTTGCCGTGATCCCATCGATCAAACGCTAAGATACAATCAAGTGATTGTTAAAATCAGTAACGAAATCTCAGGCATTTTCGCTAAGGACACAGAACATGGGTCGGGTTGGAGTACTGCTGCTGAATCTAGGTGGGCCGGAGCGGCTTGAGGATGTCCGTCCCTTTCTGTTTAATCTTTTCTCTGACCCAGAAATTATTCGTCTTCCCTTCCCCTGGTTACAAAAACCGCTGGCCTGGTTGATTTCCACCCTGCGTTACCAGAAATCCCAGGCCAATTATCGTCAAATTGGAGGTGGCTCCCCCCTGCGGCAGGTGACTGAGCAGCAGGCCCAAGCACTCCAAGCGTCACTGCAACAACGGGGCCAGGATGCCCAGGTTTATATTGGGATGCGCTATTGGCACCCGTTTACGGAAGAGGCGATCGCCCGCATTGAACACGATCGGGTTGAAGAGTTGGTCATTCTTCCCCTTTATCCCCAATTTTCGATTAGCACAACTGGCTCTAGTTTTCGTCTGCTAGAACGTTTGTGGGAGAGTCGCCCCGACTTGCAACGGCTACGGTATACGGCTATTCCCTCCTGGTATCAAGAACCAGGATATCTCAAGGCGATGGCCGATCTGATCCGGCAGGAATTGGCTAAATTACCGGATCCCGATCGGGTTCACATTTTCTTCAGCGCCCACGGGGTACCCGTTAGCTATGTGGAAGAGGTGGGGGATCCCTACCAACGGGAAATTGAGCATTGTACCGAGTTAATCATGCGTGAGTTGGGGCTGCCCAATGCCCATACTTTGGCCTATCAAAGCCGGGTAGGGCCAGTGGAGTGGCTCCAGCCCTATACGGAAGATGCCATCCAGGCATTAGCCGCCCAAGGGGTAGAAACGCTCTTGGTGGTACCGATTAGCTTTGTCTCAGAGCATATTGAAACCCTGCAAGAGATTGATATTGAATATCGGGAAGTGGCCGAGGAAGCCGGCATTAAAACCTTTCGGCGGGTGCCTGCCCTGAATACCCATCCCCTGTTTATCCAGGCCCTTACTGATTTGGTGGTTACCTCGCTGGCCGCCCCGCCCCGGAGTTTGGCGGATGTGGTCCATCCCGGCAAGAAAACCAAGCTCTATCCGCAGGAGCGTTGGCAATGGGGGATGACAACGGCGGCGGAAGTGTGGAATGGTCGCTTGGCGATGATTGGCTTTATTGCCCTGATTATTGAATTGATTAGTGGGCAGGGACCCCTCCATTTTGTTGGGTTGTTGTAAGTGATTACGGGGTAGTGATTAAGTTGTTGGTGATTGACTCGAATCCTTCAGTCGGGATCGCGCTTGTGACGACGGGGATGACGAGATCGAGGCGTGTCGGCTTGGGCAAGGTACCAGCGTCGCCAACCCTGGGAGGTGCGAATGGCCAGCCAAAGCAGCAGCATGGCAATCAGTCCTCCCTGGTGGGGCGCATCGATCGCGAACAAGACGAGTGCTACACAGAGAATGTCCTGGGCAAAGATAGCCCATAGGGGCAAGTGGGGGCGGCGATAGGACCAGCCCAACATGACCAGTTGTAGAACAAAGGCGAAGAGACCCCCGATAATCCCCAGTAGCCAGATTAACCACGCGGGGGTTTCGTCCGTTGCCAGGGCGATCGCGACCCCGGCCCCCATGATATAGCCGACGAGGGGGCTAAAGAGCAGTTGGGTGATTTGGAGAAAGCGGCGGGCGAGGACCTGTTTGGAGGCGAATAACTCAAAGAGGGACCAACTGACAAGAACCCCAATCACCAACCGGGGGGGAATACTTGCGAGCAGGGGAATTTGCCCCCAGAGTTCGGTGGACAGCAAGCCAATAACCAGCAGTGGTAGAGCAATCCTCATGCCCGCTGCTGCCGAGGCGGAGAGGACTGCAAGGATTTCGATCATAGTGATGTGGGAACGGTGATGTTGCCCCATTAGCCCTGATGCCAATTGGTCGAAGGCTGGCTGCCCAGAGAAAAGCCAGATAGCTAGCCTACGGGCTGCTCGGTGCGCTTGAGATGAGAACGCTGGCATAAGATTAAGACTACTCTAGCCAGGAAGAAGAGACCGGATAAGTTATCTACATTACTTGGCACTACTTGGCTGGTTACCTTAAGCCAGTATCGCGGCAAAGTGCAGACTTCGCACATTGTCCTAGCTGGGCTACTAGGTAAACTGCTGGCTCAGGGCAACGGGGTTGTGTACCGTAATTTTTTTCTTGTGGATCGAGATCATCTGTTCCTGCCGCAGATCGCCCAGGAGTCGGGTGACCGTGACACGGGTAGACCCGATCGCTTCGGCGATCGCCTGGTGAGAGAGCTTGAGATCGATCGTGATCCCACCTTCCATCCCAGGGACACCAAAATCACGGCAAAGAATTAACAAGAAGCTGACGAGCCGTGATCCCATATCCCGGTGGGCTAGGGTTTCGATCATCATCTCGGTTTGCAGAATCCGGGAAGACAATCCTCTTAAGAGGATCAGTGACAGGTCGGGATGTTCCTGGAGAGCCTTTTCCATTTGCTCGATCGGGATCGAGAGGAGTTCCACGGGGGTGAAGGCGACGGCATGGTAAAAGCGATCGGCCCGTTGCCCCGTCAAGAGGGAAAGAACCCCAAAAACACTATTCTCCCGCAATAGCGCCACCGTAATTTCTTCCCCGGCTTCGTAGACTCTAGAGAGTTTCACTGCGCCCTTGAGCAAGAAATAGACCCGCTCCGCCGGGTCACCAGGGAAAAAGATCGTCTTACCCCGTTCATAGGTTTCCACGACGGGTGGGAAGACACTGCTACTAATCTGGCGAAAGACCGTCGCCAGCGATTTATCCTGTGTTAACACCATATCCCCCGCCCTAATGGATGCTGCTGTGCCAAAACTTGCCCGGAAGGACTTGCTTGTTTAACTAACGTAATATACCTTCTCCAGTTTAGCGAGAAGCACGGGTCCCATTCCATGCCCGGTGTTTTGATGTTTCGGCACGCTTGCCCCATTCCACAACAAACATGCTGGAGAAGAAAGCTTTACAATACTTAAGCTCTACTGTTTGTGCTTGTTTGTAGCTCCTGATACAAATTACTGGCCTATTCGGTGTTTTCTGAGGGTTGGTGGATGGGAGTGGCGATGAATCCAGGGGGGGCTGGGTGAGGGGCGAGCAACAAACAGTGATACGCCGGGGGTGTCGCGCAGCTATCGTGGGGGATGGCTTTTTGTTTTAATGGTTACTTATTTGTTGTTTTCTTTATGTTGGATCTCACTGGAAAAAATGCCCTGGTGACGGGGATTGCCAATAATCGCTCGATCGCCTGGGGAATTGCCCAACAGTTGCATCAGGCAGGGGCCAATTTAGGCATCACTTTTCTTCCGGATGAAAAAGGACGGAATGAAAAGAAAGTGGCGGAGCTGGTTGATCCCTTGAGGCCCAGTCTGTTTTTACCGCTGGATGTCCAGAACGATGTCCAGGTTGCCGAAACATTTGATGCCATCCGGGCGCAATGGGGGCGATTAGATATTCTCATCCACTGTCTGGCCTTTGCGAGTAAGGAGGGGCTGGAGGGGGACTTTAGCAGTATTTCCCGTCCGGTCTTTACCCAAGCCTTAGAGATTAGCGCCTACTCACTGATTGCCCTGGCAGGCGCGGCGAAACCCTTGATGACAGCGGGGGGCAGTATGGTGACCTTGACCTATCTGGGCGGGGTGCGGGTGGTGCCCAATTACAATGTTATGGGCATTGCCAAAGCGGCCCTAGAGATGAATGTGCGCTATCTGGCATCCGAGATGGGTCCCCACAATATTCGAGTGAACGCGATCTCGGCGGGTCCGATTCGGACGTTGGCGTCGGCAGCGATCGGCGGCATTTACGACATGATTCACCACGTTGAGGCAGTCGCTCCCCTGCGGCGCACGGTCACCCAGACGGAGGTAGGCAATGCGGCGGCGTTCCTCTGTAGTGATTTGGCCAGTGGGATTACCGGGCAGGTGCTCTATGTGGATGCGGGCTACGAAGTGATGGGGATGTAGGGTAGGGGTTGCCGCGCCCTAACGTACACTCACAAAGCGTCCTTGCGCGAATTTCCGCCAATATTCGATGTCTTCTCGGCGGGACACGGACAGGGGAACCGTGGCCTCGATTTCCTGGAGCAGCATCCCGGTATCGAGGGGCAACTTGAGGTAGAGGGCGCGGTAGAGGCTGGTGATCACGACTTGCTCGATTTCAGCCCCACTAAACCCAGCGGTGGCAGCCACGAGGCGGGGTAGGTCAAATTTATCCGATCGCTGCTTGTGCAGGGTGAGGTGAATCTGGAAAATCTCCAGCCGCTCGGCCTCGTTGGGAAGATCGACAAAGAAGATTTCGTCAAAGCGCCCCTTGCGCAGCTCCGGCGGCAATTGACTGAGATCATTGGCCGTGGCGACGACGAAAACTTCCTGCCGCTTTTCCTGAAGCCAGGTCAGCAGGCTACCAAACAGACGCCGCCCCAGTGCCCCATCGCTTTCCCCCTGGGATGGACTTAGCCCTTTTTCCATCTCGTCGATCCACAGGACCACAGGAGCCATCGACTCCGCCAGCACGATCGCCCGCCGGAAATTTTTCTCGGATTCACCGATGTACTTATCGTAGAGTTGGCCGATATCCAGCTTGAGCAGGGGCAGTTGCCATTCCCGCGCAATCACCTTAGCTGCGAGGGATTTACCACAGCCCTGGATACCCACCAGCAGAATTCCCTTCGGCGGGGTCAAGTTAAGCGACCGGGCCTCGGCACTGAACCCCACCTGGGCCTGCTTGAGCCAAGCACGGAGGCGGCCAAACCCACCCAATTCGTAGGTATTTTCCTCCACGGGGAAATACTCCAGGGGACCGCCTTCCCGGATGATCTGCATTTTCCGTTGCATGACCCGTTGCACGTCGTCGGCAGTGAGCTTGCCATCCACAAGGGCCGCATGGGCGATCGCTTGGCGGGCCTGGTTGAGGGTCATGCCACTTAGGGCACGCAGCAACGCTTGGACATCCTGGGCTTGCAGTTGGACTTGGACTTGCCCTTTGGCTTGGAGGGAGCGGACAACCGCGAGGAGGGTGTGATGAAGTTCGGCCTGACTGGGGAGGGTCAGGGTGTAGTAGAGGGCACTGTGGGCAATGGCAGGGGGGAGATCGATCGGGCTACCGGCGAGGACCAGGGTGGAATGGGTTTGAGAAAAACGCTGAATGACCTCCCGAAACCGGCGACTAACGGCGGCTTGCTCCAGATACGGGGAAAAGTCCTTGAGCAGAAAGATCCCTTCAACGGTAAGGGTTTCCAGATGTTGCAGCAATCGCAGAGGATCGATCGTGTCAGCAATCCCGATCGTGTTCGGTAGGCGGCGCAGGCCCCGGCTAACCGTCCATTCAAACAGGGGTAGGTTCAGGGCGCGGCTGGTTTGCTCCAGCAAGGCATCGACCCGCTCCTCCTCAATGGTTTCCAACACGATCAGGGGATGAAACGACAGGATGAGTAATTTAAGCTCATGGGCGTTGGTCGTTAAACTCATAGGGGTCCCACGGGAGCAGCGATCGCGGCTAAATCTGGGGAAGCATTCCACCGCTCAGGCAGAACGCCATTTCCAGAAAGGGGTTTACCAATGTCAGCCTCTTCCATACTACGCCCTTCCCCTGCCCGCAATTTTTCTGGCAGACAGCACCCCCACCTGATGTCAATCATGCACCGTTTGTAGTGCGGGCTTCAGCCCGTAACGACTAAAGTCGTTACTACGAACTCATGGTTTGCAGTGCGGGCTTCAGCCCGTAACGACTAAAGTCGTTACTACGAACTCATGCCCCTGACAAATAGACTCCCCCTCCTCTCTCCTCTTTCCTCCCCACTCCCTATGCCCTTCCCCCATTGGACTCCCAAACTACGCTTCACCCTGGCGGGCTGTGTGGGCTTGCTGCTGCATGGCCTGATGATTGCGGCTCCGGGGGCCTTCCTGTTGCAGTGGCAGGGGGAGTTCGGCAGGGTTGATGTGGGGCTGTATTACCTGGCATTCATGGTGAGTGGGATTACGGGGCTGACGTTGACGGCGCGGCGATCGCGGCGACACCCGTTATTGGCGGGGGCATTTCTGTTGATTGGCCTGGGGTTGGCGTTAGCGAGTCAGATGCCTTCCTTCCTGGGGATTGTCCTGACGGCGTTGCTGGTGGGATTGGGGGACAGTGTGCTGACGCTGCAAAGTAATAGTTTGGTAGGGGAATTACACGCGGAACGGGGGATTACGTTTCTCAACTTGGCTAACGCCCCCTTTGGGATTGGTGCTTTGACTACGCCGCTGCTGGCAGCCTTTTTGTCCTGGCGGCTGGTGTATCTGCTGATGGCCCTGGTGGCGCTGCTGGCGGCCTGGTTGGCTTGGCAAGCCCCCCCGGTTGCTAATTTTTCACCCCAGCACGATCGGATGCCGTGGCGACGGGCACTACCGTTTCTGGGGGTGATGTTCCTCTATATTGGCCTGGAGGGGGCGATGGGGACCTGGAGCGGAATCTATTTACACGCCCAGGGTTGGCCGGTGGTCTGGGGGAATCTCACCCTGTCCCTGTACTGGGGCGGGCTGACGATCGGGCGGCTAGTCCTGGCCACCTGGGTGAATCCCCAGCCTCTACGGCGGTTGCAGTGGTTGTTGCTGATCGGTGCCCTGGCGATCGGGGCGACGTTAATTCCAGCCCTAGGGTTGGGGTTTGTCCTGGCGGCAATGGTCTATGGTCCCACCTTTGCGATCGTGTTTGGGTTATTGCAACGCGGGTGTGGCCATGCGTCGCTGCCTGCGATTTTCTATACGGCCTTTTTGGCTCAAAGCTTGGTGCCAACCCTCTTTAGCCTGATCCCAGATGCAACGATGCGGGGCTATGGTTTTGTGGTATTGGCGATAGCGTTGTATGGGGCCAGTCGCTATTTAGCATTCGCGATCGCCCGTCAAGATGGGTTTATTGATTAGCCTTCACTGGTTCGCCCAGCGTCTCCCAGGAAAATTGTGAGAGCATCGAGCGAAAGTCCTGTGATTTGGGCAATCTGGGCCGCATCCATACCCACTTGCTGGAGATTTTGGACGGTTTGACGCATCTGCTGTTCAGCTTGATCAGCGCGTTGTTCGGCTTGATCAGCACGATGTTCAGCTTGATCAGCGCGTTGTTCGGCTTGATCAGCGCGTTGTTCGGCTTGATCAGCGCGTTGTTCGGCCAGTTCAGCTGGGGTGAGGAGAAGGGTGCCATCCAGATTGACCCAACGCAACCAGGTCGTTGAGATGCCCTGATAAGTTCCTGACCAACGGGTTAGCCCTAAATTGAGCACCTGGCTGACTAATTGTCCTTGTGCATTGACCGCGATCGGTTGGTAGGTGCCTTGTAGTTGAAAACCAGCCCAGTCATCTGGGTTAAAGGGGTCATACCAAAAGTATTCAGCAACCTGCATTTGGTTTTGATAGATTGCCTTCTTTTCCCCCTTGTCAGCGTCCTGAGTGCTAACTGACAGCAACTCAATCACCACATCCGGGGATTTCCCCTCTTCCCAGCAGACCCAACTTTTGCGTTCTCCCTTGGGGACATCGAGAACAACAAAGACATCTGGCCCTCGGAAATCTTGATTGCGGACTTGCTGCAAGCTGTAGTAAACAAACATATTGCCGCCAACATAGCCATCTTCTCTGGCATCTAACCAGGGCATGAGGGCATTAATGAGCAGTTCCATTTGCAATTGGTGGCGCTGACTCTCCATGGGTACGCCGTCATCATAGGGGAGGTCATCCTGGGTTGGGGGCTGGGTCAGGTGAAAGGCTTGTAAGTCCAGTGGTGTCATGACGGGTATCCCTAAGACAACCGATGCTTTCCATATTTTACCCAGCCCGCCTATTTGATCACATCCGGCTCGTAGGTCGTGGGAATATATTGCACGCTAGGTCGTCGATTACTGGGTTGGGGATAGAGATCCATCAGGTTATAAATACTGCGGGGAAGCCCCGTCGTCACCGGTAAGCCCAGGGCTAAAGCCTTTTCCGCTGGGATCGGACAGTCGTGGGTAATCTTGCCCGTAGTTAGTTCCTCAATCACCCCGTCGATTTTATCCAAAGGAATCTTCCGGCGCGGGATTTCATCTAGCAACAGCGTGCGCACAAATACCTGGACTTGCTGGATGGCCTTCCGGGAAATGTCGGCCATGATCAGGGTTTGATCATCAATGTCACTGATCGGTTTCTCTTCCAAAACCTTGAGAATACTGGCGGCGGGAAAATTCCCCAATTGCGGATCAACGGGACCCAGAACCGCATTTTCATCCATGATGATTTCGTCTGCTGCCAAGGCCAGCATCGTGCCGCCGCTCATAGCGTAGTGGGGCACAAACACGGTCACTTTCGAGGGATGACGAATCAAGGCCCGTGCAATCTGTTCGGTGGCTAAAACCAAGCCGCCGGGTGTATGCAGGATTAGGTCGATCGGGATTTCCGGCGGCGTCAGACGAATGGCCCGGAGAATCTGTTCGGAATCCTCAATGCTGATAAAGCGAGAGAGGGGGACGCCCAGCAGGCTAATCGACTCCTGGCGGTGAATGAGCAAAATCACACGGCTTCCCCGCTGCTTCTCAAACTCGTGGATGGCCTGGTAGCGCAGAAACTCAATGCCCCGGCGCTGTAAAACCGGCTGAAGTGCGATCAAGATGACAAAAATCCAGAAGACAATCCAGAACACATCCACAAGGCTGAAACTCATGCCCGCTCCCTCTCGCCTATTCCTTAGAACTCGCCTATTCCTTAGAAACTGTAGGTGACCATTGCACCCCCAACATTGTAATGTCATCGAATTGATCGGCATCGGCGATGTGGTTGCGCAGACGGGTGACGATGCGATCGAGAATCCGACCGACGGGGGCATACCCCTCTTCAATCACGCTAAACAGGCGCTTCTCCGAGAACAGTTCACCATCAGGGGTACGGGCATCCGTGACACCATCGGTATAGGCGATCAACGTATCCCCTGGTTCCAATTGGATGCCTTCTATCTTAAATTTGGCGTTGGGAATCATGCCCACAGCAGGTCCAGTACGCTTAAGCCGACATTTGATCATCCCATCACGTCCCACAATAACCGGCGGTTCGTGGCCCCCGTTGATGTATTTCATAATGCCGGTGGCCGGGTCCAGGACGGCGAAAAAGGTGGTCGCGAACATATTGGTTTCGCTGTGGGTGGTGGCGATGTAGTTATTGGTCAAGCCAATCCCTTTGGTTAGGGCAGTATCCGCGATCGAGGGGGAGGCCCGTTGCCGCCGCCGCCGCTGGACCCCCTCGGTTAAGGGTTTGTCATCGGCATAGTAGATGACATCATCCCAGGTAATCGAGGTATTGGTTTCGGTGAACGATCGAATCAAGCTGCGGAACAGGGCCATAAAGAGTGCCGCTCCAACTCCCTTATCGCACACATCGGCAATCACAAATCCGGCCCAACCGTGAATTAATGGGAAAGTATCGTAGAAGTCGCCAGCGACTTCACGAGCGGGGGAAAAATGAAAGGCCACCTCCCAATCCGGCAGGTTAGGGAGGATCTTGGGGAAAAAGTCCGCCTGAATTTGACGACCAATATGGACATCGCGCTCGTACTTTTCCGTTTCGCGCAGGGTCTCTTCGGCCTTTTTACGGGCGGTGATATCTTCACAAATGCCCAGAATGCCTGCTACATTGCCCCAGCGATCGTGAAAGGGAATTTTGCTAGTGGTATAGGCATGGCGACCATCCGGCTGGTCCAGTTCCTCAGAGATCGAACACTGGGGGGTATCGGCCTGCATCACCTGTTGATCGAGTTCACGAAACAAGCGGGTGACATCCGCCGATAGGTGTAAATCATAGTCCGTCTTGCCCACCAGATCGGCAGGGGAAGCCAGTTGCAGAATGTCTGCATTATTTTGATTACAGCCCAGATAAACTGACTGTCGATCCTTCCAAAATACAGCTAGGGGCAGATTATCGATCAGGCTTTGGAATAGGGATTGGGTTTGCCATGCTTGTTCGGCTTGCTGCTGTTGTACCTGGAGCCGCGCCAGGGTGAAGCGTAACCGCGTTGCGAAGGCAGGGGTGGCGATCGCCTCGGTGAGATAGTCCACTACGTTGGGGGGCAGATCCCATTCCAACTTAGCCAGGGTGTCAGCAGTCCCCAACAGAATCACCGGGGTAAAGGCCAGTTTTGGCCTTGCCTGAAGTTGGTTTAATAGGGGTAGGGCGATCGCTGCACTGGTGGTTAGGTTTAGCAGCACAGGGACTTGGGGCCGTTGTTCCATCTGGGCCAAGGCTGTGGTTGGATCAGCCACTGCGATCGCTTGATACCACAAGTCAGCTAGGTACTGAAGCAACTGGGCCTGACTCGGTTTATGGGCATCGACAACCAGCAAAGAATCAATCACAAACGTCATGGGGACCTATGGGGATGGGGGCGTGCAGGACAATCAACCAGGAGTGACCTCGGTAGCTAGGCAGCGGGTGGACTTTTGTGGACCACAAAAATGTTGCGATTTGTGTCTCCTAACCGCTGGTATTGAAACTGATCTACCCCCTGTACCGCTAAATACACCCCTAAGCCACCGATCTGACGGCTTTCCAAGGGTTGGTTGAGATCTTCGGCATCGGGCAACTCCTGTTGGGTGGGATCAAACTTAGGCGCAGTATCTTCCAGAATTACGGTGAGGGCTTGGTCGTCAATCTCCGTATGCACGACGATCGGCTGATCGGCATCCCCCCCTTTATACCCATAGACAATAATGTTAGTCGCAATTTCATCGACGGCTAGCCGTAGATTGTAGGCAGGCTTTTTCTCCAGACCCGCCGCTTTGGCTGCGGCCATCACATAGCTTGCAATTTTGCCAAGCGAGTCGAGAACACCAGGTACTGATAAAGGTTCCATTACGGGTTCATCAGGGATAAGGGTTAACGATCGAAACCAAAAAGAAAGAAATAGATCGGCTGTCCTGATGGGCTACCCAGCGAAGGGGCAACAACGCCTCATCCCGGAAAATCGCGGCCCTGCGAATGGCCTTGCGATTGCGCCTGATGTCTCGCCAGTTTTTGGGGCGGACAGACAGTCGATCTATTTTGCGAGTTTGCGACCCTGCGAATCAACGGTAGACTTTGCCCGAATCGGGGTTCCGGTCTCGCTAGTCGGACATCAACCGCTGGGAGAACCGGAGCAGACTTGCCGTTATGCTCCCCCTGAGTGGCAATCCCAGAGGGACTAATTTTAGAGTTCCCGCGTTTGCCGAAGACTTAACAGTCTGGCGATCGTCCCCGTTGGTGGCAAAGCGGTCTCAGGGGTTGGGGGCAGGCGGTAGGAGGAGCGAGGCAAGCCAATGCTGATGACCGACCTCTCACGCTTCCTGTGGAATGATTGCTTCGGCTGTGAATGCCGTCTCGGTGGTCAGTAGGCTATGGTTTAGGTAACCTATCCCCCAGGACAACACGCTTAACCTTCGTAGGTATCGACCATGTAAACACTCTGGTCAAAGCCAGTTTTTTCGATCGTCTCCTTGACCAACTCCTGGGTCCCCACCAGATAGATATCGGTATCGGCCCCCATCTTCTGTTTGGCGAAGATCAACACCCGCAAACCGGCACTGGCCATGTATTCCAAGTCCTGCATCATCAACACCAATTTCTTCACGCCTTGACCCGCTGCCTGCTCCACTTCGGCTTTGAATTGGGGTGCAGAACTGGCATCTAACTCACCAGCCAGAGTAATGGTGGCCGTATCCCCTGCGGTGGTGATCGTCGTCGTTAAAGCCATAGGTTTATCCTTTTGTAGTAAATGTGAATGAGGGTGGGAGCATTTTAGAGTTTAGAGTTTAGAGTTTAGATTTTGAGCGAGGATGGCAGGGGGTGCTGGGGGAATCGTAGATCTCGAAAATCTAGGAGATCTAGGGGATCTAAAAGCTGGAATGCTCGGAGGAGGAGGTTAGCGCCCGACGAGGATGGCGACGGTGCGATCGCCCAGGAGTAAGCCTTTCTGGTCAGCGAGGACAGGTTCTTGGCCAGGTTCGCAACTATCGCCGGGAGCCGCAACGCCCGTGTTGGCGAAGACGTGCCACTGGAGGCCGACGGGGAGCAGGGGCAGTTCAAACCAGAGGGCTTCCCAGTACATATTCATGGCGACATAAATAAAATCATCGGGGGTGCTGCCGTTTTTGGCGTGTTTGCCACAGAGCATAAAGGCAAGGGTGCGGCTGGTGGGGGACCAGTCTACGTGCCAAGCTTGGGTGCCGTGCCAACTAATGTCGGGGTAACCACTGCCCCTATAGTCGTGGTTGCGGAAATGCTCCCGATGGCGCAGGACGGGATGGGCACGCCGGAAGGCAATGCAGTGTTTGACGAACCGGAACAGGTCCGCGTTTTTCTGCAAAAGGTTCCAGTCGAGCCAGTTCAGTTCATTGTCGTGGCAGTAGGTATTGTTATTACCGTATTGGGTGCGCCCCACTTCGTCACCCATCAGGATCATTGGCACTCCCTGGCTGACCAAGAGCATGGCGATCGCATTGCGCATCTGCCGTTGGCGCAGGGCAATAATGCCGGGATCATCGGTTTCACCTTCGACGCCGCAGTTCCAGCTTTCGTTGTCGTTGGAGCCATCGTTGTTATTCTCGCCGTTGGCCTCGTTGTGTTTGCTGTTGTAGCTCACCAAGTCATGCAGCGTGAAGCCGTCGTGGGCAGTGATGAAGTTGATCGAGGTGGCGGGGCCACGACCGGCTCTGGCATATAAATCCGGTGAGCCTTGCAGCCGTTGCGCCATATCCCCGATCGTGCCGCCATCCCCCTTGAGGAAGCGCCGCACGGTATCGCGATATTTACCGTTCCACTCGGCCCAGCGGCCAAAGGCCGGAAAGGTGCCGACTTGATAGAGGCCCCCGGCATCCCAGGCTTCGGCAATCAGCTTGCAGCGGGCCAGGATCGGGTCAAACGCCAGCGATTCCAGCAGGGGTGGATTCGAGAGGGGTGCTCCCCAGGGATCACGGCCCAGGATGGAGGCCAGATCAAACCGGAAGCCGTCAATGTGGTACTCCGCCGCCCAATAGCGCAGGCAGTCCAGGACGATATTGCGAACGATCGGGTTATTGCAATTCAAGGTATTACCGCAACCACTGAAGTTGTAGTAATAGCCCTCTGGGGTCAGCATATAGTAGGTCTTGTTATCGATCCCTCGAAAAGAAATTACGGGACCCTTTTCGTTGCCTTCCGCCGTATGGTTGAAAACAACATCAAGGATGACTTCAATGCCGTTTTTGTGCAGTTGCTTGACCAGGTTTTTTAACTCGTCCACCTGCATCCCAAACTTGCCGGTGGCGGCATACCCAGCTTTCGGGGCAAAGAAGCCGACGGTGCTGTAGCCCCAGTAGTTATAGAGGGTTTCCCCAGTGACGGGACTGGGGCGCGAGTTTTCAAATTCATCGAACTCGTAAATGGGCATGAGTTCGATCGAGGTGACCCCTAATTCCTTCAGGTAAGGAATTTTCTCGATGATGCCAGCAAAGGTACCCGGATGCTTCACCCCCGATGAGGGATGGCGGGTAAAGCTGCGCACATGCATTTCGTAGATGATCTGATCCTCTGGGGGGATCTCCAAGGGGCGATCGTTCTCCCAGTCAAAATCATCAAAGGCCAAGCGGGCACGGTGCTGGAGTTCAGACGTGTGCTCTTCCGATCTCCAAGGGGCGATCGT
>CAZHXN010000030.1:17517-38713 GCA_964536415.1 uncultured bacterium
GTAATTCGGTAGCCGTATTCAATATTCTCGTAGTCCAGATCAAAGACGATCATGGCGAAAACATTGCCAATGCGAAACTCATCCGGGAAGGGAATTTCGGCCATTGGCTTGAGGGCATGGCGCTCGAACAGGACCAGGGTGCAACGGGTGGCTACGCTAGAAAAAATTGAGAAGTTTACCCCCCCCGGTACCAGGGTGGCTCCAAATGGTAAAGGACACCCAACCCGCAGTTTGAATTGACCGTGCTCGTGTGTGGGATGAATATCGACCCGTTCCATTAGTTGTGTATTCCTTAGAGCGATGGCTTACTGCAAGGCGGCTATTCCGGCGTCTATGGTGTCACAGGTGGTGAAGAAGTCCAGAAAGCCCGTAATTGACATGGTGTCCAGGATCTCTTCGGAGAGGCCCACTAGCACAAGCTTCCCGTCAACGCTGGTGGCTTTGCGGTATAGGGATAGCAACATACGCAGACCGGCGCTGGACATGTAGGGGACGTGGGTCATGTCTAGCAGGATTTTGCTGCCGGTTTGGGCGAGGGGGAGAATTTGTTCCTGGAGGGTGGCGGCGGTGCTGCCATCGACGTCACCGCTGATGGCGGCAATGGTGATGCCTTGGGTTTCTTTGAGGGTGATATCCATTGTGATCTTTCCTTGTTGTCCTGGTTGAATGCGATCGCCTTGGGGAGCTGGCTATTGGGTGGGTTCTTAGAAGCGGCTGGGCTGCTATAGCCTAGCCCCTTCTAAATGCGATCGCCTTGGGGAGCTGGCTATTGGGTGGGGGGAGGGTGAACCACGAAGACACTAAGGGCACTAAGGAAATACGAAGGAGCAATGTCTAGGCGGTTCGGGTAGGGAGGTTACACGGGGATGATCTGTACCTTGACGCGGAGGGCACGATCGCTAGTGGGCAGGTTGACGGTTAAGGCAGTGGCATCAAAGTCACTGTACGGTTCGTCGTCGATCCAGCAGTGGCCGATTTTGATGCTACCGGCGGGGAGGATGTCGGGGGAGACGCGCAGGATACGATCGGGGAAGCCGTCGGGCCGGGGCTTGAAGTAGAAGTCCATTGGCTGTTTGTTGAGCAGCAGGTTGCTGTAGACGGCGGCAAGGTAGCAGAGTTCGGTGGAGTGGTAACCGCTCATGGAGTGGCTGCCTTTGCCGCGTTCGTTCCCCCCAGCTAGGTAGGGGAGGCCGTTGGACAGGACGTTGAAGTAAACGCCCCCGTCGGCGGTGTCGAGGAACCAGGCGTTGTAGAAGGCGGCGGCTTCACGGGCAAGGCGCAGGTAGTCGCTGTTGCCCAGGACGCCCGTCAGGATGTAGTAGGCCAGGATCGATTGCTCCTGTTGCCACCAGGCTTTGCGATCGTGCCAGACAAACCGATGGTGTTTTTGTCCCGGTTCCAACAGCCGCTCCACGACGTCATACCAGCCGCCCCGCTGTTGATCACTGCCAACGGCGGGCATGATCTGGGCAATTTTTTCCGCTAAGGCCACATATTTGTCCTTGGCCATGAGGCTGTTCATGCGCATCAGGTTCCAGGCAATTTTGAGGTTGTGGCCGACGACGGCGCGGTTTTGTTGCCAGCCCCAGGTGGTGTCGTGGGACCAGTCTTCGTAGAAGCGCTCCTGGACGAAGGGGCTATGTTCGTAGTCGGGGAAACGGGCCGCGATCGTGTCGAAGGTGTATTCAAGCATCTTGGCGTATTTCTCTTCCCCGCTGGCCAGCCAAAGGTTGATCAAATAGGCAGGCGCGTGGTCACCAACGGAGTTCCAGTTTTTGCGGCCCTTGTTGTTGCCTAAGGCGTCGCTGCGGGGATCGAGGGTAACAGGATCAAGGTGGGAGAAGTAGCCGCCGTATTCGCTTTTGTCCAGAAAGAAGTCATCAAACAGTTTAATCGTCAGTTCAGCATCGCTAAGAATGCGTGGATCACCGGTCACGCGATAGGTTTGGATCGGACCTGCTAGGGCGTAGATTTGCTCGTAGGCGGGAATGGCGTCGTAGTCATCGCCAAATTCTGAGGCAAAGATCTTTTGTTCCCGATCGCCCTTGACATCAATGCCGTGGTACCAGTAGACAATGCCTTCGTCTAAATCGACAAAGCGCATGTGGGCACGCAGGTATTCGGTCCCTTTTTCAGCGGCTTCGAGGAAGCGATCGTTGCCCGTCATCAAATAGGCAGTAGCAAACCCATAGACTAGGCGCGAAATGGTATCCGTTTCTTGCCGGAAATTATCCCGCAATTTTTCCCCAGACAGGGTGAGCGAGGTGCGATATTCACGGTAATCAATTTCACCGCTGCCGAATTGGGCCTTGAGATAAAAATCCGCTAGAGATGCGACCTGATCAACCCACCAAGTGGGCCGTTCAAAGACAAAATCTTTCTCAGTACGGCCCACAAACACAATCTGTTTGCAGTCAAAAATATCGCTGTCGGGATAGAACACCCCATAGGCAAATAAGTAGCGACCGGGAACCAACATCGATCGCATCGAACCCGTCGCATCGGGGTAGGGTTCATCCAAATTTTGCACCAACTTGGCAAAGGTCATTGGACTCAGTGCCAATTGAAATTCCCGTCCATCCGACGTTTTCAGGCCAAAGCGATCGCTAGCCTGATCAAACTGAGTCACGTAACCGGCGATCGTGTCAGAAAAAGGAAACTGAACCGTCGTCATAGGGAAAGACTCCTGAGTAAATTAAGGGGGGATGGGCGGGAAAGCAGAAGATTTATAGACATTAGACCAAGCGATTTTAGGGACTTCGTAGGTTGGGTCAAACAACGTGCGACCTAACATCGGCTGGCGCATATTCAGCCTACTCTAAGCTTCCAAGGGAGGCGGATTTTCCTGATCTGTAAAGCCCTGGCTGATTTCAACAATATTACCGTCGGGATCACTGATCCATACCGTGCGCCAACCCGGAATATAGTCATCAAAATTTAACGGCCCCAGAGTGATTTTGGCATCGTCACCCATTTCGGCCAGTTTGGCATCAACATCATCCACTTTGAACGCCAATTGCCGCACCCCAGGATATTGGGGACCATCGTTAATCGGCGGCGGCACCGGAGCCGGTTCCTTGGCTTGGAACAACTCAAAGTAAAACTCACTGCCCTGGAGTTTAATAAAAACGATCTGGTCTCCATCGGGGAGGGGAGCCACCCGTGCCCGCTTGAAGTTGAAATATTTTGTGTAGAACTTTTCAGTCGCGATCGGATCTTGACAGGTGAGCGCAACTTGCGAAAACTCTAAGAAGGCCATTGACAATCTGCTCCTTTCATCAAACGCAGAAGATATAAGAAAATCAGTCCAACAATGCGTGCAGGAAAATTGGACAATGCAGGTATATCGATCGTGAGTCTGATAGCACCCAAGTTATTCATCAGGTTGCTCATCAGGTTACTCATGAGCGACAGCTAACCAGCAGTAATCAGGCGATTGCTGCTCTGGGGAGAAAGGGCAGGTACTCCCTGACCGTTGGTATTTTGGGTGGTATCAGCTAGAATATCAATAATTTTGCGGGCGAATAAATGGCAATGTCCTGCGGTGCGCCCGGTGACTAAATCCTGCCAAACCACCACATCTTGATCGGTATAGATTGCGCCCATGTTGCGCACATCCCCCACCAAGTTGTTATGGACGACCACTTTGCGACCGCGCACCAGTTCCGGAGCCGGGGCAACCAGCCACATCCCATGACAAATAATGCCCTTGAGAATCCCTCGTTGCGCAAAAGCCCGTTGCAAAAATTGGGTCGCAGGCGGGAGTTTATTCACATCTTCGGTATAACGCAGGCGATCGGACACCATACCCCCCGGAACGATGATGGCCGCATAACTGCGTAATTGCTCATCATCCATGTCTTCAAAGCTTTCGTGACATTCAAAGGGAGCCGCGAATTCGTGCCCCTTAAAGGTTAGGCTAGGCTGGCCCCAAAGCCGCGAAAGAAAGTGAACTTCGGCCCCTTCTTCCGGGAAGCGTCGCTGGTAATACCAAATTTCGGGTTCATAAAAATCGCTTTCAAGCAAAACTGCAATCTTTTTGCCCTGGAGTTTCACGCCTAACGCCTCCGATACGTGTATGGTGAACTGCCACAACAGACCTCACGCCCAATCTATCAGGGTCAATTCCAGAAGAGTAATAATTTTTATAATCATTTCTCGCAAATGGGTGGTTGGACAAGACTGGGGTCAGTGTCAAGCTTGGCAGTCGTGTAGGTTGGTGCCAAAGGGGTGCAGCCCAAACACTGATTTGAACACCAGCCCAAGGGGGGCGCACTTCAATTGACCCAACCTACCAACGCCATCAACCCTTCAATTGCCCCAACAGACCAGCGACATCCCAGTTGCCCCAGAGTTCAGCAATTTTGCCATCGACGATCTTAAAGATGGTAATCCCGATCATGGTGACGGCCTTGCCCGTGGGTTCGATGCCCGCAAACGCGCCCTGATGGGTGCCGGTACAGGTCCAGCGAGTGACAACCTTATCCCCCTCAGCGCTGCGAATTAAGTCATGAACCGTGTAGTGAGCATCGGGGAAAGTTGCCAGGAAATGCCCCATAAAGCTCTTGGCAGACTCAGCCCCATTAATCTCAGCAGTATTGACATGGGCCACATACTCCGGTGCAAGCGTTTCGTCCAGCAACTCCAACTTGTTTTCGTTATAGGCAATGTAGAAATTGTTAACCGCATTCAGCACAGCATCGGACATGACAAATTCCTCTCGAATAAATCAACTTGGGGCAAAGCAATTGAACACCCAGACAATCAATCAACTTAATGACTTAGTATTCCTTAGTGTCCTTAGTGTCTTGGTAGTTACCAGAAGATCCCGATTCGCAAAACTTCAGACAAAAACTAGGCCAGCGAACCATCCGGATATTGAACCATACCCGCAAAATGGATCTTGATCTTGCCATTCTCCAATACCCAGCTATCGGCAAAGCGCATATGCGCCTTTTCGCCCCCCGCAGTCAGGGTAATAATTTCCGTCACCATCAGAGTCGTGGGATTTTCCGTTTCAGCCCAGAAGGCAATTTCAGTTTCCAGATCTTCAATCCCCAGGATGCCATCAAAGTGGTTCTTCAGTTCTTCGTGGCCACGAAAGTACTTGGGCGTCTTTTCAAAACTGCTGATCAAGATCGCATCCTCGGCATACTGACCCAGCAAGCCATCAATATCCTTTTTCAGAATCAATTCGATGTGTTCGCGGTACATCTTACCTAGGGCGGTATCGGGAACGTTTTTCATAGCTTCCTTGTCGAGGTTAAGTACTAAGTTTAGTAATCACGTAACGATCGCACCGTTTCGGAAATGTTTACTCACCCGATCGGATGAGATCGGCCAATTTCTCCGCAATCATCAACACTGGCACATGGGTATTGCCACTGGTAACGGCAGGCATCACCGAGGCATCACCGACCCGTAACCCTGCCACACCGTAAACGCGCAATTGGGGGTCAACGACTGCTAGCGCATCGCGTCCCATCTTACAGGTTCCTGCCGGATGCCACAGGGTAGACACATTCCCGCGAATGTAGGTTTCTAGATGCATCTCCCCTGGGACCATTTCGCCGCTATAGACTGCGGTGAACGCCGAGGTATGGGCGATCGCCCGGATAATTTCCAGCGCCTTTTTGAACACATCTACATCGGTCTGGCATTGCAAATAGTTGGGATTGATCACCGGGGGATCAGCCGGATCAGCCGATCGCAGGCTGACAGACCCAATGCTTTGGGGTTGGATCAAAATGGGCAAAAAGATACAAACGGGACCTCCAAAATCGGGCAGGACGGGCAGCAGGGGACCCGGAGCCGCTGGGGTGAAATTGAGTTGCAAATCCGTTGGGGCAGCGCTCATCCCCTCACGGGTGCGGATAAAAATTACATTCCCCGTCAGGAGTTTAGGATTGGGCAAATTAACTTGGGAGCGATAGACCACGGGCAGTTGCAGGTGATCTTGAAGATTCTGGCCCACACCGGGTAGATCCACGACCACATCAATACCATGCGATCGTAGGGATGCCGCTGGGCCAATCCCGGACAGCAGCAGTAGTTTTGGAGTGACAAAAGCACCTGCACAGAGAATAATCTCCTGGTTAACTTCGGCGGTGTGGGACTGGCCATTCTGTTGGTAGTCCACCCCCGTGGCTCTGCCATTTTTTACCCCAATTTTGGTTACGATCGCTTCGGTTGCAATGGTGAGGTTCGATCGCGATTGGATTGGCGTTAAATAGGCATCTGCCGCACTGTGGCGGTGACCATCCTGGGTAATATTAAATTGCAGATATCCGGCCCCATTTCCCTGTTGGGGACCGTTGTAGTCCCAGTGGGGACCTGCGAAGCCAACTTCAACAGCGGCATTTTGAAAGGCTTCCGATCGACAGTCGGGATCAGGACAATAGCGCACACTTACGGGACCACCCGTGGCATGGTAGTCCGACTCACCACCCTCAAAGTCTTCAATTTTTTTGAAATAGGGCAGAACATCGGCATAGCTCCAGCCTTCGTTGCCCAGATAGTTCCAATAGTCAAAATTTCGGGGATTCCCCCGCACGTGCATCATGGCATTGATGGCCGAACTGCCGCCAATCACCCGCCCCTGGTTAATGAGGATGGCGCGATCGCCGAGGGCTGCCTGCGCCGTCGTCATAAATTTCCAATCCAGATCGGACCCCCACAGCTTCGTAAACCCATCCATACTGTGGATATTGGCATCGCGATCGACCGGACCCGCTTCCAGCAATAAGACCTTGGCATTCTCATCCGCACTCAGGCGATTCGCCAACACACAACCAGCCGCCCCTGCCCCGACAATGACGAAATCGTACTTGCTCATGCCCAGTCTCCAGGATTAATGAGTCCATATTTTAGGCCCGATCGCAATTTTAGGCGCGATCGCGAACGGTCCAATCGTCAAATTTCAAACCATCAACACGCAGGCAAGCAGAATTCCAAAATGGGATATTACCTCAATAAGGATTATCCAAACAATTGGTGCAACATCACAGAATTTTTACTTTTCTTTGAATTGTTTAATATTGGACCCCAAGTACCGTGGCAACAAAGGGTGTAGTAACCAGGAATAGTAGCCAGGAAGCGATAGCAATCTTGATGATTAATCAACTTTCCCCGCCATTACGCATGGAAGCGGTTCAAAAAATATTGAAGACTAATGGAGCGTTATCCCGGTGCTCTCCTCCAGTTAAGTCGGTGGGTGTCATTAAACCGAAGACCCTCATCCCCTAACCCCTTCTTCTCCCAAACCGGGAGCAGGGGGATCGTGCTCGATCTCCTCGCCCCATCCCCCGTTCGCGGGATTCAGGAAAAATTTTTCTAGAAAAAATTTCAAAAACGATCACAATCCCCTCGCCCCATCCCCCGTTCGCGGGGGGCCAGGGGGGCAAGGCTGGGGGTGAGGGCAATTCTCCTGCGGAGACGCTGCGCGAACGGTAATCCTTCCGTTTAATTAGCGTGGTCTACTGAGCGTCAGGGTTAGCTATGGATTCGGGGTTCAGGATGAAGGGTAGCGAGGAGGTCACTTTCGATCGCAGCCAATTCCTCTAACCGCTGATCGACCGTGGCGCGATCGTGGTAGGTCGTCGCTAACGTCCAATAGATGCCATAGTGGCGAGCTTCCGAGGCCATGAGGCTACGGTAGAAAGCGGCCAATTCCAGGTCAGGACAATGGGCCGCCAGGAGACCCAAGCGTTCATGACTCCGGGCCTCAATCAAACCCGCAACAAGGAGTGAATCCAGTTGGCGTTCCGGTTCCTGGCGACGGATTTGAGCCTTCAGTCCCGCTGCATAGGGAGGGGCCGCCAAAGGCGCGAGGGGAATCCCCCGCCGATCAAGCCATTGGTTCACCTGCTCAAAATGACTGAGTTCTTCCTGGGCGATCGTCGTCAAGGTGCGCACCAGTTTGGTACTAGAGGGATACCGAAAAATGAGGTTTAAGGCCACACCAGCCGCCTTCCGTTCGCAGTGGGAATGATCAAGCAGGATAGTATCCAAATGGGCGATCGCTTGCGCTACCCAGGCATCACAGGTGGGCTGTTGCAGGAATTTGATCGTTGCAGGCAAAGCGGCAGTCACAGGCGGGTTCCCAGTCAGGTTTAATCCAGTTAATTCAGGTGAATTGGGCCGGTGAATCGGGCTGCAGATTATTTGCTTCCAGGGTAGCAGATGGAGGGGGTGTCTAACGGGAGGGGCACTGGGCCTAGTGGAGGGTTCCGTGGTGGAGGGTGCCGCCGCGATCGGGTAGCCATTCAGGGGAAATAGCAACGGGGGGAGTGGGGCCAGCAACCGGTTGCTAATGCAGAAAATTGATAGTATGATTGTCCTATCAGCAGACGCGATGTGGATGCGCGATCGCCCTCTTCGTCCTTATCAATCTTCAGGGCCTCATTCAGAATCTTCATCAATTTCTCTAACAAAAGACTTGCCATTCGTCAAATTGCAGGTTTCAATGGTACGTGTGTTCTGTTTTGTTTGAAAAATGCTGACACAACCATGAAACCCTTAACTAAAGTTCAACAGGAATTGTACGATTGGCTTGTTTTCTATATCCAAGAGCATCAGCATCCCCCCTCAATTCGGCAAATGATGGAAGCGATGCATCTGCGATCGCCCGCTCCCGTCCAAAGTCGCCTCGAGCACCTGCGGGCTAAAGGGTATATTGACTGGACCAAGGGACAAGCCCGTACCCTGCGCCTGTTACACCAACCGGAGCCAGGGTTACCCGTGTTAGGGTCGATCGCGGCAGGCACGTTAACCGATCCGTTTACGGAATCAGTGGAGCGGTTTGATCTATCGAGTTTATTTTTGCAACCGGGGTTCTTTGCGCTGCGGGTAACAGGTGACAGCATGATTGATGCCATGATTTTGGAAGGTGATGTGGCGATCATGCGTCCGGCTACCGATCCCAAACAGATTAAAAACGGTACTATTGTTGCGGCACGGGTTGAAGGTAACGGCACCACACTTAAGCATTTTCACCGGAAGGGGGGGGTCGTCACCCTCAAGCCTGCTAATCCTAAATATGCGCCGATTAAGGTGGATGCCCATTCCCTAGAAGTCCAAGGTGTCCTCGTCGGGGTTTGGCGGGGCTATGGTCGGGAGTGGTCCTGAGGTGGGCGTTTGGGAGAACGTTTAGGGGGGTGTTTAAGCCGCGATCGCGGGTGTCGCACCCGTGGGGACGAGGATACCCGATCTGCGACAGGGGCACTGGGATGGGTGACCAAAACCCGTTGCGTTAGTGCTTGCTGTTCGGCAGACGAGAGGTCTCGCCATTGTCCCGGCTGGAGGTCGGCCAGGGAGAGGGTAGCAATTTCAACCCGAATCAACCGCAGAGTGGGGAAGCCAACGGCTGCGGTCATTCGCCGAACTTGACGATTACGCCCTTCGGTGAGGGTCATTTCTAGCCAGACGGTTGGAATCTGTTGGCGAAACCGGATCGGAGGGTGACGCGGGGGAACCGTTGGCGCATGGGCAAGTAAGCGCACTTGGGCTGGACGGGTGCGATAGTTCTGAATAAGAACACCCTGCCGCAACTGCTCCAACGCAGCGGCATCCGGAATACCTTCCACCTGAACCCAGTAGGTGCGGGGGTGCTGGAAGCGGGGATGGCTCAGCAGATGTTGCAACCGCCCATCGTTAGTGAGGAGGAGTAACCCCTCGCTGTCGTAGTCAAGTCGCCCAACGGCATACACATCGGGGACAGGGATATAGTCCTTGAGGGTCGATCGCGGATTTGCGGCTGTGGCATCGGTGAACTGGCACAGGACTTGATAAGGCTTATAAAACAGCAGATAGCGGTAAGTCACGGCTGACTTGACATTGAATAGATCAGTCCTGGAATAGATCAGTCCTGAGATTGTGAACGGGTCTCGCTGGCGGGATCAATCGGGTTTCACCCGCATCAGCACTTGGCCGAATTCCACGGGGTCTGCATTTTCGATCAAAATTTCCACGATCGTCCCGCTGACTTCCGATTCCAACTCATTCATCAGTTTCATCGCTTCCAAGATGCAGACCGTTTGGCCCACTCGAACGCGATCGCCCACTTCTACATAGGGCGGCTCATCCGGTGCCGGGGCGCGATAGAACGTCCCCACCATCGGCGAGGTAATTTCCAACAGGCGACTACTGGCACTCGAAGGCGGTGGGACCGATACCGTTGGGGTATCCTGGGGTTGGGCTGCTGGGGGCGTAACCAACGCCGCTGTTGGGGCCGCTGGGGCTGCCTCTGGGAGGGGCATACTGGCCGGAGGGACGGCTAGAACCGTGGGGACCAATTCACCCACGCCCGATGCCGAGCGCCGCCGGATCGTCAGTTCAAAATCCGCCGCCTTTAACGTCAACTCCTCAATCTCAGTTTGATCGAGGGTGGTTAATAGATCCCGCAGTTCACTAAATTCTAATTGCACGGCTTACTCTCGACCCAGGTAGGAATCTGTACGCGTATCAATGCGAATCCGTTCACCCACGGAAATGAACAGGGGAACCATCACCTGGGCACCGGTCTCCACGATCGCGGGTTTGGTTCCGCCCGTGGCCGTATCCCCTTTTACGCCGGGATCGGTTTCCGTGACTTCCAGGACCACCGAGTTGGGCAGTTCCACTTCAATCACCTGCTGACCCCAGAAGATGACATTAACTTCCATGCCTTCCTTGAGGTATTTGACGCGATCGCCAATCTGATCAGCGCGTAAATGTCCTTCCTCATAGGTATTCATATCCATAAAGACGAAGTCTTCGCCGTCCTTATAGGTATGCTGCATCGTCCGTTTTTCCAGGGTAGCCTGGGGGACCATTTCCCCAGCTCGGAACGTCCGTTCAACCACATTCCCACTTTGAATATTTTTGAGCTTGGTGCGTACAAACGCCGATCCCTTACCCGGCTTAACGTGTAGAAACTCTTGCACCCGCCAAACCGAACCATCGAGTTCGATCGTGGTGCCCGTGCGAAAGTCATTGCTGGAGATCATGAATCCGCCACTCGGAGAGAACAATCGGCCTTTTATTCTACCCCTCTACCGGAGCTTCTCCAAACTTTCTTGTTTCGGGCGCTGTTTTGGGCCAGATTCGTAATCGGGGAACAGCCCTATGGCAAGATAGGAGGAAGCCCCAACGTGCGAGCGTTTCAACGTTTCCCTACGCCAGCGTTCTCGCGTTTGCGTACCTGCGTTCTCGGCTACCAAAAGACGATATCAATTACCTAATTATGTTGCATTTGCTTTACAAGCTGTCATTATGGCCAGTGTTTATCTCTCGCTGCTTGAGAGGGGCGGTGATCGCCGTGGCCTTGAGTGTGTGTCTGGGGTTTGCTGCAACACCCGCCCAAGCAATGGTGCTGGCGGCACTGCCTGCGGGTAATCCGATTACGGATGGCAAGGCCCTTCTGCGCTATGCGCTGCCCATTGATAATCCCCCCGTGCGGGAATTGCAGTCCAGTCTGGAAGATATCAACACCCAATTACGGGCGAATCGGCGATGGCCAGCGGTGGCGCGGGATGTGCAGCAGGCCCAGCGGGTTCTCGATCGCCAACGGGACGATCTCCTCGCCAGTGTGACCCCAGCGCACCAGGCTAGGGCAACCGAAATTCTGGCTAGTCTGGAGACTACCCTCGATCGCTTGCAAGCCAGTACCGAGGCCAAGGATAAGGAAGCCGTGTGGACCGATCGTGCCCAGGCCCTCGATCTAGTGGGTGAACTGGAGGAATACATGGTGCAAGCCTTCCCCTTCCAGGTGCCTGATGCTTACCAAACTCTTCCCCAACTGAAAGGACGGGCGACGATCGCGATGAAAACCGAGCGCGGTGATTTGACGATCGTCGTTGATGGCTACAATGCCCCCGTCACGGCAGGTAACTTTGTTGATTTGGTCCAAAGGGGCTTCTATGACGGGCTAGAATTTACCCGTGCGGAAGATGGCTACGTGCTCCAAGCGGGTGATCCCCCTGGTAAAGAAACGGGCTTTATCGATCCCAAGACGCAAGCCTATCGGGCCATCCCGTTGGAAATTCGAGTACAGGACGATCCCCTACCCATCTATGGCGTCACCTTAGAAACCGCTGGTCGTTATCTGGAATATCCCGTGCTGCCCTTCTCCGCCTATGGCACCCTGGCAATGGCCCGCCCCGGTGATGACCCCAATGGCGGCTCCTCCCAATTCTTCTTCCTCCTGTTCCAACCGGAGCTAACCCCGGCGGGGTCGAACCTGCTGGATGGTCGCTATTCCGTTTTTGGTTACGTGACGGAAGGCAAGGAAGTTTTGGGTAAACTCAAGCAGGGTGACAAGATTCTCTCGGCCAAAGTCATCAGTGGAGCCGAAAATCTAGAACTCCCTCAGGGCTAAGGCGCTGTCCAACTTCATGGGGATAGGTTGGGTCGCACGGTGCTTGGCCTAACCAGTCAATTATTTGGGGTGTTGGGTTTGTATTTGGGGTGTCGGGTCTCGGAGGCTCAACACCCACCTACACGCCAGACCCATGAACTAGCAGTCCAGGTTGCGATCGCAAACACCAGATCTTATAAGTCTTCAAGCAACTCCCCAGCGACGGTTTTCTCCTGGACGCCCTTGACAATCCGGGATAGCTCACTCTTTTCGTCAACGACAACGCGGGTGGGAACGCCACTGATAATGCGTTCATAGTTACGGAAAGAGTCCTGAATTTCTGGCCCGCGTTCACTAATGATGTACTCGCGGATACCCTTATCGTGCCACGATCCGCGCATCTTGAAGACATTAATCGCCCGTGCCATTTCGCCGCGAATTTCCACGTACTGCAACATTAAAATGGTGTCGGTAATCGTGGAAATGTGGGAATCGGTAATGGAATGGGACCCCATGAATTGGTCGGTGGTATTGGTGAAAAAGCCCGTGATTTCCTCCTGCTTGGCATAGCCCGTCACGCCAATGATGAATTGCCGGAAGGCGTTATTGCTGACGCCACGAGCCAGAGCCGATAGGGAGTCGATCGCAATACAGGCGGGCTTGAACTCGGAAATATAGGACCGAATGATCTGCAAATGGTCCTCCAGACCTGCCGATTCCGGATAGGCACAGAGGATCTTCAGCAGGCCCTTGTGCTCCATCTCCTCAAAGTCTGTCCCCCAGGAGTAGGCATTGCGCATCAATTGGGCACGGGACTCCTCGTAAGCAAATAGGATCGCTCGCTCCCCATTCATGCAGGCATTTTGCAGAAACTTGCTGACCAGTAGGGTTTTGCCCGTCCCCGTTGCGCCTGTGACCAGAATAATCGAGTCCTTGAAGAAGCCGCCACCACACATTTCGTCCAGGGTTTTGACACCAGAGGAAATGCGGACATTAGACGATCGCTGGGTTAAGCGCATAGCCCCAAGCGGGAAAATGTTAATGCCCTCATTGGTAATGGTGAATGGGTATTCCCCCTTCATGTGGGTTGTCCCCCGCAGCTTGAGAATTTCGATCGTGCGCCGCCGCCGTTCCCCGTCCAGCACATTCCGTACAATCACGACGTTATCCGAGACAAATTCCTCGACCCCGAACCGGGCTACAGGGCCATACTCTTCCTCCCGCTCCGTAGTCATGATCGTGGTCACCCCTACCTGCTTCAGGCGGGCCACCAGCCGGAAAATTTCCCGGCGCACAACGGAGGCAGCATCATACTGTTGAAAGACTGCTGTGATGGAGTCGATCGAAACTCGCTTGGCCTTGTACTTGTTAATAGCGTAGTTAATTCGCTCAATCAGGGCCGACAGGTCAAAGCCCCCCACCACATCCTGCCCCTCCGGGTCTGGAGAGGCATCCAGAATAAATAACTTCCCCTGCTCAATCAGTTCGTCCAGCTTCCAGCCAAAGCTTTGGGCATTTTTGACAATATCCGTGGGGGACTCTTCAAACGTGACAAATACCCCCGGCTCATCGAAGTGGGCAATCCCATTACGCAGGAACTGAGCCGCTAAGAGCGTTTTCCCAGTTCCAGAGGTCCCACTGACCAGAGTCGTGCGCCCAATAGGGAGACCGCCGTGGGTGATATCATCAAACCCTTCAATCATTGTGCGGATTTTTTGGATCGCCCGTACATGGGAGCCTGCCTCCGCAGAAAGTTGAGAACCAAGTTGTTCAAACTGACTCATATACCTGTATACCTAAATACCAAATTCGATCGCTGGCAGAGTTCTCGCATCCAATTGCCTTTATCCAGTTACCCTTAGTGGAGTTGCGCCTTTGGGTTAATCCAACGCTTCTGGGAAACTCTGTGGTTTCGGAGGCTACCCTGTAGCATAATAAACTGTTTTATCAGAGGACTGGCCATCCCAATGGGGAGTATAGCGTGACGCAAGGGGTAAGAGCGATCATCCACACCTCAACTCCTTGATTAAGGGTACAACTTAACTTGCCAGAACTTGCCAGCGATCTTGGGATTTCCAGTCAGGCTAAGGGCGAGAGCCGATCCGAACTAAAGACAGATTGGGCTTCTCCAAGACTAACCGGCTAGCCGAACTTTAATTCCGATTTGCCCCCGATATGCACCCCTTCAGTATCCAGAAGCGGACTTGCCAAATTTATATAGCCGTATAGCCCCGTATAGCTATTAGAGACGGCTGTGCTTCAGGAGATGACAATCGTTGGCTGAGGCGGGATGCCTCCAACCCAGAAGCAGAAAAAGGTTAAATGTCAAAAGTCTAATTCATCTTCCCGTAGCTCATCATAGAGAAGATCAAGGCCAATTAGTACCCGTTCGCGATCGGATAAATCACCGATAATTTTACGCACGGGTGGGGGAAGAATTTTCGACAGGGTTGGGGTTGCTAGAATCTTATCCTCCTCAGCTAGCTGCGGATTTTGTAGTACATCAATTACCTTGAGTGCATAGATTCCCTGAAACTCCTCTTCCAGAATATTTTTCAGCATCTTTAATGCCCGCACTGAATTCGGTGTATTTCCAGCCACATAAAGCTTAAGGATGTAAGTCTTCTTCAAAGGATTCATAGAACCGTTGCAACCAGAAAATATAGGATGGGGATATCAGATCAAGACTCGCGTGGGATCGATCGTCGGTACATCTCGCAAAGGTGGGACAGCACGTCAATCAAGGTTAATCGATAGTCTAGAAGAATATCTTCATTCCTACCTTCTAACTTTAATTGTTTCGATAACTGATCCATTAACTCCATGTGTAACGCAACAATTTGTGTCACAGGAATGTCAAAAAAAAATGCATCATTGACAAATTCATCGATCTGTCGGTTCAGTGTTTCTTCGTCAGAAAAATAGAGAATGACAATGTTACGATAATTTGTTTTAAGCTTTTCCATGAAGGCATGGCGAGCCGCTGGCGACAAATTTCGTAAAAAGTTTTTGGGGTCTCGCTTATAGTACACACCAAGATATCCCAGCCGTTCCTTTAATTTCTCAGCAAGTCGTTGCTGTTGTATTTGCAGCTCTACCGGTCGAGCGGCTAAGTTGACTGTCAATATATCGTCTTTACCTGGGTCAACATTGCTGGGGGATAACCGTAGAAATTCCCGAATGGCATGATCAATTTCGGTACTGATTTGGCTGAGGGCCGTTAGCGCGAGTCTTATCTCAGCGGCATGGTACAGAGGTTTATTAGGGATCAGGGGTTCTGCCGGATGGTCATCTGCCGCTGCCTCTAGGTGTGCAAGCTGGTCATATACAATCAGGGCTGGTAACATGACGGATTGCTGACAAAGCGTCTCAGTAACCTTAGCCAGTTCAGAACTCTCTTGCAAGATAAGACAGTCAATATTGCGTTCTTCCTGGCAGACAAATTTGAGGAATTCCTGCGCGTGGTGGAATTGGGAAACGTGGTAGCGCCCACGACCAAGTGCATGGGCTAACGCTTTGGCTAAAGCGTCAGAATTGAGCAGAGAGCAGATTGCTAAACTGGAACGTACCACACTGATAACCAGGCAAATTTATGATGACTTGGGTGTCCTTACAACTTCCGGTGCCAGGGTTGAGGTCAAGATCATCCCTCTATTGCCCGCCACTGCCGCAATTAGTTACAGATGTTTACAACCTTACCGATTGTAACTGTAAAGCTGCCCCGGTCTCCATCTCTAGCCTGAAAGATCAGAAAAAAGTCGCCCTGCTTCCCCCTAATTCTAACCAGTATCCCCTGTGCCCCTGACAACCCTAGGTGAGGGATATTATGATCCTTACATATCCTTGCGGCTGCGATTGTCCCTGCTGGTTTTTGAGGATCGTAGCGAGGCTTGTGAGCATCAAGGCAGGTGCTGCGCCGTTCCTCCTCAAATCCCATGCTGCCTGTCAGTTATTCTGAAACCCTCCATGCCTCCCTTGCCGATCGCCCGTATCACCCATCCCGTTGCCCTCTGTTCACCAGAGACCGAGCCGGCTGTCCTGGTTAGCCAGTGCCTTCAGGCAGACACTAGCTTTGGGGTTGTCTTAGATGCTCAACGGCGTCCGGTCGGTGTTGTTCGTCTCCATCGCTTACTATCCCTTTCTTCTCCCCCGTTTCCCCGGGCGGCGGGAGAGTCCGGTGGGGGGGTAGAATCACTGCCGATCCGCTTGGCTGCGGCTGCCCTCATTGAACCCGTTGGCTTGCTACCTGCCGCGCTCTCGTTGCTGGAACTGTGTCAGCACTTGGCCAGCCGCGAATCGGGGTGCTGGGCGATCGTCGATGGGCAGGGGCAATTTCTGGGGCTACTCAATAGCGAGCGGGCACTGTCGTGGTTGGCGGAGCAGTGGGGGAACGCATTCCCAACAGGCCAAGCCTCCCCGTCAACCCCTTGGCTCCCTTGGCCCGCTTCGCCCCCCGTTGCTCCCGTATCGTTGCGGCGATCGCCCCAGGAAGTGGCTCCAACCTCTGCCTTCCAGGAGCAGGGGTGGCGTCATTCAGGCGAAGCCCCCCAGGGGGCTGGGATGCAGACATTGCTACCGCCAATGGTTGCGGAGCGTTCAGGCTTGCCCGTGGGGTGGCAGTGGTTGGATTGGCTACCGTTGCCGTTGCAGTTGCAAACGGAGACGGGGATGGTGTTGGGCCAAAATCTGGCTTGGTCCCAGGTGATGGGCGGGCAGGCTGATCTGTTGCCGCAGGCGCTTATCCTCCCCCAGCCAGACCCCCGTCTTGCCGATACCAATCTGTATCATCATCCATTATCCCTAGCGATCGCTTCCCAATGGGTTACGCCAAAGGCTGGGACCGACAGGGGACATTTATGCCTTGAATACACGCCTGACCGAGAGACTAGTGATTCCCCTGGGGAGGAAATTGCCACCCCGATACCCGCTGGTCTGGGAGATACCTATGCCTATGGGTGTATCCTGGCAACGCGTGAAGAGAAAATCTGGCAACTTTTGCACCTGCCGCTGCCACCACTGGCTACTCAGACGGAGGGTTTCTGTCCAGCAGCGGTGTGGGGCGCAGGGCAAACCTTAAGCGAGGGGAGACCAAGCCCTTGTTTACGGCTGCTAGCAGCGATTGAGGTGACCCCGCTCTATGCTCAAAGCCAGCGCTTGATGGCTGAGAACCGGGATCTATGGCAACAAAATCAAGCCAAAGACGAATTCCTGATGTCCCTCAGCCACGATATTAAAACCCCACTCACCGCTATTTTGGGGTTAGCAAGCTTCATGCAGGCAGCCACCGTCGGGCCACTCAACACCCGCCAGCACCAGTATATCCAGTTAATTCATCACAATGCTCGCCTGCTGACGACCCTGGCTAACCAGAGTTTTGAACTGGCCTGTCTGGATGCAGGGCAACTGACGCTGAATTGCCAGCCAGTCGATCTTAAGGCGGTCTGTGAACGGGCGATCGCCCAGGCGCAAGCTTGGCATGAAGCTCAGTCGCTGTACTTGAATACCCCATCTGCTGCGGCAACGGTAACCACTGATCCGGCTCGATCAGAGCAAAGTCGGGCAATTCAAACCGTTTGGGAGGTTGAGGGGGACGCGGTGTATTTGGTGGCCGATGAACTGCGCTTGTGCCAAATGTTGACCCATCTCCTCAGTAATGCCCTAAAATTCTCGTCCCCAACTGACCAGGTAGGTTTACGGATTAGTCGCTGGCATCCGGACTGGCTAGGTTTAACGGTGTGGGATACGGGGATTGGGATTCCTGCGACCGAGCAGCCGCGTCTTTTCCAAAAATTACAACAATTACAGGTTGCCCACAGTCCCTATCCAGGGGAAGTTGGCATGGGCTTGGCCCTGACCTACCGTCTGGTGCGGCTGCATGGGGGAGTCATCAGCTTTCTCTCCCAAGTGGGGGTTGGCAGTGAGTTTACCTTACTGCTGCCTGCCTCTAACCCAGGTTTAAGCCCACCTACCCAATCGGGGGTGGGCGATGAGGTAGCCCCAACTACCGCCATGATTGTCCTGGTGGCTGAAGCACCGTCCCAGGGGCAGGGGTTACTGGAAGCGTTACAGGCGTTGGGGTGTCGGGTAGTGGTGGCCCGGTTCCCACAGGATCTGCTCGAAAAAGCCCAGTGCCTGCGCCCAGGTGTCATTTTCCTGGACGAATCTTGGTTAGTCGATACCGATGCGTCGCTCTTGGCGATGTTAAAGGCTAATCCTGGCACGGCCCAGATACCTGTGATCGCAACGGTACCCCGTTCGCACAGCGTTCCCAAAGGAAAATCAACGTCCGAATCTCTCCTGCACGTCCAGGTAGATGGCATTTTAAGCTTGCCCGCCCCGATCAGTTTATTGCAGTCCTGGTTTGAGTACCTGGCGAGGCTGCGATGTGGGGAAGGCAGGGGGGGACCTCCCCCCGTCCAATCGCCGACGCAGTTACCGACGCAGTCGCTCACGATCTTGTCTTTAAGTCAACTGTTACCGGATTCCCCCCTAGTGGGTGTGTCGGCAGAGGTTTCGTCAGAAAGGTTACCGATCATCAATTTACCGAATGTATTCTCCCAATATCAGCACCGGTTGCTGGAGGCAGATGATCTGGAGCAGGCTGCTCTATTAGCCACTGTTTGGCACCCGGATTTACTGTTGGTGCGGGGTGATACCCTGGCTGATCCGATCGCCTATTTCGCTCAGATCCAGGGATATCCGGATCTAGCCCGTCACGCGATCGTGATTCTGAGTGTGACCGACGCAATACCCTGGTTGCAGGCGGTTGATTGCGTTGAACTCAAGGTTTTCCCCTATCAACTCAATCAGATGCATCAGGCCGGTGAGGTTACCCATTTTTTAGCGTACCTACACTGGATTGCGGCAAATCATCCCCCCAGGCGAAGTGCGCCACTGCCGCCTGCGGAAGAAGGTTAAGATTGAGCCAGCAAGCTAGCGGCGATCGCGGGTTGGGCCATACTCAATCTGAGGGATGACAGCCTTGGATGACTGCTAGCTACCTGTGAGTAGGTTGGGTCAAACGCAGTGCGACCCAAAAAAGTGGCCGTGTTGGGTCTCGCAGGCTCGACACCAACCTGCCATTGCTGGCTACCTGGGCTAGTAACCTCGGCAGCCGTCAGTGTGTCAGTGGTGTCAGTATATTGTTCCGGCGTATGCTGTCCTCGTTGGGCTGGCGGGTAGACTGGTGACCTACGAACCCCTTCATCATAAATATCGTCCCCAGATCTTTGCCGATCTGGTGGGCCAAACAGCGATCGCGACGACGCTGGCCAATGCGATCGCCCAGGAAAAAATCGCCCCGGCCTATTTGTTCACGGGACCACGGGGAACGGGGAAAACGTCGAGTGCGCGCATTCTGGCCAAGTCATTGAATTGTCTGACCAGCGATCGGCCTACAGCGCAGCCCTGTGGGCGGTGTGAGGCGTGTGGCACGATTACGCGGGGAACGGCCCTGGATGTCACGGAAATTGACGCGGCCAGCAATACGGGGGTAGACAACATCCGCGAGTTGATCGAGCGTGCCCAATTTGCACCTGTGCAGTGTCGCTATAAAGTCTACGTGATCGACGAATGTCTCGCTGGAGATACCTGGGTGCTCACGGAAACGGGCCTCATGCGCATCGATAATCCCAGCCTGGAGGGCCAACGGGTGCTCAGCTTTAACGAGACCACGCGGGGTTGGGAGTTCAAACCCGTTAAGCGCTGGCTTCAGCAGGGCACCAGGCAGACGATCGATCTGGAAACGACTCGACAACGGATTCGCTGTACCGATAACCATTTATTGTATTCGCCCAATGGCTGGGTGGCGGCCAAGGACCTTGGCATTGGAGATCTGGTTCTATGTCCCGTGAGTGCTGTTTCGGTACGACAGATCTTGGGGTGGGGAGCCTATGAGTTGGTCGCCTCCCTGCAATGGTATACAAATTTCGCCTCAATTGAGGAGATCAGGCCCGGTCGGCAAGAGCCGGTCTACGACCTTGAGGTAGAGGACAACCACAATTTTGTGGCGAACGGCATGTTAGTCCACAATTGCCACATGTTGAGCACTGCCGCCTTTAATGCCTTGCTCAAAACCCTGGAGGAACCCCCCGATCGCGTGGTCTTTGTCCTGGCGACCACCGATCCCCAGCGCGTTCTGCCCACGATTATTTCCCGCTGCCAACGCTTTGATTTTCGTCGCATTCCCCTGGATGCAATGGTGGCCCATCTCCAGAAAATTGCTGAGATTGAGGCGATCGATATTACCGTAGAAGCCTTAACGCTGGTGGGGCAGATTGCCCAGGGGGGCTTACGGGATGCCGAAAGTTTGCTGGATCAACTGAGTCTGGCAGTGGGCCAAATTACGGCTGATCGGGTCTGGGATCTCGTGGGTGCTGTCCCCGAACGGGATTTGTTAGTCCTCTTGCAGGCGATCGCGGCCAATGATCCCACGGCGGTGATCGACTGTACCCGCCAACTCCTCGATCGGGGCCGGGAACCGTTGACCGTGTTGCAGAATCTCGCCAGCTTCTATCGGGATTTGTTGATTGCTAAAACAGCCCCCGATCGCAGTGATTTGGTCGCCCTTACCGGCCCCACCTGGACCCAATTGGTGGAATTGGCGCGATCGTGGGATACCCATTTCATTCTGCAAGGCCAACAACACCTGCGCAGTGGTGAAGCCCAACTCAAGCATTCCACTCAGCCCCGCCTCTGGCTCGAAGTGATCCTTGTCGGTCTCCTACCGACTGCCCTCACACCATCAGCCCCCACCGAAGGTATCCCATCTGTTGCAACGCCACCGTCCCCAATCTCCCGACAGTTGGCCCCTCCCATCC
The DNA here is from genome assembly GCA_964536415.1 of uncultured bacterium. Lineage (GTDB taxonomy): Bacteria > Cyanobacteriota > Cyanobacteriia > B231 > B231 > Trichothermofontia. The sequence continues at coordinate 38,671 of CAZHXN010000030.1, forward strand.
CCCCCCCCCCCCCCCCCCCCCCCCCCCCCCCCCCCCCCCCCCC
>CAZHXN010000030.1:38789-44284 GCA_964536415.1 uncultured bacterium
CCCGTCATCTCGGCCTCCCAGCACTCCCCCAGAGCAAGCGCCCCCGACTGTTGCCGCTCCCGCCACCAGTTCCCCCCCCGCCAGTTCCCCGTCCCCTGGCACCCATACTTTCCCCGGACAGGCAACTCCAGCTTTTAGAACGGCTCAGGATCTCAAGACGATCTGGTCCCAGGTGATCCCGCAAATCCAGCAGAGCAGTACCAGAATCATGCTCAGCCAATGGGGGCAACTGCTCCAGATCGATCAGAACGGGATACGCCTAGGCATTCCCTCTAAATTGAAGTCCAATTTAGAAGCGAGTCTCGCGATCGTGGCAGCGGCCTTTGAGCAAGTTCTCCATCGCCCTGTCCAGATTCGGGTTGAAGTGGTGACCCGCCGTGAACCTGACCCCGATGAGACCAATAGTGCAATGGATTCAGACTCCCCCATTGCGCCACTCGCTCCCCCCGCCCCGGTCAGTGCAGTTCCCCCAATGGTCGCCGCCCCGCTAACCCCTGCCTCACCGACTCTCGGCGAAAGCCCCCAACCCTATCCCCGTAACGGTCCCCTCCCTCACCACGCGACCGCGCCAGCAAACGGCAGCGTGAATAGCGATAACAACGGCACTCAAAACGGGCATACGGCTCAAAACGGGCATACAGCTTCCTCTGCCGTTACCGACTGGGTGGACCCTCAACCCTTACCCAGTATGGCGGCCCCGGAACTTGGCCCACCCCCGGCAACGGACTGGCAGGTCAGCGAAGTCACCCAAGCAGCCAAACAGCTAGCGGAATTTTTCAATGGCAAAGTTGTCGATCTGGACGCCACGGAGGACATAGTGACCGACTTCAACGACGCGATCGACCCCGACATCGAAGATCTCGACGAATAACCCCAATCCCCTCGTGCCCTTCGTGTCTTAGTGGTGAAAGCAGGCAACCCTACCGTGCCGCCGAACCGCTCTCACTCACCAGCGCGTGTACCTGTCCCGGCGTCAAATCTTGAATATTCGCCACCACCGTTACCGCCCCCGCCCCCATCAAAACCTCCGCATAACTGGCCTGCCGTTCCGACGATACCTGCACATGGGGCGGCAACACCCCCACCCCCAGCCAAGTGCGATCGGGCCGTTGCTGCTGGGCAGCCTGCACCGTCTGCAAATCCGCCACCGTATCCCCGGCATAGACCACCGGCAGGGCAGGCGCTAAACCGTAGTCCTGCTCCAACTGTTCAATCACCTGGAATAATCCCGTCGGATCGGGCTTTCCGGGTGCGTCCTCCATCGCCACCAAGACCGGGTCCTGCAACCCCAAGCGCCGCTCCAACACATAGCGAGCCGACCCCCGTGTTGCCCCACTGAAAAACCCCCAAGCAATCTGCCCCTGGGATAATGCCTCTAAATACGTCGCCGCCAACAGTAACGGCTCATCACAGATATATCCCGTCCACTGATCCGGATCATCTGGGTTTGGCCCCCGATAGCGACTTTGGAAAAACGTCACCACGGCCCCATAATCCAACGCTAGCTGCGATCGTGGCTGCCCCTGCTGCTCAAAATAACGGTAAATCAACTCTTGGGACGCCTCCCAGTCATTATTCCAGCGTCCCTCGGCCTTCAGCGTATCAATAGCCTCCATCGCAGGCCGGTACTGCCCCTCAGTAAACCGCTCCACCGTATCTGCTAGCGCTCGCCGATAGGAATGACTCACATCCCGGATCACCCCGTCAATATCAAAGACCACGATCGCCTTCATTGCGACATTCCTCTGTCAACTGCCCAGATAGTGGAGTACAATAGCCAATTGCGGGTAAATTGACCCGACCTGTCAACCTTATCGCTTTACTGAACCTGCGCGGAGGTGGAATTGTCCAAGTTTATCCTGAAAGTTCTCTGGTTAGAGGAGAACGTTGCACTGGCGGTAGACCAAGTGGTGGGCAAGGGCACTAGCCCCCTGACCTCCTATTTTTTCTGGCCACGTAACGATGCCTGGGAACAACTGAAAACCGAATTAGAAGCCAAACACTGGATTAGTGAGCAAGAGCGGGTGCTGTTGCTCAACAAAGCCACAGAAGTGATTAACTATTGGCAAGAAGAAGGCCGCAAGCTTTCTGTGACCGATGCCCAATCCAGATTCCCGGAAGTGAGCTTTGTTGGCAGTTCATGAGATCCCGCTGCCAGTCAGTCCGCTGCTAATCCGCTAGCCCTAACCCAAAAGACAAACCCCGATCGGGGTCTGTCTCGATGGCTTTAGCTGGACTTAGGTTAAGCCCTGGATTGGGCCTCAGAAAGCCTAGGCCGAAACCATACCGCCTGCGGCTTGAAACCGAGCGCGGGCACGCCGGTAGGCTTGGGCCGCCTGAATCTGAGATTGGCGATCGCCACTGGCCTGAGCCTGACTATAGCGCTCTTCCGCTTCAGAGAACTTTTGGCGGGCTTTTTCTAGATCAATCTTTTTGCCCGTCTCGCCCCCATTGACCAGAATGGTGACCTCATCGTTCTCCACCTCGGCGAAGCCCCCCATAATCGCGATATTTTCCCACTCGCGACTGGCCCGGACCCGCATCACCCCGATATCCAGCGCCGTTAACAGGGGAACGTGACCCGTCAAAATACCGAGCTGTCCTGTCGTACTGGGCAGAATCACTTCCTGTGCTTCCGAATCCCAGATCGTGCGATCCGGAGCAATCACTCGCACCGTTAAAGCCATAGTTGCTACTCGCTAATACATCAAACGCTTGCGGTTCCCAGGTCAGCAGGGCAATGCTCGTGGCTCAGCCAACCAACATACCCTGCCTTCCTGATATCAAATGGCATCAAGCTAGGGATAAGGGACTGAGCACCTTACTTCCCTTCTGCCTTCATCTTTTCGGCCTTGGCGATCGCTTCGTCAATATCGCCCACTAGGTAGAAGGCTTGCTCTGGCAGATCATCCAGTTCACCACTGAGAATCATCTGGAAGCCCTTGATCGTCTTCTCCAGCGGTACATACTTGCCCGGTGCCCCTGTGAACACTTCCGCCACAAAGAAGGGTTGGGACAGGAACCGCTCAATCTTCCGGGCGCGGGCCACGGTCAAGCGATCGTCCTCCGACAGTTCATCCAGACCGAGAATCGCAATAATATCTTGCAATTCCTTGTAGCGCTGGAGCGTGGATTGCACCGCCCGTGCCGTGTTGTAGTGCTCTTCGCCCACAATACTCGGTTGCAACATCGTCGAAGCTGAATCCAGGGGATCAACCGCTGGATAAATCCCCTTCGCCGCCAAGCCACGGGAGAGTACCGTCGTCCCATCCAGGTGAGCAAACGTCGTCGCCGGAGCCGGGTCAGTCAAGTCATCCGCCGGAACATACACCGCTTGGATCGAGGTAATAGACCCTTCACGCGTCGAGGTAATCCGCTCTTGCAGCGCCCCCACGTCGGTCCCCAGGGTCGGCTGGTATCCGACTGCCGATGGCATCCGACCTAGCAGCGCCGATACCTCTGAGCCAGCTTGGACGAACCGGAAAATGTTGTCGATAAACAGCAGCACGTCCTGTTTGTTCACATCCCGGAAGTATTCCGCCATTGTCAAAGCCGAGAGGCCCACCCGCATCCGGGCACCAGGCGGCTCATTCATCTGACCATAGACCAGGGAGATCTTCGACTTTTGACGATCGCTGGTGTCAATTACCCCCGACTCGATCATTTCGTTATAAAGGTCATTCCCTTCACGGGTCCGTTCCCCCACGCCACCGAATACCGACACCCCACCGTGGTTGGTGGCAATGTTATTGATCAATTCCATCATGATGACGGTCTTGCCCACGCCCGCACCGCCAAACAGGCCAATCTTACCGCCCCGGCGATAGGGGGTCAGCAGGTCAATCACCTTAATCCCAGTTTCAAAAACCGACGGCTTGGTTTCCAGATCCGTCAGCTTCGGGGCATCCCGGTGAATCGGGAAAGCTTCCGTCGCACTCACCGGCCCCAGATTATCCACGGGTTCACCCAACACATTGAAAATCCGGCCCAGGGTTGCTGTCCCCACCGGCACGCTGATCGGCGCACCCGTATCTACCGCTTCCATCCCCCGCACCAACCCATCGGTGGAACTCATGGCAACGGCCCGCACCTGACGATCGCCCAGCAGTTGCTGCACTTCGCAGGTGACCGATGTTTCTTCACCGACCGCATTTTTGCCACTAATCCTCAGGGCGTTATAAATCTGCGGTAACTTCCCTTCCGGGAAATCAACGTCCACAACCGGACCAATAACTTGCGTGATATAGCCAACGTTGACCTTTTCTGTAGTCGTGACCATGCTTACCCTTATCCTCGTGACTCAGTCTTGCTCGCGATCGGAACGGCGCGGCGACTGAAAATTGCCATTCTTCAGCGTATCACTGAAGGGGGAGCGATCAGGCATCCAAACCCGCGAAATCCACAATCTAGCGGTTTATCCTCCCCTGAACACCGTGCCTTTATATAGAGGCGAAAGATATAGAGACGAAAGATATTCAGATATATCGGACTCGATGACCACATCCAGCCGCCACCAAATTCTGGGAGGTTGATTGTGCCCTGCCCCCTTCAGATCGCGATCGCAACCTAAGACTCCCTACCGCATTTCCCAAGTCTCTGAAAGACAGAAGCACCTGATGAACAAGGGGCTTGAGCCAATTGCCTGTCCTTCACTGAGGCGACTAAGGCTGTCAATTGACATCAAGCTTCGCGGCCCAACATCCACATTTCACCCAATGGCCCGACCCCCATCCCCACGATCGTAGGTTGGCGTCGAGCCTGCGAGACCCAATTTCCACCTTAGTCAGATCGCTATAAGGTTCACTACACAAGGGATACAGCCCTCTCAGATATTTTTCCGAGAGAAATTTTTCAAAAAGGGGTTGACAGGGGGTTTAGGAATGGTTAATCTAGAAAAGCGCTGAGGGGGAGGCGAGCGGAAGCGAGCCAACCGAGGCGTCAGCACCTAGACAGCGAAATAACTTGGAAGCCAGACGAAATTGAGACCTCGTCAAAGAGAATCGGCTGCTAATGCGGCCAATTATAACAGAGGCGAGCCAATTTGGTAAGAGCGAGAGCTTGGGCCGGATTGGTGAGTCAGACGGATAACCGGAACGAGGGTTCTGGATAGCTCAAAGTGCGCCTTGTAATCGTTAGCGCCTTGTAATCGTTAGCGATTAGGGGATAACATGGAGAGTTTGATCCTGGCTCAGGATGAACGCTGGCGGCGTGCCTAACACATGCAAGTCGAACGGAGTGCTTTCGGGCACTTAGTGGCGGACGGGTGAGTAACGCGTGAGAATCTGCCTTCAGGTCGGGGACAACGACTGGAAACGGTCGCTAATACCGGATATGCCGAGAGGTGAAAGGTTAATCTGCCTGGGGATGAGCTCGCGTCGGATTAGCTAGTTGGTGGGGTAAGGGCCTACCAAGGCGACGATCCGTAGCTGGTTTGAGAGGATGACCAGCCACACTGGGACTGAGACACGGCCCAGACTCCTACGGGAGGCAGCAGT
>CAZHXN010000031.1:0-5392 GCA_964536415.1 uncultured bacterium
TCTTCTGAGATTTTGGTGTAACAGTGCAAAAAGCTACAAATTAAAGAACTAAAATACTGAGTTTATGGTGGGGCACTACGTGCCCCACCATAAACTCAAGAGAGCCATTTTTTAGATCCTAGAGAAATAGGAATTAGAAGGAATTTGGCGAATATGTACGCTCCCTTAAAAAGGCTGAAAGTCAATCTCAGAAACAAAACTAGCTGTAGAAAAGGCCCAAGTTGCAAAGTCGTCGGTGGAATCTTCAAAGCGATGTTCAACCCCGGCAGAGACAACACAACTTCACCAGGTTCAAAAGCGGCAGATATGGAAAATCCAAGCATCGAAGTTATCTTCTGGCGATGACAGCCACACGCGCACGCCTGAGGCACGATAGCAATTCCCGTCAACTGCCTCACAATCGTTCCCCTTGCCCTGGTAACCGGCGACTGGAGGTAGTCCCCATTCATGATCCCCATTCATGAAGCTTGGGTCAAGTTGGCATCATCCACCCCGTTTGGCCCCGATCGGACGATCGCCGACTGAGCAGAATCAAGCTAGAATGTAAAGAAATTCAAAGATAATCTTCCCCTGTCCCCTTTGTGATCGCGGTTTTGCATGGCCTTTGACTTGTCCCTAGAGCTAATTTCCCTCGACACGCTTCAGCGCTTGGCCCATGACTATGGCTATGGGGCCGTCTTCACGGGCATCCTGCTGGAAAACATGGGCATTCCCCTTCCCGGAGAAACCATCACCCTGGTGGGCGGTTTCCTGGCCGGGAGCGGCGAACTCGAATACTGGTATGTGCTGGGCAGCGCCATTAGTGGGGCTGTCTTGGGGGATAACCTGGGCTACTGGCTGGGCCGGTGGCAAGGGTGGTCGTTCCTGCGTTTAGTCGGTCGCCTGTTCCGCCTACCGGAGTCGAAGCTGTGGGAAGTTAAACATCAATTTAGCCAGAATGCCGCCCGTGCCGTTTTTCTGGGCCGCTTCATTGCCCTGTTACGGATTTTTGCTGGTCCCCTGGCAGGGATTGCCGAAATGCCCTACCCCCAGTTTTTATTGTGTAATTTTGCGGGGGCGGCGGCCTGGGCCACGGTGATGGTCAGCCTGTCATTTTTTGTCGGTAAGTTGGTGCCCCTGGCAACCTTGATTACCTGGGTGAGTCGGGCAGGCCTCTTGGCACTGGTGGCGATCGCTGTCTGGCTGTTCGTTCCCCTCTGGTTAGAACGACGCAAACCCAAAATCCAGGCGATTAACCAACCGGAGTCTGGCAGTCTCTAGGCTACTCGATGGCAACGGCAGGTTAGCACCCCACGGGCGATCGCCTCGAGTTAGGTCAAGGGCGAGGGCTGGATCGATCGGGCTTTGACCGGTTGGGCGGGATTCCCCGCATAAATCATCATGGAGGCCAGCGATCGCCCAGTGACACTGCCCATCGCCAACACGGCTCCCCGGCCCACCGTCACCCCTGGCCCGACGATCGCTTTGGCCGCAATCCAGGCTCCCGTCTCAATATGAATGGGAGCGGTTTTGAGGGCAAACGTGGGATCAGACCAGTCATGGTTGCCCGTGCAGAGGTAAACGCCTTGGGATAGACACACCTGATCCGCCAGCGTAATTGGCGCTAAGTTATCTAACCAGGCATCTTCGCCAATCCAGACATCATTCCCCACCATCAGCCGCCAGGGAAATTTAACTCGCACCCCTGGTTTAATCCGGACGTGTTGACCGATCGTCGCGCCAAAACAGCGCAGCACCCATACTTTAAATCTAGAAGATGGGATCAGCCTGCTTTCCACGAGGGCGGTACCGATAAAATACCAGCCCAGTTGTTGCCACAGGGGAGCACCAGGGGTGTAGTCACCCATTTGATAGCGATCGAGGTGAACCTCGATCGCGGGTTCTCGGTAATCTTGATGGGTTGTTTTTTCCAATCTCACCCCTCAATTCAGAGTGCAGTCAGGAGTTTCGAGAGACAATTACCCTAATTCACAAGATGGCTCTTCTGAGGTTTCGGTGTGAACAGTATAAGCAACTACAAATAATAAGCAACTACAAATAAGCGATCTAAAATGTTGAGTTTATGGTGGGGGGTACTACGCGCCTCCACCATAAACTCAGGAGATCCCACAAGATTAAGCAGGAGCATGGAGCATGATCAGCAGTTAGTGCAACACACAGTTAATGATAAACATTGGCCGTGCAGGCTATAATCTGCAACGACTAAAGTCATTACTACTAACATCATTCAGCAGTCTGTACAGGGCAATCCCATCCTAATCCATTTAGGCCAGACTTGATGCCCATGAGTGATGCCTATCGGGATGATGATTAGGGTGGCAATACAGACATGGTATTCTAATAAATAACCTGTCCTGGCTAGCTTTGGCAATACCGGTCACAAAATGCGCGATCGCGGCTGACTGATGCGGCTGACCACAGGTACAGGTTAGTGATGACTATTCGTGATTTTCCCATTCCTCACCGGCAACACCGATGCAACGATCGCTGGCTGCGGCAACTGTCTACCTATCTGGAATGCTCTGCCCATCAGACTCCACCCAAGGGAGAACAGTTTCATTACGCCTGTCACCCATCCTCGGTACAATGCTGCTCGGTCTGTTGTCGTTTGGGCCTGTGGGGATAGCCCGATCACAGGTGAAATTTGCCCCTTATCAAGTCCCGACGAATTCCCCAGTCGCGGGGCGTTCGCGCAGCATCCCCACGGGGGAATTGCCAGTACAATTTGCCCCCTATCAACTATCTGCCATTATCCCATCCCCCGTGCGGACCACCCTCGGCGATTCCCTGCCCTGGATCAGTTTTGATCTGGGGGGGAATCCCAAAACAGCCCGCCCCCTGACCCTATGGGCCAGCTACTACAACATGCGCCTCTCCCGCCAAGTGAAGAATGGCTATGCCCTTCTCGATCCAGCGGGACAACCGTTAGGCCCCCGGCTATCCCACGAGGATTGGTGCCATGCGGCCATGCAGGGCAGTGTCCAGGTGCTAGAAAACGGCAAACCCCAAACCTATGGCTATGCCGGACTGGGGCCGGGTGCCCAGGTGAACTGTGCCGCGTTCTTTCCGGGCCTACCCGCCAATATTCTGCGGGGGACAAATCGGGTCCGCTTTGCCCCCCGTGAAGGTCCCTATGGCTATGGGTCCCATCCGTTTCAGGTGGTTCCCTATCGCACGATCGCCGTCGATCGTCATGTCATTCCGATCGGGTCCGTCGTCTTTATCCCGGCGGCACGGGGACAAGCTATTACTCTACCGTCAGGGTATCAGGCTGTCCATGATGGGTTTTTCTTTGCTGCGGATACGGGTGGAGCCGTGCAGGGCAATCACATTGATGTCTTTGTGGGTAATGCAGAACGTAACCCCTTTGCCTTTATTAAAAGTACACCCAGTGGAACGTTTCGGGCCTACGTCATTCAAGACGATCGGATTGCCCAAACCCTGGATTCCTTGCATCGCCGTCCGCAGGCGAATTAGTGGGCATGGGCGTGATGGCTACCAGCGATCGTGGCCTTCAGATTAATCAGCAGGGTGGCTACCTCATGCAGGCGATTGCGGTGGGAGAGTAGGGAAAATGGCTCCGAGAAGTCATAAATGGTTTCGACTAATTTGCAAAAGACAAAATCACTGCCATTGGTCACTAGGCCAAAGCTGGGACTAATGGCCGCAGCCGTCATATAGGCCAAACACTGGGGGAGGGCAATATCTACGGCAAACCGCGATCGCTTGGCTTCTACCGTTAATATCCAAAGCTGTTCTTGGACCACAAGGATATCAATGCGTCCACAATAAATCTCATCGCGATCGGGCAAGGCGAGACTAATGGGGGACTCGGAACGCACACAACACGGCGGCTCATGAAACCCAAAATGGTTCAATAACGGGGCCACGATCGCCAGTAGGATCGTCCCCTCCGTCAGGAGGCCCCCATTGTAGTAGTAATGGTAGCGTTGCCGAAGCTGCTCCAGAAAAGCATAATCGTGTTCGCTAAGATTAATCGCTAGATGTTGCCACTCCGGGAAAAAATCGGTATCAGTGGCCCGTTGCAACCCCAGACGATCGTGGAGAGCTTGGAAATTGGTGATCGTATCGGCGATCGCGAGGGTGGAAACCATACTTAGTCACAGTGACAGTGCTCGAAACAGGGATCAGGATGACGCCTATGACGTTCATGACGCCATTCTACCGAAGACACGCCAAGGCAACGGTCGCCCAAGCCTCGATATCGATCCCGATATTCGCAGAAACCGCCTTGTCCTGTCGTCGATGACCGATTCAAGGCAAAATCGGAGAATAGCCATCCAATCCCCATCAATTAGCCATCACACTTAGCCATCAATGGACACACGGCCATGCCCGTTACAACGCGACAATTACGCCAATGGAAACAACAGGGACGCACGATCGTCACCCTGACCGCCTGGGATTACGCCCTTGCGGAAATTCTCGATCACGCAGGCGTCGATATCATCCTGGTGGGGGACTCGTTGGCGATGGTGGCCCTCGGCTACGATACCACCCTCCCCGTCACCCTGACGGAGATGCTCCACCATGCCAAAGCCGTTCGCCGGGGGGTTAAACAAGCATTGCTGGTGTGTGACCTGCCCTTTTTAACCTATCAGGAAAGCCCCCAACAGGCCATCCACTCAGCAGGGCTGTTGCTCAAGGAAGCGGGGGCGCAAGCCGTCAAGTTGGAAGGCGGCTATCCCACGATCGCAGAAACCGTATTACGGTTGACCCAGGCCGGGATTCCAGTCATGGGCCATGTCGGGCTAACTCCCCAGTCGGTCCATCAATTGGGCTATCGACAACAGGGCCAAACCGATGCCGCAGGCCAACAAATTCTGGCGGAGGCAATCGCCCTGGAACAAGCGGGAGCCTTCGCGATCGTTCTGGAACATATTCCGGCTACCCTTGCTGCTGAAATTACCCAAAAGTTAACCATCCCCACGATCGGGATTGGAGCCGGTCCCCACTGCGACGGTCAGGTCTTGGTCACCGCCGATCTGCTGGGATTATCTGAACGTCAGCCCCCCTTTGCTAAGTCCTACGTGAATCTGCGGGATCAGGTTGCCCAAGCCGTGCAGCAGTATAGTGCAGAAGTGCGCAGCCACCAATTCCCATAGCCCCGATCAGGTGAAGGCGGGATGCTGAAAAAAAACCGCTACCGGGCGTAGCGGCGGAGATACTCACATATCGCATCTTTCACCCTAACAAGGGATGAAGGACCCGCCTGTAGCCAAATTTACATATCCGTAAAGATCTTGGCGTCGATCTGGGCTAGGCAAGGGGGGAACAGGGGGGCTAATACCCGCTTCAACGGGGTCCTGATCTCAGGAAAGCCAGCGGCGCTCGAAGTACTTGGCCACCCGCAGGACAAATAGGCCACTTA
>CAZHXN010000031.1:5420-23028 GCA_964536415.1 uncultured bacterium
AGGGTGACTTGCCATAGACCGCAACCGGCAGTGATCCCCAAGGCTGCCGTTGTCCAGATGGCAGCGGCTGAGGTTAGCCCCCGGACTACCGGTTTCCCCTCTTGGCTAGAGCGATGCAAAATCTCACCCGCACCGAGAAAGCCGACCCCCGTTGCTACTCCTTGAACCACCCGACTCAAGGCATTCGCGTCTAGGGAATCACTTACTTGTAAGGGGAGTAGGACAAACAGAGCTGCTCCCAGGCTAACCAGCATGTGGGTCCGCAAGCCCGCCGCCTTGCCGGTTACTTCCCGTTCCCAGCCAATGACGCCGCCGATCGCGAGGGCCAGGGCCAGCCGTCCACCCAGGGTTAACCAATCATTGGGTTGAATTGCGATCGCCACGATCCCCCTGTATCTTCTATACTCCCGATCGGGTTCCCCTTGCTACGGTCAACCCTCTTCCCGATTATGTTATCGCAAGGTTAAGACTGCACTGGGTCAAGACCGGGTAGACTGCCATGCTTAACATCTACGCCTAAACTCTACACTGATGAGTCGTTGGTTGGCGTCGCAGATCTGCGAGACCCAACACGTTCACTGCGCTGGTTGGGTCGCCCTGCCCTTGCCCCCATCTACCCCACTCAGCTTGACTACGCACTAGGTGGCCTCAAACCTCCAGATCGGATGCCGCCCACGACAGCTCCCGATAGGGTGCGTAGATGCTATGACTGGGAGTTGAACCAGTCCCTCGCCATCCCCATGACAACTGCCGTCTATTCCCTCTCCCGCCTTCAGGCCACGATCGCTGCCGATCCGGCCCGTTGGCGACCACTCGTGCTGACTAATGGTTGCTTTGATCTGCTCCACGTGGGGCACCTGCGGTATCTACAAGCAGCCCGACGCCTAGGCCGATCGCTGGTCGTTGGGGTGAATAGTGACCAGTCCGTGCATGCGATCAAACCCGTGTCACCGGGATATCCCCCCCGTCCGATCGTGCCCGAACAGCAACGGGCGGAACTCTTGGCGGCTCTGAAGCCAGTGGATGGGGTGGTTATTTTTGGCGAAAGGACCGCCTGCCAATTGATTACCACCTTGCAACCTGAAGTCTATGTCAAAGGGGGAGACTATACCCTCGCGACGCTACCAGAAGCCCCAACGGTTCAAGCCTATGGCGGCCAGATTCAGTTGATCGCGATTGAGGTTCCCACCTCCACCAGTGCTCTCCTCGATCGCATCCTGTCGCCTCACTTATCATAAACCGTCAAGTTTTTCACCATGCCAGGATCTTTTTCCTGATCCCTGTATACACTGTGGGTAACTTTTGCAGAAACCCTTTGGCCCCAAAACGCATTGAACCGGAAGCAAGTCGCCATGTCTGAAGATGTCAGGACCCCTCGTAGTGCATCCGATTACCCCAATGCCGCGCCACTGAACCAACCGGATGGGCAGGAGCGGGAGGATGCCGGCATCAGTGGGACGATTGCGGGGCCTGCGCCGATCACGGTTGATGGCTATGCCAATGGTCTGATGGATGATTTATTTGGCGATCTGGAACGGGCCTTAGACGGTAGCCTGCAATTGCCCAACGCTCCCCTATCGCCAGCCGAGGCGATTTCCCTCAAACGGCTTGCCCTTGCTGAACTTTCCCTGCCCCCCGTGGTTCCCCCGGCTCAGGCTTGGCCTTTTGCTCAACCGGCTTCGCCCCCCCCGCCACGATCGCGGCGGGGATCAGAGACTGCCCTCGCCCTTCCCGCTGCCGCGCAACGTCAGCCCCGGCGGCGTTGGCAGCGACGCCTTTTGCGGTTGGTTTTCGGCCTAGGGGTTACCTCCCTACTGGCCGGGGTCGGAACCTGGAGTTTACAGCCGGAGAACCGCCAATTATTACGATCAGGGTTATCGGCAATTGCCCCGTCGCCGGTGCCGCCAACGGTCACGCCTGCCCCACCCGCCAACCCAGATGCAGAATTTAGCCGCTATCTTCAACGGGCCTTAGCGATGATTGAGCAGCAACCCACCAGTGGGTCAACGATCGCCCCCCCGGCGGTGCCCAATGGTATTAGCCTCGTCCCGCCCTTGGTGCCCTCACTCGGTCCCCTTCCCACCGCCCCCTTAGATACCCCTGCGGGCGATCGCGTCTATGTGCCCATTTACCCTACCAGCCCCTTGCCCGCGACCAATGCACCCTCCAGTGTGCCCCTGCCCGCCCAGATCCCAGCCATTCCCAGCGTACCCCAATCGGTGCCCCTGCCCGCCAACCCACCGGCACTCCCGGCCCCAGGCGCATCCGCAACAGCGTCTAGTCCGTCTCCGGCTACGAGCGCTGCAAAATATACGCTGGTGGGGGTTTTGGAATTGGGCGATCGGTCCACGGCCCTCTTTGAATCCAACGGTGTCGCCCGACGCATTAATATAGGAGAAAGCATCGGGGCAAGCGGTTGGTCGCTCGTCGAGGTTAACAACCAGGAGGCGATTATCCGTCGCAATGGGGAAGTGCGATCGATTTATGTGGGGCAAGCCTTTTAAGACTTAAGACCCCCTTCCGGATGGAACGCCCCCCTGAACCCAGCCACTCCCCGGTGGGTGGGCCAACGTTCTCACGAATAGGCATCTCACGAGTAGACATTCCATCGGTATTCTAGCGGGCAGGTATTCTCATGGGTTTATTAGACGATTTCAGCCGCTTCCTCGAAACCCGCCTGGAAGAATTTCTGCGGGCACATCCCCAGTTAGAACTTCAGGCGCTCGAAGAACAACTGCGGGAACAGGAAGAAGACACGCTGCGGCTAGTGACGGATTTGCGACGGCAGGAGCAACAGTTGCAGGAGCAAATCCTAGAAACTGCCCAAGAGATCCAACGCTGGCATATACGGATCGAGAAAGCAAAACAAGCCCGTCCCGATCTGGTTGAACCGGCCCAGCAACGGGAGGCCGCCCTCCTGCGCCATGGCAACCAACTCTGGGGCCAAATGCAAGGGGCTAAACAGCGCCAACAGCAGGCGCAAATACTATTACAACAAATCCAACAACGTCGCCAAGAAGTAAAAGCCAAAGCCGCTGAACTTGAAACTGCCCGCGCAGCGGCTAAGGCTCAGACCGAGGTAAATTGGGCAACACGGGGGTGGAATGAAGCCTATCCCCAGACCAGCACAGATCGGGCCGACCCCCTAGAGGAACAATTCCGTCGTCTGGAATTGGAGGAAGAGATGGCGGCCATGAAGCAGCAAATGGGGCGTTAGCCGACGGCTTCGATCGTCAAGACCTCTTCCAACCCCGTGATGGAGAGAACCACCCGCATGGCAGGATGCACATTCCGTAACGTGAAGGCAACGCCGTGCTGACGGGCCACATTAATGTTGGTGACCAGGGCATTCAAGCCGTAGCGATCTAAAAACGAAGTTTGGCTGCAATCCATCACAATTTGCTTGGAAGAGGGTTCTTTTTGCAAGAGTTGCTGGCACACTTGGGTAAACACAGGAGCTTCGTAGTTACTCAACCGTGCGGGCAATTTTAGGAGTAACGTACCGTTGAAGTCGGTGACGGAAAGTGCGTGTATCTGATCTTGAACCAACATGATCTGTCTCCTGCCCAATTAACACTTAAAGCAACTAGGTCTACAGAAACCAGGTCTCGAACATACCGCAGGGCCAGGATGCTCATTCTCGCTGAACCAATGTATTGGTATCCTTGTTCGAGATGTAGGCATCGTGGCAGATGGGATCGAGAGAAACCAGTTTACGCCTTAACTTCATCAAAACGAAATCAAACTGCCGAGATTTACGTGAATATGCGGACGATCGTGCCGGATAGCTTTATGAGAACTACACATTGCCACCAGCCCTAGCGGGGTGACACCCACTGGCAACTCCACCCTGCGAGGGCTGATGACCGGCCACAACTCCCTGTGATCACGGCGATCACGTCATTAGCCTGACAGACAACCTGGGGATAAAGGTGTTACCCTAGCACCGCGAAAGGCTCGGTGTGACTCGTCCCTCAGCACGACTAGGGGCCAGTTAGCAAACTGCCACAGTCATACCCAAGCCCCGCGATCGGCAACGTACAATAGCAGATGGTGTGAGTAGGTATAAGTAGCCAAAGGGTCCTATGTCCAATTCTGTAATGGTGATGTCCACGGCGTTAACCCAGGCCCCCACCCACGCGGAGGCAAGCCAGATCAATCCGCCGCTGCCCGATGTCGTGTTCTCGTCCGAGAAAATGAAATTGCTCTACCGCGAGGATGTGCGGGCTGAGTTCCTCCATTTGCAAGCGGAAGCCGATTGTTTGCTTCAGCAATTACAGTCGCTACAACAAGCGAAACGAAAAATGACTAGCCCTGTGGGAACCGCCATCGGCCAAACAGTCTCTCTCTGCTAGGCAACGGCAGACCTGAGGGCAATTCGTGATGGCTTGCTACCCCCGCCCGTCGTTACCTTCACCAGGGCCAGGGGGATGATTGGTCCAGGCTGTTAATGACTCGCAAATGTAAAGTTTTGTTAAGGCTTCTCGGAAGTTTTCGAGCTGAAGGGCATCCATTTTGGTGAAATCCGACTATCCTAGACGGATGATGTGAGGAGAGTTGGTCTATGAAATGGATTTCCTATCTAGCCGGTTATGGCAGTATGGCTCTGCTCGTTGTTGGCTGTGGAGGAACCCAGCCACCCGTAGTGTCTGATCTGCCTGCTGACGAAACCCCCTCCCCAGGCGCACCAGCAGCCTCACCTGTTTCAGAGGGAAGTTTACCGTCGGTTGCTCAAATTCCCATGTCTGGGGCACCCTATGTCCCCACGACGAGTGCCAAACCTCGTCCCGGTGAAGCGCCTAATAAATCAGCCAGTGGCTTGATTAAGCCTGTAACAGCGACTGAGCGGCTCCCCAAGGTAAGGGTAGGTCGTCCAAATCCCTTTGCTCCGGTCACCACGCAGGCGGTTGTCGTCGCGACTCAACAACCCCCCCCGGCGGCTGTTCCCAACTTGCCCCCACCTGCGGCGGTGCCTGGTGTTTTGCCTGATCTTGGCCTCCCGGCCTTGCCTACCCTACCCACGGCAACCACGGCGGCTCTGCCTGAGCAGGCGGTGCCCGCGCCTCCAGCCCGATTGGCGGATGAAATTGCGATTTTGGGAGTGGTGTCGGTCTCTGGCCGGGTGAGTGCGATCGTCCAGGTTCCCAATGAAAGTACCAGCCGCTATGTTCATGAGGGTGAGTTCCTCGCCGGTGGGCGACTTTGGGTCAAGCGGATTGATCCCGGTGAAATGGGTGATCCGATCGTGGTCTTAGAAGAAGCGGGGGTGGAAGTTTTCCGAGGGATTGGTCCTGGCCTGAGCCAACCCACGATCGGCAGTACGCCCAGTACACCTGAAACGATGCCGACGATTTCCGTGTCCTAATCAGCTGCCTCAACCCCTAAGTCGTCTCATCCGTTCACAGCATCGGCGATCAATGGGGTGCGCTACCACTTGGCGCGGGGGTAGATCTGTTGTTCTGCCCCGTTTTGCCCACCATCGTTTGATATGTCCTTGAGTGCCCTTCAGCAAGCGCTTCAGCAGATCGACCAGTGTCTGCAGGCGATCGCGCCAGCGTTGGCAGGTTACCTGCGATCAGGGTTAACAACGGCAGAAATAACAGTGAAAGTAGCTGTGCTTCCGCGATCGCGATGTGCGGCTGGCGATCGTGACCAGTTTCGGACAATTGGGCGATCTACAGGCGGCTGATCCCCTGTTCGAGGTAGCTCAAACCGATGCTGATCCGACAGTGCGACTCTGGGCTGCGAAGACATTGCGGCAATTGGGGGACGATGCTGCGTCGGAGACACTGCGCGAACGGGGGGTGGCAGTACTTCAAGCCTTAGCTGAGGCCGATCTGCCCGTTATTAGTGATCTTGCCCGTCAGGAATTATCCCCGTGATCGGTGGAACTATGCGTGAGTGACGCTCTCAGCGCGACGATCGCTGCCCCAAGACCGCGATCGCAACCCCCAGCAGCAGAATCATTGCCCCCAAAAAGACGAGCGGGCCGGGGACCTCTTGAAAAATGCCCCAAGCGAGGAGACTAGCCCCCACAGGTTCCAGCAACAAAGCCAATGCAACCACGGTCGGCGAAGTCCAGCGGACGGCCCAGTTGCAACTAGTATGGCCAATCACCTGGGATAAAAGCGCCATCAGGACAATACAGACATAGACGATCAGGGGTTGGGGCCAGTAGGAGGCACCAGCCAAGAGCGGTAACGGTAGCAGCAGGAGGGCGGCAGTGGTATAGGCGATCGCGGCATAGGAGCCGATCCCCAGCCCTCGCCGTTGGGCTTCGCGCCCCAGGAGAAAATAGAGACTAGCCATCCAGGCCCCGACCAGGGCTAGGGCATCACCGAACAGGGGATGACTTCCGGCTCCGCCGTGGGCATCGCCCAGAGCGATCAGGATACCGCCACAGAGGGCAATCCCAATGCCGAGCAGTGTGCGTCGGCTCGGTCGCTCCCGCCAGATCCCCCAGGACAAGAGGGCCACCCACACGGGATTGGTGGTCACAATCACCGTCGATGCCGCGATCGAAGTATAGGCGAGGGACGTAATCCAGGTGGCGAAATGTAGGGCTAGGCAGGTGCCTGCCCCCAGGGCATAGGGAATTGCGTGGGAGTGCGGTTGAGCGAGTCGAACTTGCCACCAGGCGGGCAGGAGACAGAGGGCTGCGATCGTCAACCGGGAGGCCGCCAACACCAGACTGAAACCAACCCCGGCTTGGGGAACTGCCATAAAGGCAATGCGAATAAAAATTGAGGCGGTGGCGATCGCCAGCACGCCCGTGATCAAGATACTGCTCAGCTTCCAAACCGGGGGTGACCCAGACATGGTTATCATCGATTTATGGCTTAGACTATTTGCTAACATGGAACTGTAAACACATGGCAAATTCCCAGATTCAAAGAAGATTATTTGAAATCAGCCATAATCTAGGGTATCAATTTCCTTTTGTCTTTATGCCTTACGAGTTTATTAGTTTTAATGCTCTAGGAGAATAAAATGTATCAAGATCCGATCGTGGCGGAAATCCATCAGTACAGAGAAGAATATGCCCGTTCCTTAAACTATGATCTCAATGCAATATTTCAAGATCTACGAAAGAAGCAGGTTGCTAGCAATCGAACTTTTATCAGGCTTCCGATCAAACGTTTTGTGAATGCTGGAGGGGTAAGCACTAAGCCCGAAGCAACATGTGAACGAAAGAACTAGAATTCTTAAGGACGATCTCACCCAAACTCTTCTGTCAGACGGCATAGAGAAGTTGGGAAGGAGACTGATTTTGTGTCTATCTGGGTTAATTGAGGTGTCTACAGCCTTTGTCGCCGCAATCAAACACGCTCAGGCGCAAGGCAGTGGCCAGTTCTTGGACCAGCCAGATCCCTGCCACCGAGTTGCCATTGGTGTCTAGAGGGGGGCTATAGCAAGCAATGACACCCTGACCGGGCACGATCGCCACCAGCGCCCCGCTTACCCCCGACTTACAGGGCACTCCCGCCGTCACGGCAAACCGCCCCGAATACTCGTAAAGACCACAAGTACTCATAATCGCATTCACCACACGGCAATGGGCCGGATCTAATCCCGCAGGTGGGGTAATCAACAGCATCCCCAACCGGCTTAAATCTGCGATCGTCCCGGCCAAACAGCAAATCTGTTCATAGGTGTCCAGGGCACTCGCTGCCGACTGGGACAGGGAACCAGCGGTGGCCAAGAATTCCGCTAATGCCTGATTACGCGAATTGGGCTGCGATCGCACCGATGCCAAGATACCCGCATGGAGATGGAGATGACTTCCCGCCCATTGATTAAGCCACGCACACAGGTGCAAACACCTGGCCTGGGGCGTCTCGCCCGGTAGCAGAGCCGCCAGCGCGATCGCGCCGCTATTGAGCATGGGGTTGCGGGGAAACCCGCGATCGGCCTGGAGTTGGTTCAAGGCATTGAAGGGGCGATCGCTGGGGTCCATACCCACATAGGCAAACACCGTCTCTGCTCCCTGGGTCGCCAGTAAATAGAGGAGCAGGAAGGGTTTAATCACACTCATTAGGGGGAAAATATGGTCGCGATCGCCACACAGCAAGGTGTGACCCTGGCAGGTTTGGATCGCGATCGCCAGCACCTCTGGGTTAGCTTGAGCTAGGGCAGGGATATAGTCCGGGAGTTTGCCCGTGCGGGCTTGCTGTTGAGCCAGGGCAAACCAGGTATCCAGTTGGGCTGGGGTCAGGGTATCGAGGCTAGGAGAAAATACCATCGACTTCGGGACGATAGATGTAGTCGTAGTCAAACACCAGCGAATTCAGGTGGCGCAGGACCGAGAATCCGAAATGAGTTACCACATCACTCGTAAATGTCGCCATCACTAATTCAACTAATTTTCGCGGTGGTATGTTGGGTTTTTGGATATAGTAATCACGCTTAGCGAAAAACATTTTTTCATCACGTGGCACAATAATTCCATTGATACGATGGGCATGTTGGATCGGTTTAATATAGGTCTGAATAAACGCTTCCTGATTACGCTGAAGTCGATAGAGTTTTTCCTGTTGTAGCCAACTCATCTGGAAGAGCATCTTTAATAGCTCAAAACCAAGGGCATAGTTCAGGACATTATTGCGTTCTTCCATACTAATGACCAGGCGTAGCGCGGATTCTAAATAAAGATTCGGTTGCCGGTGAGCGTCTTGGGCTGAGTGAATATAAAACTGGCGAATATAGTCCCGGAGTACCGCTTCCGTGAGTTCTGTGTCAATGTGAAATTCCTGAAGACACTTCGCTACCTGCTGCCGATAGTCGCGATCGCTCAACATGCGCGAAACGATCCCATCCGCTGTGTAGTCATCCAAAAGCTCGGCCTGAACTGCCGGCGGGGCCGCACAAATGAGATGACAAATCAGCAAGATATAGCGTCGTTTTTTCCACGGCAAGCTTTCGAGCCAGTCTTTAGCCTCCGGTGGCAAACTGCCCAGAATGCTGTCCAAACTGCTGGGATGTTCAATTCGGGGCAACGATTGTACTTCCTGCATAAATCGGCTCCCTGAGGGAGGGAAATAGCTTACCGCTGCGGTCAAGGGGATTCCCAAAGGGGAGAAGCAGATACACCAGGCCAGGCATTACCCAAGCACCATCAGGCCACGTAACCCATCCCCACTGGCTAAGATAGACTGGCAGAGACGGAATCAAGACTGGCAGAGAGTCAATCGAGTCAACCCAGTCCTAAGTTTATTGTAGCGAGGAACTTACGAGGCGTTGCTGGGGGTGTGGCCCACAGGACAGCAGTCAGACCTGCTAGACTGTCATGAGTAAAATCATGAGTCAAATGATGGGTTATAGGTTGGTGTCGAGCCTTACAAGACCCAACACGCTCACTGGCTTGAGTCACCCTGCGTTTGACCCGCATCTACTCCAATTAAGCTTGGCAGAACACTGGCTTGGCAGAACACTGGCGTGAGGCCGATCGTAGCCCCCTGTTCCCCAGCATCGGGGGCGTTACATCGCCAATTCAGGGTAACCCCCACCCAATTCAGGGTAACCCCCACGTATTTGTGCTTGCCAGGTCTCACTATGTCCCCCACAATAGGATATGAGGGGCTGGGGATAAGGGACGAGAAGATTTCACCCTCCACCATTCAAATGGCAATCTTCCTGCTTGTGTTACTGGGTTATGGAGGGGTGCTGCTTACGAAGGCAGCCGCCCTATTGCCAATGGATATAGCCAACTTCCTGCAACCCTCAGGGTGGTTGGGACTTATTTTGTTGGCATTGATATTTTCTTGGGTTTTTGGTGAATAAACACAGGTGAATCGGGTAATGGGCAAGACATTGGATTCCGGTCCCCACTCTCAGGCACCCTCACTGGCTGGTATTAACTGGGACTATTTACATGATTTGTCGGGCGACAATCCCGCCTTTGAGCAGGAAATTCTGATGCTCTTTTGTGACGATACAGAGGACCGGTTACAACAGCTTCAGATCGCCCTAGCGGTGAAGGATCTAGCGGCTGCCAAGGCGATCGCCCACCACTTGAAGGGATCAGCGAGCAATCTCTGCCTAACCGACATCCAAAACTGCGCGATCGCGATCGAAGGGCACCTGCTGCAAGAGCATCTCGACCAGGCGGCTGCCCTCTTACCCACCCTGGCACAACAGCTTCAGCACCTTCAGGCCACAGTGCGATCGTTCTGTGAGCGATCCGGCGAGCGTTAGGGAATCCCCAGGGAATATGATGGGAGTTCTGATCGGTCCCTGTTGTTTACCGAAGCGTGCGATCGCTGCCTCCTAGCCCTTGTCTGCTACCCTCCCTGACGATGATTTTCTCTACCGCTATCCCCCCCTGCAAGCGGGGGTCCTGCTCCAACGCTATAAGCGGTTTTTTGCCGAGATTGAACTGGATACGGGCGAGGTGATCACCGCCCACTGTCCCAACACGGGACCCATGACGGGAATTTATATTCCGGGTAATCGGGTCTATGTTTCCCACCATAACGATCCGCGCCGCAAGTTGGCCTATACCTGGGAAATGATCGAAGTGCCCCATGCCGATCCGGCTGTCTCAGGTACCACCTGGGTGGGGGTGAACACGTCCCTGCCGAATCGCATTGTGAAGCTGGCCCTGGAACACCACCGATGGCCTCGCTTGGAACCCTATACCGAGATTCGCACGGAAGTTCCCTATGGCCCGGATAGCCGCAGTCGCGTCGATTTCCTGTTAACCCCTGCCCCAAACGCTAACTCAGGGGAGACTGAACGCCCCTGTTATGTGGAAGTGAAGAACACGACCTGGACCCAGGGACCCCTGGCCCTCTTTCCGGACACGGTGACCACGCGTGACCAAAAGCATTTACACGATATGCAAGCTCTCCTCCCAACCGCTCGTGCGGTGATGCTGTATTTCATCAATCGGGATGATTGCCCCCGGTTTGCACCTGGGGATCAGGCTGACCCCACCTATGGGCAATTGCTGCGCTCGGCGATCGCGGCGGGCTTAACGGTGCTGCCCTGTCGGTTTCAGGTGAGTCCTGCCGGGGTGCGTTATTGCGGCCTCGCGGAGTTTTTACCCCAACAACTGGATGGTTAACGAACTATGCACTTGATCTGAGGCGGAGAAGGGAGAGGGGAGAGGAAAGAGAAAAGGGGAGAGAGAAAAGAGATAGTTGCACTTCTCTCCTCAAGTGAATTGAATCCGATACAGTAAGGGGAGCAAATTAACGGGTACGTTCGCGTCGCCTCTTCCCAGGAGCATTGTTGTGGCTAAGGTTGTTCTTGAGAATGTCTATAAAACCTTCCGCAGTTATGAGAGTAGTGGGCCACTAGCGGCACCCTCGGTCGCACCTGACACGGCTCTCCAGCCGGTTCGGGCAGCGTCGCTGCCGGAGCATCGCCATCATCCCGTAACGGTGTTGCGACGGATTAACTTGACTGTGGAAGCGGGCGAATTTATGGTCTTGGTGGGTCCTTCTGGCTGTGGGAAAAGTACCCTGCTGCGGCTGATTGCGGGGTTAGAGGACTTGACGGGTGGCAATATCTGGGTGGGCGATCGCCTGGTGAATACGCTGCCTCCGAAGGATCGCAACAGTGCAATGGTGTTCCAGAGTTATGCCCTTTATCCCCACCTGACGGTCTACGATAACCTTGCCTTTGGGCTACGACGGACGGCCCCCCCGCTGCGACCCCTGCTTTCTTCCCCAGAGACTCGTACTGCGTCGTTCCCGGAGAATCCCTTGCCCCGTGCCCAACGGTTTTCGCCTGCAATGCTCAGAGCAGTCCTTCAGGCCCAGTGGCCTCAAGTGCAAACCTGGGCACAGGATAGCTTCAGTGCCCTGACCCGCTCCCTGCCCAAGGAGTGGCGGTATTGGTCCGATCGCGAACGCTGGGTGGATCAGCAGGTGCGGCAGGTAGCCCAGATGTTGCAAATTGAACCCCTATTGGACCGTTTACCTAAACAACTTTCGGGTGGCCAAAAACAACGGGTTGCCTTGGGGCGGGCGATGGCCCGTAAGCCCCAGGTATTCCTGATGGATGAGCCGCTGTCGAACCTGGATGCCAAACTCCGGGCGGAAACGCGGGCACAAATTGTGAACCTGCAACGCCAACTGGGCACGACGACGATCTATGTCACCCACGACCAGATTGAAGCGATGACGATGGGCGATCGGATTGCGGTGATGAATGCGGGCCAAATCCAACAAATTGCCTCACCGCTGGACCTCTATAACCGTCCGGCTAATCGCTTTGTTGCCGAGTTTATTGGCTCCCCCCCTATGAACTTTATCCCCGTGCAGGTGAAAGCCCCCCTGACGGTGATCCATCCCCAATTTCGCTTTACCTTGCCCGATGATTGGCTGGAAACGCTGGCTCCCTACGATGGGCAGACGGTCATTTTGGGGATTCGGCCCGAACATTTGACCTGGGGGGTGCCTGCGCCGCGTAGTTTACCGGTGCGGGTCGATCGCGTCGAACGCCTGGGGAGTGAAACCCATTTAACGGCTACGCTCCTGGAAAGCAACCTCCAGCTACAAAGCCGAATTACCCCAGATCACGCAGTAACCGTGGGTGAACAGATCTGGTTAACAGCAGCGTTGGAAAAGGTACATTTTTTTGATCCCAGCAGCGATCGTGCCCTAACCCACGCCGGAGGAGACGTGGCACCCATAGGCGGCACTTCCCTAGAGGGAAATGGGGGCCGGTAGCATACTTGCCCCCTGGACTCGGTCCTGAAGCGTGTATAGCTCCTTGCCAGAGCAAGTTCTAAATTACCTAATTAAATTACCTAATGCTGATCTCCAGACGGGTAATAAAAGTCTCTGACTTTAAGCGAGAAGCAATTTCTGATGGGTCAGCAACTTCAAAAAAAGTTCAATTGCTGCAATCAAGTTATTTCGTGCTTCCTCGACAGTATCGCCTTGACTGGCAATGTCCAATTCGGGGCACAGCGAGACATAGCCATTATCCTCACGTTCAATGAGTGCTGTAAATTGCTGCATTTGTTTTTTGTTTCATGACGTTTCTCCTTGATGCTCAACGGTATCTGGCATTTGTTGAATGATCTCCATTGTACGGACGCTGACAGTGCAGACTCGCTGTAACAGTTCAATCACTTGTAGTGGGTTTGAAATTGGGTTAACCCCCAGTCGGTGATATTGTCGATGCGGTTCCCCTTTGCGTCGTAGCGATAGAGGGGGAGGCATTGGGCTGAACAGGCTGCACCAACAACATGCAAATCTGGAATTGCATTACCGGCAATTACCATAAATGGCTTTTGTGATCCAACGTCAGTACAGCAGATGATTAAGTTGTCTTGATGAATATCTGGGAAGATGCTTGGCAGTTGATAAGTCATTCCATTGAAATGCTTATCAAAATAAAAAGTAGTTTTACAAATGACCAATATAAACTCTGAACAACAATAGGCTGTCCAAATTTCTTAGAGATTTTACGTTCTAAATATTTATTAAGTTCTCGATCCCACTTAATATCTAGTTCTCGCTTCACTCCTTTCTCTAATCGCTCTTGATACACCTCCACAAAATACTTTATCCGCTTAGCCAAAGTCTCTTTTGAAAAGTCATAAACCCATTCATCTCGTTGAGTTTTAACCCCTGCTGAAAAAGCTGAAACACTGCCTTCTGAGACCTCCCTGCTTTCACCTCCTTATCAATCAACGGCAAAAAACTATCAAAATCGTTATCCGTTAAATTAATCCAATTTGCCTTCTGATCGGGTGTAATGCGGTCAAAGGGAATCTCCTCGAAGCGCGTCTGCTCAAACCAGGCGAGTTTTTCTTCCTTGGTCTGTTCATCCTGTAGGGTGAAGTAGAAAATCTTTGCCTTGCTTATACCCATACCCGCTGAATTGGATAAAAATCAAACTTTTGATCACGACTGACAATATCTAGCGAGTAATCCATTGCCTAAGCAACTAAAATGCGATCAAATGGATCTCGGTGATTGAGTGAAATAGGTAAATTTAAGTATATTTGTAGGCTCTCAATTTCAATTGGGATAATTTCAGCATTCATCACTGCAACATGATCTAAAAAATTATCAAAAAAGCAGTCAAGTTGAAGTTTGCCAACATTAATTTTGACAACAATTTCCAGAGGCTTGCCACACTAAAAAACAAATCTGACTTAGTATCTATTATCTCTTTAGCTTTTTGGCTTAAACTGGGATCTTTTGCTATGTGCCAAAGAACAACATGCGTGTCTAGGAGAAATGCCATATTACATATAATCCTTTAAATCTTCTAGCGGCTCATCAAAATCATCGGACATGACGATTTTTCCTGCTAGGCTACCGTAGCCATACTTCTTTTCGAGTGCCACTTTCTGTTCAGCATCAAGAAGTTCCATTGGCACATCAAAGTCTTCTGGTAGCGGCAACTTAAAGGTTCCCTTCATCGAACCAAATAATCGACGCTTCTTAGTTTTATCCTTTATCTCCTCTACTTCTTCGTTTGCGTATCGCTCTGCCAAAAACTCAATGTAGTGCAGAACTTCTGTTTGCAGTGACTCAGGTAATGCCTTTAACTTTTCTAGAATTACAGGTTTAATCGTTTTCCTTTCTCCTTATTAGTTTTCACTAAAAACATGACCGCAATCCCGGTTTGAATGCCAAATACGTTGTTTTTGGTACCAGAGATTTTAGGATTGTTTCTCATATCTGATTGGGTATCGACAATATAAATGTAATCAAATTCTCGCTCAATACACTTGCGAAAACCATCAAAGGTTTTAGAGTCGATAAACGATCGATTAGTAATGAAAGCAATAATTCCATTCGGTCCCAACCTGTCTGATGCCCAGCGAAAGAAGCGGGTATACATACCATAGACAATAATCTGATTTTGAGCCGTTCCTTCTTTAATAGAGGATTGCCAATAATGACGGAAATAGTGCGATCGTTTTGCTGCTAAATCTACTGGTTTCCTTTTTGGAACCGCCATAGCGAATGATTTTTTCAACCTCCGCATGGTACTGCGTCACCAGCAATCTCGACATAGAGCGATTCCTGGAATCATGAAGCCTGGGTCAATTGAGGGCTAATGCTCAGTATTCCCACTTAAGCTCAATTCTGACTCATTGACAAGGTTCCGGATCGGAAACGGGGAAAGGCGGTTGGGCAATTAGCTGCATAAAGCTAGGCGATCGCATCTCACCCACGTTCGCGCAGCGTCTCCGCAGGAGAATCGCCCTAAAGCCTTATCGAAGCAGCTTAGCGTCTACCGGCCACCCCAGCCTGCACGGCAGCTAGCGCCCTAGGCCCCGATCGCTTCCTTAGCGGCATACATCACCTCGATCGTGATTTCACTCAGGTTACGATCGCGGGCGAATTTCTCCGTATTGCGCTTCACCTTACCCCGTACAAAACCCGGCACCTTATTCAATTCCGCTTGGGCTTCGCGAGTCCAATTCAGGTCGGAATCCGCCGAAACGCCCTTAGTGATAACTTCCTTGGTATCGTGACCACCAAAGATTTCCAACAAGTGATCCTCCATTCCTAGAGTGAAGGAATTGTAGACCAGATCCACCAGTTGATTAGCCCCCTCATACCCCAGGAAAGGCCGATAGCCCACCGGGAAGTTTTGGATATGAATCGGCGCAGCAATCACCCCACAGGGAATATCTAGACGCTTACCCACATGACGCTCCATCTGGGTACCAAAAATCGCTGCTGGTTCCAGACGGGCGATCGCATCCCCGATCGCAGCATTGTCATCACTGATCAACACCTCATCGCAGTATTCACTCACCTGCTCCCGGAACCAATCCGCATCATATTTGCAATAGGTACCCGCCAGGACCACATGAATCCCCATCTCCCGCGCCAACACCTTCGTAATCGCCGCCGCGTGGGTATTATCGCCAAAGACCACCGCCTTTTTGCCCGTCAGATTTTGGCAATCGATCGATCGCGAGAACCAAGCCGCTTGAGACACAAACCGGGTTTGGGTATCGATGAAATTCTCATAGTCCACCGCCGCGCCCTGGGCATTCAGCAACTTCTGGATAGCGCGAATACAACGGGCCGTTTCCACAATCCCCATCGGCGTAATATCCACATAGGGCATCTCAAACTCAGTTTTCAGGTATTCCGCCGCCATCAGGCCCACCTCGCGATAGGGCACCAGATTAAACCAGGCGCGGGGTAACGTCTTTAGTTCATGAACCGTCGCCCCTTCCGGGATGACCGTATTCACCTCAATCCCCAGGTCGGCCATCAATTTGCGTAGTTCACGGCTATCGTGCTGGTTATGGAAACCCAGAGTTGTGACGCCAATAATATTCACCGAGGGCGTTTCAGTTTTGCCCTGGGGCAAGTCACCCTTCTTGCGGGCCTTTTCCAGGTAGAACTGGACAATTTGGG
Source organism: uncultured bacterium (assembly GCA_964536415.1). Lineage (GTDB taxonomy): Bacteria > Cyanobacteriota > Cyanobacteriia > B231 > B231 > Trichothermofontia. The sequence continues at coordinate 21,773 of CAZHXN010000031.1, forward strand.
CCAGGGTCCGATCGGCAGCCTGTAGCTCATTCACCCGATAGTGATTCACATCCGCCAGCAACACATCGCCCTGGGCCTCGATCTGGGCACGATCGACAAAATTCTGAAGATCCTCTTGCAAAATGCTGGAAGTACAAGTCGGCGTCAACACAATCAGATCCGGATGCTCTTCCTTATCCTTGCGGGTGATGTTGTCCACTACCTTTTCTTGCGACCCCCGCGCCAACACATTGCGATCGACAATACTGGCCGTCACCGGAGTGAAGTCGCGCTCCCGTTCCAGCATCGATCGCATCACGTTGAAATAATCATCGCCAAGGGGGGCGTGCATAATGGCATGGACGTTTTTGAACGAACTGGCAATCCGCAGGGTGCCAATGTGGGCGGGGCCAGCATACATCCAGTAAGCCAATTTCATACGTGGGTCTCCGTTTCGCGGTGCAAGGATTAGTCTGAAGGATTTACTTGTAAGGATTCACAGGCTGGGAAGGGTCCCAACCAGCGACACGTTTCTGATTGTCTCACCCGGTGCAGTGCCCCCTGGATAAGAACCTTTGCCTAGTTCATTCAGCCAAAATCGCCGCAAACCCTGATGGGATAAAGCTTTCAGACCCACAATTAAAACAACATAAAGGTTGCTAAATGCAATCATTCTTAATTTGTTGCCATATTCATTTGCAATCGCTGCGTCAAATTGTGAAGCGATAGTTACACATAGGACACATGGGCACTCACCACCCGCCAGCCATCGGGGGTGCGCCACCAGGTTTGGCTTTGGCGTCCTACCTTGTCGCTGTTGGCCCGCCGAAATTCGGTGTTCGCGGTGGCAAAGTCACGCCCGTAGGTGGTGATGACAGTATTTTCCAGGGTGCGGGCGAGGCCCAGGGGCGATCGCTGGCGACGGGAAGCGGCGATCGCGTCATAGCCATATAAATTCTCAGTGGCCCCATAGCGAATGGTGTAGGGACTGGGCCAGAACAGTTCGTCCAGGACTTCAATTTGATTATTCACTAAGGCAGCTTCATAACGATTAAAAGCGGCAGTTACCTCAGCCACCACATCGGGCAGATTAATATCCATCGATCGGTCTACCTATTGAGATTCTAAGAAACCCCCTTAAAAGGAGAGATCGCGGTTAAAACTGCGACTACGAACATGTGAGGATCTGCACTTTCGACAAGCTCATCCCAGCTCGTAGTGACGACTTTAGTCGTCAAAGTAATTGCATCTGGACCTTTCAAACAGGTTCTCAAGGG
>CAZHXN010000031.1:23039-31542 GCA_964536415.1 uncultured bacterium
ATCTCCAGTAAAATCTTCTGCACAACCTACCCCTACGCGCATTTTGTTCCTATCTGAATTCTGTACTTATGCCAACCTCATCAGCGTTCAAACAAATCCCCAACGTTGACATTTTGTCGCTCTTGTTCCGTTGCTTCAAATAACCTGCGCGGACGGTAATTCATACTAGATGCAACCATACTGGAGGGAAACATTTCGATCGCATTATTAAAATCCGTTACCGCCGCATTATAAAATCGCCGCGAAGCCGAGAGTTGTTCTTCAGCTTCATTCAGTGAGGCTTGAATTTGTTGAAACGAGGCATTTGCCTTCAACTCCGGGTAGGATTCCACCGTAATCATAAACTTCCCGATCGCACCAGAAAGCTGATTTTCCAGATCAATCCGGCTGTTACCTTCCCCCCGGCTGGACATGGCCTGCGATCGCAGACTGACGATCTTCTCCAGCGTCTCCTGCTCATACTTCATGTAATTCTTGGCCACCGAGATCAGATTCGGGATCAGATCCCAGCGTTTCTTGAGCATGACATCAATACTAGAAAATGCCTGCTCCACCTGATTCTTTTTACCAATTAGATCATTGCGAATAAAAATGTAGATTAAACCTGCACCAATGATGAGAGCCAGAAGAACAATCGCGCCCATGTGCTATCCCTCCGCAACTATTGTCTGGGTTTCTGATGCCATCAGGCTATTTCAGTCATCTTGACTTCTAGGCTACTCGATCGCGGACGTTGATGCCACTGCCACAAATTTTTGGACCACCTGCCGCAGTTCCTCCGCATCAAAGGGTTTGGTCAGGTATTCGGACGCACCTGCCAGCCGTCCCTGGACGCGATCGAAGGGGGCATCACGGGAGGTTAGCATCACGATCGGCAAAGCGTGGAATTGAGGTAACGTTCTCACTGTGCGGCACAGTTCCAGGCCATCCACTTCTGGCATAGTGACATCCAGCAGCAAGACCTGGATCGGTTCCTGGTAGAGGGTGGATAGAGCCGTGGTGGCATTATCCGCCACCAGCACACGATAATACTGGCCCAACGCTTCCCGGATCAGTTGGTGGATGAGTGGGCTGTCATCCACCGCTAGCACAACAGGTCGGTGGTGGAAATTAGCAGACATTCATGCTCCTCGCCCCTCGACGACAGATGACTTTCCAAGGTTTACGACAGCGAAGCAGATTCGGCATGACTTGCCGCATCTCCCTCCTGCGCCCTGGGAACCCAGGCAACGGCATCCTCCCACTGTTTAGCTTAAGGGGGATCGCGAAACAGTTCCCTAGGGACTAATACGGAAAATTTGGGACAAGACCGGACACCTGCTTAATCATTACGGTGTTGCCGATCGCCGTTCCGTAGAGTTCTGCTGGAGCGAGGGTGAAGATTGATCCACAAGGGTGGCCCGCCATTCCTCCTGCCAAATTCAGGATTTGCGAGTATCCTGTGGGCCTGGATTCTCACATTGACGGGGAGGGAGCTTGTGAGTATGAGCCAGCCACTCGGCAACCCAACCGCCCCAGGGCTGCGGTGTGCTAACAATATGGCACAGCGATTCTCCGGGGGAGACGCTGCGCGAACGCTCCAGCCGTGGCGCAGGCTGGGGTGTTTGGCTAGCCTTACCCTACTAACCCTGTTGGGGCCGGGAAATCTGTTCGCCCAAGCCACCTTACTCCAGCGCTGGCAGGTTGATCCCGCTACCCAACAGTTGGAACTCTGGTTAGCAGCCGGGGTGACTCCAGCGGTGAGTCTTCTCCAAGCTCCCCCGCGTATTGTGATTGACTTTCCCGGCGTGACGATCGCCCATAGCCAGACCCAAACCTATACGGGCACCATTCGCCAGGTGCGCCTGGGGCAGTTCCAACCCGATCGCGCCCGCATGGTGATTGAGTTGGCCGAGGGGACCCCCCTGACCGAGGAAACAGTGCGCCTTCAGCGCGTGGCCAATAGCGCCTCGGAAGGCGAACGCTGGTTACTCTCCCCTGACCTCACTGCCGCAACCCGCGCCCATGATTTGCAACCCCCGACCAACCCTGGAGCGGCGGCGATCGCGACCGATCACCGTCCCACCCCGGCACCAGATCGTCCGCCCCCCATTCCCCACAGCTTGCTCGCTGCCGGGGGACCTGCATCACCCGTGGATGACCTGCCCCCCGCCCAGTTCTTGCCGCCACCGGGTAGCCAGCCAGTCACCGTTCGCGTGCCCAGCCTCACCCAACCGGCCCCAACGGGTGCGGCTTCGTTCCAAGTCCCGACGGTACCGGCCCCCGTGGCAACGTCGCCCGTGGCTGTGCCACCAGCGATGCCGTCCATGGCAACGCCGCCCGTGGCAACAGCAAACCCGCCTGTCTTCATGACACCGGCACCGTCTACTCCCCTCCCCTCCCCCCTGACCCCTACACTGCCGGGAGCGACAACCGTGCCTGTGTTGCCCGCCCCCAGTGTGATCCCGGCTCCAATGGCTCCCACCCCCCCCCCCACTGCTTGGCAACCCCCCGTATCAACGCCGGTCCCGCCTCCGACGAGTGCCCCCCCAGCGGGAAACCTGATCCAGTTTGGCCAACCCCTGTCGATGGGTAAACCGGCTCAGGCTCCTGCCACGGGAACCCTGCCGCCCCAGCAACTCGCCTTCCAATCCCCTGTGAGCACCGATCGCTTACCAGTGGGAACCTGGTTGCCCCTGGTTTATCCTGGCCAAGCCCCCCTGCCTTTACAAAATGGGGTAGCCCATCCGGAAGTCTTGGTGCTTCAAGAAAACCTCATGGACAGTCGTGGGAACTTGTTTGCGCCAGCGGGGAGCCGGGTATTGGGGCGATTTGAATCAGGACGGGATGGTAGTCGCTTTATCACCCAGGCGATCGAGGTCAATGGGACTTCCCAACTGTTAGCCGCCACATCCCTATGGATGCAGGGCGATCGCGCAGTTCCCCAGCAAAAACTTTGGCGCAATTCGGGGATCGCAGCGGCGGCGGGGATGGTGCTAACCGGCTTTACGGGGGTGGGTTTGTTGGCGGGGGCTGCAATGGGACTGGCGGGGACCTATGCAGTGGCTCCACAACCGGCGACGATTCAACCAGGGCAGGTCATTATGGTGCAGGTGTTGGAACCCATTCCCTAGGTACGGTCCAATCAGTTGCCCCCTGGGGTGGGGTTTTGCCTATCCCGATACGGAAAGCCTGTCCCATTCAATGGTAATGAAAGTAACCAAATCCTTTTCTAAGGATTCGTCGTGACGCATAGGGCCACCGTCCATGCAGACCCAACTCCGGTTCATGAATTCTGTTACCATTCGACACGCGTCTGAAGCTGATCTGCCAGCCATTCTAGACATTTATAACAATGCGATTCTGAATACTACGGCTGCCTATGATTACCTGCCCCAAACCTTAGAAATGCGCCAGACTTGGTATGCCCATAAGATCGCCCACCGTTTCCCGGTGTTAGTCGCGGCGGACTGCGATCGCGTGGTGGGCTTTGGCAGTCTGGGACCCTTTCGGGCTTGGGCCGCGTATAAGTATACGGTGGAAAATTCGGTGTATGTGGCAGCTGACTACCGGGGGCGGGGGATTGGCAAGCGTTTGCTAGCGGCGGTGATTACCGAGGCTAAACGGATGAATATGCACGCCATTATGGCGGCGATCGATGCGACGAATGACGCCAGTTTGCGCCTTCATGAACATTTTGGTTTTGTAGAAGTGGGTCATCTTCGGCAGGTGGGGTATAAGTTTGGTCGGTGGTTGGATCTTAAATTATTAGAACTGATTTTAGAGACGCCACGATCGCCCACTGAACCCTGAACCCGCCCCTAAGCAGGGGTTAACCGCAGATCTGCCTAACGCTAACTCAACAGATTGAGGAGATCCTCGCACCGAAGCCGGAGGCACGGCTGCTGATCTACGCCTACTCGATCGCTGACCCCGCATCCGATGCTCGTGTTGTCTCTACAGCAGACATTAAACGAGTCCGTTGTCGCTGAACTTTGACATCCATATTCCGCAGGATATTGACACCCAGCGCGGGGGCATATAAACTCGCCAACTCAAATTTAAGCGGTGTTTGCATTCCGTCAGTACGAAGACGCCTCGCTCCGCTACACTGGCATCGAGAGCCATCCCGACCTGACCCACAACGGGCGGTACGATACGGTGGTGGCTAAGGAGGGATGCTGGGAAATGCATTCGAGGGCCAACCCTGCGCTGGTGCGGCGGGGACAAAGGTTATGGGTGGGCGATCGCGGTTGTCTACTACCGCACAAATTCACTGTTACTACAAAAATATGGTTAACCGATTAGGCAAGAAACGATTAGAAGTGATTCTGACTATCTTAGGCTGTGCGGCAGGCGGGGGAACAGCCGCAGCAACCCCCACCCCCTGTGCCGAAGCGCCGAAGCAATTAATGCTCACGGCAGCCGATATTCTGATGTATGCGTCGATCTGGAAGATTTATTTTGAAGAGGAACTTTCCCACAAAGCCTTGATGGAGATGTTAGTGGAGATTGGTCTAGTGAGCGTGGCGGCGGTGGGCACGGCCTATGCGGTGGCGCGAGCAAGTACGGCCCTAGCCTGTGAAGTCACTGACTGGTTGGGGCCGATGGGTTGGGGGACCTCGGCCCTCCTGTCGAGTTCCCTCGCCGGGTTATCGGGGGTGGCTTGGGCGTTGTATTGCGATCGCCGCTATTGCGATCGGGCCACGGTCCAGGCATAGCTGTCATGGTTTCCCCGGTTGTGGGAACGATGATTTAACCCGCTCAGAAGCTATCTGCAAAGTTGAGATACGGGTGCTTTGGCGACTAAAGTCGTCACTACCAACTTGGCGGCGCGGGTCGCACGGGCAAATCATCGTTGTTTGTCATCCCGGTTGTAATCGCGATGCCTCTTTTGAAACGGCTACTCAGGCGAAAGCGTGAGGACAGTGGCTAGGAGCGCTGATCCCACGCTTTCGCGGCATCGTTGATGGCGGCATCAACGGTCTTTTCCCCCAGCATGGCGGCTTGCAGGTTGTCGTAGATGAGCTTTTGCAAGACGCTGACATCCTTCATGGCGGGGACTAGAACTTCTGCCGTTTGCATTTGTGAGGCACTGACGGCCCGTGCTTTTTCTAGGGCCGAATTCGCCGCTGCGGCCTGATTTTCCGCGTAGCGATCGCGCAGTGCTTTCTGGGTAGAAGGCAGCACATTAGCTGCTTGGGCAAAGGCCAGTTGGTTGGTGTCATTGGTAACGAACAGGGCAAAGTTCAGGGCAGCATCGGGTTGATCGGTCTGGCGCGGAATCACCAGATTCATGACGGCCACATTCTTTTTGCCCGTTTCCCCCGAAATTTGCGGGGCGACATCCGATACTTCGGCAATTTTCGGCGCGTTGGTGGCGATCGTGCTCAGGAATTCTGGTCCCGATGACAGGATTGCGGTTTCACCTGCCTGGTACAGTTCGATCGCCCGTCGATGGCCCTGGGTCAACGCCTCCCTGGGCAGGAGTCCATCTTGATAGAGATCGACCCAATATTGGAAGGCGGCTTTCCCCTTCTCCGTGTTAAAGGCCGCTTTGCCCTGATCATCAACCAGATCGACACCCATCTGGACCAGGGATTCCAGCACCTCCGCCGAATCGTCGGGAGCAAAGGTGACAAAGAACGCATATTTCCCGGTCTTGTCGCGAATTTGGCGAGCCGCAACGGCGAGTTCTGCGTAGGTCGCTGGGGGCTGACTGATGCCCGCTTGTTGGAAGAGGTCCTTGTTGTAGATGGCAATGCGGGTGGTGAGATACCAGGGGAGACCAAAGCTTTCGCCGTTGAGGGTGCTGGCCTGCCAGATGTTGGGTAGGTACAGGGCCTTTTGCTCGGCAGTGAGGCGATCGTCGAGGGTGAGCCAAGCCCCCTGACTGGCTAGTTGGGAGGCAAAGTTGGGGTTGAGGTTCACAACATCGGGGGCCGTATTGGCCGAGACTGCCGTCAGGATTTTGCTTTCCATTGCCACCCACGGTACATCCACCCAGCGCACCTTAACGGTGGGGTTGGCCGCTTCAAACTGGGCAATGAGTTGGTTGAAATAGTCCGTAAATTTGGGCTGGAGTTGCATCGTCCAGAACTCAATCTCAACCGGTCCGGCGGCCCCGGTGGGCGAGGTGGGATTGGAGGGGGTGGGACTGCTGCAACTGATTAACCAACTTAAAGCCAAACCGATGAGGGCAAAGAGGCCCCAACGCGGCCAACAGTGCGTGCTGCTCATAGGGCGATCGCGAACTTGTTGTTGACAGGTCAATTGTTCACTCTAGCGTATTCTCGATTGGGCATTGCAGTCTTGCCTGGGCCCGAGGTAGGTATGAGAAAATGGTTGCAGCTTTTCTTTCGCTGCAACAGCCGAGACTGCTATCCCGCGTTCCACTGAGGAGCTATCCCGCCTAATCCGTATGACTGTTATCGCTTTAACAACGGCGACACCCGCCCCAGAGGAAGACACCCGATCGCACCTAACCCTCAGCATCGGTCTCATCCACTGCCGAGTCGTCTCTAAATTCCCAAAGCTCGTCAAAATTATACCACATATACCACGGCTCGGCAGGCACTTGACCCCGATAACTGCGTTGCCACCACTTACCCGCAATATTAGACTTACCCAACCCTGGTTTCTGCGTTACTTGTTTATCCCGTAAAAATAACTTCGTCCCCGGTACTAAGCCATTGACTATTCCTGCCTATCTTTTTTTGCCTTGCCGCCTGTATCCCTTGCTATATCTTGCTTTCAACACCCTTTGTCCCCCTCTCAGCTATCAACTACTGACCACTATCGAACCTCAGCGCTAGCACTGCCTGTTGCGGCGACTTCTGGGCTAACTGTTGGGCAATCTGGGGATTATAGAGCCGTAGATAATTCCAATAATTGCCAAACACCGACGTGACATAGCCCTGGGTTTCCGCATAGGGAATTTGCTCCACAAATGCATCCGGATCACGCAGACCAAAGCGATCGAGCCAACCGCCCACGGCCCCTGGCCCCGCGTTATAACTTGCCACCGCCAACAGCGAATGGTTGTCATACTCGCGATGGGTATAGTCCAGATACCACGTCCCTAACTTGATATTGTCATCCGGATCTTGCAACTTAAAACTGGGTAACCGGATCTGTTGGGCAATCCAATCCGCCGTCTCTGGCATCACCTGCATCAATCCCAACGCCCCTGCCACCGATCGAATTCCCGGCATAAACCGCGACTCCTGCCGAATCAGCGCCGTCACCAATAACGGATTCAACTGCCGCTCCGCCGACCAATTCTTAATCGGCTCGGCAAACGGGAACGGATAGAGCGCCTGCCAATAGGCCGCCGTCTGCCGCAGCCGTGCCACCTGTTCCTTCTCCGTCGCCTCTTGCCGATTCGTCAAACTCGACAGCATATAAATCCCATCTAGATGGTCGCCAATACCCAACCGGATCAAACCATCCGTATACTGCTCCGCTACACTCGGCTGCCGCGCCGTCCGGAACTCTACCTGCCACAGCGTCCACGTATCCCAATTTTGGCCCAGGGCAAACAACTCCCGCAGCGTCTCCGACCCCGCCAACACCGCTGGACGCTCCACCGGCTTCTGAATCTCCGGCATCAGCGATCGCACCGTGGTGAAATCCCCCACCGGCCAGCCCAAGGTTGAAGCCGCCCGCCAAGCATAGTAGGAATCCGGATGCTCCCGCAAAATATAGTCAAACGCCGCCTGCGCTGCCTGCGGTTGTCCCAACTGACTCGCCCACTTACTGATCCAGAAGGCCGCCTCCGGTGCCCGCTCACTTGTGGTGTTATTCACTGTAATCGGCTGTGCCCAGGTCCAAGCCTCTCGAATTTGGCCCGCCTTTGCCTTATTCCACGCCGTCTGCCAGCGCCATTCCGCCGTTGCATCCGCTTGGGGATATTTTTCCATTAGCATTTGCCGCGCCTGGGTGGCCGATTGGTGACTGCCTAGGGCATCCAAATGCTTCGCCTTCGCCAGCAAGGCATCCGGGGCCTGCTCCGGGAACTTGGCGATCGCCTGATCGAGATACGCGATCGCCGCCTGGGAATTGGGAGCCAAGGCCGCCAACCGCAACCACGCCCGCCCCGCTTGGGGACTATTGGGGAACGTCTTCACCAGCTTTTCATAGCCCGCGATCGCCGCTGCCGTCCGTTCCGCTAGCTGCGCCCCCCGCGCCGCCCGCCAGAGATTTTCCGGCGTAGCTGTCGCCTTAGCATAGGCCGCTCCCGCCCCGCCATACAACTGATGTTCCCAATAGCCAAAGCCTATCGTTTCCCAATCCGCCGGTTTTAACTGGCCGCTGTGTTCCTTCACCAACTGATCCAGTACCGCCGTGTAATTGGGCAGGTACAACCCATGTTCTGCCACTAATAGCAACAAGGGCAACGACTTCGGTTCCGCCGCCAGCCGCTTTTGGGCAATCTCCACCGTGCGGGGATGGGCCGGAAACTGGGCGATCGCCTGATCCCAATACTGGGGTTGCTGGTTACCTAACTGGAACAAAGCCTCCG
>CAZHXN010000031.1:31560-43907 GCA_964536415.1 uncultured bacterium
CCGTGGGATGATCCCCATAGCGTTCCAGGAGCGATTGCCACGCCGCCGTCGCCTCCCCCGTCAGCCCACTCACCTGATACGCCTGGGCCTGCTTCAGCGCCACATAGGGGGCCAACACCGGATAATCCCGCTCTAACCCCTCTAGCCACGGCAACGCCTCCGTCCCCTGACGCTGGTCGATCAAATCACTGGCCAGGAGATACCGGGCCTGTTCCCGATCGGGCGACTGTTGTCCCTGGGCAATTTGCACGAGATAGGGATACCGCGCCTCCCGGCTCAGCAGAACCAAACGCGCCACCTGGGTCGTTTCCCCCCCCGCCGGTAAGGGTTTCAGGATAGACGATAACGGTCGCCCCCAGGGCACCCAGAACTTGTCATGGTTAACACGAGAGGCCGTCCCAATCAAAACGCCGCCCAGCACCAGGGCCATACTCAGCCCCGCCAGCCGGGGAAATGGCCATTTTTTCAGTGATTTCGATCGCCGTAACATAGCGCCTTGCTCTCGTTGTAATCCCGTATCATCCCGTTGTCATCACCGTGGCGCACCGGAAGCAAATTGCCCCCACAGTTCTCCTACCCTAGCGCACTCCAGGCTGCGATCGTAACCGGCCCTTGACCTGCCCCACGCTCCCTAGTGTCACCCTTCCAAAGACCTGTCGATAATAACGATTCTGCGACCGAGCTGCCAGTCATTCCCCGCCAGACCCCCATCCCGCAAACTCGCTGTTCACCCGTCGCGATCAGACATTAGAATCACCCAAAGCCTTAAAATGTAAATTTTTTTGTTGAAATATTAAAAATTGTTTACAATGAAGGTAGCCCATTTAGCCCATACCCTATCGGGATTGGGGAAATAGGTGGTTATGGGGGCACCCCTACCATGCCGTGGGTCAGTGACTGCCCGCCAACGTTGTACTCAAACGCAGGAAGAGGATTTTATGCCATTTACGCTTGAAGCTGCCCGTGGGATTTTCCCCGAAACTCTGGCTGCCGATGCTGTTCCAGCCACGATCGCCCGCTTCGCTCAACTCAGTGCCGAAGATCAACTCGCGCTGATCTGGTTCGCCTACTTGGAAATGGGTAAAACGATCACGATCGCGGCTCCTGGTGCTGCCAGCATGGTGGTTGCAGAGCGAACCCTTGCCGAAATTGCGGCCATGCCTTTCCAGCAGCAGTCGCAAGCGATGTGCGATCTAGCCAACCGGGCCGATACCCCGATTTGTCGCGCCTATGCCACCTGGACTCCGAACATCAAACTTGGCTTTTGGTATCAATTAGGGCAATGGATGGAAGCCGGTAAAGTGGCCCCCATTCCTGCTGGCTATCAACTCTCTGCCAACGCGTCAGCCGTCCTCCAGGCCATCCGTAACCTGGATTCAGGGCAACAAATTACGGTTTTGCGTAATGCTGTGGTAGATATGGGGTTTGATCCCAATAAACTGGGCAATTTTAATCGCGTAGCAGAACCTGTAGTTGTCCCCACCGCCTATGAGCAGCGCACCAAGGTTGCCATTCAAGGGATTACCAATCCGACGATCCTGAGCTACATGGATAACTTGAATGCGAATGACTTCGACGCGCTGATTGATCTGTTCTTGCCGGATGGTGCTTTGCAACCGCCCTTCCAACGCCCGATCGTGGGTCAAGCGGCAATTTTGCGCTTCTTCCGCGAGGAGTGCCAGAACCTCAAGCTCATGCCAGAGCAAGGCGTTGAAGAACCGAAGGATGCCGATGGTTTCACCCAAATCAAAGTTACGGGTAAGGTGCAGACCCCCTGGTTTGGCAATGCGGTTGGGATGAACATCGCTTGGCGTTTCCTTCTCAACCCTGAGAATAAGATTTTCTTTGTCGCGATCGATCTCTTAGCCTCACCGAAGGAACTGCTCAACCTGGTTCGCTAGTACAGTCAACATAAGGTCTCTCAACGTTCGTAGTAGTAGCGTTCGTAGTAACGACTTAAGTCGTTGCAGGCTAAAGCCTGCACTACAAACCTTGCGCTACGGATCTGGCGGACGTACAGCAAACGTACAACAGACGTTTCCTGGGAGCGAAGCCATTTGCTCCTGGGAGTTTAATGCGTTGTTAGGAAGATGAATGTTTCAGAATGGGCAAACGTGGGATGTACGAGACGTGCAACAGAGTGAGTCTTGGCTAGGATTAGGGCTGGCGATCGCGTTACTGGCGGCATGGCTACTCAGTTTCGCTGTTTTGGGGCATTATCCCCTGTCCCAGTGGTCAGTCCTGAGGATGGGCGTTGCGATCGCTCTACGGACTCTCCTTCAAACCGGGTTATTTATCGTAGCCCATGATGCCATGCACCAGAGCCTCTTCCCCCCGCACCTGCGCCTGAATCATGCCTTGGGCACGATCGCCCTCTTTTGCTACGCTGGCCTCGACTATCAATACTGTCGGCATCATCATTTTCGACACCACCAAAACCCAGGGCAAACCCAAGACCAGGATTGTCGGGGCCAAGGTCGGGGTCCCTTGATCTGGTACTACCAATTCCTCACGAACTATCTGGATACAAAGCAAATGCTACGATGTTGCCTGATAGTTCTTAGCTTATTGATTTTTAGTTATCAGTGTGATAGGGGACTTCAGGAAAGTTGCCTCAAAGCCTTCTGGTTTTATCTTTTACCCCTATTCCTAAGTTCTCTCCAACTATTCATTTTTGGGACTTATTTACCCCATCGCCAGCTAGAGCATGAACCCAGTAATATCTACCATAGTCGTAGTTTAGCGTATCCGCTGTGGTTATCCTTCCTGGCCTGTTATCACTTTGGCTACCATTGGGAACACCACGCATATCCCCACCTACCGTGGTACCAACTCCCGCAAGCGCATCGACAGCTTCTGGCTAGGAAACAACTCGCATAATCGATGCTCAGTTATATCTAATCTTTACTCAGGATTTTCCATAGGGTTCTTCTGGGTTTATGGTGCGGGTGCGTAGCGCCCGCACCATAAACCCAGCATTTTAGTTCTTTCATTTGTCGCTTTTTGCACTGTTACACCAAAATCTCAGGAGAGCCTTCCATAGGAGAATATCTTTTCTCCTGCCAAGTGTTTTATAATACTAAAGTCGTCCATCCGGTTTCCTAATCGTTGCGGATTAATACTCATCCATCTTGCAGGCCGGATATATTTTTAATGTTCTTAAGATGCCTTTAGAGAGTTTACACTGGTCAGATCAAGAAGAGCAGATCGCTCGCCGGGTGTTTGATATCGCCTATCGTCGTGAACTGAGTGCTACCTTAGCCTATGTACGCCAAGTGGCAGCGGCGATCGACAGTCCAGATGCCCTATGGAAGCTTCATGATTTCCTCAGCGCCAAGCGTCATGAAATGGATGGCAAATATGATACCCGACCGTCGATGCTAGTTTTTGTTTTTGCCGATCTGATTAAAAATGGCTGGATTTCCCTGGAAGAACTGCAAGGTTTGGAGCCGGAAAAGCTGACTAGAATTGCGGCATTGACACGTATGTAGCCCCCGATCGCGTCATGGGTACCGAGAAAATATAAGAAAATATAAATTTTGGGGTACTGGTAACCTTGGCACTGATACCTCAAGCCATCTCATCGGATCGGGCCGTTCAACTGTCCCCATCTCAATTCATCGAGGTTCCCTAATCCCAATGGGGTAGGCCCATCGCGTGTAGGTTGGGTCAAACACCGTGCGATCCAACAAGACGTATGACTGTGTTGGGTCTTGTAAACTCGACACTAACCGACATCGTCACGATTTAGCTTAAGAGCGAAAGCTCATCGACTACAGCAATGCGCCCTCGTTGGAGTGCCCGCAGGAGACGATCGATACAGCGGCGCTCTTCCTCACTGAGGGATTCCTCTAGGATGGCTGCCATCAGGCCGTAGCGATCGGCGATCGTGAGTTTACCTGTACTGCTGACCTGAGCAAACAGTTCAGAAATCGCAGAGGGCAGTAAACGAACTGGAGGTGTCATAAACACAAGTCTTGCACTGTTTTTAGTATGACCTTGCTCTGGATGCCAGCATGTGATAGTTACGCCAACTCCCTGTGATTCATCAGTACCGCAACGGTGACACGCGTCTGCACTACCAGTGAGACAAATCCTGGAACAATGTGTTTTAAATCACAGTATTGATTTCAATAATCTATGGATCTGCCCAATCCGGCGTCAACGTATCAGTAAGCCAGGGGTTGTTATCGTTGCAACTCGCTGGTTTTGGGCGTATCTGAGTGAAGGTTGGGAAGTCTGGGAAAACTACAATGCAGATATGCTTAAAGTTAAACTCCGGGTTCGTTTGTTTCTGTCGCACATGGCGGTCATGGTCGTGGGCTTAAGTACCCTACTAATTATTGGCAAGCTATACACGCCTCAACTCTTTGTTTGGGAACTGGTCCGCCTCGAAGGACTGGGCTTTAACCTCAGTTTGGCACGGCCTCGCCTAGTGGAAGTGTTTCAAGCCGCCTGGAGTCGCGGCGCTTTTTGGTCCATCATTGTGGGGGGAGGGACAGCAGGTCTCATGAGCTATCTCGCGGCCCGCTGGATTGGCAAGCCCCTGCAACAAATGGAGGAAATCACCCGCAAAGTGGCCAAAGGCGAACTAGCGGCGCGGGTCCCCCCCTACCCCATTCCAGAACTGAATCGCCTTGCGGTCAGCTTTAACCGCATGGCCACTACCCTCGAAGGGGTAGAACAGCGGCGTCGGGATCTCGTCAGCGACCTTACCCACGAACTGCGGACACCGTTAACCGTCCTGGAGGGGTATCTGGAGGGGTTAGCCGATGGCACGATCGCGCCCAGTCCCGAAATCTACTCCCGGCTAGCGCGGGAAACGACCCGTCTCCGGCGACTTGTTAACGATCTGCAAGAACTCTCCAAAGCGGAAGCGGGCTATCTGCCGATTCACACGCAACCCCTGGCCCTGCCGCCCCTCTTGGAGACTGTTATTCACAAATTTACCGACCAGATTCCCGATGGCGGGCCGAGCTTGCACCTAGAGTGTTTCCCAGATCTGCCCCTTGTCCTAGCCGATCCGGAACGGGTCGAGCAAATCCTGATCAATCTCTTGGGGAATGCCCTGCGCTACACCACCACGGGGACTATCACCGTCCGAGCCTGGGTAGAAATGGGTCCCAATCGCCTGGCCTGGATTGCTGTCACCGATACGGGCCAAGGCATTGCGGCTACAGACCTTCCCCACGTGTTTGAGCGCTTCTGGCGGGCTGATCGCTCCCGTAATCGCGACTCTGGGGGGACAGGGATTGGGTTAGCGATTTCTAAACGGTTAGTAGAACTCCAGGGAGGCACGATCGCCGTCGAAAGCGAACTGGGACGGGGCAGCACCTTTCGCTTTTCCTTACCCTTGGCCTAACACTACCGCCTGTGTCGCCTCAGTGAGCGTCAGGCAATTGGCTCAAACCCCGTGTTCATCCCGTGCCTCTGGGGTGCATCTTACTTGTGCAACCCTCACCCTAAATCCCTCTCCCGCTCTGGGAGAGGGCCTTGCCAATCCGGCTCCCCTTCCCCCCATCCCCCCGCAAACGGGGGGTTAGGGGGGCTGGGAGAAGCGGTTGCAGGATGAGGGCGGCATCTTGCCCAACTGAGATGCTCCCTCACTGCCTCTGTCCTTCAGAGACTTGGGAAACGCTGTAGGCATGACCAAAACCCGTTAGACTCAAAGGTGTCTGATTCGATGCCTGTAGAAAGTATTATCGAAAGAGTTGCGGAGGTATTTGATGCCAGCGGTATTAGACCGAGTTCCCGACGTTGTTTTCAAAACCCGTGTCCGAGACGAATCCGTTGAAGGTCCTAATCCCTTTCGGTGGCAGGACCGGACAACCCAGGAAATTTTCGGCGGCAAACGGGTTGTCCTGTTTGCCCTACCGGGGGCCTTCACCCCAACCTGTTCGTCCACTCATCTGCCTGGT
The DNA here is from genome assembly GCA_964536415.1 of uncultured bacterium. GTDB lineage: Bacteria > Cyanobacteriota > Cyanobacteriia > B231 > B231 > Trichothermofontia. Next base: position 37,479 of record CAZHXN010000031.1, read on the forward strand.
TACGACAAAAAGTATGCGGAAATCAAGGCCCTAGGGATTGATGAAGTCATTTGTTTGTCCGTGAATGATGCCTTTGTCATGTTTCAGTGGGCTAAAAATCTAGGGGTGGAACATGTCTTCATGTTGCCCGATGGTAATGCTGAGTTCACCCGTAAGATGGGGATGCTTGTTGACAAAGAAAACCTTGGTTTTGGCTCTCGTTCCTGGCGGTATTCAATGGTCGTTAACGATGGCAAAATTGAAAAGGTCTTCATCGAGCCGGGCTTCAGTGACAACTGCCCTGATGATCCCTTTGAAGTATCTGATGTGGATACCATGTTGAACTACCTCAAATCCACCCAGTCCTAGTGGTGAGTGCTCTGCCAAGCTTCAGTTGGGTAGATTGGGTCAAACGCAGTGCGACCCAACAAGGCCAGTGAAGTGATCTCAATCTTGTGGGGTGGGCGTCCTGCCTGCCCCAAGTCAGTTCCCAATTTAACGGGCGGGTTCATTGGGATGATCGATGGCTAGGCAAGACGTGGATGCAACCCGCCCCTACAATAACGGTATCGGCGCTGTGTAAAATTGGCTTTCATTGTATGGATGCCACGATCGCCCATCGCTAACCGTCACCCCTGCTATTGTCCCCATGCTCAGTTTCCAAGACTTTTTTGCGGCCTGCACTGGCACCTGGCACACCGAACGGATTTATCACTTTACCCAACAGAGGGAAAGCGAACGCTCCTACACCGAGTTTCGCGTGACAGCCCTCGATCGCGCGGCGAAACAACGGATTTTGACTGTGAATGACCCAATTGAATCCCAGCTGACGGTGGGTTTTGAACAGATTGATGCTGACTGTCCGGGGTTCGCGATCGCCTTTGACACCAAATCGGAAACCGGTGAAGAAGTCTCCATGAGCCTTCAGGCCCTGTTTATTCCCGCCACCCACGTTCACCCCCAACCCCTGGATGCTGCCCTGCCACCGTTACCTTTAGCGGCCCAAATGCCCACGGCTGGGGGGGAGGAATGGTTACAAGGGTTTTATTTACGGGATGAGGGGTATTCTGAAACGGGGGCGATTACCGGACGGTTTACCTATCAACCCACGCGCCAAACCCTGGAAATGACCACCTACTACCGGCGATCGGTGGCGGTGGATCAAATGCGCTTCATTGACACCAACACCCGCCTGCGGACGATCGTGACCTATGAACGGCCTGACGAACCGCTGCAACCGCCGACGGTGATCAATCTGGTGGGCTTTGGCCTGGAAAATCGCCAGGTGAGTGCCTAATGCCATGCGACGACGGGAATTCCTCATCACGACCACTGGCTTACTGTTGCAACAGGGACTCAGTGGTTGTCAGGCTAGCGCCACGGCACCGTTGACCATTCAGGCGTTAAAAGGCTCGATCCCGGCCCAGTTGCCCGATCGGTTTGTACGCTATGCCACCCAGTTGTTGAACCAACGTCCCCGCTTGCAGTTAACCGCAATTCCCCAATTAGACACCCTGTTTCGCCAACTGCAACAGTGGCAAGGACAAGCCCAACAAACCCAAGCCGAGCCGGAGCAACCCTCCTCCCCCGGTTTCCGCTTTGGGGTGCGGCGATCTGCCCGTGGACTAGCGGATCTCGTGACCTTGGGGGATTACTGGTTAGCCCCCGCGATCCGCCAGGGGTTAATCCAACCCCTTCAGCCCCAATCCTGGTCCCACTGGCCACAAGTTCCCGAACAATGGCAAACCTTGGTTCGCCGCGATCGCCAGGGGATGCTACGAGCCGACGGGGAAGTCTGGGCGGCCCCCTATCGCTGGGGCACCACGCTGATCGCCTACCGGGAGGATGCGTTTCGACGCTTGCGTTGGGAACCTACGGACTGGGAAGCACTCTGGCGATCGGAACTCCGGCATCGCCTCTCGTTACCGGATCAACCCCGTGAGGTCATTGGCCTGACCTTAAAACATCTGGGGTATTCCTACAACACAGCCGATCTGGACGCCATCTCTGACCTGCGATCGACCCTGCAAGCCCTCCACCAGCAGGTAAAATTCTACAGTTCCGATACCTATCTTCAGCCCTTATTGTTGGGAGATACCTGGTTAGCAGTGGGTTGGTCGAATGAGATTTTGCCACTGTTGGCCTATAACCAGGGGATTCGGGCGGTGATTCCCCGATCGGGCACTGCGCTTTGGAATGATGTCTGGGTGCGTCCGGCCTCTGCCCCGGCCCTGACCGACCATTCCACCCCCCATCAACTCCTAACCCCTACCGATGCCTGGATCGACTTCTGCTGGGATCCCACTGTGGCCACCCAACTATCGCTGATTACCCGTGCTGCGTCCCCGATGGTCGCTACCCGCGATCGCACGCAACTGCCTGAAAAGTTGCAACAGCGATCGCTCGAACTGCCCGAACCGGATTTACTCCAACGCTGCGAATTTCTCCAGCCCCTAGCCTCAGAAACCCTAACCCAATATCAGCAATACTGGTCAGAGATGCGCCAGGGGAAAATGGGGTAGGTATCTTGTCTGCTAGAAAGAGCCGGTGTCTCACCGGCTACGCAATGCAGGCGTGGGCAGCGGCTACTGTAAATGCCGACCGGAAAAGGGCAACTGTGGCCTGGGGAGAGCAATGGACATCAAAATCAACCCGTTACGCATCAACGCCGAGCGGCTGGCCTGGTCAGTCGAACAACTGGCTGCGATCGGTCAACTGCCTGGGGGTGGCGTGCGCCGGATTGCCTATACACCGGAAGATCTAGCCGCCCGTGCCCAGGTACAAGCCGGGATGGCAGCGGCTGGGATGCGGGTACACGTGGATGCGGCGGGTAATTTGATCGGGATCTATGCCGGGACCTCCCCCGACCTGCCCCTTCTGATGACCGGATCACACCTGGATACGGTCCCTACCGGGGGCCGCTACGATGGGGCGTTTGGCGTATTGGCGGCCCTGGAGGTGGTCCAGACCCTGGCGGAGCAGCAGCTGCGTTTGCGCCATTCCCTCGCGGTGGTTGTCTTCACCGATGAAGAGGGCAGCATGATCGGCAGTCAGGCGATCGCGGGTACCGTTGTCCCAGACCCAGACTATTATCGGCGGCCCGACGGCGAAGAGATTCGCACCTGCCTCAAGCGCATTGGTGGGGATTGGGATGCGATTACCCAGGCTTACCTTTCCCCCGTTCGGGCAGCGGCTTCCCAGGCGAACCGCATCGCCGCGTTTGTGGAACTCCATGTGGAGCAGGGACCCGTCCTAGAAAGCCAGGGCAAACAGATTGGGATCGTTGAAGGGATTGTCGGCCAGCGGCGCTATCAGGTAACGGTCACGGGACGGGCGAACCATGCGGGAACCACCCCAATGGATCGGCGGCAGGATGCTCTGGTGGCCGCAGCGCAAATTGTCCTGGCCGTCCAGGCGATCGGGAATTTGTCGGGGCAACAGGTGGCCACGGTGGGGATGCTGACGGTATTCCCGAATGCGGCCAATGTGATTCCAGGACAGGTGGACCTAAGCGTAGATGTGCGCGACTTGTCGAATACCCGTCTGGACGAGCTAGTCACCCAGCTTACCCAGCAGTTAGACGCGATCGCAGCCCAAACGCGCACCCAGATCACCCTCACCCCGTGTTTGAAGACCGATCCGGCTCCCGCTGATCCAGCTATTCAAAGCGTGATTGCCCAGGTCTGCGAGTCTTTAGGATTGAGTTACACCTTTTTACCCAGTCGCGCCAGCCATGATGCCCAGGAGATAGCCCGGATTGCGCCAATGGGGATGATTTTTGTGCCCAGTGTGGCGGGCTTGAGCCATGCCGAGGCGGAATATACCACGCCAGAGCAGTGTACCGATGGCGCGAATGTGTTACTGCAAACGTTGTTGGCGCTCGATGCCACTGAAGGGATGTGAGGCGATCGCTAGGTCTGCCGCCCACCCGAATCCTAAGTTAGGTGGGTGTCATTAAACCGAAGACTCTCATCCCCTAACCCTACGAGACCCAGCGCGTTTACTACCCTTGTTGGGTCGCACGACGTTTGACCCAACCGACTAGCCCTTAACCCGCCGGTAAAAGCGTTTCGTACTGTGGGTGTCAGTTTGGGCCAGTCCGGCGGACTATGATAGAACCGGTTTAATGTGAAGGCAGCATGTACAACTTAAAAGTTGTCATTATTGGGGCAGGGATCGGCGGGTTAACCACCGGGATTGCCCTCCGTCAGCTAGGCTACCAGGTTGAAATCTACGATAAGGTGAGCGATCTACGCCCAGCGGGGGCGGCCATTTCCCTATGGTCCAATGGGGTAAAAGTTCTGAATCGCCTGGGGTTGGGGCAGGCGATCGCCCGTATTGGGGGTCAAATGGATCGGATGGAGTATCGCTCCCATGAGGATGAGCTGTTGAGTGCGATCGAGCTTGATCCCCTGGTGCAACGAGTCGGTCAACGCCCCTATCCAGTTTCGCGCACGGAACTGCAACAGTTGCTCTTGGATGCCTTCGGGGCCGAGGCCGTGCGGTTGCAGTCAAAATGTATAGCGGTCGAAGAAACCGATACGGCAGTCACCGCCATTTTTGAGAACGGCGATCGGGCCACGGGGGACGTGTTAATTGCGGCAGATGGGATTCATTCCGTCTTACGCGAATACGTGGTGGGGACCCCCGTTCAGCCCCGCTATGCCGATTATGTTAACTGGAACGGGTTAGTGCCATGCCGTCCCGAGCTGGGGGATGCCCATACCTGGGTGTTGTATGTAGGCGAAGGGAAACGAGCCTCGATGATGCCCATTGGCGGCGATCGCTTCTACTACTTTTTTGGCGCACCCATGCCCAGGGGAACCACGGTGGAACCGGCTCAACGGCGAGAGGAACTGGCGCAACACTTTGCGGGCTGGCCAACTGCCGTGGGTAAATTAATCGAACAGCTTGATCCGCTGCAAACCAATCGTCTGGAGGTTCACGATCTCGATCCCCTACCCAGACTTGTGCGGGGACGGGTGGCCCTATTGGGGGATGCGGCCCATGCTTCGACCCCGACCCTGGGCCAGGGGGGCTGTCAGGCAATGGAAGACGCGGTAATCCTCAGCCGCTACCTGGTGACAACCAACATCGGCGTGGCGTATGCCCTCAAACGTTATGAAGAGGAACGGCGAGAACGCACAGCGCAATTAGTCTTGAAAGCACGGAAGCGAGCCGATGTCATCTACGGTAAAGATCCCGCAGTGACCCGCCAGTGGTATGCCTCCTTGCGGCAAGAACCGGCTAGCGATGTTATTAATGCCTTGGCCCGCACGATTTTGGGCGGACCCTTTCATTAGAGAATCCTTTGATTAACGCTTAGTTGAGATAACCCTATGCTAGTGACAAAACAACCGGTATTACGTCGTTTTTGGTATCCCGTCATTCCTGTAGAACAATTGGTCGATGGTCCGAAGGCGTTTACGTTGCTGCAACAGCCCCTGGTATTGTGGTTAGATGAAAACGGCTATCCCTGTGCAGCGGAAGATCGGTGTTGTCATCGTTCTGCCCAACTTTCCCTGGGGAAAGTGGTTGAAGGTCATATCACCTGTCCCTATCACGGTTGGCAATTTAATGGTCAGGGAGCGTGTGTCAAGGTACCGCAAAAAGGCTGTGAAATTGCCCCCAGCTATCGGGTGGCAGCCTATGCCTGTACGGAGCGCTATGGCTATGTATGGGTGTGCTTAGCAGATAACCCGTTGGTGGGTATTCCCGAAATTGAAGAGACGCAAGATCCGGGCTATCGCAGTATTCATGAGTTCTATGAAACGTGGAATTGTGCGGGGCTGCGGGTGATGGAAAATGAATTTGATCTCGCCCATCCGGCCTTTGTCCACCAGGGAACTTTTGGGACAGAAGAACACACGACGCCCGATCACATGGCCTTTCATGAAACCGAATGGGGGTTGCATGTGCATGGGACGTTGGGGGTTGTGAATCCCGAATTGCAACAACAGAATTTACAGATGGAGACGGCGGAAACAGTGCGCACGCTGGATATGATCTGGTTTATGCCGTTTACGGTGAAACTGCGCATTGCCTATCCCAATGGTCGGGTCCACATTGTGGTGAATACAATGACCCCGATCGCCGATGGCACGTCTCAGATGGTCCAGTTCTGTGTGCGTAACGATACCGAAGCTGATACACCAGCCGCAGATGTCATTGCTTTCGATCGCGCTGTGACTCTAGAAGACAAGCGGATTCTGGAAAGTACGGATTTTGATGTTCCCCTGAGTCCGAAACGGGAACAACATATCTTCACCGATAAACCGGGCTTGATTATGCGGAAAAAATTTGCAGCCCTGCTGAAGGCCCACGGAGAAGTTGAGCAAACGCGGGAGACTAGCCTCCCCAGCCCCGATCGCCAACCATTAGGCAATTGGAGAGTTGGTAGTTGTGCATTCTAATGGAGTCAGCCACGGCAAACTGGGGGTTCCAGCCTGT
>CAZHXN010000032.1:0-7977 GCA_964536415.1 uncultured bacterium
TTCTGAGTTTATGGAGTAAACCGTATAGGTAACTACACATCAAAGAGCCGAAACGTTGGGTTTATGATTGAGGTGCGTAGCGCCCCCAATCATAAACCCAGGAGAGCCGATCTTTAATCATTTGGGTGGGACTTTTGCTGATGAGTGAGGTTCAACTGCTGCTAAAAAAAGTTTAGTGGACTAGGGCGGGCAATGCACGATTGCCAGTGTATCGGCGAACACCAGCGAACCTTGGTGAGGTTTGGGTGGACCAGGCAGCGGCGGGCGATGGCCAGAGATGTTGCCGATGCAGGTAATGGGCAAATGTAATGGGCAAATAGTGTTACCAGAGAGAACCAGCCTAGCAAGGCGGGCGTGGTTCGCGCAATGGCCAGACCAGACCACGATCGTTGGGTTTCAACGCCTCAGTTTCGTTGGCTCCCCGCTGCCCGCAGGTCTGAAACCGCCAAACAACGGTCGCCCACGGCCACAATCGGACACGGTAGAACCCCGTGTCGTGTGGGCTTGCGCTCACTCTATTCTCCTATAAACCTCCCGTTCTCAAAATGGCTAAAGTCAAGCTAAAATCGGGGCGAATTCAAATCGGGGCAAATTGGGCTGTTAGGAGCATCGTGCATGGAGTTACTCACCTTTGCCATTCTGGCCCTATTGTTGTTATCCGCCTACACCTATACTTCGATCAAGATTATTAACCAGGGGAATCGTGCCTTGGTCGAACGCTTGGGGCGCTACCACCGTACCCTCGGACCTGGGTTGAACTTTATTGTGCCCCTGATTGACAAGATTGTTTACCAGGATACCGATCGCGAGCAAGTATTAGATGTTAAACCACAACGGGCCATCACGAAGGATAACGTTTCCCTTACCGCTGACGCCGTTGTCTACTGGCGTATTTTTGATCTAGAGCAATCTTTCTACGCGATTGACGACATTCGGGATGCGATTAATACCCTGGTTTTGACCATTCTCCGTTCGGAAATTGCCAACTTGGAGTTTGAAGAAACCCTTTCCTCCCGCCAAGAGATTAACCAGCAGCTTTTGCGACAATTGGATGAGGCCACGGAAAACTGGGGTGTGAAGGTGATGCGGGTGGAGGTGAAGACGATCGAACCCGCCCCGGATGTGCTGGAATCGATGCAAAAACAGCAGGCTGCAGAAATTCAAAAGCGAGCATCCATTACCGAAGCCGAAGCCACAGTGGCCTCAATTCGGCAAATTTCCAGGGCTATCCAAGCCGATCCCCAGGCCCAGGAGGTGTTGCGGTATCTCATTGCCCAGAAGTATATTGAGTCGAACCAAAAGCTAGGGGAAAGTGAAAATGCCAAAATCCTATTCATGGACCCGAAGGCGATGAATGAGGCGATGGAAGCGTTGTTTTGGCAACGGGGAATGCGATCGGCTGAGACCAGCCCCCCCCCAGCCTCCCAGCCCCCCAATGGGTCGCCTCCTTCGCCTTAACGGCTTCGCCCCAGATTACCCCCCGATAGCCCCCGGATTCGAGATAGCGACTCTAGATGGCAAAATTTAGACCCATCCACCCGCAAGACTGGCATTGTCAAGAAAAAAGTCCCCAACACTCGCCCCAAAAACAAGCACAATAGAAAAGGCGTTCGCGTAGCATCTCCAACAGTAAAGCGTTGAGTCTGGGCGATCGTTCTACTTGCTTACGTTCCGATTGATTGATTGATTGATTTAGATGCCTGATTTGTTGGCCTGAGACGCACCATGCACAAAACCTACGATCTCCATGTTGTTGAAACCCGCCCCTTGATGAGTCCAGCGACCCTGCACCAGGAGCTACCGATTACCGACGTTGCCGCTGACCTCGTGGCCGATACCCGCGATCGCATTCGCAATATCCTGCAAAACGAAGACCAGCGCCTACTGGTGATTGTCGGTCCCTGTTCGGTCCATGATGTGGCTGCCGCCTATGAGTATGGTCAAAAGCTGCTGGCCCTGCGCCATGAATTGGCGGAAGATCTAGAGATTGTCATGCGCGTCTATTTTGAGAAACCCCGCACCAGTGTAGGTTGGAAGGGGCTAATCAATGACCCTCATCTGGATGGCAGCTTTGATATCAACACCGGGTTGCGCCTCGCCCGCAAGCTCTTGCTCGATCTCGCCCATCTGGGGATGCCTGCGGCAACGGAACTCCTGGACCCGATTATCCCGCAATATATTGCGGACGCCATTGCCTGGACCGCGATCGGTGCCCGGACCACGGAAAGCCAAACGCACCGGGAGATGGCTTCTGGCTTGTCGATGCCTGTAGGCTTCAAGAACAGTACGGATGGGAGTCTACACGCGGCCATTAATGCCATGCTGGCCGCCAGTCGATCGCACCATTTCCTGGGGATTAACCACGCGGGTCTTGCCAGCATTGTCACAACGACGGGCAATCCTGATAGCCACCTGGTTCTGCGCGGTGGGAAAAACGGTCCCAACTACGACGCCTCCCACATCCAGCGGGCGGCTGAGGAATTAAACCGTCAGGGCTTAAATGCCCGAATGATGGTTGATTGCAGCCACGACAATGCCTGCAAGGATCACCAACGCCAGATCCAGGTTCTGCAAGATATTACTCAACAGGTGGTGGCCGGTTCGCGGCATATCCTAGGAGTCATGTTGGAAAGTCATCTGCTGGCTGGTAAGCAGGCCCTCAAAGCTGACCTCAGCCAACTCACCTACGGCCAGAGCGTCACAGATGCCTGCATTGACTTTGAAACAACCGCCCACTACCTGCGGGAACTGGCCCACGGGTTGTCCCAGCAGCAAGGGCGCACCCAGCGCAAACCCGTGATCTCGGTATAGGGCGCTTTGACCCTCACCCCACCCCCTCTTCCTAATGGAGAGGGGTTTCAATTCTATATTTTTCTCCGACTCTCACCCCTTTGGGAGAGGGCCGGGAGGTGAGGGAAATGGTAAAGTCGTGATACATCGGTGCTTGAACGATTAAGCCGCTTTGGTGGTTTCATGCTCAACTTCTACCGCTTCTGCCGCCTCTGCTGCTTCCGCTGCCAATAAATCAGCTAATTGCTGTTCAATTTGATCCCGCACGATCGTGCGATATTCCAGGAAGTGCTCATTCAACGCACAGATGGACAAATAGTGATCCCAAACGCGGGGATTATGGCGCAAAATGCCGATCAGATTTAGCCAAAACCGTAAGCGGGTTTTCCGTACCACTCCCTGACGCCAACAGACGATTAACAGTGCTCGAATGCTGACCCAATTGACCTGCCGCAGCGACACCTTATGTTCGGGTGTGCCCAATTTCAGAAAATGGCGGTAGGTTCGGTTGAGATAGGCCAGGGGATCATAGAGTCGCCAGAAGGCATCCACATATTCGCGGGCCACCTCAGCGATCGGTCGCGTGGGCATAAAGTTCATCAATGTGGTTTGGTTAGCATTGCTATCGCCCCGCAGGCGACCTTCCTTTTTCAGCCGGTGCCAGAGGGCCGTATCCGGTAGGGCCTGGAGCATACTGAAGAAGGCTGTGGGAATTGCCGAGGCTTCAACAAATTGGACAATGCGATCGCCAGCCCCCGTTTTTTCGCCATCAAAGCCAATAATAAAACCGGCCATAACCCGCAGGCCCGATCGAATAATTGCATCCACCGAATCCAACAGGGGATCACGGGTATTCTGGTGCTTCTGGGTGACAGCTAGACTTTCGGTATCGGGGGTTTCGATTCCTAGGAAGACCGCATTAAAATTGCAGGCCACCATCAGATCCATCAGTTCTTGATCTTGAGCTAGGTCTACTGATGCTTCCGTATTGAAATGGAAGGGAAACCCATGTTCCACCATCCAGGGCCTCAGAGCGTTTAGCAACAATTTAACGTTGCGTTTATTACCAATAAAATTATCATCGACGAGGAAAACCGTGCGTCGCCAACCAAGTTCATAGAGGCGCTCTAATTCCGCTAAAAACTGTTCGGGCGTCTTGGTGCGCGGTTTACGACCGTAGAGCACAATAATGTCGCAGAACTCGCACTGGAAAGGACAGCCCCGCGAAAATTGCACCGACATATTGTCGTAGGCAGTGAAGTCAAGCAAGTCAAACCGAGGGATGGGGGTTTGGGTGACATCCGGTTTTTCACCTTCGGCTCGGAAGACCGCCTGGGTTTTTCCCTGTGCCAACGCCTCCACCAGCATCGGCAGCGTAATTTCTCCCTCATCCAGCACCAGGAAGTCGGCTCCCGCTGCTAGGGGTTCCTGGGGTAAGGCTGTGGCATAGGGGCCGCCCACCGCTACCCGTTTTCCCCGCCGTTTAGCTTCCCGAATTTGGGCCAAAAAATCATCTTTTTGTACAATCATGGCGGATGACACCACTAGATCGGCCCATTCCCATTCTGCTGCCGTTACGTCACGCACATTGCGATCGACCAGCTTAAATTCCCAGGTTTGGGGCAGGATCGCCGCAACGGTGATTAAACCCAGAGGGGGGAGCAATGCCTTGCGGTCAACCAGTTCCAATGCTTTTTCAAAAGACCAAAAGCTTTTGGGAAACTGGGGATAGAGAAGTAAAACTCGCATTCCTTCTAACTCTTACGCGCCTGTATGCTTGATTGTAGGCAATTATCTCTGATTGTTCTGAGAAAAGGCAATTTTGACGGTTTCCCCTTTGCGGCGGTTTTCCCTTAACTAGGTGTTTCGGTAACCGCACTGCGTACCAGGATCACGGTTGAGGGGCTACGGCGGGCGATCGCTGCTGGAATATTCCCTTTAAACGCCTGCTGCAATAGGCCCTCCCGGCTGGCCCCCAGGAGAACGACATCGCAGTGGTATTGCTGGGTAAGAGCCAGCAAGGTGTCGGCAACCGCCGTTGCCTGGATGGGTAGGGTATGAATACTGCCGTGGAGGTGGCGCTCCAAGTAGTCAGCATCGCGATCGAGAACCTGGGTATTGAGGGGCAAGGCGGTGGGTGCAAACACTTGGCATAGCCGAATTTCAGGGGCTTCACTAAAAATCGTCAAGGCAGGGAGTAATTGGATCGCCCGTTGGGCATTGGGTCCCCCCGCGAGAGGCACGAGCCAACGATCAAAGGCCAAGGACAGGGAGGCTTCCTGGAGCGTATTGCCACTGGCTTCAGCCTCGACCATGCGATCGATCAGGTCCCGGCCCCACTTCACCACGATTACCTCACAGGCCGTTTGGCGGATCAGCGTGTCTACCGTACTGCCAAAGACACGACCGGGAGTCGTACTTTCCCCCTTCCAGCCTGTGAGAATCAGGTCAATATGGCGTTCATGCACGGTTTCCAGGATGGCATGGGCGGCGTCATGGGCAACCCGAATTTGGGTATGGACCGGCACTTGCCACGAACGCCCCAACCGTACGGCCTTTTGGAGAAGCCGACGGGCCGCGCTGATATTGACAGGGGTTTCATCCGTTGCTTGGCTCCGGGCGACTTTGATGACCTGCAAACATTCCAGTTCGTAGTTGCGATCGCGGGCGAGGGCGCAGGCCAGTTGCAATAACAGGGGTGCCGTGTGGGGATTGGCCATCGGGACCAGGATACGCCCCTGGCCGATCGCCGGGGCACGGGTTTGGTATACCACATAGGAGGGATCGGGTTGGGGACCCAGTTGATCCACTTTGCCACTCAGTTGATCCGACTCGGCGCGAATAATATCGCCACGGGTGATAATCCCCACCAGTTTGCGGCCTTCAGTCACGGGCAGACGACTCATCTGGTGGGTGTTCAACAAGTGCAGGACATGGCTCAGGGTGTCGTGGGGGCTGACGCCGATCGGATCAGGGGTCATAAATTCATATAACCGGGGCGCGTCCGGACGGTTGGCCCGCTGCCCCAGTCGCACTTGCATCAAATCACTCTGGGTCACGATGCCCACGAGTCTGCCGTTATCAACCACCGGAAAACCGCGATGATGCGATCGCGAAAAGGCTTGCTTCACCTCATCCAGCGTTAGTTGACTGCTCAGGGTTTCCACCCGTTGCTGCATCACATCAGCAGCAGTGAGTTGGCTCACGAAGGTATCGAGGGTATGGCTGTCTTTGCTCAGGTCAACGCCATTGAGGGCAAGGAGGCGATCGTAAATGGAACCACGGGCCACGGGTTCAGCAACTAAATAGGCGACGACTGAGCCGATCATCAGGGGGAGAACGATATCAAAGCTCATGGTCATCTCAAAGACAATCACGATCGCCGTAATCGGGCCACGGGTAATCGCACAAAAAAACGCCCCCATTCCAGCCAGGGCGTAGGTGTAGGGAGCTGCCAAATGCTCCACCCAATCCGTGGCCACCCACCCCCAATGAGCCAACTGGGTAATGAATGCCTGGGAAGTCACCCCCACAAATGATCCCAACGCCGCCCCCAGCACCAAACTGGGCGCAAATAATCCTCCCGGTGCCCCCGTGCCTGCGGCGATCAGCGTCAGCAGAAATTTCATGATAAAGGCAAGGGCTAGGAGGAACCCGGTGGTATCCCCTGTCAGCAAGGTGTTTTGCAGCCCCGCATGGTTACGAAAAGCCTCCGGTAACAGGGCAATCAGCAGGCCCATCACCAGACCCGTCGCCGCCATGCGCAGGGGGAGACCCAGGGGAATAGTGCGCTGGTAAAACCGCCGACTGGCCAGGACCCCCTGGTTAAATAGTGCCCCCAGCAGACCCGCCAAAATACCCAAAATCACGAAAAAGGGAAGATCCTGGACGGAGAACCGGATGTCGATCGTGCCCGACAGCGTATCAGCCAAATTACGCCCCAGGATCGGGGCCTGTTGGGTCAGGACAAATCCCCCACCGCCCCACACCCGCGATACCACCGAGCCAACGAAGGAGGCCAGGATGGCAGTGCCCAGGGTCAGTCCTGAAAAATCCTGGAGCAGTTCCTCGATCACGAAGAGCACCCCGGCGATCGGGGCATTAAACCCCGCTGCCAACCCCGCTGCGGCCCCGGCAGCCATCAACTGGCGACGATAGTCCGGTGAAGTGGGGACCCAGTGACTCATCTGGGCCGCTAGGGAAGCCCCAATCTGGACGATCGGCCCCTGCCGTCCGAGGGAAAACCCTGATCCCACCACCAACACGGTACTCACCAATTTGACCAGCGCCACCCGCCAATTCAGGGGCATCGGCAACCCGGCCAAGGCCATCTTCACCTGGGGAATACCGCTCCCCTCTGCCTCTGGTGCTAACCGCTCAACCAGGACACCCGCCAGCCACCCCCCACCCACCCCAAACAAAGGTAATACCCAATAGGCCGAAAAGGTGTAGGAAGCTCGCACCCGCCAGAGGCCCAGCCAGCCGATACTTTGACTGAGCAAGACTGCTGCCAAACCGGAGACTAAACCAATCAGACAGGCTTCTAGAATGGCAATTCGGCGCGGACGCAAAACCGATTTGAGGGATCGGCGCAAGGGAGTCAGCCAGGATGGCATAGGGGTAGAGAATTTAGCAGTTTCTGTCAATAAATCTAACCGTTGGGAGACCCATCAACTAGCTAAATTTTGGCAATTGACGATCGTATCCCAGAACACGTCTTATCTGGAAGACATGGTGTCTACTGTAGCATGGCCCTAACATCTTTTCATTAGGTTTTATGATAATTTATATGGCCGATACTAAGATTAGTTTAGGCTATTTTCACTACTAATTAATAAACTAATTAATAATTTAATATCTCCATTAGTTACGAGCTAAATTATTCGTCTTTTTTTGGGTTCTTCTAAGTTTATGGTGGGAGCGCTACATACCCCACCATAAACCTATAATTTTAGTTCTTTAATTTGTAGCTTTTTTGCACTGTTACACCAAAATCTCAGGAGAGCTTTTTTTTGAAATCAATTTTCAAACCAATGATGTTTTAATGCCAATTTTACGTTGACTAATGTTATGTTTACATAGGAGGCTTGGAATAGCGTGTTGGATTGTAGCAAGGTAATGACGTTAACTAACCGGGGAGTGACCAAGCTGCTCTTTGGCGTGATGATTCCAGCTACGGAGGTGGGG
>CAZHXN010000032.1:7999-43183 GCA_964536415.1 uncultured bacterium
AGACACGGGCAATCCCTTCACGGCAGCCAACCGCTCCGGCAATGGGGTCAGACTAGTTGGCGATCGCTGCTGCTGGGGCTAGTGGCCACGATCGCCGTTCTGGGGCTGTGGCAGCAATTACGGGTCCAGGAACAACAACACCTTGAGCAACTTGTTGAGCAACTTGTCCAGCAGCAGGGAGAGGCCGTCACCGCCAGTCTAGGGAAGCAACTGTCGACCCATATTCAAGGGCTAGAGCGGATGGCTAACCGCTGGGAAGTGGGCCAGGGAACCCCCCGCTACCTCTGGGAAGCCGATGCCAAGGCGGATATCCAATACTATCCAGGGTTCCAGGCCATTAACTGGGTAGATCCCAATTTCTATGTGCGCTGGGTGGTGCCTTTGGCGGGGAATGAAGCTGCCGAAAATTTGGATACGTGGCAAGAGCCGCGCCGCAGAATCACGCTCCAAGTCGCACGGGATTTAGACCAAACCCTCTTAAGCCGCACTATTGAGCTAGTGCAAGGTGGGGAGGGTTTTATTGCCTGTGTGCCGCTATTTGTTGCCGAGCCTGGGGAGGGGGCTGTCCGCGATCGGTTTGATGGCTGGATTATTGGGGTATTTCGCTTTTCCAAGTTCTTTGACAGCATTTTATTCCCTGATCCTGACTACCAGGTTGAAATCTATGACAAGACTCATTTGATCTATCGGCAAGGTGAGGCACAACTGGATACCGATCCCAAGACTGGCGTTGTCCATACCTATGGGGCAGATTGGCAGGTAAAGGTTTTCCCATCGGCTGCTTTCATTCACGCGGCCCGATCACCCCTGCCCGGTCTAGTCCTTTGGGGAGGTTTAGCGCTATCGTGGCTCTTAGCGTTAGCCATCGATCTCAGTCAACGTTCCCAGCGTCAGGTCCAGCGGGTCAAGCAAGTTAACCAACAACTGCAAGCAGAAATCCAGCGCCGGGAACAGGTGGAAGCCAGCCTCCGGGCCAGTGAAGAGCAGTGGCAACTGGCGATTCAGGGCACCAATGACGGGATCTGGGATTGGCAGGTACCGACGAATAAGGTGTTCTTGTCCAGTCGGTGGAAGTCAATGTTAGGGTTTGCCGATGATGAAATTGCCCATCACTTAGATGAATGGTTTAAGCGCATCCATCCCGATGATCGACCGGCCATGATGGCGGCTATCCAGGCTCATTTCGATCAACAGACGCCCTTTTATTCAAGTGAGTATCGGATACAGTGCAAAGATGGTTCCTATAAGTGGATTCTCGATCGTGGGCAGGCCCTTTGGGATGAGGCGGGCAATGTGGTGCGGATGACGGGGTCTCATACGGATATTACGGAGCGCAAGCAAGCTGAGTTAGCGCTCAAAGAAAGTGAGGCCCGCTTTCAGGCGTTTATGCAAAATGCCCCCCTCTTGGCCTGGATTGTCGATGCTGAGGGTACCCTGCTCTATGCCAATCCAGCCTTTTGGGCGATCGTCCCTACTGGCGTAGACGCGGCCATTGGCCAATCCCTTCGTGACCTCTTTCCTGCTGAGTTTGTGGCAGAGTACTTGCGCAGTAATCAGCATGTGCTGGAGACAGGCCAGGTTCTAGAAAGCCTGGAGGCGGCCCCGGCAGCCGACGGTTCCCTGCGGCAGTATCTCGTGCGCAAATTCCCCCTCCGTCACCAGACGGCATCGATAACTTGGGTGGGGGGCGTTGCCTTTGATATTACTGATCGCCAGCAGGCCGAGGCGGCGCTGCGCCAGAGTGAAGAACGTTTCCGACAACTCGCGGAAACCATTCAGGATGTGTTCTTTATCTATTCCCTTGATTTGAAACGGATAGACTATGTCAGCCCCGCCTATGAAACTATCTGGGGGCGATCGTGCGCCCAGTTGTATGCGCATCCGGAGTCCTGGTTCGAGGCCATTCATCCTGACGATCGCGATCGCATTAGACGCGCCATCCGCCAGCAAGTCAGGGGGGTGCCGTTCCAGGAAGAATACCGCATCCTCCACCCCGATGGGGCCGTGCGCTGGATTTTTAGTCGAGCCTTTCCTTACTTGAACGAGGCAGGCGAGTTACTCCATTATGTGGGTCTCGCCTCCGATATTACTGAACGGAAACAGGCTGAAATCACCCAACAGGCGTTGATTGAGGCGATTCCTGACTTCCTCGTGCGGATGCGGCGCGATGGCCTCCAGCTAGAGATTCTGAACCAGGGGACGATTCACCTGATTCAGGGCGATGTTGACGCGATCCCCGGCAGCGGGTTAACCGAGATCATGCCCCCAGACATTGCTCAAGAGCGCTTAGCGTTAACAGAAAAGGCCCTGGCGACGCGCGAGGTGCAAACCCAGGAATACCAGTTTGAACTGAATGGTCAGATCATCTATGAAGAAGCTCGGATTGCTCCCCTGGGCACGGACGAGGTATTGGTCGTGGTGCGGGACATTACGGAGCGCCATCGTTCGGAGGCGGCGCTTCGGGCCAGTGAAGAAAAATTCCGCCAGTTAGCCGAAAATATTCATCAAGTGTTTTTCATCCTGTCAGCCAGTGGGGAAATGCTGTACGTTTCGCCTGCCTATGAGCAAATCTGGCAGCAAAGCTGCGATCGCCTCTATCAAAATCCCCGTGTCTGGTTAGCGCTCGTACATCCCGAAGACTACCCCAGAGTACTCGCTGCCTTCCAGCAGCAGATTAATTTACAGCAACCCTTTGATGAGGTCTATCGCATTATTCGTCCCGATGGCGAAACCCGTTGGATTGCCGCCCAATCGTCCCCCCTACGGGATGAAACCGGTACCGTCACGCGGTTTGTTGGCATTGCGGAAGATATCACCCAGCAAAAACAAGCTGAAGTAGCGCTACGTCAGAGCGAGGCTACGAAACAGGCCATTATTGAAGCCATCCCCGATCTGCTGATGCGCATGCACAGTGACGGGAGTAATCTAGAGTTTATTTCTAACGCGGACTTTAATGTCATCCATGATTTGGGCCAACTGGGGCCATCGATCTCCCTCATGGATGTTTTAGATGCGGATCTTGCCCAACTTCGCCTCGCCTATGCCCAGCGTGCCATTGCCACGGGGCAGACCCAGATCTATGAACACCAGATTTGCATTGATGATCGGTGGCATTATGAGGAAATTCGGATTGTGCCCCTGCCCCAGGATGCGGTGTTAGTCATGATTCGGGATATCACCGATCGCAAGCAAGCTGAAATAGAACTCTTGCGGGAGAAGGAACGTTTTCAAGCGATCGTGGATCATATTCCAATCATGGTGACGATCTTTAATGATCAAGGGCGAGTGGAGTTTGTCAATCCGGCCCTAGAACAAATTTTGGGATGGTCCCTGGCCGAGTGGCAGGCGCGTGATTTAGTTTCCGAATGTTATCCCGACCCGGTTTACCGCCAAAGCCTCCTGGAACACATGCTGGCAGCAACCGGACAGTGGCAAGATATCCCCATCCGGACGGCCAGCGGTCAGCAATTAGAAACCAGTTGGGCCAACGTCCGGTTATCCGATGGTCGTTTCCTGGGAATTGGCCAGGATATTACCGATCGCAAGCACAAAGAAATCGCGCTACAGCAAGCGATGGAAGCGGCTGAAGCTGCCAACCTAGCCAAAAGCGTGTTCTTGGCCAATATGAGCCACGAGCTACGGACCCCCCTCAACGTGATTCTGGGGTTTACCCAAATTATGGCCCATGATGATAACCTCACTCCCCAGCAACGTGTGGATCTAGAAACAATTCAACGCAGTGGCGATCATCTACTCAGTCTCATCAATGATGTTTTAGATTTATCCAAGATTGAAGCAGGTCGTTACAGCTTAGAAATCAGCAGTTTTGATCTGATTGCCTTGTTGCATACCCTGCGAAATATGATGGCGGAACGGGCCAGCAGCAAAGGCATTAGTCTAGCGTTTGAGATTGCGCCAGAAGTTCCACAATTTATCATGGCCGATGAGAAGAAGTTGCGCCAAGTTCTCCTGAATCTCCTGGGTAATGCGGTCAAATTTACCCAGGTCGGCGGAGTGACCTTACAGGTGACTGCCCATGCCAGTGATCCCCAAACGACCGCTGCCCCTGCCACCGCAGCCTTGGCCACCACCGCTCCCCTGCTGTCGGCTGCCCCCCTGATATTGCAATTTACCGTAACCGATACCGGACCCGGCATTGCACCCACAGAACTGGAGACGATCTTTGATGCGTTTGTCCAGGCGGAGGCGGGTCGCAAGGCCAGTAGTGGTACGGGCCTGGGGTTAGCGATTAGTCGCAAGTTGTTGGAACTGATGGGGGGCCAGATTACGGTTAGCAGTACGCTGGGGGTGGGCAGTACCTTTACCCTGCATCTTCCTGTCTATCCTGCCACAGGGGTCAGCGTGAGTCTGCCACAGGATGAGCGGACGATCGTTGGCCTCGCACCAGGGCAACCCCATCGCCGCATCCTTGTTGTCGATGACCAACCGGAAAATCGTCTGTTAATTGTGCGCCTGTTGTCCCAGCTAGGCCTAGAGGTCCGAGAAGCCGTCAATGGCCAGGAGGCTGTCCAACTGTGGCGTGAGTGGCAACCGGATCTCATCTGGATGGACATTCGGATGCCCATCCTGGATGGTTATGAGGCGACGCGGCAAATTCGGGCACTGGAAACGGGACCCGCCAGTGTCATCATTGCCCTCACGGCCCAAGCGTCCCAGAGCGATCGCGCCTTGGCGTTGGCAGCGGGGTGTAATGATTACATCAGTAAGCCGTTTCAAGCAGCAACCCTATTTCTTAAAATGGCGGAGTACCTGGGCCTGGAGTATCTCTATGCCAACGCCTACCCTGCGGCAGAGGGGATAGGGGCCACGATCACCAGCAGTCTGCCCTCGATCGCAACTCAGCCCCTTGCTGGGCCGCAGCTTGCGACGCTACCGACTACCTATCTGTATGACCTGGAGATGGCAGCCACCCGTGGCGATGATCGGGCGATCGCGGCGATCGTTGCCCAATTTCCACCAGAAGCCGCCGATGTGGCTCAGTACCTGACGGAATTAGCGCATCACTATCAGTTTGAGCAAATTCTACATTTAGTTCAGGAGGTTACTCAAAATTTAACCCAAACACCAACTCAGGAATGATCGCTCTTCTGGTTTTGGGGTAAACCGTATGAGCAACTACAAATAAACGATCTGCCATGTTGCATTTATGGTGGGGGCGCGTAGTGCCTCACTGGGAGAGGGATTTAGGGTGAGGGCCACACCTGTGGGCTGCCCCCAGCCTAACCCAGTAAGACTGTACTTTATGATTGAGATAAAGGCTGTATTGACATCCTCTTCACGCAGATCAAGGATTATGCGTGGAGAATCCCTGGGTCGCCCCAAAGATTTCCTGCTTCAACGGGTACCCGCTAGACCGGGGGACCCAGCCACATCACGGGGTTGGATAGACCCGCAGTTGTGGCAATGAGGGATTTGGGTTGAAAGGTCTTTGCGAACCTCTGCCCCGCAATCCGGGCCCTCTTGAGACGTGCCCCGCGCATCCACCTTCCCATAATACACATCACGATTGAAACACACCCACGGCAGAATCTGAGCTTATGGTGATTCAACCCATGTCCCGCCCCATTTACCTGGACGCCCACGCGACCACTCCCGTTGACGATCGCGTGTTGGCGGCCATGCTGCCCTACTTCCGGGAGCACTTTGGTAACTCCGCTAGCGCTGGTCATCTGTACGGTTGGGAGGCGGCAGCAGCGGTCAAACAGGCCCGTGTGACCTTGGCTGAGGCGATCGGTGCCAGCCCCGAAGAAATCCTTTTCACCAGTGGCGCGACGGAAGCCAATAACCTGGCCATTAAGGGCGTTGCCGAAGCCTACTGCCAACAAGGTCGCCATCTGATCACGGTCCAAACCGAACACCAGGCGGTTTTGGGTCCCATGCGTTATCTGGCGGGTCTGGGCTTTGAGGTGACTGAACTTCCGGTCCAGGCCGATGGCCGATTGGATCTGGCTGACCTGGAACAGGCGATTCGCCCCGATACCATCCTAGTATCGGTGATGGCAGCGAATAATGAAACTGGGGTATTGCAACCCCTAGCGGCGATCGGTGCCCTGTGTCGGCAACACCAGGTTCTCTTCCACACCGATGCGGCCCAGGCGATCGGCAAAATTCCCCTCGATGTCCAGGCTATGCAGATTGACCTTATGTCCCTGACCGCCCACAAGGTCTACGGTCCCAAGGGGATTGGGGCGCTCTACGTGCGACGGCGCAACCCCAGGGTGCAGATCATTCCCCAGCTACAGGGTGGGGGACAAGAGCGGGGGTTGCGATCGGGGACCTTAGCCACGCCCCAGATTGTCGGCTTTGCCAAAGCGGTAGCGCTGGCACTGGCGGATTTAGAAGCTGAATCCGCCCGGATCCTGGCCCTGCGCAATCGTTTGGCCCAGCAATTAGGTGTCCCTGGTTACACAGACACCCCCCAACCGGGAATCTGGTTGAATGGCCATCCCCACCAGCGCCTTGCCGGTAATTTGAATATCAGTGTTGAGGGGGTTGAGGCGTCCGCTTTGCTCTTAGGCTTACAACCTGTGGTGGCCCTCTCGACGGGGTCAGCCTGTACCACCGCGAAAGCCACTGCTTCCCATGTGTTGCAGGCATTGGGGCGATCGCCCGACTTAATCGCCGCCTCACTCCGATTTGGCATTGGCCGCTTTAATACCGAAGTTGAAATCGATCGCGTCGCGGCCCATACCTTAGCCACGATCGCCGCCCTGCGGCAAAGCCGTGCGGTGGCCAGCGGCTTGCCAAGGGTAGGATAGGGACGAGGAGGGTCGCGACCCTACGCCACCGGAGCCAACGAAGCTAACGGATCGGGGATGCTATCCGAGGGGGCTTGAAATTCTCCCGTGAGGACGTACTCTAGACGGAGCTTGAGCCAGGTGATGAACTGCTCATTGGTGGAGATGATCGCGGCGGCGGGCTGGGGGCACTGGGATTTGACCGCAGCGAGGTTCGGTGCCTCCAGGAATGCTGGTTGCTTAATCAGCCAAAAGTCAATTTCCTTTTCCTGTTCGTGGTAATGACGGGTGCGTTCGCGCAGAACTTCATCCATCGGTTCTTCTTCCGTCAGAAATTTTTGGCTGGCGAGGACGTAATAGTAGGTTTGCATGGTTTCTCAAGGAGCAGGATCAATCAAGGGCAAAGCCAGACGCAAGGCGTCTCAGCGATCGCGCAGCGTCTGTGCAGGAAAATCGCGACGCGATGCCACGGGCCTATCGTCCAACTGATCACTATAGATCCTCGCCTGTCCCCTTGTCTAAAGGTTGTCCGCAAGTCCACCAAGGTCCTCAATGCCCTCAAGGCGGGGGACTGGCTAGCGATTGCGCAGTTCGGTTTCCAGTTTATCCAGATACTCTTTGGCAAAGACGACGAGATGGCCACTATAGGCTTTGCCGTCGGCGGGTTGGGCGATTTCCAGCCAGTACCCAAAGCGATTACCTACTCGGATTTCACCGTGGAGCGCCATCTGCAACGGCGTTTGGCGATCGCGGGCTTCACGGACATCGTAGGGAGTGGGATAGCTAAAAACGGGTTCGGCCTGGGCGTAGTCCTGGTAAATATCAAGCCCATAGATCGCCCGTAGGGATTCTTCAAAGCGGTTACGGTTGACGCCGTTCACCATGTCGAACAGTTGGATACGTTCGGTGCGGATAATCCCTTTGGAATCGACAGGGGCGACGCGACCGGGCGGAAAGACAGAGGCTTGAAAAGTAAAGCGTTGGGCGGGGGTATTGCTCTTGCGGACCAGGAGTTTTTCCCCACTAGCGGGACGTAGGGTCGGCTGGGCTTGAATCCAGGCTTCCACTTCTTCGTTGAGTTGACCGGGCAGGGCGTGAGCCGCAGGTCCGGCCATGCTCAGGAGGCCCAAACTAGCACACAAAGACAGGCCCAAGCCATAGAAGCCATTGGCTAAACGTTTCATCGCAATACTCTCCTCACAAGTGCGGCAATGGGATGCGGCAGTCGCTCCTAGTATCGGCTATTTTTCCCCAGACTGCCCAGATCTAGGGACAAATTTTGACGATATCGTCGGCGATCCCCCCGGCTGACGTTGCCTACCCTTCCTGTCCCCTACCCCGGCATTTCCCGCGATCGGGCGATCCGTTAAGATGGCAAAGCATTGTACTCACGGGGTATCCCGTCTACGCATCGCTTCCATTGTTACCGTCAGGAGGGTTTAGGAGATGGTCTTTGTGGATTCCCTGCTCACACGGGAAAGCCAAGCACTGCCAGCAGTGGCTAGCACCTGGTCTCCGTTGCCCGACCAGCGCCCTTTGCTATTGATTGGGCATGGCACCCGTGATGACGACGGTCGCCAGCAATTGTTAGACTTCGCCGCTGCCTATCAAACCCTAGATACAACCCGGCCTGTTATTCCCTGCTTCCTGGAGCTAACCGAACCCACGATCCAGCAAGGCATCGATCGCTGTGTTGCTGAAGGCTATACCGATCTGTCGGTGCTGCCTATCCTGCTTTTTGCTGCGCGTCACAACAAGTTTGATGTCACCAACGAACTCGATCGTGCCCGCCAACGCCACCCCCATGTGCGCTTCTACTACGGTCGCCACTTTGGGATCACCCCAGCGATGTTGGATCTGTGGCGTACCCGACTTGCTGAACTTGATCGTCCCGAACATAACCCCAAACGCATCGATCGTGCTGACACGCTCCTGCTTTTCGTGGGGCGGGGGTCCAGTGATCCGGATGCGAATGGGGATGTCTATAAGCTGGCCCGGTTAATCTGGGAGGGCAGTGGGTATCAGACGGTCGAAACCTGCTTTATTGGCATTACCCATCCCCGTCTAGAAGAGGGACTTCGTCGGGCGGGACTCTATCAACCCAAGCGGATTATCGTCTTACCCTATTTCCTCTTTACCGGGATTTTGGTGAAAAAGATTGCCACGATCGCGGCCCAATATCAAGCTACCTTCCCCGGCACTGATATCGTGTGTTTACCCGAAATGGGGCTGCATCCCTACCTGTTTAACATCCTGCGGGAACGGGAACTGGAAACCCAAACGGGACAGGTGCAGATGAATTGCGAAATGTGCAAATTCCGGCTTGCTGCCCTGGAGAATGGGACCCATGCCACCCACACCCACAGTCATGATCACAGCCACGCTCACGACCATAGTCACGCTCACGACCATAGTCACCCGCACGGCCACAGCCACGATGCTCACAGCCATAGCCATAACCACGACTCTGCCCATCCGGCCCCCGATCCCTATGCGGAGCCAGATCAATACCATCAGCGCATCTGGCAAGTGCCCTAACCGTATCCCTGTGCTGATTTGTTAAGCTGGCGAATAGTTGGCTGTTCCATTCACCGCCTGACCTGTCGGCCCTCCTTGCTATGGCACCTGCTTCCAACCTGGCTGCGTCCCGTTCGCGTAGCGTCTCTCCAGGAGAATCACCTCGTGATCCAAATGCTTCACCCCTTGAGCTGGCTTCAGACAGTACACCGGTTTCCGAGATCGAGGATTCGATTCTGTTACGGGTGTTGGTGCAGGTTTTAGTGAGCATCGGCATCTTGGCAACGGACCTCGCCGCCGCTGATGTGGTCGATCAGAGTGGCATTAGCGTTTGGGCCATTCCCCTGAGTTGGGTGGGGGCCTTCTGGAGTTGGCAGCATCGGCGTAAGCGCAATATCGCCACCAAATTTATGATCGCGATCGGGATGTTGTTGGCGCTGGCCTTTTTCTTCAATGCCTTGCTGGGCCGCATGAATGACACCCGCTTGGTACTCGCTGAACTCCTGATCCAATTGCAAGTGCTCCATAGCTTTGACCTGCCACGCCGCCGGGATCTGGGCTACTCGATGGTGATTGGCTTGATCCTGCTGAGTGTCGCGGCTACCTTGAGCCAGACGTTGGCATTTGCGCCTTTTTTGCTGGTGTTTCTCGGGGTGGTCTTGCCCATTCTGGTGTTGGACTATCGATCGCGCTTGGGGTTACTCAGCCAGTCGCGCCCTGTCTCCGCAACGAGGCAGTCTCCCTCGCGTTGGTGGTCCTTCCCGGAACTGACCCCCAAACGGATCTTGGGTTTGCTCTTGGCCACGGTTGCCCTGGGCCTTATTGTCTTTGCGTTTCTGCCCCGACTACCCGGTTATCAATTGCAAACGTTTCCGGTGAGTGCCGATCACGATCGAAGGGGAATTTGATGCCCGTCAGATTATCAATCCGGGCTATGTGAGTGGTCCTGCGGGAGGGGGACGGTTTGATGAGGAAGGGGGTGCCGAGGGGGCAGGCGCAGGCCAGGTGCGTGGACGGGGAAGGGAAGCCGGGGTGATGGACGACACCTTTTACTACGGCTTCAACACGGAAATGGATCAAAACCTGCGGGGGCAGATGACGCCCCAGATTGTCATGCGAGTGCGATCGCAGGCGAAGGGGTTCTGGCGTGTTCTCGGTTTCGATCGTTATACGGGCCAGGGTTGGTCAATTTCCCGCAATGAAGCGGCTGAAATTATCGATCGTCCCTTCTGGTCTCCCCAATTTTTCTTACCCCGGTTGCTCACCTCAGCCGCCACGAAGGAGGTTGTGCAAACCTACACAATTGTTGCGGAACTGCCGAATTTGATCCCGGCCATGTCGGTCCCAGAGCGGTTGTATTTCCCTACGGATCAGGTGGCGATCGATGCAGAAGGGGGACTGCGATCGCCGGTTAACTTGGGTGATGGGTTAACCTATACGGTTGTCTCCAATGTGCCTTTGCGCGATCGCACGGCCTTAGGTAGAGCCAAAGGCAACTATCCTCCCGGTTTACAGACCTATTACTTGCAACTACCGGATTCCCTTAGTCCCCAGATTCGCCAACATACCGAAGCGATTCTGGCCAAGTCCAGTAAACCCCTCACGTCAACCTATGAGCAGGCTCTCTACCTGGCCCAATATCTGAAGCAGACCTACCCAATTCAACCGGATCTGCCCTACTTAGGTAAAGGAGACGAGTTAACGGAAGCCTTTTTATTCCGCTTCCGGGGGGGCTATCCCGATCATTTTTCAACGGTGTTGACAGTCATGCTGCGCTCGATCGGGATTCCGGCCCGGTTAGCGGTTGGCTTTGGGGCGGGTGAGTTTAACCCGTTTACGGGCTATTACATTGTGCGCAACACCGATGCCTATGCCATCACAGAAGTCTATTTCCCCGACTATGGCTGGTTTGGCTTTGACCCCATTCCCGGCCACGAATTGATCCCTCCCTCGCCAGAGGAAGACTATACCTTTAGTGTGTTGAAGCAATTTTGGCAGTGGGTAGCGGGGTGGTTACCGCCGCCAATTACGGCGGTAATCAGTGGGGTCTTTCGCGTGATTGCGATGGTTTTAGCCCAGGCGATCGGCTGGTTTCTCGGCCAGTTTTCGCGGGGCTGGTTAGGAGGGATTTTTACGGGCCTCATTACCGCCGTCGCGGTGAGCTTCCTGGGCTGGCTGGGGTTTCAGGGCTGGCAACAGTGGCGCTATCAACGCTGGCTTACCCGCCTACCAGAAATGGAAAGTCTCTATCAGCAACTGTTACGCTGGTCTGCCAGTCAAGGTCATCGGAAACGGGCTGCCCAAACGCCTCTAGAGTTTGCCCAACAGATGCAGGCGGTCTATGAACCCGAAACCGCCGCCACGATCGCCGCGATTACCGATGCCTATATGAACTGGCGCTATGGTGCCCAAACCGTCGATACAACCGAACTCCGTCGTCGGTTCCAGCATCTACAACAGCGATCGCTGTTGGGACAAGCGGCGATCGCACGGCAGTCAGGCGTCACGTCAGCCTAACGATCACCCGAAAGGTTAGCAAGTTGTAGTTGCTCGATGAGGGGTTGCAAGTCAGATTCAATGCTACGATCGCGTTTTTTAAGAGTGCGGGCTTCTCGTTTGAAGGTAAAGTCAACATCACTATCGGAGTCAGCTTCCCCCCATGCCACCGAACCAAAGACACGAACACTGTAAGCACTACAGCCTTTGTCGCATCAGTGAGGGGCAGGCAATTGGCTCAAGTCCCTTGTTCATCAAGTGCTTCTGTCCTTTAGAGACTTGGGAAACCCTGTAAGCCTTGGCTCAATTTTAACCGGGCTTACTTAAGGTTTTTGAAATTGCGTCAGTAGCCAAGCCCCAACCTGCGATTGATCCGTTTCCCGACTTCGGCGTAACGCTGACACCAATATCCCCAGATCTAATCCCGGTAATACCTGTGAAACTTGAATGGGGTAACTACCGCGATCGCGCATGGCATAGGCAACCAATCGCGTATTATCCACATCTACTACCCAATACTCAGCTATGCCCAATTCCTCATACAGCGATCGCTTCGTACCCAGATCATCCAGTAACGTGGTTGCCGATACCTCAATCACCAGATCAGGAGCCGGAAAGCGATGCAAATCAATGATCGTTGTGCCGCGTGGAATCAGTTGAGCGCGATCGCCAATATAGTAAGATACATCAGGTTGACACTCACCTATCCCCGCTTTGCGATAACTACAGTTTGGCAGAATTTTAAGCGGGATACCGCTGGCAATCCCAAACAAATTTACGCCGAGCGAAATCGTACCATCATCAGCGGCATGATCATGGCCTACGGGTGACGTTTCAAGCCTCATATATCCGTGATAGTAATATCCCCTCGCCGTGGTGGCATAGGCCGGGTCAGCGATCGCCTGTAAATACGCCTCCCACGATGCCGCTACCCAACTATCGGTTGGCACCTGGGTTTGTAGGTTTGCCATTGTCCAACTCCTTTGCTGACGGTTGCAGATCTTTCAGGCCAATTGCTGGTTAAGCATCTCCCAATACCTGCAAAATTTCAGTCGCATGGGCATCAGGTTTCACCTTGCGGTAAATTTGCGCGATCGTGCCGTCGGGGGCAATCACGAACGTATGGCGAAACACGCCCATATATTCCTTACCCATGAACTTTTTCAGGCCATAGCTCCCATAGGTTGCCGCCACCTTTCCTCCCTCATCACACAACAAGGGAAAGGGTAACTGGTATTTATCAATAAACTTTTGGTGGGCCTTCGCATCATCAGCACTAATGCCCAACACCACCACCTTCCGGTCTTGGAAATCCGGATAGGCATCCCGAAAACCACAGGCTTCCTTCGTGCAACCCGACGTATTATCGCGGGGGTAAAAATACACCACCACCGTCTGTCCCCGGAAGTCTGATAACTGCACCAACTTGCCCGTCGCATCGGGGAGCGCAAAATCAGGAGCTGGATCACCAATCTTGAGCGTCATAAAACCAACATCGTGTTATGAAAAGGAGGCTCTTCTTAAATATAGTGGAGGCGCTACGCGCCTCCACTATATTTAAGAAGAGCTGCGATCGAGATTACCAGCTGCTTGTTCCTACTGCGTTCGCGTCGCCGATCGCGCCCGCCGTAAAATCTGGTCAATGCGCTGGACTTCCGCCACCTCCCCCAAGGCACCATATAACTGCTTTGCCTTTTCAAACTGCCCGATCGCGTCCGGCACTTTCCCTTGATAGGCCAGGGCCAGCCCCAAGTGTTGATAGGCTTCCGGATCAGTGGGATTCAACGCGATCGCCTGTCGAAACGCGGCTTCGGCTTCGGTATACTTTCCCTGGCTGGCTAGGGCAATGCCCAAATTATTGTGGGTTTCAAAATTCTGGGCATCGATCGCCAGCGCTTGCCGAAAGATCACCGCTGCCTCGGCAAAACGGCTCTGCCGCCCTAGGGCAATCCCCAGGTTATTGTGGGCATTCTCGTAGGCCGGATACAGGGCGATCGCTTCTTGAAACAGGGCGATCGCTTCCCCCAGTGCCCCCCGTCGGGCGGCGGTGACCCCACGATCGTTGAGCGCCTGGGCTTGCTCCATTGCTTCAGGAGTGGGAAGGGGATTCGTGGGACTCGGCTCAGCGAGGGTAGGCACGGCGTACCCTGCCTCCGTCTGCATCGCCCAGGTCGGACCTGCACTCAAACTGACGACGGTACCCAAGGCCGCCAATCCGACCCAATACCCCAAGACTTGGCAACGTTGGTCCATAAAAAAAGTATGCCTCCCCATTGGGATAGTCAGCCATTTCAACCGGATCTTAGCAAGATTACGGGCTGGCGGGGGGCGGCCACAAAAATCCCCACCCACTAACAGTTGTTAGGGATGGGGACGGGAGATTGAAAGCAATCGTTCAATCAGTTGTGACGGTGGTCATGTATCTACTTCGTTTCCGAGAACTCCGCATCAATCACATCATCATCGCCACTGCTGCTACCGCCACCGCTGCTGGCTCCGCCACTGCCACCGGGAGAGGGACCCGCTTCACCGCCACCTGCTTGCTGATAGATGCTGCTGCCGACGCTGTAGAGCGCTTCTTGCAGTTCCGTGGTCAGGGTCTTAATGCGATCGTAGTCTTCCTTGCTGCTGGCCTCTTCCAGATCCTTGATCAACCCTTCGAGCTTGGACTTATCGGCAGCGGGCACCTTATCGCCGAGTTCCTGGAGCTGCTTCTTAGCCTGGTACGCCAGGGAGTCGGCCTGGTTCTTGAGGTCGATCTTTTCACGCCGTTCGCGATCGGTATTGGCATTAGCTTCGGCTTCCTTCACCATCCGTTCGACTTCATCCTGCGGCAGGGTCGAAGCGCCCGTGATGCTGATCGACTGCTCCTTACCCGTGCCCTTGTCGCGGGCGGTGACATTGAGAATCCCGTTGGCGTCGATATCGAAGGTGACCTCGATTTGCGGGACCCCACGGGGCGCGGGGGGAATGCCATCAAGGCGGAAGGTGCCCAAGCTCTTGTTGTCCTTGGCCAGTTCCCGTTCCCCTTGCAGGACGTGGATTTCCACATTGCTTTGGCCATCGACCGCCGTGGAGAAGACTTCCGCCTTCTTAGTCGGGATCGTTGTGTTACGCGGAATGATCTTGGTCATCACCCCACCCAGGGTTTCCACCCCTAGAGAGAGCGGTGTCACGTCGAGGAGGAGGATATCCTTCACTTCCCCAGCCAGCACGCCCCCTTGGACAGCGGCACCCACGGCCACC
The DNA here is from genome assembly GCA_964536415.1 of uncultured bacterium. Lineage (GTDB taxonomy): Bacteria > Cyanobacteriota > Cyanobacteriia > B231 > B231 > Trichothermofontia. Next base: position 23,017 of record CAZHXN010000032.1, read on the forward strand.
ACTTCATCCGGGTTCACACTTTGGTTGGGATCTTTGTCGAGAATCCGCTTCACCAGTTCTTGGATCGCGGGAATCCGGGTAGAACCGCCAACAAGGACGACCTCATCAATTTCGGTTTTGCTCAGACCGGCATCCCGGAGGGCATTTTCGACGGGCACTCGGCAGCGATCGATCAGATCCGAGCACAGTTCTTCAAACTTGGCCCGCGTCAACGTCATTTCCAGGTGCTTGGGGCCGTCGGGGGTGGCGGTGATAAAGGGCAGGTTGATGTCAGCCTGAGTGACGCTGGACAGTTCAATCTTGGCCTTTTCGGCAGCTTCGGTTAACCGTTGCAGGGCTTGCTTGTCTTTGCGCAGGTCGATCCCCTCATTGGCCATGAAGGTTTCCGCCAGATGGTCTACGATCTTCTTGTCAAAGTCGTCACCGCCTAGGTGGGTGTCGCCACTGGTGGACTTCACTTCAAAGAAGCCGTCATCCACTTCCAGGATGGACACGTCGAAGGTACCACCCCCCAAGTCAAAGACCAGAATGGTTTCATTGGCCTTGTTGTCTAAGCCATAGGCGAGGGCGGCTGCCGTCGGTTCGTTAATAATCCGCAGCACTTCCAGACCCGCGATCCGGCCTGCATCCTTAGTGGCCTGCCGTTGGGAGTCGTTGAAGTAGGCCGGGACCGTGATAACGGCTTGGGTCACCTCTTCGCCAATATACTTGCTGGCATCTTCCTTGAGCTTGCGCAGCACTTGGGCTGAGATTTCCTCTGGGGCAAATTGCTTGCCAACGGCTGGACAATCCAGTTTGACGTTACCGTTGACGTTCAGCACCTTGTAGGAAACCTCAGTGGTCTCGTGGGTGACTTCATCAAACTTGCGGCCAATGAAGCGCTTGACCGAATAGAAGGTATTTTGCGGGTTCATCACCGCTTGTCGTTTGGCGATTTGGCCCACTAGGCGATCGCCATTTTTAGCATAGGCCACCACCGAGGGGGTGGTGCGAAACCCTTCTGCGTTTGCGATGACCGTCGGTTTACCCCCTTCCATCACGGCAACGCATGAGTTTGTCGTTCCGAGGTCGATTCCAACAACTTTTGCCATAGTCCTGCTCTGACTCCATTCAAGCTGAAAATTCTGTGTCTTTTGCGTTTGGGATACCGTTGGGATACCGTAACCAGTTGGTCGTAACCGCAAAGGGAAGGCCCCTAGGTTGAGTAGGGTTAGATGAGTGTGTTTCAGTGATAGGGACTAGGTGATCCGGGATTAGCGGTCATGGCTACCTCACCTCTCACTCCTGATTACTCACCCCTCACCCCTCAAAAATGGCCTTGCCTTATATTGATTGGCCTTTACCCCGAAGATGAAGGGGGGTTTACCGTACCTTGAGGTTGCGGTTACCGGGAATTTAGGAAAAATTAAGCACTCGCCACCCAGGGATCTTCTTCTAGTTCAGGGGTCTGGGGACCGGGAAGGTGGATGACCGTGGGTGGGGTTTCGGCGACCGGTGTGGGACCCGCTGCTGTTGGGGCTGGGTCGGCCTGGGCGATCGTTGGGGTTGGGGAGGCGATCGTCACCTTCACGGTTTTGGGCTGTTGGGCCGCTAATTTCGGAATCGTGAGGGTAACAATGCCCGCTTGACGATCGCTGGTAATGCCGTGGGGATCGATCGCGACCCCAAATTGCAACGTCCGGGCAAAGGGACCATAGCGAAATTCCGAGCGACCCTGCCCCGTGGTTCCCGGACGGCGACGTTCACCATAAATCCGTAGGGTTTCTTGTGTGGCTTCCAGGTTAATGTCGGCAGCGGGCACCCCTGGCAGTTCAATCTGGATGGTGAATTGGGTTGGCGTTTCACCGACGGCGATCGCGGGTTGCCATTCGGCGGTTTGCTCTATTTTCGCTGCTGAAGTGAGGGGTGCTGGTTGGGGTTCAGCGGCTGTCGGCGTTTGGAGGTCGCGCATAAACTGATCGACCCACCGGGGCGAAACTTGCACTTCATAACGTGGTTGATAGCTACGGCGTGGTTGATAGCGAGTGTAGGGATAGGATTGGCGATAGTAAGTACGGATCATAGGACGACTCCTGTTAGGGATGGCGCGGTGAACGCGGGTGAATACTGGATGACATGGCTTACTCCTCTACTGTAGGCAGTCGTCTTTCGGGTCACATTGGGGCAAACCGTAACCCCTGGGGCGTAGTTGCCCCCAGCCAAACTCCCGTCGCGATCGCAGAACTCAGTTCATATTGCTATATGGTTATACAATATAAAAAAGCAATATAAAAAAGAGGTCTCTGCCCTCATCCCCAAGCCCTCGCCCGCTGGGCGAGGGGGCCAGAGCACTTTGGCTGGTTCAAGTCAGCGAGCCTTCTTTTCCCTAAGAAGCCGTTTTGAAAGGGGCAGCGCGGCAGCGCGGTTAAATCAACCCAATTCGTTAAGTTCGTAGTGACGACTAAGGTCGTCACAGCAGCTGTATCTAGACTTTTCAAACATCTGTGTTCTTGTCTTCTGTCTCTTATCCTCTATCCCCGACTGTGATATGCTCTTTCGCCAACTCTTTGACTACACAACCTATACCTATACCTACCTGATTGCCGATCCGGATACCCACGAATCTGTTCTTGTCGATCCGGTTCTGGAGCAGGTCGATCGCGATCTCAAACTCCTCAAGGAACTGGGGCTAACCCTGCGCTACTGTTTGGAAACCCACATTCACGCTGACCACATTACCGGCTCAGCACAACTACGGGCGGCAACCCAATGTCAAGGGATTGTGCCCCAAAATGCTCAGGCCCAGTGTGCCGATCGCTTTATTGCCGATGGTGAGGTGCTGAGGGTCGGGCAGGTGCAGATAGAGGCGATTGCCACCCCTGGTCACACCGATAGCCACATGGCCTATCTGGTCAACGGCACGCACCTGTTAACGGGGGATTCCCTCTTTGTTCGCGGGTGTGGCCGCACTGATTTCCAGAGTGGGGATGCCGGGACGCTCTATGATTCGATCACCCAGCGCTTATTTACCCTTCCCGACACGACCCTGGTTTATCCCGGTCATGACTATCGCGGGCATACGGTCTCCACGATCGGCGAAGAGAAGCACTGGAATCCCCGTTTATCAGGGCGCGATCGGGCCAGCTTTATCGAACTCATGGACTCCCTGAACTTACCCAATCCCCAGAAAATCATGGAAGCGATCCCTGCCAATGAGCGGTGCGGAAATGTCGCAGCAATGGTCAGTTAATCAACCAAGGAATCATCATGTTGACCTGGATCATCGGTCACCTGTTAGCGGCCTGTATTGGTCTGAGTCTAGGTCTAATTGGCGGCGGGGGGTCGGTCCTCGCCTTGCCGATTCTGGTCTATGTCATGGGGGTACCCCCCAAGTCAGCGATCCCCATGACCCTGGTGATTGTTGGTAGCGTGAGTCTGCTGGCCCTCATCCCCCACGCGCAACGGGGAAATGTGAATATCAAGAAAGCCTTCCTATTTGGTGCGGCGACGATGTTAGGGGCTTTCCTGGGTGCCCGACTGGCGTTGCTGCCCTGGGTGACTGAAACCTTCCAAATGCTGCTGTTTGCCGTGATGATGGGGCTGGCAGCCGTGTTCATGATCCGCAAAACAACAAAGACTGCCCCGGCCCCAGCGACGCAACCGGCCATCCCAGGGGCAGATTTAAGCCTTTATCCTGAACCGGTGTGTAAATACTGCTGGTTGTGGATGCTCACCGAAGGGTTAGGGGTGGGCATCCTCACGGGGCTGGTGGGGGTTGGCGGCGGGTTCGCGATCGTGCCTGCTCTGGTCTTACTGGGCAATACACCCATACGAGAGGCGATCGGGACTTCACTCTTAATTATTGCCCTGAATTCAGTAGCAGGTTTTCTCGGCTACATCGGCCAAGTCCCGTTAGATTGGGGGTTAATGCTCTCGTTTACGATCGCGGCGGGGGCTGGGACGCTTCTGGGGGGGCAGTTATCCGGTCGGGTGAAAGCGCACCACTTGCAGCGGGGCTTTGGTTACTTCCTGCTGGCGATGGCAGCCTTTATCCTGGTCCAAAATCGGGATGCCTTTCGCCCGCGATCGCCGGGTCAAGCCTATTCGGTACCCGCCTATACCCGGAGAGATGGCTGACTGATGTTAAATAATATACAGAAATAATACACAGGGTTGTGGAGACTCATTCAGTACGACTGGTCAGGCGCATCTACCCTATCCCTCATGACTCGATGTTGTCGCTTCGGCTTGGACAGCCCACCCATTCGTAGGGACACGTAAATTGTGCTCGGATTAAGAATCAATCTACGCCTGGATGTTTCCTGGATGTTTCCCTACGGTGGCACAAATCTTGATTTTAATCCGGAGTAGGCAGTCGCGGTATGGATAATATTTAGGTTCTGCACGTCCAACCAGATCGGCTGCAACTTGACGGCCAAGCCTATGCGTGGGGAAATCACGCAAAACCGACGATCACCGCCTGATGATATGAAAAAGAAACGGTGGAAAAATCGACGCGGCTGGAACAGACGCTTGCTGATTTTCAGTACCATACCCAACGTCTAAGCCACGCGGAATCAACCCTCTCAACCCTGAGATCGATGCTAAATAGCGTGGGCGATGCGATCGTTGTTGTCGATCGTCAGGGTAAATTTCTGTTTATCAACCCCTCTGCCGAAAGCCTACTGGGCATTCGGCCCACCTGTGTATCATCTGATCCCTGACAGCAGCGATCGCCGCAGCGCGTATAACCCGAAGCCGTATAAAGGGCCTATCCCCATTGCAAAATGTATCGATTACTACCGTTCATCACGATGGCCATTTGGGGCATCCTGAGAATAGAACAACTAAACCAACGGCTAAACCCTTAGCGCCACGATCGCAGCAGTTTTGGGAGGATAAGGAATCATGTCAGACTCATTATTTGCCGACGCCAGTCAACGCTTTGCCCAAGCGCTCAAGTATGTCCAAATTTCCGAAGACGCGATCGAGCATCTCAAATATCCCAAGGCCAGTTTGCAGGTCTCGATCCCGGTGCGTATGGATGACGGGTCACTGCGGGTTTTCCAGGGGTACCGTGTGCGCTATGACGATACCCGTGGGCCTGGGAAGGGGGGGGTGCGGTTTCACCCCAATGTCTCGATGGACGAGGTGCAATCCCTCGCCTTTTGGATGACCTTCAAGTGTGCGGCGCTGAATCTGCCCTTTGGCGGTGCGAAGGGAGGCGTAGCCCTCAACCCCAAAGAATTATCGAAGTTTGAACTGGAACGGCTAAGTCGCGGTTATATCGAAGAAATTGCCGATTTTATTGGCCCCGATGTCGATATTCTGGCTCCGGATGTCTACACCAATCAGATGATCATGGGCTGGATGATGGACCAGTACAGCGTGATTAAACGCAAAATTTCCCCCGCTGTGGTCACGGGTAAACCCCTCACGATGGGGGGCAGTCTGGGGCGGGATACGGCAACAGCAACCGGAGCCTTTTATGTCATTGAAGCCATGATGCCCAAATTTGGGCGGCGGCCCCAGGAAACCACAGTCGCTATCCAGGGCTTTGGCAATGCGGGGGCTGAGTTAGCGCAACTCCTCTGGCAAGCGGGCTATCGGGTGGTGGCCGTCAGCGACTCCCAAGGAGGCATTTATGCGGCCCAAGGGTTGGATATTCCCAGTGTGCGTCATTTTAAGGAAACCACGCGATCGGTGAAGGCGGTCTACTGTGAAGGGACAGTCTGCAATATTGTTGAGCATGAGGTGATTACTAACAAAGATTTGTTGGCCCTGGATGTCGATATCCTGGTCCCGGCAGCATTGGAAAACCAGATTACAGCAGAAAATGCGGTTGACTGTCGAGCCAGGTTTATTTTTGAGGTGGCCAATGGCCCCGTATCCGCAGCGGCTGATCCCATTTTGGATCAAAAAGGTTGTCATGTTTTCCCCGATATTTTGGTCAATGCGGGCGGGGTTACGGTGAGCTATTTTGAATGGGTACAAAATCGGAGTGGGCTGTATTGGTCTCTGGGTGAAGTCAATCAACGCCTACGGCAGCGTATGGTTGAGGAGGCAGAACATATTTGGAAAATTGCCCAGGAATTGGCTGTATCCATGCGGACAGCGGCCTATATCCATGCGATTAATCGCCTTGCGGAAGCCCTCTCAGCCAAGGGCACCCGCGACTACTATATCAATGGGCATCATTAGCCTGTCCCAGTTCAGGCATCTAAAGGGATCGGGGTTCCATCTGCCTGATAAAGAGGGGGCATCGCTTGATACTGAAGCGAAGGATGTAGAAACAGTGCCCGGATCGCATCGGCATCATTGCGATGACTAAGGACGTAAGTGCGCAAATCAGCAACACTCATCTTGTCAAAGTCAGGTTTCATGGGACAAATCTCCAAATACCATCGGGTGGCACAATCACTTGTAACTCGTCACCTGCCAAGATAAAGACATTGCTCGTTTGCTCGTCGAACCGGAAGAGTTGGATGTCCCGGTAGTAGCTGGATGGCATTTGGCAGACCCGTAGGCAAAGTAAGGCTTGTCCCGGGGTGGGCTGGATCGTGGTTTCCTCAATTCTGTCACAGGATATGACTGGGCGCAGAACGGACTGGCAAGATCCAGTACACTGACAGCAGCCTATCCATCATCGGGAGAGTCCAACCATGAGCTATCGCATGGATCGCCGTGCCTACGCTGAAACCTATGGCCCCACCGTGGGCGATCGCGTGCGCCTTGCGGATACGGACTTGGTGATCGAAGTGGAACGGGATTTCACGACCTATGGGGATGAGGTGAAATTCGGCGGTGGGAAGGTGATCCGGGATGGGATGGGTCAGTCCCCTATTCCCAATGCAGAGGGAGCGGTTGATCTGGTGATCACTAATGCCTTAATCCTGGATTGGTGGGGGATTGTGAAGGCTGATATTGGCATTAAGGATGGCCGCATTACCCAAATTGGCAAAGCTGGCAATCCCTACATTCAAGACAATGTTGACATCATCATCGGGCCGGGGACTGAAGCCCTTGCCGGGGAAGGGATGATCCTCACCGCTGGTGGGATTGATGCCCACATTCACTTTATCTGTCCCCAGCAAATTGAAACAGCGATCGCCTCTGGCATCACGACGATGATCGGTGGTGGCACGGGACCCGCCACCGGCACGAATGCCACCACCTGCACGCCGGGGCCTTGGAACCTTTACCGGATGCTCCAGGCTGCCGATGCGTTCCCAGTGAATCTGGGCCTTTTAGGCAAGGGCAATAGCAGTTTGCCGGAAGCGCTCCGGGAGCAGGTGGAAGCGGGGGCGATCGGTCTTAAGCTCCATGAGGATTGGGGCACCACGCCTGCAGCAATCGATACCTGCCTGAGTGTGGCCGATCGCTACGATGTCCAGGTGGCGATTCACACCGATACGTTGAACGAGTCCGGGTTTGTCGAAGATACGATCGCGGCCTTCAAAAACCGGGTGATCCACACCTACCACACCGAAGGCGCGGGGGGAGGCCATGCCCCTGACATTATTAAGGTGTGCGGCGAACTGAATGTGCTGCCCTCTTCGACCAACCCCACCCGGCCCTATACGGCCAATACCCTAGAAGAACACCTGGATATGCTCATGGTTTGCCACCACCTGGACCGCAGCATTCCGGAAGATGTGGCCTTTGCCGAGTCCCGGATTCGCCGCGAAACGATCGCAGCCGAAGATATCCTGCACGATCTGGGGGCCTTCAGCATGATTGCTTCTGACTCCCAGGCAATGGGCCGCGTCGGGGAAGTCATCCTGCGTACCTGGCAAACAGCCCATAAGATGAAAGTGCAACGGGGACCGCTCCCGGAGGATTCCGACCGCAACGATAACTGTCGGGCCAAACGGTATGTGGCCAAGTACACGATTAATCCGGCGATCGCCCACGGCATTGCGAGTCACGTCGGTTCTGTGGAAGTGGGGAAACTGGCGGATCTGTGTCTCTGGCGTCCGGCCTTTTTTTTTTTTTTTTTTGAAATTATCCTCAAGGGTGGTCTGATTGCCTGGTCCCAAATGGGCGATGCCAATGCCAGTATTCCTACCCCCCAGCCCGTGCATCCGCGACCGATGTTTGGCAGTTTTGGGGGTGCAATCGCGGCCACATCGCTAACCTTTATGTCTCAAGCCGCGATCGACAAAGGGATTGCCCAAACCTTGAAATTACAGAAACCAGCGATCGCGGTGGGCAATATCCGCCAGTTGAGCAAGCGGGATATGAAACTGAATGATGCCCTGCCCCGGATGGAAGTTAATCCAGAAACCTACGAAGTGCGGGCCGATGGGGAGCTATTAACCTGTGAACCGGCGACGGTGCTGCCAATGGCCCAACGATATTTCCTGTTTTAGTTTAGACCGCCAATACAGCGTTTCCCAAGTCTCTGAAGGACAGAAGTACCTGATGAACAATTGGCTCAAGCCAATTGCCTGACCCTCACTGAGGCGACACAGGCTGTAGCTTCAATCAAGGCAGACCTAGAATTCGCCAGGAAAACTCACCCTTACAGTACAATTGAATTACCAAAGCCATACCGCCCGTCGGCACAGTCTTCAGTAGGTTGGGAGATCCATTGCACCCCTATTCACAAAGCTGCGTGAAAGGACCCTAGCGGCGCGTTTAACCCTTTTGTGTTAGAATCTTGGCGGGTTTTTAACTCTCTTGGCCCAGAGGCCGCCTCAAGTCAAATTTAGGAGCGATCCATCCATGACTACAGACTACGGTGCCGAACAGATTCAGGTACTTGAAGGGCTTGAACCGGTTCGCAAGCGTCCGGGAATGTACATTGGCAGCACTGGGCCACGGGGATTGCATCACCTAGTATACGAAGTGGTGGATAACTCCGTCGATGAGGCATTGGCGGGATATTGCACCCACATTGTTGTGGATCTCAATGCCGATGGGTCAGTGACGGTGCGGGATGATGGCCGGGGGATTCCTACGGATATTCACCCGCGGACCGGCAAGTCGGCCCTAGAAACGGTGATGACGGTCCTGCATGCGGGCGGTAAGTTTGGGGGTGGGGGTTATAAGGTCTCCGGCGGCTTACACGGGGTGGGGATCTCGGTGGTGAATGCTCTTTCGGAATGGGTGGAGGTGACAGTCTGGCGCGATCGCAAAGTCCACAAACAACGTTACGAACGCGGCGTCCCTATTACTGAGCTTATAACCGAACCCGCCCAGGAAAACCGCACGGGTACCCAGGTTACTTTTATGCCCGATACCCAAATTTTTACAACGGGTACTGATTTTGACTATGCCACCCTAGCGGGTCGTCTGCGGGAATTGGCCTACTTGAATGCGGGGGTTGAAATTCGCTTTACCGATCACCGCCAAGCCGAACCCCGTCAAGATATCTTCCACTACGCCGGTGGCATCCGGGAATACATTGCTTATATGAATGTCGATAAGCAAGTCCTGCACGAGGAAGTGATCTATGTTCAGGGCGAACGCAATGGTGTCCAGGTCGAGGTGGCGCTCCAGTGGTGTGCGGATGCCTATAACGATAATTTGCTAGGGTTTGCCAATAATATTCGCACGATCGATGGCGGTACCCATTTAGAAGGTTTGAAGGCCGTCCTCACCCGCACGATCAATGCCATTGCGCGTAAGCGCAATAAGCTCAAGGAGAATACCCCTAACCTGGGAGGGGAAAATGTTCGGGAAGGCTTAACTGGTGTAATTTCGGTGAAGGTCCCCAATCCCGAATTTGAAGGCCAAACCAAGACTAAACTGGGTAACACCGAGGTCCGGGGGATTGTCGATTCGTTGGTAGGGGAAACCTTAACAGAATATTTGGAGTTTCGACCTGCGATCGCGGATGCCGTCATTGATAAGGCGATCCAAGCCTTTAATGCTGCGGAAGCGGCCCGTCGGGCACGGGAATTGGTGCGTCGTAAATCGGTATTGGAATCTTCAACCTTACCGGGTAAATTAGCCGATTGCAGTTCTCGCGATCCATCGGAATCAGAAATTTATATCGTGGAAGGCGATTCCGCTGGTGGGAGTGCAAAGCAAGGCAGAGATCGTCGTTTTCAGGCTATTTTACCTTTGCGAGGGAAAATTCTCAATATTGAGAAAACTGATGATGCCAAGATCTATAAAAATGCAGAAATTCAAGCCTTAATTACGGCTCTGGGTTTAGGCATTAAAGGTGAGGAATTTGATGTTTCCCAGTTGCGCTACCATCGCATTATTATCATGAGTGTCGCTGGGGATGAACCCACCCTGGTTGCCGATGATACTGGACGGACGGAATTGGTTGCGATCGGACAATTTATTGACGATTGTATCGAAGGTCGTCGCACCCCTGAACGCTATCGTGTCATTTCCTTTGATCCGGTCACGAATACCACCCGATTTCGGCCCTTAAAAGCGGTGATTCGCCACGGTCATGAGGAACCCATGTATGAGATCAAGACGCGCTACAATCGCTCCGTCAAGGTCACCTCATCCCATAGTGTCTTTGTCTATGAAAATGGCCAAGTCCGTCTCAAGCAAGGGAACAAAATTCGACCGGGCGATCTGCTGGTGGCCAGTCGGCGTCTGCCCCGTCCAGAACCCAGCCCTACCCAGATTGACCTATTGACTACTTTCTACCGGGCTGGCTTAACGCAAGGGCTGTATCTCAAAGGTGAAGACGTGCGGCGGGTTGCCAGTCAGCGGCTGTTGGCCAAAGTCACCCCAGTGGAATTGTGGAATGAACCGCGCGTCAGCTTGGATGCAGCTGCATGGCAGCAGTTGATTGCCCAACGTCAGGGCGCAAAAATCACCCAAAAACAGGTGGCATCCATATGTGGTGTGAAACAGCCGATGACCGTTAGCCACTGGGAGCGGGGCATTAATCGACCCACGTTGCCCCATTTCCTCCGTTACCTGGACGCGATCGGGGGGAACGATCAGATTGTTTATCAAACATTGCCAACTAAAATCGAGGAACGACTGGCTCAGGACGATACCAGTCAAAATGTGCTCTGGCGCGAAATCAGTTGCTATAAGCGGTTTGAGGAATTCACACCTAGCGAATTGGTGGAAATGGGGGCAGCAGTGCAGATTGTTCCCCAGGCGCATGGTAATAAGGCATTTGCCCGTTATCTGCCCATTACCCGTCAGTTGATGTGGTTTTTAGGCTGGTACGTGGCGGAAGGCACCTTGAGCCAACATCAGGTGAGCCTCAATTTAGGCCAGAAGGATGAACGGTTTATTCCCGAACTGTCCCGTGCCATTGAGACCGTCTTTGGCGAAGTCCCTCGCTGTTATCACGATCCTGATAATGAGGGGATTAAACTCTATTTCCATAGTGTTGCCGCTGCCCGCCTGCTCCGTGCCTGGGGATTGCATCAACCGGCCCATCAAAAATCCTTACCAGACCTGGTATTTAGTTTAGAGGCAGACCTGCAATTGGCTTTCCTGGAGGGCTATTTCCTGGGGGATGGCACAACGGCAGGGCAGCATTTATCCTGGACAACTAACTCGCTCATACTCAAGGATGGGTTGCTTTATCTGCTCGGCCAGTTGGGATTGATTGCAACGACCCATCAGTACCAGCCACCGACGACGAATGTCCCTATTCAAACCCGTCACCCTTACTACACAATTACCATCTGTGGTAAGGAACAAATTGAACAGTGTCGTCCGATTTGGCAACGACATGCTAATGCCGATAAGTTGGCGGCATATCTGGCGCGTCCCATCCGGAAATCGCTCGCTTATGTCCCCATCAGTGATGATTTGATGGGCCTCGAGGTCGTTTCTGCCCAAGAAATTGAGCTTGTGGGTGACTATGTTTATGACTTTTCAGTTGAGGGGGATGAAAACTTTATCTGTGGCACCGGAGGGATCGCCTGTCACAATACTGATGCTGACGTAGATGGTGCCCACATTCGGACGCTGCTGCTTACCTTTTTCTATCGCTATCAACGATCGCTAGTGGATCAGGGTTATATCTACATTGCCTGTCCCCCTCTGTATAAGGTCGAGCGGGGTCGCAATCACTATTATTGCTATAGCGATCGCGAACTTCAGGAGCGGCTGAGTAGCTTCCCGGAAAATGCCAATTACACGATCCAGCGTTTTAAAGGGTTGGGGGAAATGATGCCGGAACAATTGTGGGATACCACCATGAACCCGGAAACCCGCACGCTCAAACGGGTTGAAATTGAAGATGCTGCCGAAGCCGATCGCATTTTTACGGTACTGATGGGCGATCGCGTGGCACCGCGTCGGGAGTTCATTGAAACCTATGGTCCCAAGCTGAATCTCACCGATTTGGATATCTAGGCAACAACCATGACAACAGAGCGCTGGACAGATGAACGGTTGGATCAACTGGCACAGCTCGTTGAGTCGAATGCGCGTCAGATTGAGGCCAATTCCCGTCAGATTGAGGTCAATGCGCGTCTAATTGAATCCAACAGTCGAACCATCCAGGCTCTGGCTGACCTGGCAGCAGAGGATCGACAGGAGCGAGCCGCGATTCTGCAATCGATCCGCGAGATGCAGCAAGAAGTTCGGGGCTTGCAAACTGAAAATCGCCGAATTCTCGACATCTTGCTAAATGAGCGTCAGGATGAGTCAGGACAAAATCCGGAGCAGACCCCTTAAGGCGTGGAGTCGGGTAACTCAACTGTGAACGATCGTCCCGCCACCGTGACGCGATCGCCCGTCTTTAACTTACGCCCCCGCTGGGTGACCACTTCTCCATTCACCCTAACCTCTCCGGTCTGGATCATGACCTTGGCCTGCCCCCCCGTGGCCGCCACCCCGACCCACTTAAGGAACTGGTCCAACTTGATTGGTTTTGGGTGATCCGGTTCCATGTAGGGATGCTCCCTGCCCACGCTCAAGGGATACGCTTTGCCTGCTGCCAGCATACTGGAAAACGGCCCTGGGATGGATGAGGCAAGAGCCGTTGAGAATACCACTATCTGGGTTTGGCGGACCGTGATGGGGTTACTGGGATTGTGGGGAAACCTAGATCGATCCGCGAGCAAACTGCTATACTGAGAAACGCAATGGCGAGCGTAGCCAAGTGGTTAAGGCAGTGGATTGTGGTTCCACCATGCGCGGGTTCGAATCCCGTCGTTCGCCCTAGAGATCATCTCTGGACTCTGCATATTGAGAGCGTCGAGACAGCGATCGTCGCTACGCTAGACTGAGCAGTCGCTTCAAAATCTGAACAACCCGGTATAGCTGATTTTCCCGGCGCAGGGAGAGGGTAAACTTATCTGACCAGTCATAACGGCGCTGCTGCGGGTCAAGCTTAATAAACAAGTAGTCTTCCCCGGTAGTAATTAGCCCAAATAGGGACCGCTGTTCCGGGTTCGCCATCATGTAAGCCAGGGTTTGAGGTAGCGCCTGCATGACACTGAAGCCGTACCGCTTGGTTTCCAGGACAACCAGCTACACCTGTTCTCGAAGGATCAACACATCAATCAGTCCTTCCAAACGACGATCGCCGTCTTCGATCTCGATTTTGATGTATTTCTCGCCCCGAATCCAATAGGGGGGATCATACAGTCCTAATAACTCCAATAGCGGTGCCACAATAATGAGGCTCACAGTACTTTCGGTAATCGCCCCCCCGCCTGGTAATAGCGGTAGCGATCGCGGAGCCGATCCAGTAAGGCACAGTCTGCTGCCGTTAGCGCTGGTAGGTCAGTCCGCCACTCTGGGAAAAAGTCTGGGTCATCCGTAGTCCCCCTCAAGGACATTTATAAGCTGCTCACGTTGAAGCAGTCTGCCCGTCAAGATTATCCCGAGTCCCTATTTATCTACGATCTCGCCCGTCTCAAGGAGCAATTTGACATTAGCTATAACCAATATCGGTTTGAACTGGTGCCCTCGCGCAATGCCGCTAAGGGACTGCTTTTACGGGACAGCAAAGGTCAAGAAAGTCGAGTCGATGCCTTGATTATTTATGCCAACGATGACACGGATTAACCCAGCAGATCTGGAGCAGTTATAGCAGGGCATCCCGCCCAGTGATCCCGCCTTGCTCACCCAGATGACCCTGGGGCGCGAAGTCTGGCTCGATCGCGTCCAGGAGCATTACCTGGAAAACTACCTGGTCGATGGCGGCAGTAAGGTCAAAGTCCTAGTGGGCGAAGCAGGGACGGGCAAAACCCATTTGCTGCGATCGGTCGCCCAGGATGCCCAGGCATTGGGGTATGCAACCGTCTACCTCTCGGCGCGGGATCATAAGCTCAACGACCTGCCGGGACTGTACCGGGCGATCGTAGCCCAATTAGATCTGGATGCCCTTGTGCAAGGCTTGTGTGGCTATGTAGCGGCGGAACTGGGCTATGACCGCGATCGCTACGATGGTCAGGGGTCGCTGGTGCCGCTCATCTGTGAGGAACAGTTGCTCACGCGGGATCAGGCGATTCGCGAAATCAACCGGGCCAAGGCCAACGCCTTTCATGAGATTGATCTGGGGACTTCCTTCCGCTGCGATCGGCGGTCATCAAAGCGACGTTGAGGGTGGAGTCTGCCCTCACCCCCGGCCCCTCTCCCCAGGGAGAGGGGGGTTAGGACTTCTGGCTTCTGGGTGAGGGGAGTTAGCACCTCTGGATTTCCGCCTGATTAAGGATAGCGATTTAGACGGTTTATTGGAGCGTCTGCGGGAGTTGCATGGGATCGCCTATGATTGGTCGGCTGAACTGGATGTGGAGAGTTTGCGGCGCAAGGTGAAGGAGACGGGGAGTCAACCGATTCGTACCTATATTCGGGCGGCGCTGGAGGTGTTGGATATGGCCTATGTCTATCGGGAGGCGATCGATTTGCGGGTGGATCGGCTCCAGGAGGTAGCGCTGACTGAAAATGAGAGTTATTTTGCGCCGGAAGCGGATGAGTAAGGGGCACGAAGGGAGGGTCAGTGTTCCGCAAAACAAATTCTTCCTGATTGGGCGCAGTTGCCAGCGTAAGGGAAGGTAGAAACTTCTGTCCCCCAAGCCGCGTCCCAGGAAGTGTAACGGTACCATTGGCAACGATGACACAGGCTGGGTTACGGGACAGGGTGCAGGATCAGCGTTGGCATACTGGGAGTAGAGCAGTGATTCAGGAGTTCCATCTCTCGGTGACCCCGCTGGGGGACGATGAGTACCTGGTGCGGACTGAGCAGGTTGCGCCAGGGGTGCCTCTGGCGGAAGAACAGGTGGCATGGCCGATCGAGACCTGGCTACAACAGTCCCGTCAGTTAATGCAGGATCCGTTACTCAAGGTTTTGCAGGATAAAAAACAATTGGGAAGAGGGACGGGTGAACCGACAGTTGCTAATTTGGTGAGCTTTGGGCAAACCCTGTATAACCAATTGTTTCAGGGCACGATTCGCGACAGTTGGGTGACCGCCCAGGGGATCGCCTATCACCGCCGGGAACGCTTGCGGCTGCGACTGGGCCTGAAGGGCACCCGGTTAACCCGCATTCCCTGGGAGGTGTTGCAGGGCGATCGCCCCCTGGCGACGGGGACGGATGTCATGTTTTCCCGCTACCAACCCACCCCGATCGCGCTGGCTTCACCGTTACTCCCCCACCTGCACCCCGATCTTCAGCAACCCCTGCGGGTATTGGTGGTTCTGGCGGCCCCAGAGGATCAGGAGCGACTGGCCCTACGCCACGAGGTGGAAACCCTACAAGCGGAACTGCGGCGGGTAGCGACCAGCAGTGAGATGGGACCGCTGCCTGACCTGGATTTAACGATTTTGGAACAACCCGGACGCGAGGCCCTGACCCAAGCCCTGGAACAGGGAGATTACCAGGTCCTGCACTATTCCGGTCACAGTAATGTGAGTGCCACTGGAGGAGAACTCTACTTGGTCAGTGGCCAGACGGGGTTAACCGAGACCCTGAGTGGTGAAGATCTCGCCGGCTTGCTGGTGAACAATGGCATCTGCATGGTGGTCCTGAACTCCTGCCGGGGTGCCCATGCCGCCAGTGAGGAGATTACCGATGATACGGCCACCCAGAGTTTGGCAGAAAGCCTGGTGCGGCGCGGGATTCCGGGCGTGTTGGCGATGGCGGAGCGCATCCCCGACTCAGTAGCGCTCACCTTAAGTCGGCTGTTCTATCGCAATTTGAAGCAGGGCTATCCGGTTGATCTCAGTTTGAACCGTGCCCGTCAGGGGTTGATCTCCGCCTATGGGTCCCATCAACTCTACTGGGCGTTGCCCATCCTCTACTTGCATCAAAATTTTGATGGCTTTTTGACGGTGCCAGCGCCCGCCGCTGCCGATCGCGAGGCCAATCTGGATCTCCCTGAACCGACCTCCCTTGACCCCGTGACAACTGCGGCTGAACTAGAGGCGACCACCCCGCTCCCGTCCGCTCCACCCCGCCAGCACCACCGCGTTCCCCCGGATATGGCCAGTGCCACCAGTTTATTAGCGATCGATGATACTGACACGCCGATTTCGCCCGAAGAACTCTCCAAAGCGGCTGAGTTAATTCGGCAGTTAGCGGGGGGCGAAGAGGATACAGACTTGGAAGAACCCCTCCTGGCCCCCAGCCACGAAAGTTTACTCCCTGATACCGGAACTGACTTACCGGCCTTTACTCTCGAACACCCTCTGCCAGAGGGAGGAGAGCAGCCTGATGATCTTGTGGGTCCGCTGGCCTACCCCGGTACAGAGGCGGAGCGGGAAGCGGGGTTACTGAGTCAGCAACAGTTGGCCCATGTGGTGGCGGCCTATCGCCGGGAGGTGGCCCTGAACCCGAAGGATGCCAATGCCTATAACAAACTGGGGCTGGTCCTTTACAAATTAGGCCAGTACGAAGAAGCCGCCGAGATGTATCGGCAGGCGATCGAGCTAGACCCCAGCCTCAGCGATCTCTACCGCAACCTGGGGACCGCCCTCTATCGCCAGGGGAATATGCCCGCTGCCCTGGATGCCTATAGCCAAGCGCTGGAAAAACTCTCGCGATCGTCACCGCTAACCGCACCCCTCTCTCCGCGCTCACATCCGGACAGTAGTTCCCTGGGACCACTGGCCGCCCTGACCAACCCTGCAACCGCTCCTAGTCCCGTCGCAACGTTGGGCAAACACCGCTACCTGTGGCCTGCCCTGTTCCTGGCGGGGACTGCCAGCGTGATTGTGGTTGCCCTCATGGGGTTGGGAGTAATCCCTGGGGGCTTCTGGTCCGCACCCATTACCCAGATTGAGTCTTCTCCATCCCCAGAGGGACAGCCTGCCCCGTCTCGATTCCCCAGTGAGCCAACGCAGTGGGCCAGTCAAAATACCGAAGCGGTAACCGCGATCGCCATCGATCGCCTCAGCCATGCCGATCTGGATACCGGCCAACAAGCCGTTACGGCACTGCTCGATCGCTCAGCCCTCGCCGAAGCCAGGGCCGCCCTTGCCACCGTGCCCAACCGCAACCTGAGTGATCCGCGTGTGACCTTCCTCTGGGGACGGCTGATCTGGCAATCCTTACAAACGGGTGATCCGCAAAACTACACGATCGACGATGCCCGCCGCTACTGGGAAACCGCCGTGCGCGATCAGCCCAACGTGCCCGCCTTCCGCAATGCCCTGGGCTTTGCCTACCTGGCCGAAGGGAACCTGGAACGGGCCAACCGCGAATGGCTGCGATCGCTCTCCCTCAGCGAACAGATTCTGGCCCAGAACCCGCAAGCCCAAAACCAGCCTCTCCCCGCCGATATGCTCACCGCCTATGCCGGGATGGCGATCGCCCTGCACCAATCGGCCAACCAGCAACCCCCTGCCGTCCAGGCTAATTTACGCAACCGTGCCGACGAACTCTATCGCCTAGTGACCGCCCAAGCCCCCGACGCCTTCCAACCCGATAGCCTCCAGAAAAATTGGCTCTGGACCGAAGCCAGCATCCGCGAATGGCAGAGCCTAGGCCAAACCGTCGCCCAGAAAAAGTAAGAGGTTGGCCAGTAACCTCTTGGCCATTACAACAATAAACACAAAGGTTCACCGCGTTCGTAGTCACAACTTTAGTCATTGCCAACTAGAGCCACGTTCGTAGTAACGACTTTAGTCGTTTCCGGCTAGAGCCAACACTCCAAACGTTGCCCTAATCCCGCTGCCCCGATCGCAGTTGTTCCAGTAATTGTTGGGCCAAAGCAAAATCGGGGGTAATGGCAAGGGCCAGTTGTACTTCACTTAACGCCGCCTCAGTGTGATCAGTACGCTTCTCAATGATGGCCAAATTGTAGTGAGCGATCGTATGGACACTCGCCGGGACTTCCGGGCGATCGGGCAATTGTAAAACCTCTTGAAATAGAGGTTTCGCCCGCTCCAGGTTACCCAGGCTAATCAGAATCAACCCCAGATTGACATAGGGCGCATCGTACTGCGGGTTAAGACGTAGGGCCGTTTGATAGGCAGTCATCGCCTCATCCAACCGATCCTGAGCGTGCAAACTCAGGCCGAGATAATAGTAGGCACTGGCATCATCGGGATGGTCATGGACAATCGCCTGCCAGAGAGTGGCTGCGGTCTCATACTGATGCGCAGCCAGAGCCGCCTGGGCAAGTTCCTGGAGGGTTGCGTCCCGGAGGGTTGCGTCAGATGCTTGGGCCTGAACGGGGTCTGTTCCCCATAGGTTACTCAGGAGTAGCCCGATCGCGGCGATCTTTCGTATACCGTATCCGATGAATATCCGGCGGCGCGGACGACGCATAGCTTGAGACATTGGCATTGAATATCCCGACACACCAACCATGATATCGATCGCATACCCTATCGTCGCCGCATCATGAGGGATGACAAGGGACGACGCTTGCGCATATCCATCGCTTCGGCAATGCCGTGTTCATGCCAGTCGAGGGGATGGGACTGTTCCGCCGGGACGATCGTGACCCCTGCCTGGAGGGAAGACAGAATCGGTGGCGAGGTTCCCTGACGGGCTGCCTTAGCTTGCTTGTGGCCCTTTTGGGGTGGTTTGCCCGCTTTTTGTTGGGCACTGGCCTGAGCCGCTGCCTTTTTCTGGGCTGCTTTTTTCTGGGCTGCTTTTTGCAGGGACGCAACTTTAGGGACGGACGGCGGCACACCAGACCCCCCGATCGCGGGTGCGCCTCCCTGGGACACAACGACGGAGGGTTGGGCTAAGGGCTTGGGCGGTGCAGGTGCTTTGGCCTTGGCCTTAGCCCCCTTGGTGCGCTTAGGCGGTGGGGGGACCATCTGCACAGGGAGGGCGGGCTGTGTACCCATCATGTCCCCAGCAGAAAATGCCCCTGGCGCAGGCGGCGGCACGAGATGTAAGGGAACTGGCGCAGGTCTGGGGCCGGGATGAGGCGCACCCCCTGGAACTGGAGACGTGGATTTGACCGATCGCAGCTGACTGGCTTTGACCGTTGACTTAGGGGCAGCTTTGGGTGGACGGGGCTGGCCTAGGCCCGTAAACGGGGCCGTAACGTTAGAGGCTTTAGGGGCTTTGGCCGGACGGGCTGTTGCCGCTGCTGAGGTTGGGAACACCGCATGTTGGATGAGGGCACGCCGTAACCCCAAGAGGATGATCAAGGCACCAGCCATACACCCCGCTGCGGCCATTGCTGTAAACAAGGACCAGAGGGCGCGGGGATTTTCAAATTCCGTGGGGTTGGGTTCAGTGGGGGCAACCTCAGGCGGTCGCTCAACTTGCAGTTCTGGGGTGGGGCTAGGGCTGGGGTTAACCGCTGCTGGGTTGAGTAAGGACAGCATGGCCAGCACAGCAATTAGAATGATCGCAGACCAGGAGACTGTCAGAATCAGCATGACCCGGTTCTGGGACAGATACCGACCCACCGTATTAACGCCCGCTTGCATCGGCGGTTTGAGTGCTCCTAAAGGGATCTGATCGGATATCCTCGCCATAGACATGCTGCACGTGAGTTTGCGAAAGGAAGGGCGGTTGACAATTGGGAGAGAGAACTAGGTGGGTGACGGTTCTCCTGGGGAGACGGGACGCGATTCTCCCAGGGAGACGCTACGCGAACGAACGCTCCTGACGTTCTAAGCCTAACTGGACTAAGCGATCGACCAGTGCAGGAAAAGGAATCCCACTGGCGGCCCACAGTTGGGGATACATGCTGGTGGCGGTGAAGCCAGGGAGGGTGTTGATTTCGTTGATCAAAACAGTGCCTGTGTCGGCTTGATAGAAGAAATCGACTCGCGCGAGGCCAGCCGCATCGATGGCCAGGAAGGCTTGGATGGCCATTTCCT
>CAZHXN010000033.1:0-42909 GCA_964536415.1 uncultured bacterium
GATAGCAAAAGCTGTGCTAGCAGGACGGGGCCTTAGACCCATTTTTCTGGTAAATCCGACGACGGGAATACGCTAGTGCGGCCCAGTAATTAGTTAGGCAAGGTTGGTATTTACTGTGTGTTTAATGGACTAATCTAGCCGTAATTCTGCCCGCAGCATGGGTTCATCCAGCCGACGATGGAGTTTGAAGCCTAGCTTGGTGCAGACCCGTTGCATGGGATAGTTATCCGGCAGGATATCTGCTAAGACGGCACTGCGGTTTTCAGCCTGGGCAATGTGCAACAGTCGCCGCAAGAGTTCGGTGCCCAACCCCTGTCGCTGATAGGGATCACTCACCAGCATGGCAAACTCAGCTTCACGGGTACCGATCAGTTTGCTTAAGCGGCCAACGGCCAGAATTTTATGCTCGCCAGTGTCGGGATCTTTGTGGTCAGCCACGAGGACGATCGCGCGATCGTAGTCAATAAAACAAATGCGGGTCAGGCGATCATGGGACACCCGTTGACTCAACTTCATCAGGTGGGCATAGCGCAGATAGACACTTTCCTCCGACAGGGTTTTGTGAAAGGCCACCATCAGCGGCTCATCTTCCGGGCGGATGGGACGGATCGTGACCTCCAGCCCACTTTTAAGCTGCCAATGGCCGACATACTGGCTGGGATAGGGCCGAATCGCCGGTTTGGGCAATTGCTTCGCACCCGTATCCGGCGCATGGAGGACAATCCGGGCATCCAGCGCCAACAACCCCGATGCACTTGTCACCGACAGTGGCTGTCCTTGGTGTCTTTGTGTCTCTGTATCTTCGTGTTTTTCCCCCGCTCCCGCATCCGGCAACGGAGCCGCCAACAACGGGTTAATATCAATCTCCTTAATCCACGGCTGCTCACTCACCAGGTGACTAAAGCACACCAATAGCTGCTCCAGACCCGCCAGATCGACTGCATTGCGGCCCCGCACCCCCTGTAGCGCCCGATAGATCAGGGTTTGCTCCATCATCCGACGGGCAAGGGTTGTGGTCAACGGTGGCAGGGCCAGGGCACGATCGCGGAATACCTCCACCAACTGCCCCCCTGTCCCAAACAACAACACAGGCCCGAACTGGGCATCCAGACTACTGCCCACAATTAGCTCATACCCTTCCAGATTCACCATCGGCTGGACTGTCACGCCCTGAAACGCCTCGGCAGCCCCCAGGCGTTCCAAATTTTGGGCGATCGTGGCATAGGCTTGACGCACCGCCTCGGCGCTGGTGAGGTTGAGCTGCACCCCGCCCACGTCAGTTTTATGGGTCACACTTTCCGAATTCAACTTCAGCACCACCGGATAGCCCAACTGCTCCGCCCGCGCCACGGCTTCTTCCGCACTAGTGGCTAGATAGGTGGGCACCGTCGGAATCCCATAGGCATTGAGGACCTGCTTGGATTCCAGTTCGGTTAGCAAAATGCGATCGCTGGCCCGCACCCGTTGCAGAATCGATTGGACCACTTGCTGGGCAGTTTCGGTGGCCTCTGGTGCCGCTGCCTGGGGTAAAACGGGGGTTTCATACAAACTCCGCAGGCTGTAGGCATATTGCCACATATAGTTAAAGACCTGAGCCGCTGTGTCGGGGTAGGGGAAGGTGAAAATGTTGGCCCGGTTGAGGATGGCTTCCCCGGCGGCGACTTCATCGCCTCCCATCCAACTCGCCAGGATGGGCTTGACCGGCAGGGTCGAGGTTTTCAAGCTTTCCACCAGCCGTTGGGCAGTTTGGGTAGGGTCGGTCATGGCTTGGGGCGTGAGAATAGCCAAGAGGGCATCACTGTCGGGATTAGACAGCGCCACGGCGATCGCCTGGGCATAGCGATCGGCATCGGCATCCCCCAGAATGTCGATCGGGTTCTGGTGGCTCCAGTGGGGCGGCAAAAAGGTGTTAAATTGGGCGATCAATTCTTCCGACAACGGTGCCAGTTCCCCGCCCCCGCTGATCAGGTGATCCGTAGCCAGGACGCCGGGACCGCCCGCATTGGTGAGGATTGTCAGGCGTTTGCCCTTGGGGCGGGGTTGTTTCGCCAGCACTTCGGCCATATTGAACAGGTCGTTAATCGTGTTCACCCGCAGCACCCCGCAACGCCGGAAGGCCGCATCCAACACTTCATCGCTCCCCGTTAAGGCTCCCGTGTGGGAAGCAGCGGCGGCAGCAGCAGCGGCAGTCCGTCCTGCCTTGATCACGATAATCGGTTTGGTTAGGGCCACTTCACGGGCCGCCGAGAGGAAGGACCGGGCATTACCGATCGACTCCATATAGATGACAATGCTGCTGGTGTGGGGATCGTCACCCAGGTAGTAGATCAAATCACCCCAGTCTACGTCCAGCATCGAGCCGATCGACACAAACGCACTAAACCCGACATTTTCCCGGAAACTCCAGTCCAGCACGGAGGTACACAGTGCCCCACTCTGGCTGATGAAGCCAACACTGCCAGGGTTGGCCATGGCACTGGCGAAGGTGGCATTCAACCCGGTCAGCGGATTCATCACCCCCAAACAGTTGGGACCGATAATCCGCATTTTGCCCTGGGCGAGATCGACAATCCGGTGCTCCAGTTCGATCCCGGCAACGCCAATTTCCTTAAACCCAGCGGAGATGATGATCGCCCCTTTGACGCCAGCCTCCAGACATTCCTGGATCACACTAGGGACCGTGGGTGCGGGGGTGACAATGACTGCTAAATCGACGGTTTCGGGCACGGCAGCGATGTTGGGATAAGCTTTGATACCCAGGACACTCCGTCGCTGCGGGTTCACTGGGAAAACTGTACCCCCGAAGGGATTACTCACCAAGTTCCACAGGAGGGTGCGGCCCACACTGCCCGATCGCTCGGTAGCTCCAATCACCGCGACCGATCGCGGGCGGAAAATGGCATCCAGGGGTTGGTGTTCGGCCCGCAGGATATCGTAGGCGGGATCAAATTTATAGGGTTTATAGGGGGCAGTGGTGGTCACCATGACGGAACAGTTTCCCAATCATAGACAGTACAGGTAGGGGCTAACGTGCCAGTTCCTAACGACTTTCCCGACCACCGATAACAGTGTCCGGTGGGTCGATAGCGATCGTTACGCATCTGTCAGCCTCAGCCCTAGTATAAAAATGCTGCCTAACGATCGGGCAAAATCTTTTAATCTCTAAAGCTTTGTGAGGAATCGTTTGCCGAATCGGTGTTTCCTCTGCAAAAACCCTAAGCAAATATTAACGAGCTTAAGTTTAAGTTAAGAACTAGTGTAATGGTAACATCTGATGCGGGTAAGTCAGCATAAGGGTGATGACGGATACCTCAGTTAAGACGGGCACTAGTTAAGACGGGCATTAGGAGTTCTGCTCAGGTGGGATATCCCTCATGTTGGAGATTAATTTTATGGTCATCTAGTTATGGCAATCTAGAATATCTTTTCCCCTGAAAATTCTCCTAATGAAAAGCACTAATCATACCTAGCTTCGATAATTCTATGAGACGGCTCTCCTGAGAGGTGGGTATAAACTGTACAAGCAACTACTAACTTAAAACTACTAATTTAAGATTTGAACCGTTACGTTTATGGTGGGGGTGCTACGCACTTCCACTATAAACGCAGGCGAGCCTATAAAGGAGAGATCGATCTTTTAGGCAAATATATGGGATTGCTCAGACCAACCATGCCTAGAGACAACCATACCTAGAGACAAAGAGTACGGGCAATGGCCAAATTCCCTGTAGCGATCGGGCTGGCTAAATTATGGAATTATTCATGGCATGATTAGCCTGAATGATTAGCTCGCTAGTAGTTTGCATATCTAGGGGCGATCGTTTAGGCGAATTGCTGCTACAATGGGAGGATTCTCAGGTTTAATGGAAGTGCGACCTTAACCGTCCCAGTTCCTTGTCTGAGTCATTTTCTAAGTCATTGCCTCAATCATTGTTTGCGTCATTCCGGCCATTAGCCGCGATTGCGGTTAGCCCTACCGGGGCCAAGACCCTACTCCCCCTCCTGGATGAACATATCCCCCTCTGGGTGCCAGAGGCGATCGCGGCCACTTTGCCTGCTGGGGGTGCTCAATCGTCCCTACACCCCTACACGGGACCCCTACGGCAACACCTCCCTCACCTCTGGGCTAACTATCGCGGTCTGATCTGCTGCCTGGCAACGGGGGCCGTGGTGCGTCTGATTGCGCCGCTTTTAACGGATAAGACTAGCGACCCCGCGATCGTGGTGGTAGATGAAGCGGCCCAAGTGGTGATTAGCCTCTGTGGTGGACATCGGGGCGGGGCCGATCACCTGACCCAAGTCGTCGCCAGTTATCTAGGGGCAACCCCGATTTTGACAGGCGCAGCCAATCATCGCCAAGCGCCAGGGGTAGATACCTGGGGGCTTCCCTTTGGTTGGCGGCGGGGACCGGGGGATTGGACGGCAGTGAGTGCGGCGATCGCCCGTGGGGAGCCAGTGCAAGTGATCCAGGAGGTCGGCTCAACGGTCTGGCAGGCTACCCTGGCTAATGGGCTACCCCTTCAGCTTGCGCCTCAATCCCAACCAGAAACTGCCACCTATCCCCACGTCTGGATCAGTGCCCAGCGGCGGGTACCAGAACCCGGAACGGCAGCCCCAAGCGTGACTGGACCCCAGGTGCCGTGGTATCCCCGGGTGCTGTGGGTGGGGATTGGTTGCGAGCGGGGAACGCCGCAGGGAGTGATTGCCCAGGCGGTGGCAACGGCCCTAGCTAGTCAAGGATTAGCCGCTGAGGCCATTGCTGGGGTTGCCACGATTGCCCTGAAGGCAGATGAAGCCGGGTTGCTGGCTTTTTGTCGCGATCAGGACCTGCCCCTGGTTTGTTTTACGGCGGAGCAATTGCAAGCAGTGTCTGTGCCCAACCCATCGGCGATCGTGGCTGCCGAGGTGGGTACCCCCAGTGTGGCAGAGGCGGCGGCCCTTTTAGCGGCGGGGCAAGTCGGTCCAGGGATCGCACCCTCCCAGGTTTCCCTACGGGTTCCCAAACAGATTGTGCGTTTACCGAATCAACCCGGTGCCGTGACGGTGGCGATCGCCCAGGCGGGTGTGGAATATACGGGCCGAGTGGGTAAGCTCTGGTTAATTGGTACGGGACCGGGTGAGATCGCTCAGATCACGCCAGCGGCGCAGGCGGCTTTAAGGGCAGCGGATGTCGTGATTGGCTATTCTCTCTATATTGATCTGATTCGGTCCCAATTACGCACAGGCCAACTGATTGAAAGTCTGCCCATTACCCAGGAGCGGCAACGGGCTGAGCGGGCGATCACGCTGGCGAATTGGGGGTTAACGGTGGCGGTGGTCTCCTCCGGCGACTGTGGCATTTACGGGATGGCTGGTTTGGTGCTGGAGGAACTGAGCCAGCGGGGGTGGGATGGTCAAACCCCATCGGTGCAGGTTTTCCCTGGTATTACGGCGATGCAGGCGGCGGCGGCACGGGTCGGCGCACCTCTAATGCATGACTTTTGTGCGATTAGCCTGAGTGATCTCCTAACGCCCTGGGAGGTTATCGAAAAACGCATCCAAGCGGCGGCCCAAGCTGATTTTGTGACGGCGCTCTATAACCCGCGATCGCAAACCCGCACCCAGCAAATCCAACAAGCCCAAGCCATTTTCCTGGCCCACCGTTCCCCGGATACCCCCGTTGCCCTCGTCCGGGCCGCCTACCGTCAGGATGAGCACATTACCTTAACTACTCTGGGACAATTGCTAGAAGCCGCGATCGACATGCTGACGATAGTTATCATTGGCAATCAAAGCACCCGTCGCTACGGCGATTGGCTTATTACCCCAAGGGGCTATCTGGGTTTTGGTCATCAGCGTGACAGCGCAGGACGAACCTGAGATGCACCTCAATCAATCGCTGAGTGTCATTAAAACCGAAGACCTTCATCCCCTAACCCCTTCTCCCAAGCCGGGAGAAGAGTAACCGATTAATGAGCGCAGTTCAATGAGCACAGTCTACTTAGAAAGCTTGACATCCTGTCGTTTCAAAAAATAGGCAGGGAAGTAGGCAGCTATGGTTACCCTGTTAGCAGATAGTCTCAACATGTTCGAGCTACTCATTTAGTAGCAGTCGCCCAGAGGTTCAGATCATCCTTAATAACCTCAACAGTGCTAAAGCCAGCTTGCTTAAGCTTATCCGCTAGGGTTTTGGCAGTAAAGCCAGTCCTATGTGCCATGTAAGAGTTGCCCCTGGCAATATCGTAACTATAGCCATAAAGGATATCGATGGCAGCAATTGGCCCTGCGGCAGAGACATAAAGTGGTTCTTCCAGCTTGCCCTGAGCTACATACTCAGCTACTCGCTGCAAATCAGGTAAGGTGATCAGTGCAAAGCCACCGGGTTTCAACACACGATAAAATTCAGAGAAATCATCGATCGCATAGGCAAGTATTTCAGGATGGTCTTTCAGCGCACCCACTAAGCTGCGCCCCTGGAAACTGCCTACCTCACAGTAGATCTCACCAGGACTCAGGTAGCTGATCGCCAAATTGAGTAGGGACAACAGTTGTGGTGACGTTGATTGATCAGAATGTGGGTAGGCAGATGACGGTCTACACCCTGTCAATACCTGCTTTGGATCTAGCCTACCCCGATCGGCCCCCTCAGCGAACACGGCTAGCCACTAGCCCAAGTTCAAGGGGTAGATACTCCTAGCCGGGGGAAGCCCCCCGGCGTGAGAGGGGGACTGCATCCACCCATGAACTGTGTTGGGACCTGTTTGACAGACAAATCTTTTCCCCTCATCCCTAAATCCCTTCTCCCACTAGGGGCGAAGGGACTTTGACCAAAACCCCTGGCTCGTGAGCCCCTCTCCCGTTCTGGGAGAAGGGTTGGGGTGAGGGTAGTCCGAGTTTTGTCAGTCAATCAGATGTTGGGACTCACTCCCGATGCGAAGCGTTGCTTGACTCCTAACCAGGCCACCGCCAGTTAGTGATCTCATCCTTGTCAATACCATGTTCATGGGCATAGTTGCGGTTTTCGATGATCAGATTCTTCATGCGTTCACGCACATGGGCACCCCGTGAACCTAGGCTAGGAACGCGATCGATCACATCAATCACTAACTTAAAGCGATCGATCTCGTTATTGATGGCCAACTCCAGAGGAGTGTTGATATTGCCTTTTTCCTTGTAACCACGTACATGGATGCGGTCCTGATTGGTACGGCGGTAGGTTAATTTGTGAATTAACCAAGGATAGCCGTGGAAGTTAAAGATCACCGGTTTATCCGGCGTAAAGAGGGTATCAAACTCCCGCTCTGAGAGACCATGCGGATGCTCCGAAGCCGACATCAAAGTCAGCAGATCTACCACATTGATAAACCGTACCTTGAGCGCGGGGAATTCCTCCCGCAGGATCGCCGTCGCAGCCAGGGCTTCTTTAGTGGGAATATCCCCACAGCAGGCCATCACCACATCCGGTTCATCGGGATCTGTGCCACAGTCATCATTGCAGGCCCAATCCCAAATACCAATTCCCTTAGTACAGTGCTTAATTGCCTCATCAAGGCTTAGATATTGCAAATGCTTTTGCTTATCCGCCACAATGACATTGGTGTAGTTGGTACTCCGCAAGCAGTGATCGGCAACCGACAGCAAGCTGTTAGCATCCGGTGGGAAATAGATCCGGACCACGTCAGGACTCTTGTTGGTGACCAAATCCACAAAACCGGGATCTTGGTGCGAAAAACCATTGTGATCCTGACGCCAAACCGTTGATGACAACAGAATATTCCAGGAAGAAACTGGTGCCCGCCAGGGCACTTCATTGCGACAGATATCCAACCACTTGGCGTGTTGGTTAAACATGGAATCGATCACATGGGCAAAGGCTTCGTAGGTGTGGAAAAACCCATGCCGCCCAGAGAGCAAATATCCCTCCAGCCAACCCACTAGCGTATGCTCACTCAGCATTTCCATGACCCGACCATCGACAGCCAGTTCGCTGCCATCGGCATCTTCTGGCAGCAAATCCGCCAGCCAGGTTTTCTTGCTCACTTCATAGACAGCAGTCAGGCGGTTTGAGGCGGTTTCATCCGGACCAAACATTCGGAAATTATGCATATTGTTGCGCATAATATCCCGCAGAAATGCCCCCAATGGCCGTGTATTTTCAGCTTCCGTCGTGCCCGGTTTAGGGACCTCAACGGCATAGTTGCGGAAGTCAGGCATCTTAAGTTCCTTGCGCAGGATACCCCCGTTGGTAATTGGGTTCGATCCCATGCGTAGATTGCCCGTGGGGGACAATTCCTTGAGTTCCGGAATCAGGGAACCATTCTTGTCAAAGAGTTCTTCCGGTTTGTAGCTGCGTAGCCAATCTTCCAAGAGTTTTAAATGGGCCGGATTAGTGTGCATATCCGCCATTGGCACCTGGTGCGATCGCCAGAAACCCTCAACCTTGTGGCCATCAATCTCCGCCGGCGCTGTCCACCCTTTGGGCGATCGCAGCACAATCATCGGCCACTTGGGGCGCACGATCGGGCCACCCCTGCGGGCCTCCTGCTGGATTTGCTTAATTTCAGCAATCACCGTATCCAGGGTTGCCGCCATTGCCTGGTGCATGAATTCCGGATCGGAGCCTTCAACAAAGTAGGGCTTATACCCATAGCCCTTGAACAGACATTCCAACTCTTCATGGCTGATGCGCGACAAAATTGTCGGGTTGGCAATCTTATAGCCATTCAGGTGCAGGATCGGTAGCACGGCCCCATCGCGAGCTGGGTTGATGAACTTATTCGAGTGCCACGCCGTGGCCAGGGGACCCGTTTCCGCTTCGCCATCGCCCACTACGGCAGCCACGATCGTATCTGGATTGTCGAAGGCAATCCCATAGGCGTGGGAGAGACTGTATCCGAGTTCACCCCCTTCGTGGATCGAGCCAGGGGTTTCTGGGGTGCAATGGCTCCCAATGCCACCGGGGAAGGAAAACTGCTTGAAGAACTTAAACAGCCCCTCCAGGTCTTCACTTTTATCGGGATAGATCTCGGAATAAGACCCTTCCAGATAGACGGGGGCAAGCACACCAGGAGCACCATGACCTGGCCCTGCCACATACACCATGCTCTGGTTGTACTGCTTGATAATGCGGTTCAGGTGAACATAGATAAAGCTAAGGCCCGGACTGGACCCCCAATGCCCTAACAGGCGATATTTCACGTGCTCAGGCTTGAGCGGTTCCCGGAGCAGGGGATTATCCCGCAGGTAGATCATGCCCAGGGCAAGGTAGTTACAAGCACGCCAATAGGCATGAATCTTGCGCAGGTCCTCCGCTGTGAGGGGTTGCGTACTCGGACCAGATGCGGGTTGAGAAATGAATGTCGTTGTCATACCATTGATCGCTATCAATACAAGTTTTTACGTGACTTCTATAACCAGGAGATCGGCTTTCCCCTGCCTGATAAGGGCAAGTCATTTCCGATTATTAAGAAGGCTGTCTCTACTTAAGCAGATACCCTATCAATCTGGGAGTAATCTTGGCTAAAGTGGAAAGCAAATAGGGATAATTTTTATATTTTCTTTAGATGGCAGTGGGCATTGAGGGAACATGAGTGTTGCTGACATCAGGTAGGATAGATTGCCCAAAAATTGGCCTGTTTAGGCAGCCTAACAATATTTCCTGACAGCTTTTCCCAAGTCTCTGAAAGACAGAAGCACTTGATGAACAAGGAGCTTGAGCCAATTGCCTGCCCCTTACTGAGGTGACAAAGACTGTATTTCCTTAAAACGTTCAGAATTGCCTGATTGATTATAAAGATTTCAAGTTAATAGGGTGTTAATTGCCGATTAAGAATCTGTGTACTGTCTGCATCAATGGCTGTATACACCCCTGCTGGATAGGCGCGATCGTCAAGCTCAATATGGCGCAGAGTCGCTTAGGTGGTCTGTTGTAACGCCCAATTACGAGTTAAAACCGTGCGGGGATGGATTAGCCGTCGGGCAGCCAGCAAGCGTTGTATCACATAGGTACTGGTTTGGGCCACCGCGAGATAGAGGTCTTGTCGGCTCAAGTCCCGTAGGCTGACCAGCTCTGGGGAATCGCCCCGACCCGGCTCCAGGGTATCGGCCAGAAAAACCACGCAACTCAGGGCGTCCATACCGGGAGAACCCAGGGTATGGTTGCGGATGGCATTGAGGAGGGCCAAGTCGCGAATGCCAAACCGATCTCGTGCCACGATCGCGCCTACCTCCGCATGTAACAAGGTGGGGGCCGCCCGCAGGGTGTCATCCAGGGGAATACCCTCGGCCTGGGCGATCGCCAGAAGCTGGGCGGGCTTGAAATGCTTGGCAAGATCATGGAGGAGAGCGGCTTGGGCGGCCTGTTGCTCATCCACACCATAGCGGCGGGCCAAGGCGATCGCCATTTGTTCCACCCCCAGGATGTGCTGAATCCGAGGGGCAGGCACCTGTTGGGCTAGCCAGACGAGTACGTTACCTCTGAGGTCAGCAGGGTAGACATTGGTGTTGAGGGCAGCAGGGAGCATTTTGGGTTTCTCGTTTGACGTATCCAACCGCACCAATGGCCTTGGCATTAGTCCTATAATCAACTATCTGACCGATCATCTTGACAGATCATCCCATGTCTTGCCCATCCCCTAAAGATTGCTGGGTTCCCTATCCTTAACCTCGATCCCTTCTCACTATGACCTCCCATTTTCCTGTGGCGGCCAGTCCGTCTTCCTGTGTCGGCAAAGTTTATTTGGTGGGGGCGGGGCCAGGGGACCCTGGGCTAATGACCCTGAGGGGTAAGACTTTGCTGGAGTGTGCCGATGTCGTGGTGCATGATGCGCTGATCAGTCCCGAAATTCTGGCGATGATCCATCCCCTGGCAGAACGGATTGATGCGGGCAAACGCCGGGGACGCCACTCCATGCTTCAGCCGGATATCACTCAGCTTTTGATTGACTTGGCTCATCGCCATGCGATCGTGGTGCGCCTGAAGGGGGGTGATCCCTTTGTCTTTGGGCGCGGGGGAGAGGAGATGATGGCTCTGGTGGCGGCCCAGATTCCGGTGGAAGTGGTGCCTGGGATTACGGCGGGGGTGGCGGCTCCGGCCTATGCGGGGATTCCCTTGACCCATCGGGCCTACAGTTCATCGGTGGTATTTGTCACCGGACACGAAGCCGCAGGGAAATACCATCCCCAGATCAACTGGGCCGCGATCGCCCAGGCTGCTGAAACGATCGTGGTTTACATGGGGGTGCAGAATTTGCCCCACATTGTCCAGGAACTCCACCAAGCCGGACTGCCTGCCACGACCCCGATCGCCTTGATTCGCTGGGGCACCCAGCAGCAACAAGCCATTCTTACCGGGCAATTGGGGACGATCGTCGCTCAAGTTGAAGCTACGGCATTTAGTGCGCCCGCGATCGTCATTATTGGCCGCGTGGTTGAGTTGCATGCTCTGCTGCCAACCCAGACCCTGACAACCTTAACCCCACCCCTGTCCTGCTTCGCCTAATTCTCTTCAATTATCTCTGTCCCTTTCAAAATAGAATTTACTTAATACGGGCTTGAAGGCTGGAATAGCGGGAATAAAACTTAACCAGTCACCAGTGCCAGTTTATGAGGGAAGATCTTCTAGCTTGAGGGTAGAGGTGCCTCACGCTTCCACCCTCAACCCAGCGGTTTGGACTTGTATCTGTAGTTACTTATACTGTCTAGAGCAAAATCTACGGCAAAACTTCAGGAGAGGGGGAAGGATGAGAGAAAAACAGGGACTATGGAAAAAGCTTGCCTATTATTGGCAGGATCGAAACTTTCTTAAACTTCTCAAGCACCTAGAGTCGCTTGTTTCTAAGCTCCTGTCGATCGCAATGATTGTGGTGATTTTTGTCACCCTGTTTGAATTGATCAGCTATCTCATTCATAACCTGTTCACGCCTCCCTTCGGTCGGTTTAGCGATACCCTCTTTGGGATTTTTGGCCTGTTTCTGAATGTTTTAATTGCCCTGGAAATTTTGGAAAACATCACGGCCTATCTCCGCAAGCATGTGGTCCAGGTCGAACTGGTGATCGTTACCTCCCTGATCGCAATGGCCCGGAAAATCATTATCTTTGACCTAGAGCAGAAGAAAGCGATCGACCTGATTGCCCTCGCTACCGCCGTGCTGGCCCTATCGGCGAGTTATTGGGTGGTGCGCTATGTCAACCGCCGTCAGGCTCCCTAGGAGGTTAAGGAGTCTTCGGGGGAGAGGCGACGCGATTCTTATGTGGAGGCGCTACGCGAACGCCGTTGAACCGCAATCAGCGCCAGAATCCCGATCGCGACGGCAAACCACAGGGTCAATAACCGGATCAAAAACGTTGCCGTGACGGCGATCGTCCGGGTTGCGCCATAGAACACAGATAGCCCAATTAACAAGGCTTCAGTGCCGCCAATCCCTCCCGGCAAAAACGTCAGGGCACCCAGTAGCCCCGATGCTGTGTGGATCAACACGGCCTGATAAGGGGTAATCGTGGGGGCACCCAGAAATTGGAACAGGACATAGAGCACCAGCCCCTCCAGTCCCCATGCCATAAAAGCCAACAGGGTACTGCCCACCAGGATTTTGGGTTTGAGCAGGGTACTGGCACTGTCAATGAGGTGTTCAAATTTGGTGGCGATCGCCGCCACCTTGGGCCAACGCGTTAGGGGATGGAGAATGCCCTGTTTGATCCAGGCAGGCTTTTGCAGTAACAGGATCAAGACCAGTTGCACCGCCCCGATCGTCAGCACCAACCATCGCAGATCAGCAGCGGTGGACAAGCTGAGGCAGATGAGTAACACCACCGACAGGGCGTCGGTAAACCGCTCGCAGAATAACCCCGCCAAGGTCGGCGCGATCGGGATATTGTATTGGCGCTTGAGCAGGAGCGATTTAATCGACTCACCTGTCTTACCCGGAGAGGCCGTGAGGGCAAAACTGGCGAGGAAGATGCGAAAACTGTTCCCCCAGGGCACCCAGTAGCCCATTGCCCCTAGGTACCACTGCCAGCGCAGGAAGCGTAACCCATACCCCAGAAACACTACCCCAGCCAGACTGGGAAGTAACCAAATAGGTAACAGGTTCAAGGCTTGCCAAAACTGATCCACCCCACTCCACAGGACGATCGCTAAATACAACGTGGCCGCCGCGATGACCGATAGCATCAATCCCCGCTCCCAAGCCGGGGGGGCACTCCCACTAGCAGTACCGAAATGGCGGTAATAGGGGGCATCGGCGATCGCCAACAATTCCCGATCGCCCTTGCTGTCGCCATAGGCATAGACATAAAACTGGCTCAGATCCCCCAGAATGGCCCGCAGCCGCGCTACCTTTTCGGGTCCATAGCAGTTGTTACCGGCGATTTTACCCGTAATGCAATCGTCCTCAACCCCCAGCATGGTCCCAGAGACGGCATCGATCCCCATTTGGGCAATCCACGGTTGCAGATACACCTCTAGCGATGCACTGATCACGATCGTGCGGTGTCCCTGTTCCTGGTGCCAACGGAGCCGCTGCACCGCCTCTGGCCGCAACAACCGCCCAATCCCCGCTGCTGCAAAGCGCTCTCCCCATGTCTGCACTTCATCCAGCGATCGGCCCTTCAGGAAATAGGTCAACACACTTTCCTTGGCCTGCCAATTAGGAATCAGGCGTAGCGCATAGCCCAAGAGGATCGGGAACAGCCCGATTATGCCCAAATAAAACCGACCTGCCCCCACCGATTGCCGCAGAAAAACCAGAAAGGTGTCACTGCGGGTAAGGGTGCCATCAAAATCAAATACAGCCACGATCGGACGATCCGCAGGGGGCGACGTTGGCGGTTCACGCAGCATCTCCGCAGGCGAATCGGAGGCAACCGCCGGGGGGGTGAAGTCGTCGGAGGGGGTCAAAATAACGCGTGCGTCACAGAAAGGTGCTGTCCCATTTTCTTACGTTTTGGTAACGCTTGTCTGTTGTTGAACTGACTTCTATGGCTCGTGCAGCACACCATTCCTGATGCCACGTTTGTAGTTCAGGCTTTAGCTGGCAACGACTCAAGTCGGTACCACCAACGTGGCGAAACTCCCGGTTCACTGTACGAGCTGCAAGGGATTGCCAACGCGGCTCCAACGTCTCTCTGAGGCTGCTAATGCTCTAATGCTATTGATAAACTGGGATGCGATCGCTCCTCACCACCGGATCGCGGGTAGTCATCAGGTATTCTGAAAATGCCTGGGCAATCACAGATAACTGCTTACCCGCCAAGTGGGACACATACCAGCAGCGCTTGATCGGGAAGTGCTGAATATCCAGGATGGTGAGTTCATGGGTCATGGCTGCTTCCGTGATCAGCGTGTGCTTCGAGAGTACGGACATGCCCAATCCACCCGCGATCGCGTGTTTAATCGCCTCATTACTGCCCAACTCTAGCCGCACTTTGACCTTAACCTGGTGGCGATCGAACAATTCCTGAACAGCATCCCGGGTGCCTGATCCCACTTCCCGCATAATAAACGGCTCATCATTGAGACACGTAATCGGAATGTTCCGGCTGTGGGCCAGGGGATGATCGGTGCGGGCCACCACCACCAGGGGGTTTTCTAAAAAGACCTGGGACGTGAGATCCAGGTCGGTGGGGGGTTGGCTCAGGATATAGAGATCATCCTCGTTGTTGAGCATTCGCCGGACCATCTGCTCGTGGTTCGTCACTTGCAGAGAAATGTCGATGCCGGGGTACTGCTCACAGAACGCCCCCAGGATACGGGGAATAAAATACTTGGCGGTAGTGACCACCGCTAACCGCAGACGGCCCTGCCGCGTCCCCTTAAAGTCGGCCACCGTCATCTCGAAGTTATCCAGTTCTTCAAAGACCGACTGGCAGGTGGTCAGCAATGCCTTCCCGGCTTCCGTCAGGTACAGTTGTTTACCAATTTGCTCGAACAAAGGCAGGCCCACCGATTGGCTTAATTGCTTCACCTGACTAGAAACCGTGGGCTGGGTAATTGACAACTCCTCAGCCGCTTTGGTGAAACTGCCATGGCGGGCAGCCGTCTCGAAAACCTTTAACTGGTGCAGGGTAGCGTGAATCAAGGATCGTTCTCCCTTCGCTTAATTCAGACAGGTCAACATCCGGCAAACATCCCGGTAAGCGTCATCCGCGTCAATTTAATAAACCCATATCAACTCAATACACACCCCTCAGCCCCCTGACCCTCCGTACCGATGAGTACCCGCAACCGGTGGGGACACCTGGGGTCAATGAGACAGATCCTAATAGGCCAAACTTCATAGGCCAAACTTCACTCAGTGACGCTGTATTATAAGCAAAACTCATCAAGATAATTAAAAAACATCAATGGATTTGATTTGATTTCCCGGTGTAATTCAATGTTAACTTATATTTACTAGATTTTAATGAATGGATGTAACTTTTTGCATAGATATAAACAAATTATCTAAATTATCTCAACCAAGTCCGCAGTGGGCCACAGGGACAGTGCTTCCAGGAGGCGGCTGCGCTTGAGTTGGCAAGTCTCTGAGGATGGAACTGCATGTTGATTGCTCCTGTATTCGCCCAAACTGCCTGGTGGATTCCCCTTTATCCCTTTGTTGGCATGGCCCTATCGTTGCTGTGGTCACCTGCTGTGATTCGGCGCACGGGGCCGCGACCGGCAGGCTATGTCAATCTGGTTATGTCGTTTACTGCCTTTGTGCATGCCCTGTTGGCTCTGTGCGTTTTGTGGCAGCAACCGGCGATCGACCTGTCCGTATCCTGGTTGCAGGTGGCGGGGTTTGAGATTGGCCTGACGATCGAAATTTCCAGCTTGACAATCGCGGCCATCGTGGTGATCACGGGGCTGAACCTTTTGGCCCAACTCTACGCTGTGGGCTATTTGGAGATGGATTGGGGCTGGGCACGGATCTTTTCCCTGCTGGGGCTATTTGAGGCGGGGATGTGTGGGCTGGCCCTGGGTGATTCGCTGTTTTTCAGCTACGTCATTCTGGAAATCCTGACCCTGGGCACTTACCTGTTGATCGGCGTTTGGTATAACCAATCGCTGGTGGTGACGGGAGCACGGGATGCTTTCCTGACCAAGCGCATTGGGGACCTGTTTCTGCTGATGGGGGTACTGGCGATTTATCCCCTGGTTGGCAGTTGGAACTATGACGATCTTGCCACCTGGGCGGCAACGGCGGAGGTCAATCCGACCCTAATTACCCTGATTGGTTTGGCTTTACTGGCGGGTCCAATGGGTAAGTGCGCCCAGTTCCCCCTCCACCTCTGGTTAGATGAGGCAATGGAAGGGCCGTATCCCAGCACGATTTTGCGGAATTCAGTGGTGGTGGGCACGGGGGCCTGGGTGTTGATCAAGCTCACGCCGGTGTTGACCTTATCCCCAGTGGTGTCGGCAGTGACGATCGCGGTGGGCGTGGTCACGGCAGTTGGCGGTAGTTTAATTGCGATCGCCCAAATTGACATCAAACGCGCCCTTTCCTACTCCGTCAGTGCCTACATGGGCCTAGTGTTCATCGCCGTGGGCACCCAGCAGATGGAAGCGGCCTTCTTCCTATTGCTGATCCATGCCCTTTCAATGGCGCTGCTGGTGATGAGTACCGGTTCGATCGTGCTCAATAACATCACTCAGGATCTGACCCAATTGGGGGGCCTCTGGCGGCGGCGTCCGATTTCCGGTCTGAGCTATCTGATTGGGGCAGCGGGGTTGATTGCCTTGCCTCCCCTGGGCGGTTTCTGGGCTTTGGTGAAATTGGCGGATGGTCTCTGGTCTACCTATCCCCTGTTGGTCGGCGTGTTGTTACTGGTGAATGGCTTAACCAGCCTGAGTTTGATGCGGGAGTTTTGCCTGATTTTCACGGGTGCACCGCAACAGATGACCGTGCGATCGCCGGAAAACATTTGGCTGATTACCCTGCCCATGACGATCACGCTGGGGTTAGTGCTCCATGCGCCGCTGATCCTACTGAACTTAGGACTCTTACCCGATTGGCTGACCCTGAACCGCAGTCTAGCCTTCCTGCTGGCGGCTTCCACCCTAGTGGGGGGCACCGTGGGGGCACTACTTTATCTGCGGCCAGGGAAACGTCAACCCGTGCAATTGCCCTGGCGCTCAGTACAAGATCTCCTGGCCTATGACTTCTACACCCCGCGTTTATACCGCGCCAGTGTGGTCTTCGGTGTAGACGTTCTGTCGCGCATTACCGACTGGTTCGATCGTTACTTTGTCGATGGCATTGTCAACTTTGTGGGCCTTGCCTCATTGTTTGGCGGGGAAACCCTGAAGTACAGCAATTCCGGCCAAACCTGGTTCTACGTCCTAACAATTACCATCGGCCTCGCCGCGATCGCCAGCTTCATGAGTTGGGGTTTCATCACCCATCTCTTCGGTACCCTGATTCACTAAAGCCTTTAGAACCCCCATTGCCATCATTAATGGAGCGAGTCCAGAGAGAATACCCATCCCCTGCTTCCTCTTTCCTCTTTCCTCTTTTCTCTCCCCTATTCCCTATTCCCTACTCCGACCTATTGCCATGCTAAGTGTGTTAATCTGGGCACCGATCGTGGGTGCGGTGATCGTGGGTCTTCTCCCCCAATCGGTGTCAGCCAAAAACGTGCGGTTAGCAGCCCTGTGTGCCGCCGGGGCGATCCTGCTCTGGAACCTGTGGTTAATGACCCAATTTGATCTTGGTCAGGCCGGGTTACAGTTCACGGAATTCATGCCCTGGTTGCCCCAAATCGGTCTGAATTACCAGGTGGGAACGGATGGCCTTTCTTTTCCCCTGTTGATCCTGAACAGTTTATTGACCTGGATCGCGATTTACAGCAGTCAGGAAAATACGGAACGTCCACGCCTGTTTTATGCGCTGATCCTGTTGGTCAGCGGTGGGGTTGCTGGGGCATTCCTGGCCCAAAACCTGTTGCTATTCTTCCTATTTTATGAAATTGAACTGATTCCCTTTTATCTACTGATTGCGGTTTGGGGCGATGCCAAACGCAGTTATGCGGCGACCAAGTTTTTGCTCTATACAGCAACCTCCGGTGCTCTGATCCTGGCTGGATTCCTGGGTTTAATTTGGCTGACAGGCGCTTCTAGCTTTGCCTATGAATCGCTCCTGGGGCAAACGTTACCATTAGGCGTGCAAGTAGTGTTGCTGGGTGTCCTCCTGGTTGGTTTTGGCATCAAAATTCCCCTGGTGCCGCTGCATACCTGGCTTCCCGATACCTATGTGTCCGCTTCGACGCCGATCGCGATCCTCCTTGGTGGTGTCCTGGCCAAGCTGGGGACCTACGGGATTTTCCGGTTTGGTCTCGGTCTGTTCCCGGAAGCCTGGAGTAGCCTTTCCCCCTGGCTGGCTACCTGGGCGGCAGTGAGTGTGATGTATGGGGCAACGGTCGCGATCGCCCAGAAGGATATCAAACGCATGGTGGCCTATAGCTCGATCGGGCACATGGGCTATGTGCTGCTGGGCGGGGCAGCGATGACTGGTTTGAGCCTATCCGGGGCAGTGTCCCAGATGGTCGCCCACGGTTTGATTCTGGCCCTGCTCTTCCACCTAGTTGGTCTGGTCGAAGCCAAGGTCGGCACCCGTGAATTGGATGTCCTCAATGGCCTGATGAATCCAGTGCGGGGATTACCCCTGGTGAGTGCGCTGCTGATCTTGGGCGGCATGGCCAGTGCGGGCATTCCTGGCCTAGTTGGCTTTATTGCGGAATTCCTGGTGTTCCAGGGCAGTTACACCGTTTTCCCAGTACAAACCCTGTTCTGCGTCGTTGGGACCGGTTTAACCGCGGTGTACTTTGTGATTTTGCTGAATCGAACCTGTTTTGGGCGGTTGGATAATGCGATCGCCTATTTCCCCAATGTCGAGTGGTCCGAGCGGGTTCCGGCCCTGATTCTGATGTGGCTGATCTTCCTGTTGGGGATTCAACCCAATTGGCTAGTCTGTTGGAATGAGAAAACCACAGTTGCCCTAGTGGCTTCCTTCCCCACCGTTGGTCCTGGCCGTCTGGCCGATTTACATCCCCTCGCAGTTCAACTACAACCCGTGGTTGCCCCCACCATTCCCGCCCCGGCACACATTTCTGGTTAAAGCCAGTCTCGAACCTGCCTTGTGGAGTGGGCATCCTGCCCGCCCCAATAGACCCGATAATCCAAATCCTCATGTTCGTAGTAACGACTTCAGTCGTTAGGAGCGACAGCCCAAACTACCAACAGTACAAAATTTATCAGCCGCTGCACTGGTCACTCCACTATCTTCTCCACTCACTACTCACTGAACCCCTATGACGATCGCGACCCCAACTCCCACCAAACTTCCTCCCTCCACCCACGAATTTGCGGAGGTCATCCATCGCCTCGAAGCCGGGGGCGCAATGCTGCCCGATACTCCCGAAAACCTCATGCAAATTATCGGCATTTATAAAGCCTATGCGGTGCCGATGGATTTCTACTGGCGCGACTTGCTGTATATTGCCGAACGGGTGTTTCTTAATCCCTTCCCCTTTTTCAAATACTTCCTGCCCCAGGAATATCTCGATCTCCATAATCATTATGCGGGGGATGAGGCGGATCTACGGATCTGGCGAGGACCGGCGACCGCTCACCCAGAACTCCTGGAGTTTATGCAAAAGGGCGAAATTAAGAAAAAATGGCCCAAGCTCTTCCATCACCTCTGGCACGATCGCATCAATATGGAATTTGCTGAAGCCTGTATGCAGGTAATGTTCTGGCATCGCGATATGGGTGGTCAGTTTGATCCCTACCTAGATACCGAAGAATACATTGCCAATGCCGATCGCGCCATTAAAGCCTACTTCCAGGGCAATCCGCTCATGTTGGGGTTATATAAACTGTTCCCCGATATGTTCATTGAACAGGTGCGACAGTTGTCCTACTACGCTAATCTGGGCCTCTTCTGGGAGGTGATGGCCCCGGTCTTTTTTGAAATGTCCGATCTCTACGATGAGGGCAAACTCACCAGCGTACCAGAGGCAATGAATTTCCTGGTGAACGGCATTTTCGCGATCGCCGGTCGGCCCATTTATCACCATGTCTACATTCGGGGTGAATGCTACGAAATTATTCCTAAATCTAAGGGGTTTATGTGGCTCTATGAAGCCGCCCTTCCCTACGTGGAAGCAGTTTTCTATCGCACTTCTCCCTTTCGGGGGACCAAATCCTATAATGCTCAGGCGAAACAGGTCCCCGATGATCAACGGGAGTTCCACTACGGCATTCTTTACGCCGATGTATTTCCAGTCGGTTCAGCCGGAATTCCTCCGACTCTGTTGATGCAGGATATGTTGCATTTTTTGCCGCCCTACTTGGTGGACTATTACCGTCAACACTGCCGGGGAGAAGATGATATGTTGGTGCAGCTAGGGATTAGCTTCCAGCGATCGATGTATTGCGTTACCTCCGCCGTGATCCAGGCCCTACGCACAGCCCTGCTCTACGACCTAGATGACCCGAATCCCAAGCATTTGCAGGCAAATCGGGCTTTTTTTTTTTTTTTGCTCGATCGCTTCAAGCGTCCCGAAGCTCGCCTGCGAAATATCCAACACCAGGATTATCGCTAGGACAGGCATCCGCCGACTAGGGGGAGGGGATTGCCATCCCGTTTGGGGACTTCTGGCAGGATGAAAACACTACCCAAGCCAGAGAATACAGCTAGCCTCCCGTCACTGATGACCTAAGTGGCCGCTCAATTTACCCTTGACGCGAAGGTACATGGGAATTCTTGCCTAGGAAGAGTTCCCTTTTTGATGCCTGAAAAAACTAGAAACTAGGATAAAAGGGCCTATACTACAGACACCTATCAGGACAAGCCTTAAATAAATGGAGTGGTGCCCGGTGAGCAATTTGGTGCCGATCAGGGAAAATGGCTTCTATCTGAACTTTCAGTAGCATTTTCCCGACTCTATGACGCGTTGCCTGAATTCCTGTGTCAACGTGATATCCAGTAGCAAAATGCTCAATACCTACAAACCTTGTACTGGAGATCATTGGCATCATGCACAGCCGATCGGTTGGCTACAATTAAAGCAATGACTGACTGTACCTGGTGGGCGATCGTGACAACTTCTGTGATTCAGACCCCTGAGCGAACGTTAGCACTGCCCGATCACACGCAACTGCCGGACTCGGACGGGACCTTTGTGAAAAATTTTCAGGAACATCCCCAAAGCATTATCCTCACCAGTTCCATCCTGCCGGTCCTCAATGAAATTCATCCTGACCAGCAGTTTTGCATCGGCCAGGATTGCGGCATCTACTGGCGCTTAACCGATCCTCCCCAAAAAGGAGCCGAGTGTCCCGATTGGTTTTATGTGCCGAACGTTCCCCCCCTGATCAACGGTCAAGTTCGCCGCTCCTATGTGCTTTGGCAGGAATATGTTGCGCCGCTGATCGCCCTGGAATTTGTGTCGGGGGATGGCAGTGAGGAACGGGATACCACCCCCCCTGCGGCGATTATCGATAGCGATCGCAAGCCGGGTAAGTTTTGGGTGTATGAGCAGGCGATTCGGATTCCCTACTACGGCATTTATGAAGTGACGAAGGCCAGTGTGGAACTGTATGAGTTAGTGGCGGGACATTATCAACGGGTATCAGCCAACGATCGCGGTCATTACCCGATTCCGCCGATGCGCGTTGAGCTAGGCATTTGGCAAGGGGTCTACGAGGGCATGGCGTTACCGTGGCTCCGCTGGTGGGATGAGGCTGGGAATTTACTGCTGACGGGGGAAGAGCGGGCCGAGCAGGAACACCAACGCGCTCAACAGGCAGATCAACGCGCTGAGCAGGAACGTCAACGGGCGGAACAGGAACGTCAACGGGCGGAACAGGAACGCCAACGCGCTGATCGCCTAGCGGCTCAACTAAGAGAATTGGGAATCGACCCAGATACGTTGGGCTGATCTACGTTGGCGTTTACAACCGTCAGCGTGTAATAGCTACAGCCCGTTCCGCAACTATGAATCGTTCTTCCCCTTGGGCTAAAGTACTACCCAATAGAAGGGAGAGGATTAAGATAGCCTGTAACATTGCTTTCGTATCGATCACCTATCCATGCCACTTACTTCGATCGTCTAATGACTAAGATAAGCACAGCCTATCTACAACTCTGTTGCTGAAAGTCTCCCTTCAACGGGTTCATAGTCATTTTCCAGCAACTAGGTTTGAGCTTAATCATAGTCGTACAACAAAAATCCGCGCCCACATCAAACGGCGGGTTAATACAGAGTTTCCCAAGTCTCTGAAGGACAGAAGCACCTGATGAACAAGGGGCTTGAGCCAATTGCCTGCCCCTCACTGCGGCGACAAAGGCTGTAACTGTAGTCTCTTAGCGCAAATGGGATAAGCGCCCCCGGTGGATCTGAATCACCGGACAGTTGGATAGGCGCACTAATTGCTCATCATGGGTGGTCACCAGAATCGTGACGCCAAAGGAATTGAGCTTGCGCAGAATTTTGAGGACTTGGAGGGAATTATCGGGGTCCAGATTGCCCGTGGGTTCATCGGCTAGCAGTAAAGGCGGCGTGCCGACGATCGCCCGTGCGAGGCTCACCCGTTGCTGCTCACCGCCGGACAACTGCTCCGGGAAACAATCGGCTTTGTTGGCTAACCCCACCATCCGCAGGGTTGGCCCTAACCGGCGATCGATCTCCTGGCGGGAAAAGCCCTGTGCCCAGAGCGCAAATGCCACATTCTCGGCAACCGTGCGTCGGGGAATTAGCTTATAGTCCTGGAATACGATCCCCAAGCGCCGCCGAAACCGGGCCAAGCGATCGCCCCGTAACTGGTTCAGGTGAATCCCATCGATAATGACATCGCCGTGGGTGGGCTGTTCTGCGCCGTAGAGGAGCTTGAGAAAAGTGGTCTTGCCCGACCCAGAGGGACCTGTAATAAAGAGGAAACTCCCCCGTTTGACCGCCAGATTGACCTGATTCAGACCATAGCTACCATTGCTATATACCTTAGTGACGCCCTTGAGTTGAATAATCGCCGCAGGGGGCGTGGTCGTTGCTGGTGTTGGCGGTGTGTCTGGATTTGATGCCACCGGATCGGGAGGCACAGGATTCGGCGCAATAGCAGGGGAGGGGGCTGCCGGAGGGGAGGGGGCTACCGAGGACGCGGTTAATGACGGCGTGGATGCAGAGACGGAAGGGGATTTCACAGGTGCAGGTCTCATGGGGTCGTGGGTATTCAACATTAGCGAACTGAATTAACAAAACCGATCAACGAAC
The DNA here is from genome assembly GCA_964536415.1 of uncultured bacterium. Classification (GTDB taxonomy): domain Bacteria; phylum Cyanobacteriota; class Cyanobacteriia; order B231; family B231; genus Trichothermofontia. The sequence continues at coordinate 23,230 of CAZHXN010000033.1, forward strand.
CGATCGCTGAACGGCAAAAAAGCTGCCCGTCAGGCCGATGACACTGCCAAAGCTGATCAAAATCAGCGGCAACAGCACAAAATCGGGCAGGGCGTGTAGACTCCCCCGGCCTGACCCCTGACTGAAGAGAAAGCGAATAAAGTCAGGTTGTCCTGCCAGTAAATTCCCCAGGGTTTGTTGGAACGTGCCCAACAATCCCCAGGCAATCATAGCTCCTGCCACCCCAAAGGCAATCCCCTGGAACAGGAAGGGCAAGTAAATCCAGGCGCGGGTCGCCCCCACCAGTTGCATAATTTCAATCTCGCGGTTGCGGGCCAAGACAATCAGCCGAATCGTCGTCATAATCACCGCGATCGCGCTACCCGTCAGCAACGTCGTAATGGTCAAACTGACCCAATTTAAGCCCTGATTCAGTTCCCGCAAACGCTGAAGCACTTCGGGTAGGTATTGCACCGCTTCAACGCCAGGGAGATTCTGCAGGCGATCGACCAAAGCAGGAACCGTATCAGGATTACGAGCTAAGACCTTGAGTTCGTCTACCAGGGGATTCCCGTTCAGTTGTGCCGTTGCGCCGCGAATATCAGACAGACCCAGTTCCCTAATCAGGGTTTCCCAGGCTTGCTCCTTCGAGACAATCTCCAGATTGGCCACTTCGGGCATCGCCCGGACGATCGGGACAATGTCATCCGCTAGGGCCCCTGGTTCCAGGAACACCGATACCTCCAGTTGGTTCCCAAATTGGTTGACTAGTCGTTCCAAGTGCCAGGAGGTTTGTAGACCGCTGCCAAATAGAAACAGCAAAATCGTCACTGTACTGATTGCAGCCCAATTCATCCAGCCGCCGCGCCGCAACCCCAGCCAGGTTTCACGCAACAGGTAATCCAGTCGGGTCAGGGCTTCTAGCACGCTTCACCTCGTTCACTTCTCACACCGTGGGTTCAGCACCCCTAAAGGGAGACAGGCACGGGGCCGTCCCCTCAAACCTGACCTAATTTAAAGGCTGTGACGAGACTCGTCCACCCTGATGAGGATTAACCGCGTGAATATCCCTGCTGAATATCCCTGCAAACTGGCGAGTCAGCAGTCAGTCGGTGGGTGTTATTAAACCAAAGCCCCTCATCCCCTAACCCCTTGTCCCAATCTGGGATGGGAAGAACCCATCCTGCTCCCCTCGCCCGTTCTGGAAGAGAGGCTGGGGGTGAGGGCAATCACAGGCCCTTCAGTTTAATTAGTCGATCGACTTAGCCTTAGCGCGGCCCCAGACCAACAGCCCCTGCGTAAACGGCCTGCTCTCCTAGCTCCGCTTCAATGCGCAGCAAACGGTTATACTTGGCAACCCGCTCACTGCGGCAGAGGGACCCAGTCTTGATTTGACCCGCACGGGTGGCTACCGCTAAATCAGCGATCGTTGTATCTTCAGTTTCCCCTGAGCGGTGGCTGATGACGGAACGGTAGCGGTTACGAGTGGCTAGCTCGATCGCTTGCAGGGTTTCGGTGAGGGAGCCGATCTGGTTGAGTTTAATCAAAATCGAGTTGGCTACCCCCAAATCAATCCCCTTTTGCAAGCGGCTCATGTTGGTGACAAACAGATCATCCCCCACCAATTGCACCCGACTGCCCAGACGTTGGGTGAGCAACTGCCAGTTGTCCCAGTCTTCCTCGTGGAGACCGTCTTCGATCGAAACGATCGGATAACTGCCCACCAGCTTTTCTAAGTAGTCAATCAATGCGCTAGGGGCGTGGGCAGCGCCATCGTAGACATATTGACCCTCTTGATAAAATTCACTCGCAGCGACATCTAAGGCCAACGCCACCTGATCCCCAGGCTTGTAACCCGCCAGTTCGATCGCCGAGATCAGCAAATCCAAAGCCTCTTGATTCGACCCTAGGTTGGGGGCAAACCCGCCCTCATCGCCCACACCAGAGAGCAATCCCTTATCCTTTAAGACCTTCGACAGGGATGCGAACACCTCCACCCCCCAGCGCAGAGCCTCTTGGAACGAGGGCGCACCGTGGGGCACGATCATAAATTCCTGGAAGTCGACATTATTACTGGCATGGACACCGCCATTGATCACATTCATTAACGGGACCGGCAATAGGTTAGCCAGGGGCCCCCCCAGGTAGCGATAGAGGGGCAGGTTGAGCGCCGCGGCACTGGCTTTGGCCGTCGCCAGGGAAACGGCCAGAATGGCATTCGCGCCCAGCTTGGTTTTGTTGGGGGTACCATCCAGATCCAGCATGACCCGATCGATCATCTCCTGGTTGATGGCATCCAGATCCAGCAGGTTTGGCGCGATCGTTTCCTCTACGTTCTGGACAGCCTTGAGGACCCCTTTGCCACCATAGCGGGCGGGATCATCGTCACGCAGTTCATGGGCTTCAAAGCTGCCGGTGGAGGCACCGCTGGGCACCTGGGCTAACCCATAGGCCCCATTAACCAAGTAGACCTCCGCTTCAATGGTGGGACGACCCCGCGAGTCGAGGATTTCACGGGCACGAATTTCATCAATTTCGGTTTCTAACCTGTCGATCATAATGCTCCATCCTTAGGGTGCTCAGGAACACCATCAGCCGGGTGATCAGCGCTCCGTTTTCTAACACCCTACGCTGTTCCTGTCCAGTCAGTCGCCGCTTCACCAAGATTTTTTTGGGATCTGGTTTGAGGTGCCAGTCAGTCTGGCGTTGATGGAGGCTTCAACGCAGGGCTTACATACTTACATATTTTTAAGAATTAGGATTAAAGCCATGCCGTAGAGTAACAGCTGTTGCTATATGCAAACGCCAGACACCCTAAGCATGAATAATCGACACGTTTTACTCACAGGGGGAGCCGGTGGTCTCGGCATGGGCGTCACGCCCGCTGTTCTGCGTCGGGGGGCAGCCGCGGTAACCATCCCCTATCGCCAACACTACGAAGTAGAACGCTTAAAAGGGATTTTGTCCCCAGCAGCGCGATCGCGGGTGCACTTTGTCGAATTAGATTTAACTGACGAAGCCGACATCGCTACTCTGGTGGACGAGATGGAGCGCGTGGATGTTCTCATTCACCTGGTTGGGGGCTTTTCCATGCAACCCGTGCATGAACTTAGCCTAGACGACTGGCAGCAGAGTTTTGCGATTAACCTTACGACCACCTTCCTAACCTGCAAGCATTGTCTGCGGCGAATGCGACAACAGGGCTATGGGCGCATTGTTACTATTAGTTCGCGGGGAGCGGTCCAACCCAGTGCCCAGCAAGCAGCCTACAGTGCGGCCAAAGCTGGGGTTGTGGCGTTAACCCAGGCGATCGCCCAGGAGACGAAGGGGATGGATATCACGGCTAATGTGGTGCTACCGGGCACGATCGATACCCCCGGTAATCGCGAGGCAATGGGAGCAACGAATGCCGACCAATGGATCAAGCCAGAATCTTTAGCAGAAACGATTTGCTTTCTCGCATCCGAAGCGGCGCGGGATCTGCGAGGAGTGGCGGTTCCTGTCTATGGCAATGGCTAGGGAAACCCTCCAGGGACACCCCCCTTATCAAGACAAAACAGTACCCTGGTTTACTGCGCGATCGCCAGTTTGTACTCAGCAGGCTGGATGTGGAACTTGACCACGTTGGCCAGTTCTTGTAGCTGGCTGATGGCTTCTGCGCCTTCCAGCTTCATCAATTCGCGATCGTCGCGCATTTCCGTCCAGGTAATGCCGTAGTCGGACACAATAAACCGGATCAGATGGCTATCGCCCAAACTGACCATAAACGACGCACTGTTGAGTTGCCCACCACAGGTATAGCAGGATGCCACATACCCCTGGCGTTCCAGAACCGTTGCTAGGGCCTGGAGGCTCATCACTAAGTCTTGAACAAACCGACGGTGTTGCTCTGCAAGTCGAAGAAACACACCATAACCTCCAATCACCACACTCAATTTTAATCTTTTTTATACTTTTTTAAGATTTCCTTCAGAATCACGCGTTCACTACGGTTAGGCCATTGGCATTCACGGCTCCTGAATTGAGGTCAGGGCACAGCTCCCCTGTTTGGCAACCTCTCAAGCCTCAACCTCTCAAGCCTAGCGAATCCTGTCGATGCGGAAAGTGTCTAACGCCACAATTAGGGTTCTGGCTATCCGCGTGGCTGCTTCCTGAACGCCAGATCACTCATTTAATCTAGCTTGCCCAATTTCTGGTGGCGACGATCGCATAATTTAATTTAAATAAATTATCGAATCTATAAAGAAAACTGTCCTGTGAAGGGAAGCGGGTTGAGCTTTAGGGGTGGGGACGATCGCGATCTAAATCCGCTGACGGTGGAGAAAACCCTCGGAACGATCTTGATATTTTCGGCAGGCAAAGTGGGGCTGGCCCTTAGCCTTAGCCTTAGATGCGGGATGGGAGTATCCCGTTAAGCACTTGCAATTAGGCCACAGTTCATTCCCGCGTCCCCGTCTTCAGGTGTGGCAGGTCAATTAGGGCTGTCTGGTAGGGCTAGCGGGCCGATCGGGCCGATCTAGTTTATCTCCCACCAACCCAAGGCAGGACCGATAAAGCGAACTGTCACCCAAACCGCCACTAGCAGACCAATGCCAATCCAACTGCCCTGGGTGGTCCATTTCATGAACTGCTCGGCTTGGCTTTTCTTAATCGGTAACCAGGGGAGGATAGTGGCCTCGGTGCCGTATTTTTCGCCGAGGGCTTCTTTGCGACGTTTGGCTTCACCCATACTGTTTCTCTGTCCCTGCTTGAGCTTAGATTTCAGATTTTATTTTAATTAAGGATACCGTGTCCCTAGTACTGGCGGGAATCGGGCCGATCGCCGTTGACCAAAAACAGGTCGGGATCAAGGTAATTCAGGCGGGCAAAGGGACTAAGGGCGGCTAACACCTGTTGGCCATAGGTGCGCCGTACCACACGACTGTCGAGCAGGGCGACGATCCCCTGGGATTCGCGTAGGGGGGTGATGGCCCGTTGCAGGTCGGTCAGGGCAGTGGGCAGGAGATACAGGCGGAACCAGTCCTGTTTTTGACGCTTATAGGCGGCTACCTGGGCGGCGACTAGGGGATGTTCGAGGGAGGGGATCGGCAGGGTGGCGATCGCCATCAGTTGGGGGGCGGGGAAAACCCGTTGCTGCTGCCGCCAGAATTCCCAGCCGGTGACCAGGATGCCGTTGCTCTCCAGGCAAGTTTTTTCTACCTGGACACGGGAGCCAAATTCAGCGGCAAGTTGGGAGCCGATCTGGGCCTTGAGGGGCAGGTCGCCAATGAGGAGGACGGTGATCCCCTGGGTGGTGGCCTGAAGGGTGAGGAGTTTGCGTAGCTCATGGAGCAGGGCGGGCTGGAATTCACGGGTGTTGGGTGTCGGTAGCCCTTCGGGTAAATAGAGATAAATCTGTTCGCGCTGGCGATCGGGGGAAAATTTGACGGTGGTCATTTCCGGTAAACCGAGGCGCTGGCCGTAGGTGCCGGTCTCCGGTTCCTGGTCGATCGCGCCGCTAATCAAAATCACGGGTTGTTGCGACCAGATGGGGGCGAGGGCGGGGGCAACCTGGATGGGGGCGCAGTGGAGGGAAAATTGCCCCTGCTCACGGTGGAGGGTCACCCAGGTCAGGGTGTGGGGTTGTTGGAGTTGGTGCCAAAAACGTTGCCAGGGGGGCGGCAGGCGGGTCGAGACATGGACCCGATCGGGCAGGGCGGGAAGCAGTGGATTTTGGCTGGGATCAAGGGCAATCAGTTGGCTGTGGTAGTCATGTCCCACCTGTTGCAGATCCCAAAAGAGATCCTGTAACAAGACCTGTTCTTCCCCCTCCAGGAGGTAACACCCGTAGGGGTTGGGGGGATGCTGAAACAGGAGATGGGTGAGTTGCACTTGGACATCCCGAATCCGATCGCGGGTGGCGGGATCGGCTAGGGCCAGCGATCGCCAATCGGCAGGCTCCAGATCAACCTGTAACTGTTGTCGGGTCCAGGTTTCCAGATCATCAATGCCATCAATAATGGTCGGGATCTGGGGGGGAAAGGCGTCGGTATCAAATAGGCGATCGGTTAACCAGGCGGCAGGGGTGGTGAGGAGTAAGCCATCAAAATGGGTTTGGGGCCAGCGATCGCCTTGCCAAATTCCCTTGGACAACCCTAACCAGGCTTGGAGGCGGGGGATTTCCACGTGCAGCAAGCGCTGTTGGGTTTCCAGCGGGGCGACCAGAATCACAGGACCGGGCCAGATCAGGGCTGAGGCGAGATAGCTAATGCGGTAGTGGCCATGATCGCCAGCGGGTGCGCCTGCTTGTAATAGGGCATTGCCGCCTAGCCGTAATGCCCGCGCCACCAGCCGGGCCACCGTCAGATGGTGGGGCCATTGGGTATCCCCCTGCGCCCGCAGGAACGCATGGAGTTGCTGGTGAACGTCGGCTTCAATCACAGACAGGGGTGGCCGGATGACCACGGCGAGACCACAGGAGCAAGCTGACGGCAACGGGATTGCTGAACAACTTCTTTCTTAACTCTAGCTGAATTACCCCGACGGACACGGTGCGATTGGTAGCGATCGGGGATCAGCGGACGATCGTCGAGGGCGTAGATCTGCTCATGGGCGATTGGGGGTTCTCCCCTACACTGGGGAGAGAGGCGTCGGGAGCATAGCCATGAAGGTCAAAATGATTTTGCCCGCTTTGACGGAAGCGCTCAGCCCCTTCTGGCGACCGATTAAGTATTCCCTATTCCCGCCCCTGGGGTTGGCCACGATCGCGGGTTTTTTCGACCCCACGGATGAGATTGATCTCCAGGACGAGCACGTGGAGAGGTTGAACTTGGACGATGAACCTGACCTGGTGGTGATTCAGGTTTATATCACTTCGGCCTACCATGCCTATGAATTAGCCGATCACTACCGGCAACGGGGAGCCTATGTCTGTCTGGGGGGTCTCCATGTGACGGCGTTGCCCACGGAAGCCCAGGCCCATGCCGATACGATTTTTCTCGGCCCCGGTGAGGATACCTGGCCCCAGTTTTTACGGGATTTTCGGGCCGGACAGCCAGCCCCGATGTACCAGTCGAAAATTCGCAGTTTGGTAGGGGTGCCACCGATCCGTCGGGATTTGATTAAGCAACACCTGTACTTGATCCCCAACTCGATCGTGGTATCGCGGGGGTGTCCCCATGCCTGCGATTTTTGTTATAAAGACGCCTTCTACCAGGGTGGCCAGTCATTTTACACCCAACCCGTGGACGATGCCCTGGCGGAAATAGAGCGCCTACCGGGACGGCATTTGTACTTTCTGGACGATCATCTGTTTGGCCATCCCCCATTTGCGGCGGCCTTGTTCGAGGGGATGCGGGGGATGGGACGGGTTTGGCAGGCGGCAGCGACGATTCAATCGATCCTGCAACCGGGGCTCTTGGGAAAAGCGGTGGATGCGGGCCTGCGCAGCCTCTTTGTTGGGTTTGAAACCCTGAATCCGACGAACCTGCGGGAGCAGCACAAATACCACAATCTCAATCGCGATTACACGGCAGCCATTCGCCGCCTGCACGATCGTGGGGTCATGATTAACGGCAGTTTTGTCTTTGGCATGGATGACGATGATCCCGATGTGTTCGATCACACGGTTGAGTGGGCCGTTCAACAGGGCATTGAAACCGCCACGTTTCATATTTTGACGCCCTATCCAGGGACCGCCCTCTACGATCGCATCCAGGCCCAGCAGCGGCTTTTGCATACCAATTGGGATCTCTACGATACGCGCCATACGGTGTTTCAACCGCTGAAGATGCGTCCTGAAGCTCTGGAAGCGGGGTATTGGCGGGCCTATGAGCAGTTTTATCGGTGGTCCCATATTTTCCAGGGGGCTTGGGCCAAGGAACAATGGCGCGATCGCATTCGGCATCTGCTCTACGCCGGAGCCTGGAAAAAACTGGAACCCATGTGGGATGTATTGATCCGCGCCCGTCAAGTCAATCGCCTCCTACCAGCCCTGGAAACCCTCCTGGAGGGTAAGCCGGGTCGCCCACTCACTCCCTCGCGCGATCGTTCTCCCCAGGGTTTACCGGCTATGCCTAACGCCGGAGATGGCTCCCTTATTGTGCCTGAACCCATTGCCCCCGTTGCCGCTAGTACCCAGCAATTTGGACCCTAGGGGTTGCGAAACGATCGCATGGTTAAATAACCCGATCGGGTTATTCCTCCCCCCAAGGACAGCCAGTAGAATGACAGCAATTCCACGGAAATGCTGACGAAATATTTCAGGAATTTTGCGGTTTTTTATGAAGATCAGAAAAGAAACTGAGACTTCTAGTGAGCTTGGCCATAAAGTACCCATACTACTAGGCTTTATGGGCCTTACAAAGCTTCATGCGGACCCTGCTCAGGCCCCCCGCTTGAAACGTTAAGAAGATCTTAAATTTCATGTGATCAATTCCGGTTGAATGCCACCGAATTAAGGAGTACCAAGAATGTCCAAGAAGGTTCTGATTATCTTGTCAGAATGGGGCTACTGGGGAGAGGAATTACTAGGTCCACTGGAAACCTTTGATGCCGCTGGTTACAAGGTCGATTTTGCGACCCCTAAGGGCAAGCGGCCCCATGCCTTACCCCCCAGTATGGATGCCAGTTATATCGATCCGCCCCTGGGACGATCGGTGACCACGGAAGAAGTGGCCCGCAAGGTGCGCGAACTCGATGCTTCCGATCGCCTCAACTTCCCGATCAACCTTTCCGAATGGCTGCCGGAACGGCCCTATTGGAGTTCACCCCACTTCATCCGCGAGATGGAGGAGTATTACAAGAAGCTGGATAAGGTCTACGAGGACCTGAAGCAGTATGATGCCATGCTGATTGTCGGCGGCAGTGGCCCGATCGTCGATCTGGCTAATAATCAGCGGGTGCATGATCTAATCTTGGGTTTCTTGAAGCTGGATAAGCCGATCGGGGCCGAATGTTATGGTGTTGCCTGTTTGGCTTTCGCGCGGGAAATTGAAAACCGCAAGAGCATTATTTGGGGCAAACACGTCACCGGCCACTGCATCGAATACGACTACCACGACGGCACTGGCTTCCTCGGCACCGACTTCAACATGGGACCCCCACCCTATCCCCTGGAATTCATCCTGCGGGATGCCACTGGCCCCGACGGTGCCTACATCGGTAACTTCGGCAAAGAAACCTCAGTCATTGTCGATTACCCCTTCATTACCGGACGCTCCACCCCCGACTCCTACCTCACCGGCCAAAAAATGGTCGAAGTCATGGAAAAGGGCCTCACCCGCTACGGCTGGTAATCTTCTTTGTGTTCCTTCGTGCGCTTTGTGTCTGAGGGGTTGATCGCACCACAGAGACACAAAGTGCACAGAGGGTATTGCCCGACCCACGCAGTCGCCAGGAAACAACGATGACACAAAAAACTGGTCGCTTCGCCATTATTGAGCAATTGCTCGCCGATGGCATTCACTATATGTTTGGCAACCCCGGCACGGTCGAGCAGGGATTTCTTGATGCGATCGCCGCCTACCCGGAGATGAAGTACATCCTCGCCCTCCAGGAAAGTGTGGCCGTGATGCTGGCCGATGGCTACGCCAGAGCCACCAAGAGACCGACGATCGTCCAACTGCACAGCACCCCCGGCGTGGGCAATGGCATTGGTGCCCTCTACCAGGCCAAACGCGGTCATGCGCCCCTGGTTGTCATTGGCGGCGATGCCGGGATCAAGTACATGGCGATGGATGCCCAAATGGCTGGGGATCTGGTGGCCTTTGCCGAACCCGTCACCAAATGGTCCACCTTGGTGATGGATCCGTCCTCAGTCCTGCGGGTCTTGCGACGGGCGCTTAAGATTGCCGCCACCCCGCCGATGGGGCCGGTTTATGTCTGTCTACCCCAGGACATCCTTGATCAGCCGACCGTGGAGCCGATCGTCCCCACGTCTTTCCCTTCCACCCGTGTCGTCCCCGATGAGGCCCTGGTCAAAGCAGCGGCTCAATTATTAGCCGCAGGCCAAACGCCGATGATTTTCATTGGGGATGGGGTTGCCTACTCCGGTGCCCAGGCGGAACTGACGCGGGTGGCCGAGTTGCTGGGGGCTGAGGTGTGGGAATGCGATAACGGCGAAGTCAACATGAGCTATACTCATCCGCTCTACCAGGGCGCGACGGGCCACATGTTCGGCTTCCAAAGTTTGCCGATTTTGCAAAAGGGCGATGCGATTCTGGTAACAGGTACCTATATTGTGCCGGAGGTGTTCCCGGAATTAGGGACTGTTTTCTCACCGGGCGCGAAGGTGGTTCATGTGGATCTCAACGCCTACGAAATTGCCAAGAATCATCCGGTGGATTTGGGCTTGGTGAGTGATCCCAAGTTGACGCTGGCGAAGTTGGCAACGGCGTTGGCACAAATCCTGACGCCGGAACAGAAGCAGGCGGCCCAGGCCCGGATGGAAGCGCTCCGGCAACAAAAAGAAAGTAAACGGGCGGTGGCGCTGGAGGCCGATCGCGCTGTGCGGGATCAGGTGCCGCTCCAATTCTCCCGTTTTATGGAGGAGTTGGTGCCCTATCTGCCGGAAGATGTGATTATCTTCGATGAGGCGCTGACCAGTTCGCCTGCACTGGTGCGTTATCTGCCACCGACGCGACCGGAGCATTACTTCCTGACGCGGGGGGGGTCGCTGGGGGTGGGAATTCCCGGCGCGATCGGGGCAAAGCTGGCCAACCCGGATAAGACAGTGATTGGCTTTACGGGCGATGGCGGGAGTATGTACACGATCCAGGCCCTATGGACGGCGGCGCGGTATAACGTGGATGTCAAGTTTGTGATTTGTAATAACCGCTCCTACAAGCTGTTGCAACTCAATATTGAGCAATATTGGCGGGAAAATCAGGTCCCGGCCCACGATTATCCCCTGAGTTTTGATCTGTCCTATCCGGATATTCAGTTTGCCCAGCTTGCTCAGGCAATGGGGGTCCCGGCGGTTCGGGTGGAGAAGCCAGCGGAGGTGGGGCCAGCGATCGCCCAAGCGATGGCCCACAAGGGACCGTTTTTGATCGATGTGGTTGTGCCCGGTAGCTTTAAGCCTGATGTGATTCGTCAACAAGCGGGCTTGTAGGTTTTTGACTCAGCTTTGTGTCCTTAGTGTCTTTGTGGTTTTACCACCAAGGCACGAAGGGCACGAAGGGGCACGAAGTTGTTTTTATTTGCACTCGTTCTAAGGATGTTGTCATGAGTACGCCGTTTACCCAGGATGAGATCAATACGTTTGTTGCGAATTGGTATAAACTCCTCGATGTTCATGCGCCGCTAGAGTCCTATAAACCGTTAATTGCGGATAATTTTGTCTTGACGGTGCCGGAATTTACGGTGGAGGGTTGGGAAGGATTTAAGGGTTGGTATGAACGGGCGATCGGTCTCTTTTTTGATGAAGTCCATGAGGTGAAGTTGGCTGAAATTGTGGCAACGGAAGGCGATATTACCCAGGTGAAGGTGGTGGTCCGCTGGGAGGCGAGTCGTTGGATTCCCCCGGCAGCCACGAGCGATCGCATTATCATGGATGCCTACCAAACCTGGCATTTAACGCGATCGGCTGCTGGTACGCCTGTCTTCGCAAAATACATTGTGGACAAGGCCGAATACGCCGAGGGATCGGCAACGCTCTAAGCCGAGACACATCCGTTAATGCGCCGACTTTCCCCTGGGGCAGGCGAGATGCCTGCCCTTTTTTGGCTCACCCAAACCCAGACACCTGTTCTACAGCCTTTGTCGCCTTAGTGAGGGGCAGGCAATTGGCTTGAACCAATTGTTCATCCGGGGCTTCTGTCCTTCAGAGACTTGGGAAACGCTGTAAACTAAACGGCATGTTTGACAACATTTGCCGCTATCTTGCCGAACACTTCAGTACCGATATTGCCACCTGGCTGTTGGGACAACCTATTGCCCTGACTCGCCTGAGTCCATCGGAACTGTCCTTGCAACCAATTCGAGCCGATGCCCTGATCTTGCTGCAATCCGATGAGGTTATCCTGCACGTCGAATTCCAAACCAATCCTGACGAGGATATTCCCTTTCGGATGACGGACTATCGGTTACGCGGCTTTCGGCGCTTTCCTGGGAAACAAATGTACCAAGTGGTCGTCTATTTGCGCAAGACAACCTCAGCAAAGGTTTATCAAACTGCCTTTGAACTTCCCAACACCCGCCACGAATTTCAGGTGATCCGCCTCTGGGAACAGCCCACTGACGTATTCTTGCGATTGCCCGGATTACTCCCCTTCGCTGTATTAACCCAAACCCTTGATCCGGTAGCCGTCCTACAGACCGTCGCCCAGCAAGTTGAAGCCATGAGCGATCGGCAGCAGCGTAGTGATGTCGCTGTCTCAACCGCTATCTTAGCGGGGTTAGTATTAAATCAAGCGGTTATTCAACAACTGATGAGGCAAGAGATTATGCGTGAGTCAGTGATGTACCAGGCGATCCTGGCCGAGGGAGAAGCCAAGGGCCGTGCTGAAGGTAAAGCCGAAGGTAAAGCCGAAGGTAAAGCCGAAGGTAAAGCCGAAGGTAAGCGGGAAGTTGCCCTCAATTTGTTAAAACTGGGGATGAGTGTTGAACAGGTAGCGGCGGTAACGGAATTGCCGATCGCCACAGTTGCCCAACTCCAACCCTAGCCCATTGATACACCATTGAGGGTCTCTAATCGCCTCGCCAGTCGGGGCATGAGGCTGAAGCGTGCCAACCGTCAGGATGAATGGCGCATACTAACACCTGCCGTGTGGCCCGTGATGTCCCATAGGCAATGCCGTGGTAGTTGGCGCACCCTTGACAAGGCTGGGGGCGGGTTGGGGTTGTATCGACAAAGCCAACCTGGGAGCGGAGAATGTGCTGCTTAGTTTGCAGCCGTTGCCAGCGCAGGTAATCTGCACGCCTGAATAAGTCATTCGCTCTCCGGAAGGGGTCGTGGGCTGCGTCCATGGTACCAGGCCGGGTCGAGTCCTTCTCCTAGCCTACCCGCGATCGCCCCCGCCCATCGAATTTTGGCGGGAGACTGTTGCATTTTGCAATCTTGACCATGGGTCTGGATAGGATAAGGACTCAATGACCAACGAGAGATCGCTACGAGAGATCGTTAATAGTCGCTGTGAAGCTCCTGATCCCTGATCGAATTACCCCTACCAAAGGGTGGGTGGGGCCTCCCGTGTGGGCACCACAAATTCCTGATTCGATTTGGGCACTTGCAAAGCATCCGCTGGGGTAACTGATGTTGGCGGCGAGGTGTCTGGTTCAGTGGGGGGGGCAACGGAAGTTTCGACTTCGATCGGGGTTGTCGGCGGTGTCAGTGTGGTTGCGGCTGGAGTATTGCTGGTCCCAGGGAGCACCTCGGTGACTGAGGGGGCCGGTGTTTTCAATTCGATCGGGGGTGCTGAAGTCCCCGCTGGCCCTGCTTCCCCTTCAGTCACACTAGGGGCTGTTGGCTCAGGGAGGACCGTTGGGCGGGTATCCAGGCTGGGTGTGGATGTGGGAGGAGTGAGGGTGGGTGGAGCCGTTGTAGCAGCTATCTCTGACAGACTCGTATCCGTGGTTAGGTAGACATGCCCCAGGGTTTTCCCCTCGTAGGTCCGTTTGGCAAACCGCCAGTTGGGGTTCAGGATCAGCTTGGCAAACTCACCCGGTACGATGCCATAAGCGCGACCAATTTCAATAATAGGGGCATTGCGATCGCGGCTAGGGTACCCGATTAGCACGAGATCGCGATCCGTGCGAACCACCCGCAGGTTGTAGTTCAGGGCCAAATCTTCGCCTCCCATGCGGATGGAAAAGCCATTGCTGTCAGTTTTGCGATCGCAAATTCCGGTGAAATTGAAGCTTAACAGCAGGGGATCAACCCGGGTCGGGCTACTTCCGCTTTCAGCCCAGCAGGGACGTTGGGCCGAGGTTTGCTCCAAAATCAGCAATTGGTACGCCCCCGTATGCCCACGGGGAGCCGCGATCGCAATCAACTTGGACTGATCAACTTCTTGTTGCCCAAACGTGGCAGCGTTCGCTGGACGCATTTCCCCGGTTACCCCGACTAGGGTTGCCGTGAGGACAGCGAGGCTAAAGCGAAGTAGAGGTTTCATCAACAGGTTTCCTCCCAGGAAGACAAGGGCTACGGCTGATTCGCACTGATACTATTGCTCATGATGTTAGGGCAATAGAGATAGTTCCACCTCATGGCAGGGTATCTATGAGGTACAGCGAAAGGCCCAAACCCAGGGTACCGTTCAAATCGCCATCTGGCATTAAATTCGACACTAAGGGATTTAAGCCCCTGGCTTGCCTCATCGGAGCAATAAGGGCTGTCATGCTGCCTTAATCTGCCTTAATAATGTGAAGAGGGCCGTTTGAACAGGTTAATCCCGGTATTACCTGTTGCGACCCACAACATCGCCCGCACCCCATCCCGCACCACTTTGTTTAACGTTTCCGGCGATTCCGGTGAGCGATCGGATTTCACTGGGACAGGTTGAAAATGAATCCCTCGGCTGCCCAGCACAATTTCACCAATGACCACCGCCCGACGCATGTGGTAGTCGGAGGTAATCAGATAGACACTGCGGACCCCCTGGGCCTGAAGTTGATCAGCCAGGGTGGTGAAATTTGTGACGGTATCAACCGCACGATAGTCTAGATGCAGCCGTTCCTCCGCAATCCCGGCCTCGGCAAACACCCATTCGGCGTACTCTGGATTAGTCCCCGACGACACCCAGATCGGCAAGTTAGGATACTGGCGAGCAAAGTCAGCCGCAAAATGCTCTCGTTCTGGTGCTCCCCCTAACACAAGGACAGCTTGAGGCACTTCATGGAGCCGCTGGAGATAGCGAACGCCTACCCAACCCGCTGTTGAGCAACAGGCTACCGCCAGACAAGTACACAGCCAACGGCGGCGGCAGGTGTTGCGTTGGCGTTGGGGGGGTGAATTAAAGTGTTTTCCCGAAAACTGCATGATCACGGAACAGCGGTGAGGCAGCAATGAGTCACAAGATCACAACCAGCGAGCACGGCCACAGGCCGTAGCTATCGGATTCTGGAGGAAAGTTGTCAGAAGGGCAAGGGTGTTGTGTGAAACTTTAGGTTTTGTAACTAGATCGCAGCCAAGTCCAATACCGTTAATTCACACGACGCAGATTCAAAACGTCGCTCAGCTTTTTGATCTGGATCGAGGTGCGTTCTAGCTGGACGCAGTCCTGAACATCAATACAGAGATTCAGAATTGCAGGTCGGTCATGGTGGGTTTTCACCTCAACATGGCGGACGTTAATCCCATTATCAGCCAAACGGGCCAGAACGTCCTTAAGAATCCCCACCCGATCGATGACTTCAATCTGTAAGGTCACCGGATAGGTGTGGGGACGACCATTACTATTGTGGCAGGCGTTCCAACTGACGGGGATGAGGCGATCCCCCTCCATGTGCTCTAAATTCTCGCAATCGTGGCGATGGATGGAAATCCCCCGCCCTCGCGTCACGACCCCAATGATCGGTTCACCTGGGATCGGATTACAACATCCCGCAATATGGTGCATTAGTCCCTCGATCCCCGCGATCGGTGAGTGGGTATCAAAATTAGGCCGCTGGCCAGGGGAGACCTGGATTTGATCATCCCGGAGGCTGGGAGCAGCGACTTGACTGGTTCGCTCACCACTGACAGCATCCCGGATGCGATTGACCACCAGATTCAGGGTGACTTCGCCATACCCCAATGCTGCCAGGAGATCCTCCGTGCTGTGGTAATTACAGCGTTCGGCGACGGCTTGGATCGGAGCCGATTTGAGGAGGGCATCCAGGCCATTTTTGCCCAATTCCCGCTCCAGTAACTCCCGCCCACGGGCAATATTTTCATCCCGGTGCGATCGCTTATACCACTGGCGAATCCGGTTACGGGCACCGGGAGTGACCACAAAGTTTAACCAGCCCAAACTGGGGTGGGAGTTCTTCTGAGTGATGATTTCGACGATATCGCCGTTGCGCAACTCCGTATCCAGCGGCACAAGGCGACCATTGACTTTGGCCCCAGCGCAGTGGTTCCCCACCTCGGTATGGATGCGATAGGCAAAATCCACGGGGGTGGCCTGTCGAGCGAGGGAAATCACATCCCCACGGGGCGTGAAGACATAAACATCTTCATGGAACAGGTTGTCCTTGACATTATCCAGATATTCTTGGGCATCCTTCAGGTCATTTTGCCAGTCTAGTAATTGCCGCAGCCAGGTAAATTTATGCTCCTTGGCCGAGAGCGGGGCATTAGAATGACCTGTCTCTTTATATTTCCAGTGAGCCGCAATCCCGTATTCAGCAACGTAATGCATTTCAATCGTGCGAATCTGGACTTCCATCGCCCGCCCATTCAAACCAATCACAGCAGTATGCAATGATTGATACTGGTTGGGCTTGGGTAACCCAATGTAGTCCTTAAAGCGACCAGGGATCGGACGAAATGCATCGTGGACAATCGCCAGAGTACGATAACATTCCTCCGTGGTTTCAACAATAATACGAATGGCAGCAATGTCATAAATCTCATTGAAACTTTTTTGTTGCCGCTGCATCTTTTGGTAGATACTGTAAAGATGCTTAGGACGGCCACTCAGATCAACATAGTTGATCCCCGCCACATTAAGGCGTTCTTTTAACAGGGCGATCGCTTTAGCCAGACGGGATTCGCGATCGATGCGCTTTTCAGCAACCAGGCCCTGCATCTCCCGATAGGCTTCCGGTTCCAGGTATTTAAACGCCAGATCTTCTAATTCCCACTTGAACCGCCCGATCCCCAATCGGTTGGCTAACGGGGCAAAAATTTCACGGGTTTCCAGGGCAATACGGCGACGCTTGTCATCCCGCAGGTGCTCCAAGGTCCGCATATTGTGCAGGCGATCGGCCAGTTTCACCACAATAACCCGGATATCCTGGGCCATTGCCAAAAACATGCGACGGAAGTTCTCTGCCTGACTCTCGGTTTTGCTGGAAAAATTGAGCTTCGAGAGTTTGGTGACCCCTTCCACTAACTGGCGCACCTCGGCCCCAAACCGCTCTTCAATCTCCGCAGGCGTTACCGCCGTATCCTCGACGACATCGTGCAAGAAACCGGCAGCAATCATTGCGCTACTCCCGCCCAAATCCCGCAAAAGACCCGCCACTGCGATCGGATGACAAATATAGGGTTCTCCCGAAGCCCGCCGCTGGCCCGCATGGAGACGATAGGCAAACTCAAATGCCTGACAAATTAGCCGATTATCCTCTGGACTGAGGGGCACGGGCCGACTAATCACCGGCAGATCACTATCCCCCGTTTCCCGGTTGATGTCCACAGGCATGAGCGCAGTGGGTAAGTCCTGACCGTTAAGGATCAAACACGATCGTAACCACTCCGGGATAACCTCATAGTCCAGAGGCGGGACATCAGCCGGAATCGGAGTTGAATCAGTAGATACAGGGGTAACGTTCATGGAGCAGATGCTAGGCGAAACTGACGCAGAAGCAATAAGGAATAAGGACGGACCTGGTATCGCCACAATTGGTAACGAGAGAAACAGCGATAACCAGTAAAATCAGGTAATCCTTTATACTAGATGTGAGTCAGTAATACGATCTGTGATTTTCTATACGAGGTATTAAGTTGTTTAAATAAACATTTAAACGATCTTCAGTAAAATTTAACTCGAAATTCTAACCCGCGATCGCCCAATGGGCCCAAGGGTGTAGATATTGCGCCGATATTGGGTGGACTAACAGACAGGTTAACTGATCCCCCCCTCCTCGGTCCTAGTTACACCCGATGACTATCCCAGGACTGACCCAACCCACTGTCTGGTGTTCTAGAATCACACTGCTGCTATGGGTAATGCACACTTGTGCACCTATGCAGCTTTAGGGCGTTGGCATCAGGACATTCCCTACACCCTTGTTGTGCCAGTACTAGTCAAGGAGTGATTCAGACCCCTGAGGATTTCTGGTGATAAACTGGCCGTGAACTGTAGCCAACTAGACAATTTGGTTGCGTATTCCAATGTTACCTCAACCCTACCGCAATGCCTACGATAATGCCTACGATCACTTGCGGCAAGCACTTTTGTCACTCGTGGCAAACCTTGAGCAGCATGAACCTGAGCTGTCAGTGCTGTCAACAGCAATCGCCACA
This sequence comes from uncultured bacterium, assembly GCA_964536415.1. Taxonomy (GTDB): domain Bacteria; phylum Cyanobacteriota; class Cyanobacteriia; order B231; family B231; genus Trichothermofontia. Next base: position 41,360 of record CAZHXN010000033.1, read on the forward strand.
CTTCAAGTCGAATTCCAGAGCCAGGTATTATCTCTGAATCCGGACACCCTCAAACCTAGCCAGCAGCAGCACTTGCAGGCTATTCAAACCGAAATTCATAAGTATTTGCGTTTGTTAAACACTGATCTGGCTTTTCTGAAAGCCGCCCGTCAGACCTCGACCCGCCAGCAGCGGTATGCCCTCCTGCGCGATCGGCTGCAAACGCTGATCCGTTTGTGTGATTATTCCGGTTCGCTTCCAAACTAAAGTGGGACTCCAAGAAGGATACTTCGTCGAATTCCGATCAACTCCGCCATCGGGTTGTACAGGACACCCGCCTTGTCCTGGTTGAGTGCGCTCACGCAGGCTAACTCTTAAGCCTCTCTCCGAGCGGGCAAGGTGCTCATCGAGCCAGGGTTTTAGGTTGAAGCCCCTTTGCCCACAAGGGGCGAAGGGATTAGGGATGAGGAGAAACGATCTGTCAGGTAACCCGGTCTTACGCCACATGGTTGAATAGGGTGACCCATAGGATACCGACAACGCCGATCGCCACCAGCAGATGGGTAAAGAATCGACCTACTTCAGGGTTGAAGCCCAAGATCTTATCTTCGCGACCGGCGGTGAAAAACAGGGACCAGGCCTGGTTCACATCAACCACCGCTTCGGGAGTGTTGAAGTCGGGTCGAAAAACGACCGGCCCTAGCAAAGCGGGGGTTGGGAAATCAAAGTCGGTTTTCATGGCTATGCTTCTTGACTAAATCAGTAATGAACTCGATCAGTAATGGGTGGGATTGAGTTGAGAAGGCATTGAGGTTGAATTGATTCAACCGCTTGTCCTGAGTGCCGATGAGAGCTAACCGCAACGGCTTATCTTGACCAACGAGCCTTACAAGCTGGTGAACCAGCCAACCACGCCATGCCCAGTTAATACTTCCAGGGCAAGGGCTGAGATAAAACCAATCATTGCCAGCCGTCCGTTGAGCTTTTCGGCCCGTTGGCTGAAGCCAAACTGGCTGTCGCTGTCCACATACACCTGGGGTGCGATCGCGTAAACGTTCGCACGTCCCCCTTCTTCAATCACTTGACCTTTCATGTCCTTTTTCCTGCAGCCATCTTTGTTTATATACTTATATTAACTAATGTAACGATTTATTGCAAGTGATTGACAAAAAATCGGGCCAGTTTGCGGTCCGGGAGCAGGATAACTGGGTGTGGTCTGGCGTTAGAAGTGTTAGAAATACAGTTCCTCGCCCGCGATCGTGAACTGGACATCCTGAATCCGCCATTGGGCATTCCCCAGCAGGGTTCGGCGGACGCCGCCAAAGAGGGCTAATTGTTCACAATGGGTGAGGGAGTGGAGCGATCGCTCGGAATGAGGGGCAGGCCGTAGATCCACGGTTGCCACGCCACCGTTCACACTAATCCGGTATCCCCCCAGGCTGAAATCGCCACTTTCCCGATCTTCCAGCACTTTCCCGATCGCCGTTTCCATTGCCTTATCCGTGGGGACGGTGAGTTGGGTTTGCCGGAAATCATTACATTGACTGTCGATCGTAAATACGGTCACCTGG
>CAZHXN010000034.1:0-2575 GCA_964536415.1 uncultured bacterium
CGGGGCTTCGCTGGTGACGATCGCCCAGTTAGATATCAAGCGTGCCCTCTCCCACTCCACCAGTGCCTATTTGGGATTGGTCTTTATTGCCGTGGGGTTAGGTCAGGTCGATATTGCCCTGTTGTTGTTGTTGACCCATGCCCTAGCGAAAACCTTGCTGTTTATGAGCAGCGGAGCCATCATTTTGACCACCAATAGTCAGAACATTACCGAGATGGGGGGACTATGGTCGCGAATGCCCGCGACGACCACCGCGTTTGTGGTTGGCTCCCTGAGTCTGGTCTGTATGTTGCCCTTGGGGACCTTCTGGACGATCCAGCGGTGGCTCAATGGCCGTTGGGAGGTGCCGGTATGGCTGGTGGTCGTCTTGATGGTGGTCAATGGTCTGAGCGCATTGAACCTGACCCGGGTATTTCGTCTGGTATTTCTGGGTAAACCGCAACCGAAAACCCGTCGGGCACCGGAGGTAGCCTGGCCAATGGCCCTGCCGATGGTTACCCTCACCGTATTGGCCTTACTCTCGCCCCTGGTCCCCTTCCATTGGCCCTACTGGCTCAGTCCGACCACCCCGCTGGCCAATGAGGATCAACTCCTGCTTCGGATTGCCCTACCGCTGGTGATGGCATCAGGAGCCTTGGGCTGTGTGTTGGGCAGCCTGGTGGAATTTAGCCGGGAATGGTCGCGATCGACCCAAGCATTTGTGCGCTTCTTCCAAGATCTGCTGGCCTACGATTTTTACATTGAGCGAATTTATGCCCTCACCGTGGTGAAGGGAGTTGCGCTTCTCTCCCAGATGACAACCTGGTTCGATCGCTATGTGGTCGATGGCATGGTGAATCTGGCGGGGCTAGTCACAGTGATGGGTGGGCAGGTGTTGAAATACAACGTTACGGGGCGATCGCAGGGGTATGTACTGACGATCGTAGTGGGGGTAGGGTTGATATTGTGGTTGATCTTGAGCGGGGGGAATTTTTAATTGTGAATTTTAATCGTAGGGGCGGATTATACCTATCTCTTTCTCTAGTTACCCAAATCCATATCAACCCGCCCATCTAAAATTTTGAATTTTCAATTATCAGTTTTGATTGGGAAGGCAAGTATGCTCAGTGTTTTGATCTGGGTGCCCTTGGTGGCAGCCGCGCTTGTGGGATTCTGGCCGGGACAACTGGGACCGCAGCGGGCACGATCGCTAGCCCTGACAGTGGCAACCGGGATGTTGATCTGGACGATCGCGATCGCGGTACAGTTTCATCCGGATCAGGTGGGAATGCAGTGGGTAGAAAATCTTCCCTGGGTGGATTGGATTGGCTTGAACTACCACCTGGGACTAGACGGTCTATCCTTACCCTTGATTTTCCTCAATAGCTTTCTGACGATCGTGGCGATTTACAGCAGCGATCGGGAACTGCCGCGATCGGGGTTGTACTATGCTCTGATTTTGATTCTGAATGGGTCCGTAGCTGGGGCTTTTCTAGCTCAGGATTTGCTGTTGTTTTTCCTGTTCTATGAAGTTGAAATTATTCCCCTTTACTTCCTGATCGCGATTTGGGGAGGCAGTCGGCGAGGCTATGCGGCCACTAAGTTTTTAATCTATACCGCCATTTCCGGCATTTTCCTGCTGGCTGCCTTTTTAGGCACGGCCTGGGTTGCGGGGGTAAATAGTTTTGACTATGAGTTACTGCGATCGCAAGTCCTCCCGGTGGGAACACAGATCGTGTTGTTGATCGGCCTGCTGATTGGTTTTGGCATCAAAGTCCCCTTCTTCCCCTTGCATACCTGGCTGCCGGATGCCCACGTGGAAGCCTCAACCCCGGTTTCGGTGCTGCTGGCTGGGGTATTGCTCAAGCTGGGAACCTACGGCCTGCTGCGGTTTGGGGTGGGGTTGTTCCTGGAAGCATGGGTGGAGCTTGCCCCTTGGTTGGCAGTTTGGGCGGCGATTAGTGCGCTCTATGGGGCGGCCTGTGCCATTTCCCAGCAGGATATGAAAAAGGTGGTTGCCTATTCCTCGATCGCCCACATGGCCTTTATTTTGCTGGCGGCGGCGGCGGCTACCCGTCTAAGTTTAGTGGCGGCGGTGGGTCAGATGGTCAGTCATGGGCTGATCTCAGCCCTCCTCTTCCTGCTGGTCGGGGTCGTCTACAAAAAAACGGGCAGTCGCGATATCAATTTTCTGCGCGGATTGCTCAACCCTGAGCGCGGGTTGCCCCTGATCGGGAGTTTAATGATTCTGGGGGCAATGGCCAGTGCCGGAGTTCCAGGGATGGTGGGTTTTATTAGCGAATTTCTGGTCTTCCGGGGGAGTTTCCCCATTTTCCCCGTTCAGACGCTCTTCTGCATGATTGGGACTGGCTTAACTGCTGTCTATTTTCTGTTGATGATTAATCGTGTCTTTTTTGGCCGCTTGACGCCGCAGTTGGTCCGAATGCCGGGGGTTACTTGGCCGGAACGCCTACCTGCCTTGGTCCTATCCCTGTTCATTGTCTTCCTGGGGATTCAGCCGATCTGGCTCGTGCGTTGGAGTGAACCGCAAATTGGGTCGCTGCTGTTGCGCACACCGGAAGCTCAGACGGTTGAT
>CAZHXN010000034.1:2602-11062 GCA_964536415.1 uncultured bacterium
GCTGGGGCAGGTGTCTGCCCGATCGCCCAATGTGTCCAATTTCAAACGTTAGATAGGCGGATTTAGGCAGATGATTGATCATGAGGAACGATTTGGGGAAAACCCGCCCCTACGAGGAAAATAGAAAACGTAAAATTGTTGTTTAGTCCCTACGCACTATCTGTTTATGGGTAAAACTGTAGCCACGCCACATCCTTTAGCGGCCTATATCGATCGTTTGGAAGCGGGTGAAGCCCTTTTGCGGGATACGCCGACTAATTTGATTGAGCTTGTGGGTATTCTTAAAAGCTATGGGATTGTTTTAGATGCCTACTCGAATAATCTTAACTATATTGCTGATCGTCAATTCCTGGTTTTCTTTCCCTTTTTCAAGTATTTCAACGATGAATTTTCATTCAGTAAGCTGTTAAAACATTGGTGGCACGATCGTATTAACTTTGAGTATGCCGAGTACTGTATGCGGGCGATGCTCTGGCACGGGGGAGGCGGGCTGGATGCCTATGTGGATACGCCAGAGTTTCGAGCCCATTGCGAGGCCGTGATTCAAGCGAAGTTTAAGGGCAATTTTCTAGTGCTGGGGCTACACAAGATCTTCCCGGAGTTTTTGCCGGAACAGTTACGCCAAATGGCTTATTATGCAGGATTGGGCCAGTTCTGGCGGGTGATGAGTGATATTTTTATGAGCCTGTCCGATCGCTACGATCGTGGTGAAATCAAGTCTATCCCCCAGGTTGTGGATCACATTCAACAGGGCCTTGTGGATGCGGCCAGTAAACCGATTACCTATCGCGTTGTGGTCCGTGGCCAAGCTTATGATCTGATCCCCACCAGTGCCGGGTTGACGTTCCTGATGGATACGGCAGTCCCCTACGTTGAAGCGGTCTTTTTTCGGGGGACACCCTTCCCCGGTACCGTTTCCTACAATGCCCAAGCTTATCAAATCCCGGTGAATCAAGCTGATTTTGCCTATGGTGCGCTGTATGCTGATCCATTGCCGATCGGGGGGTCTGGGATTCCACCCACGCAGTTAATGCAAGATATGCGCCATTTTCTACCTGATTATCTGCACGATCTTTATCGCCAAACCATACGTCAGGAAGATGATCTGCGGGTGCAAATTTGTGAAAGCTTCCAGAAGTCGATGTTTTGTGTGACGACGGCGGTCATTCGGGGGCTGGCACCGCACCCAATTGGGACCACTGATCCCCAACAACGCCAGGAAAATCGGGCCTATCTGGAGGGTTGGATGAATCGGTTTATGACTTCCCAGTTGGAAGCGGTGAATCAATAGCCTACGGTATGAAGCAAGTACGACAAAGCAGCTCACCACTAAGACACTCAGTACACTAAGAAACACCAAGATCTTTGTGAACCTTTGTGCCTTCGTGGTTCCCCCACATCCCTAACCATCGCGAGATGAACAATGATCGCCACTGAATTACTCAATGCCCTGGGAATCCCCATGACCGACTCACCCAAAATTATTGTCCTAGATGACGACCCCACTGGCTCCCAAACCGTCCACAGTTGCCTACTGCTGTGCCGTTGGGATGTGGACACCCTGTGCCTGGGCCTGACCGATGAATCCCCCCTCTTTTTCGTATTGACCAATACACGGGCACTGCCCCCCGATCAGGCTGCCGCCGTCACCCGCGAGGTTTGCCAAAACCTGAAGCAAGCCCTCGCCCAAACCCAAATCACTGACTTCCTCATCGTCAGCCGCTCCGATTCCACCGTACGCGGCCATTACCCGATCGAAACCGATGTCATTGCCGCCGAACTCGGTCCCTTCGACGCCCACTTCCTGACCCCAGCCTTTTTTGAAGGGGGACGCCTCACCCGCGACAGTATTCACTACCTCAAAATTGCCGGAGTGGACACCCCCGTCCATGAAACCGAGTTTGCGCGGGATTCTGTGTTTGGCTATCACCACAGTTATCTGCCAGACTATGTAGCCGAAAAGACCCAGGGAAAAATCCCAGCCCACCAAGTGGAGCGGTTCCTACTCGCGGACGTGCGATCGGGCACCTACGATCGCCTAATGGGCCTCACGGGCAATATCTGCGTCGCTGTAGATGCCGAAACCCAGGCTGATATGAACCAATTTGCCCAGGACGTACTCCGGGCTGCCAATCAAGGTAAACGCTTCCTGTTCCGCAGTGCCGCTAGCTTACTCACCTCCCTCGCAGCTTTACCCCCCCAACCAGTCCCAGCCAATGAGATGGCCCAGTATGTGCGTCAGGGCAACCCCGGCGTCGTCTTGGTGGGGTCCCATGTCCAGAAAACCACGGCCCAACTGACCCAACTGCTCCAGGACCCAACCGTCACGGGAATCGAAGTCGATGTCTCCCACCTGTTGTCGGATACGCCGGATCAACGAGAGCGCCTTCGGGAATCCGTCCTGGCTGAAGTCCAAACCGTCTACGCTACTGGGAAAACCCCTGTGATCTACACCAGTCGCCAGGAACTCACCTTCCCAGATACCCAAACCCGGCTCGCCTTTGGCGTTGAAGTCTCAAACCTGTTGATGGCGATCGTTCAGGGCTTACCAAGCGATATTGGCTTCCTCATCAGCAAGGGGGGCATTACCTCCAACGATGTCCTGAGTACAGGCTTGGCCCTCAAATCAGCCCGTTTACTCGGCCAGATTCTACCGGGCGTCTCCGTAGTGCGTACTCCCTTGGACCACCCCTTGTTCCCAACCCTGCCCGTTGTCCTTTTCCCCGGTAACGTCGGGGATAACGACGCCTTGGCCACCGTTTACCATCGGCTGCGGGTGGCTGCCCACAACGAGCAGGGATAGGGATAGCTCAACCGATCCAGGCCACGTCAATCTCAAGATCCTCATCATCCAACGAGAGCGTTTGTGTAGTTTGGTCGCGATCACTTGGGCGTGTGGGTTGGGGTTGTGCTGTGGGCATTTCTGCCGGATGGGCCTGCGCCGTGATGGGGGGATGCTTACGCACGAAAGCCGACTCGGCAAGGGCCTGGGGGTTAAGCCCTTTGAGGAAAAAGGTAATCGTGTCCTGCTTGAGCCAACCGTGTAGAACTGCTAAAGCACCTAATTTGACCCCCGTCTTTTCCTGTTCCTTAAGCAGCATCTTGATCTGATCCTCCTTCAATAGCCCTGATGCGGTGAGGTAGTAACCCAGGGGATAGTGCTTGGGCTGATTGAGAAGCTGGGGCCACAGGTACAGAAAAAATTCAACCGTTTCGGCCTGTACCCAACCTCGGAGGGCCAGAATCTCACCCAGGCGCTTATCAGGAAACTGGGTTTGATCCCGGATGGCAACCTCGATTTGGGCACTGGATACTAAACCAGCAGTCTCTAGAAGTTCACCGATACGAGTAGACATGGCTAAAACCAGGAGGGATGAGTGAGTTAACTTGGAACTGAGAACTGAGAACGCAAGCGTTAGTTCAATCACCCGGACATTTTGCTGGAGAGATGCGACTCACCCTGATTTTTTGTAGCTATCTCGGTGGCAAACGACGGCTATGGCTATAAGCTTCATTATGGCGTTAAGTTTCAACAACTGTCCGGTGTCTGGACGGGCACACCGTGATCGTAACAAATGTATTCCCGAATGGTTAGTCCAATGATACGCTTTCCCCCCCGCTGCCTCTGAGCATGATCTACTCAGCAAACGCCAGCAAACGAGTCCAGCATGGTTCCCCCCGTATCACTGGTTGCCTATGCCAATCATGGTCTACGCCGATACCAGTAGTGCGCATCCTAATCGATGTTTTAGTCTAGCCTTATGCCCTTCAACCTCCCAGTAAAGTGCGGTTGCCCTCACAGCACGATCGCCAGTATCGCGGCCAGTCTGGTCCTGATCGCTCCCGCTGTCCGGGCCGAATCGCCCTTGTTCCTGGCCTATCCGCCCCCCAACCACGAAACGACTGCGAGCCAGATTTTCCTGATTGGCACGGCTCCTCCCACGGGAACGGTTCTGGTTAACGGTCAGGCGATCGCCCGTTCCCCTGCCGGTCACTTTGCCCCCAGCTTTCCGCTCCAGGTGGGTGAAAACCCATTTCGCCTGCAATACCAGGATCAGGAAATCCAGCTAACCATAACCCGACTGGCGACAACCCCACCCCTGCCCGTCGGAGCGAACTTTGCCCCCGATTCCTTGGAACCTGCGGTCGATATTGCCCGCCTACCAGGGGAGTTGATTTGCCTCAGCGCGATCGCGCCGCCCCAAGCAACGGTCACCGCTCAATTGGGGGGTCAAACGCTTGCCTTAACTGAGCAGCCTTACCAGGTCTTGCTGCCCGACAATGCGGCAGTGCTTACCGGGCTGAATCAACCCATCCGCCACACCTCAATTGGTCAGTACCAGGGGTGTTTAACCTTTCCCCAGCCGGGGGCTTTGGGTGCGCCCCAATTTCGGCTGGCCTGGCAGGGCCAAACCGTAACCCAAACCGGACCGGGGCACGTCACGATCCTGAGCCCCAGCCAATTACCCACGATCGCTGTCACTGCTCCATCCGGCACCGCCCGCACTGGCCCCAGTACCACCTATTCCCGCCTCACGCCCCTGCCCACCGGCACCCAAGCTCAGGTTACCGGGCAAGAAGGGGAATGGTGGCGGCTGGACTATGGGGCCTGGATTCGGGCCAGGGAAACCCAACCCGTCACCACCGCCGTCCCCCCCCGCAGCCTCATTCGTAGCCTCAAATCGCGGGAACGCCAGGGTTGGACCGATGTGATTTTCCCATTGCAGGTGCCGGTGCCGGTTACGGTGACCCAAGACGATCGCCGCTTCACTCTGACGCTCCACAACACTACCGCCCAAACCGATACCCTCTACCTCGCCGCCAGCCCCCTGATCCGCCGTTTGGATTGGACCCAACCGGCCCCAGACAGGGTGACCTATGACTTTCAACTCAAGCCCCGTGAGCAGTGGGGCTATGAACTGCGCTATGAGGGCACCAGCCTGATCCTGTCCCTGCGCCATCCCCCCGATCTACGGCAAGCCTCATCCCGATCGCCCCTGCGAGGAGTGCACATCCTCCTCGATCCGGGCCACGGCAGTGAGGCCGATCCAGGCGCACGGGGACCGACAGGATACCCGGAAAAGGATGTCACATTGGTGATGGCCAAGTTAGTGCGCGATCGCTTGCGGGCACAGGGGGCAACCGTCACCATGACCCGCGAGGGGGATGACGACTTGTATCCACACGATCGGGTTGCGATGATTGAGCAACAGCAGCCGACGATCGTCCTAAGCCTACACTACAACGCCCTGCCCGACGATGGCGATGCCCTCAAGACCCAAGGGCTGGCCGCCTTCTGGTACACCACCCAATCCCACAGTCTCGCCGCCTTCTTACACGACTATTTAGTACACACCCTGAATCGCCCGTCCTATGGGGTCTTCTGGAATAATTTGGCCCTCACCCGCCCGACGATCGCCCCCAGCGTCATGCTGGAACTAGGGTTCATGATTCACCCCGATGAGTTTGAGTGGATTATTGATCCCGTCGCCCAGCAGGAATTAGCTACCGCGATCGCGACTGGGCTACGTCTGTGGGTTGAGCAAGCGATCGCGGGTGGGGAACAACGGTGAAGTTGGGGGGCTATCATCGACAAAACCCACGGCAGGCACACCAGACTCAACAAAAACCAGACTCAACAAAAATTTGATGAACCATTAAAATGCTGAGAACCTTTAGAGCTACGATGTCAGGCCATCTTAGATATGAAGCAATCTTAATATCAGGCTGACTGCCAGCACTTTTCATGGGATAATTAAATAGAACGAATAAACTACCATAAGATCAGCAGGTAAAGTGTTACATCATGGAGCCGGTAATGATCGAAGGAAAGAAAGTAGGAAACCAGTTTTAGATACACTTCGCATTTTAGGAGAACCGTGTTGATAGCCATAGACCTCATAGTGCCATGATTGAGGATTGGGAATTAGGTGTGCTTTGGCTGAATGAAGTGGCTCGTTTGGGTGATGAAGAGCAAGCAGCTTTCAGCGTTCGCCACAAATTCCTCGACGAGCTATGTAACGACAGCAAAGATACCCGTTTTTTTATGGGTACAGTATTTCCATACAATTCATGGGTTGTGCTCGGTGTTTTTTGGCCGCCTAAACTAAGCAACCCACAACCAGAAGTAATCCAAGGAACTCTATTTTGAGCTATTCGAAAACAGACCCACTCAAAATTGACAACGCTGCACCATTATCCTCAAAGTATTATTTTATCTGAGGTCCGAAGTAGCCCAATACAGCTTGCACTTCCGGTTCAATCCCCACCGCCCGCAATTGCGCCGCTAGTCGATCGACGCGCTGGCGCTCCAGGGCAACCTGTTCCGTTCTCCCTGGAGACAGGGAGTGTAGCTCCGCACAATCTGATCGCGATCGACCCGAACCTGGGGAATAAACGCCCAACCAGGGGCTTTAACAATGACCTGGCCAGCGATCGTGGCACAAATACCGTAGTTGGTGGGCGTCAGGGCCGTTTCGGGTAATCGACCTGCGAGTTGCAAACTTTCCGTGAGGGCAGCGGCTAGGGCCGGTTGATTGATATTGTCCACAGGATCATCGGGCAGCACAAAGTCATCCGGTAGCTTTTCCCAGGTGACGGTGGGACGGGATGAAGTGGCTAAGGTGTCGATCGCCCCATGGGCGATCGACACCTTAGCAGCAACTTCTCCTAATTTACGCGATTCTCATCGGGATACACGTGGCGAGATCCCCTGGGAACGCTGTGCCCTGACCAGCCAGCAGGCTGACTACCCTACTCGATTGGAGAGTTCTTAGATGATCAAATATGCCACGTTTGTAGTGCTGGCTTTAGCCTGCAACGACTAAAGTCGTTACTACGAACGTTGCGCAGTTTGATGTTTGCTGTAAGCGTAGTGGGGGCAAACAACTTGCCAGCCCCACGCCATTAGGGGGGCGATCGCCTTCGTTTTGCGAATCGCCTGGGTTCCCCTTAAACTACGGCCAGTTCTGGTTGGGCAACGGGACGCTTGCTGTGGCGAATTCCTTCGATCGCCGCCCGATAGTCCTTAGCCTTAAATACAGCCGAACCCGCAACGATCGCATTGGCTCCGGCCTCTAGCACCTGCCAGGTATTGTCACCCTTGAGACCCCCATCCACTTCAATCCAGGGATCAAGGCCCCGCTCATCGCAGATCTGACGCAGCTTACGGATCTTGGGCACCACGGCAGGAATGAAGCTTTGGCCACCAAAACCGGGGTTCACACTCATGATCAGGATTAAGTCGCACACCTCCAACACATACTCAATCAGATCGAGCGGCGTCGAAGGATTAAGGACTACCCCCGCCTGCTTACCCAGTTCACGAATTTGACACAGCGTCCGATGCAAATGGGGAGAGGCATTATGCTCAGCATGGACAGAAATGATGTCGGCCCCCGCCTTGGCAAAGTCGGCCACATACTTTTCGGGTTCAACGATCATCAGGTGGACATCCAGGGGCTTTGCGGTGACCGGACGTAGCGCTTCCACAATCAGCGGCCCGATCGTGATATTCGGGACAAAACGACCATCCATCACATCCACATGAATCCAGTCGGCTCCGGCCTGGTCCACCGCCCGCACCTCATCGCCCAGGCGGCTAAAATCTGCTGATAGAATAGAGGGAGCTACGACAATGGGTTTCTGAGAAGTGGCTGAGGTCATGATAGGCAACGCTCTCCGCATAGGATCTGGGTCGGATCTATCGTAACAAAATTTCATCTTCTTTTAAGTTTCCTTCAGTCAACTTCTGCCAACTTCAACGATAGGGTTTCTTAATGGTTCGATAGGGTTTCTTAATAGTAGGGAAATGGCATGGTGGCGATCGCGCGATATTTTGGGCCTGGGCTGCTGGGTAGCCTGATGCTGGCGATCACGTTGGGCAGTAGTTGGCTGGGGGGCGGGGCAGTAACGGCGCTCCAGGAGGGTGATCCCTCCCGTGGTAAAAGTGGCATTGATGCCTATCGGCTTCAGGCTCCCCCCTATCAACTAACGGGGCGGAAGATCGCGATCGGGCAGGTGGAGATTGGTCGTCCAGCCAAGTTTGGACTGGATAAGGCCACGGGCAATAATCAAACTGTCAGTCTGATTCGCGCCTTTTTCCGTGATACGCCAGCCAAAACGAATACGGGAATTGATCCCCATGCCCAAAATGTTGCCAGTGTCATGATCAGCACCGATAAATGGGCGCGGGGGGTGGCCCCCAATGCCCGCCTCTACTCGGCGGCAGTGGGGAATCTGCGGCGCAATGCCCAACCAGAGGAATGCTTATCAGCCCAGCATGTTGCCCTACAAAATGGCGGTGATGTCCGGGCGATTAACTTCAGCTTTGGCGAATCTCTCACCCAAGATCCCCGACCCGATGCTCGACTCGATGGTAATGCCCTTTTGACTCAATGCGTAGACTGGTCAGCACGGGTACACAATGTTGTCTATGTCGTGGCGGGTAACCAGGGTAAA
>CAZHXN010000034.1:11072-34565 GCA_964536415.1 uncultured bacterium
GGCATCCCCATCCCCACTGATAACTACAACGGCATCACGGTAGCGTTCACCACCCAGGCAGATGGCCTCTTTACCCAGATTGACTTTGCTAACCTGGGGGGCGAAACCAGTGATATTGCCAAGCGCGTGGCGGGCTTGGAAAATAATGTGGGGAATCGACGGGCGATCAGCCTGGTGGCCCCCGGTAGTGGGATCTCTGTTTTAAATCCGGATGGCAAGCTCATTCGCTCCAGTGGTACCAGCTTTGCGGCCCCCCATGTCACGGCAACGGTGGCCCTGCTCCAGGAATTTGGCGATCGGCAACTGTATAAGCAAGCCAGCAATTGGAGTTTAGCGAGTCGGCGTCAGGAAGTCATGCGGGCCGTACTGTTGAATTCCGCTGAGAAGATTCGCGATCAGGGGGATGGGTTGCGTCTGGGCATGACTCGGACCCTACTAGCTCGTAACCGTCGCACCTGGTTGGAGTCGGATGCTTACCGCGATCGCAGCATCCCTCTGGATGCGGAATTGGGAGCAGGGCAACTCAATGCCTTTCGGGCCTATCAACAATTGCATGGGGGACAGTGGTCTCCTGATCGACCGGTCCCCGCGATCGGCTGGGACTATCGCCAGGTGGCGGCATCGGACAGTCCGGGCAACAACACTGCCCCTGTTTTCCAAGACTATCCGCTGGCTGATCCCCTCCAGGCGGGAAGTTTCCTATCTGCAACCTTGGTGTGGAATCGTCAGGTAGATTTAAACGATACTAACCGTAATGGTCAATATGATCTAGGGGAAAGTTTTGTCGATCGGGGACTCAATAACCTTGATCTCTACCTGATGCGGGCTGAGGATACGGATATTGCGCGAAGTCTATGGTCCTCCAATAGCACTGTTGATAGTACGGAACATCTCTTCTTCCAAATCCCGACAACGGGTCGCTATAAACTACGGGTTATCTACCGACAACGGGCAAACGATACTGTCCAACCCTATGCTCTGGCCTGGTGGACAGTTCCCCAGAATTAGCCAACCGGATGTGTCGTACCCATGCGCGGATAAACAATTAACCTGTATTGATAGCAATGAGATTTATCTAACCAAAGAGGCAAGGCTATCGATAACCGATAGCTTAATAACCGATCGGTTCTTCTTGATTGGGCTTCGGCAGCGGCTCAGCGACGGCCACAGGGGCAGAGGTCACAGGTGTGGGTTCAAGAAAGATCATGTGTTGGGGTTTGGGGTTAACTAGACCATTGCCCGCCTGATCAGCCTGTTGGGCCAACTGATTGCGCAGAATCTCGTTAGCACTGATCAATTGGCGCTCGTTACGCCGTAGCAATTGCAACTCTTGGTAAACCTTGCCCCAGGATTGTTGCGAGTATACACTCAACGCATAGGCGGCTAAAACTGCTGCGGCCAGTCCACAGGAAAGAAATAGCGTACCCTGTTGAACAGCCGCAGAGGCCCGCAACCAGAAAGGCATTTCTGCGGGTAAGGGAAGGCTTTCAACAGTAGCAGGGGGCTGGACTTCCGGCTGGGGTAAATCGGGGACGGCAGTTAATGGAGCAAATGCCCGATCGGGAGCTAGGGCAGCGGTCCCCTCAACCCAATTGGCTTCTGTCTGTCGCTGCCTGCTTAACCGCTCTTGTCGTCGCGATCGTGCGGAAGCATTTGATCTCAAGGCAGCGGACATAGACTTCACCCCTCTCCTACAGCGGACATCAATTTAGGACAGCCACGGGCTGATCAGACTCGCCAGCTTGATGGCTGATGGGTTGATCATACCCTCTTTAGCAAAATTGCTATCAATTTCCCTTAGCGTTAGCAGAATACCGATTTATACAGCTAATTGCCAAGTACCAATAATCACAACCTCGATGCCCCTGATTGTGACCTAGATAACTCTTTCCCGATCGTTGAATTAATGCCAACACGGGCTAAGACTCTGGGAAGAGTAGTCGCCTGATCCCAATTTCGTCAAGACGGGTCAGGGACATCAGTGGCCAGGGTTTACATTTTGCAAAATAAAACAGCATCAAAAATCTCCATACTGACCGGGGATACCCCAGCCCTTCCCTCACACGGGTAAATTCGCACGGGGGTTAAAGTCTTCTAGCTGGCGCAGTTTCTCGTAGAGTTCCCGCTCCTGGGCACTGATATGCTTGGGGATAACGACCTGAATTTCGACAATTTGATCGCCCCGCCGCCCTGCTTCATCGGGATAGCCCTTTTGCGCCAACCGCAGCCGTTGGCCAGAACTCACGCCAGCCGGTACGGTCATCTTGACGGGACCATCCAAGGTCGGGATCTCGATCGCGCCACCCAACACTGCTTCACTGGGGGTCAGGGGCACTTGGCAAAGGATATCAATCCCTTCAACCTTGAAAAACGGATGGGGGATAACATCGATCTTGAGATATAGATCACCCCCGGCAATCCCTTGACCGCGCAGACGAATGCGCTGACCAGACACCATGCCAGGAGGCAGATTCACCTCTAGCGATCGGCCATCTTCCAAACGAATACGTTCCCGTCCGCCTAGATAGGCTGTCTCCAGCGGTACCGCAAGACGCGCCTCGGCATTGCGGGGGGAGGGGCGGGCATTCACGGTATAGGCCGTGCGAATGGTGCCCGGTCGAAACTGGCTACTGCGACTAGCCGATGCGGTGCTGGTTCCCCCGGTAGTGCCATTCCGACTCGCTCGACGCCCTAAGAGCTGATCGACAAAACTGTTGAAGTCCTCGACCTCGAAGTCAATTTCCTCGCGGGTCGCAGTACGCCCTACCCCACCCCACCCCGCCGCCGATCGCGCTGCCTTCCCGGCAAAGCCCCGCTGTTTCCAGAAGCGACTGAACTGGTCATACTGCGATCGCTTACTGGCATCGGACAGGACTTCGTAGGCTTCACCAATGTCTTTAAACTTTTCCTCTGCCGCCTTATCCCCCGGATTCAGGTCAGGGTGATATTTCCGGGCCAGTCGCCGGTATGCCTGCTTGATCTCAGCTACTGTGGCATCTCTGGCCACGCCTAAGATTTCGTAATAGTTCCGAAAGTTCTGCATAGTCTACAGGATACTCGATCCATCAGGGCCTAGGAGGGCTGGCAGTTGCCCTGTTGGCCATAGTCTACCAAGATCTATCATTGAAGAGGGCTGAGCAGCGACGATCGGCGGCGAGGTAGGTGTCCTGCCGGTCAGAAAACTCGGAGATGGGTAAGTTTTGAGGAGGCGTCAACATGGTCACCACGGCACCGGCAAAAACCTTACTGACCTTTGAGGAATACTTGGCCTATGACGATGGCAGCGATCGCCGCTACGAACTGGTGGATGGGGAGTTAGTCGAAATGCCGCCGGAGTCACCCGAAAATAACCAGATTACCAAAGGATTGTTCTTTGAACTCGCGAAGTTTGTTCCCCTTGCCTTGCTGGCCCACAAGGATACAGAAATCGAAGTCTCTGGTCGCCGTGCCCGGTGTCGGGTGCCAGATTTATTGGTGCATAGTGAAGAGTCTTTGGCAGCGCTGGCCGGGGCGAGTCGGGCTACCCTGACACGGGATATGCCGCCCCCCGTGCTGGTGGTTGAAGTGGTCAGTCCGGGCGTGACGAATCGCAATCGAGATTATCGCCACAAGCATACGGAATACGCCGCCCGTGGCATTGCCGAGTATTGGATTATCGATCCCGAAACCCGCCAGGTCACCCTCTGTCAATGGGTCGATGGCCAGTACGAAGACACCGTTTTAACTGGATCAGCCCCCATCTCTTCCACCGTGATCCCCGACTTCAAGTTAACCATCGATCAACTCTGGACAATGGGTCAACCCCATCCCCCGAACCCCTAACCCGACAAGCCCTTTGTGCCCCTTTGTGCCCTTCGTGCTTTAGTGGTTCCCACCCGACGCCTTAGATCCAATCATCATCATCCCCCCAATCCTCATCGTCATAGCCGTTATAACGATTGCCCCGATCGTCCCCCCCCCGATCATAACCACCCCGCTCCCCACGATCGTAGCGATCGCCTCGACCTGACGGACTCCCCGATCGCGACTCACTCAACTGACGACGATCGCCCGCCCCGCCCCGGCGCGAAGATTCCCGACTAGTCCCCAAAGACCGGCGCTTGCGATCGCCCTGACCAAAAGGACTCGCCTCCCGGATTTCCGAAAACGTGCGCTTAATCGGCTCCAGCAGATCATCGTCCTCCTCTTCCGCAAAGCGCAAAGCCGTTTCCCGCTTCAGTTCATAGAGCGCATCCTGCAACTCCGCCTGGGTAATATCCAGCCCTCGTTCATCTTCTTGTTCGAGGCAATCCCGCAGTTCCCGCACCAGCAGTTCAATCCGTTTGCGCAGATCACTGGCAAAGTACACCCCAAAGTCGAGGCTGAGTTCCCGCAGTTGTCGTTCTGCCCGGTTGGCGAGGGCCTCCACCCGGTTGCGTTTTTCCACCCGTTCCCGCCGTTCCCGATCGACCTCCGCAAATTCCTCCGCCTCCCGGATCATCCGTTCCACCTCCGCCTCACTCAAAGTGGAGGCTCCCTGAATCACGATACTTTGCTCCCGACCGGTGCTGCGATCGAGGGCCGTGACCTGCAAAATCCCGTTGGCATCAATATCAAAGGACACCTGGATCTGGGGAACCCCCCTGGGAGCCGGGGGAATCCCCGTGAGTTTGAAGCGGCCCAGGGATTTATTATCCGCTGCCATTTCCCGTTCACCCTGGAGGACATGGATTTCCACCAAAGTTTGGCCATTCTCTGCGGTGGAAAAGATATCCGATCGCCGCACGGGAATCGTGGTATTACGGGGAATCAGCTTTTTCATCACCCCACCGATCGTTTCTAGCCCTAACGATAGCGGTGTCACATCCAGCAGCAATACATCCTTCACTTCCCCAGCCAGGATCGCCGCCTGGATCGCCGCCCCAACAGCGACGACCTCATCCGGGTTGACGTTTTGGTTAGGTTCCTTGCGAATCAGCGATCGCACCAAGTCTTGTACAAAGGGAATCCGCGTGGACCCACCGACCAGAACGACTTCATCAATTTGGGCTGGGGTCATGCCCGCATCCGCGAGGGCACGTTTGACCGGCTGTTGCAAGCGGGAAATGAGATCATCACACAGGCCCTCAAACTGGGCACGGGTGAGGCGGGTTTCCAGGTGTTTCGGACCATCTTCAGTGGCAGTAATGAAGGGGAGATTGATATCGGTAACGGCGACACCGGAGAGTTCAATTTTGGCCTTTTCAGCGGCCTCCATCAGGCGTTGCAGGGATTGGCGATCGCGGCGGAGATCAATCCCTTCAGCTTCAAGAAATTGTTCGGCCAGCCAATCAACGATTTTGCGATCGAAGTCATTGCCCCCCAGTTGCGTGTCGCCGCTGGTCGCTTTAACCTCAAACACGCCATCACCGACTTCCAGGACTGACACATCAAAGGTCCCCCCTCCCAGGTCGAACACCAGGATCGTCTCATTTTGCGCCCGATCCAAACCATAAGCCAGGGAAGCCGCCGTCGGTTCGTTGAGAATGCGTTTGACCTCCAGCCCTGCAATCCGGCCCGCATCCCGCGTCGCCTGCCGTTGCGAGTCATTGAAGTAGGCAGGGACGGTGATCACGGCTCCGGTGACAGGTTCGCCCAGGTAGCGGCTGGCTTCTTCCACCAGCTTTTGCAGGATCATGGCGGAAATCTCTTCCGGGGCAAATTCCTTTTGCAAGCGGGGGCAGCGGATTTTGATATTGCCGTTATCATCCCGCCGGATCGTGTAGGCAACTCGTTTCGACTCCGGGGTCAGTTCTGAGTATTTGCGACCGATGAAGCGCTTGACGCCGTAGTAGGTGTTTTGGGGATTGAGGACGGTTTGTCGTCGGGCCATCTGCCCCACGAGGCGTTCGCCATCCTTACTGAAACCGACCACCGAGGGGGTTGTCCTCATGCCTTCGGCGTTGGCGATGACTACTGGTTTGCCGCCTTCCATCACGGCCACAACTGAGTTGGTGGTGCCCAAGTCAATGCCAACTACTTTTCCCATCGATAACTCCGCTCCTGCGATCGCGCTTGCTTCCCACTCAGGTCCGCTGGGTTAGGTCCCTTTAGGTATTGTCGCTGTCCCCACCCAAGTTATCAACCATTCTATCTTGCTGGCCTAACGCTAAGGTCCCAGGCAAGGGGCGCGGGGGTGCTCAGGTAATGCTTCCTGGCCATGTGGGGGTGCGATCGCGGCGATCATCCTCGCCAATGTTTTGATGTTGTGCCCGTTACAATAGGGCGGATTGAGAAGACATGGACCCTAGCGCAGCCCTTGGCCTCTGATGATTGATCACGATCGCCTCTTCAAAGAACTCATTTCCACCTTCTTCGTGGAATTCCTGGACCTGTTCCTACCCCACGTTGCCCAACGCCATCGATCGTGACTCATCCGGCTGAATGCCCAAGAGACTCAAATCTTCCAAACCGAGACGCTGATCCTACGTCTCCTGAATCGCCAAGTGGGGGAATTACCAGCGTCGCTGCGATCGCAAATCGAAACCCTCTCCATCACCCAATTAGAAGCATTAGGGGAGGCCCTGTTGGATTTTGCAAGTGTGGCTGATTTGAAAACTTGGTTTGCGGCCCAATTGCCGGAGTAGGGACGGGAGCGCTTGCTGGGGAGTCATTATTCCGCTTCGAGCGCAGCCTTTGAGGGTGGCAACTAGAATTTTGACCGCAGGATGATCGACGAGTTCTTCGAGGGTGGTCGTGCCGCCTGCTTTGAGGGCATTCACGACTCGAGCCCACAGGGTCGGATCTTGTTCAACGGCTTTCGCAACTTTAAAGGGTATATGCTGTTAAATTGGCGCTTGTAATAACTTGTAATAAATAGTTTTCTTGGAGCGACGATCGCACCTTTAATAGGTAGTGAGCTGTATCACCCCTCTCGATCGACGGGAGGTTTTTCCTTGCACCACTAGAAGCTAAAGCCAGTGTGGCGATGAAACGCCATCGAGCAGGCAAGACGACCAATTGATGCTGCAAATTCTCGTTGCCCATCTTCCTGAGTCTGATGCACCTTAGCCTTACCTTTGATACGTTTACCCTGCTCTTTTGACTGTCATGGCTTGAGTAAATAGCGCCGGTGATTGAGAAAGCTCCTAATATTTTTTATTTTTATTAAGAGGAGTCTCAAATAAGCATTAAGAAACGTGATTGAATATAAAGCTTGATTGCAAGAGGCCGTTGCCTAGTTGCTGGAAACCTAGGGGGTAATGGTAGGCTAGCTGCCATCGGCTGGTAACAATCTAGACTCAGTTTTCTTTAAGAACTATGTACGATCGCTCTCCCTGCAAACTCTCCCTCGAAGCAGCTGTCACAGCTGCTCTCGGTGCTGGTGTAGTGACTTCTTTTGCCGTTAGTCAGGGGCAACATCCCCTTCTGGCCCTAGGGATTACAGCGTTTGCGATGGTGGCGGCGTTATTGGTCGATCGCTATCTCTAACAGACGAGCCTAGCAACGGGAAGATGACGGGCTGGGGCCAGTTCTTGTGGATAACACAAAGGCACGAAGACACAAAGACACGAAGATTAAAAACCCATCTCGGTGGCGATCGTCTTAATGTCGGGGGCAATCCCTTGGCGCATGGGGTTCTGGCAGTGATCGATCGCCGTCGTCGGGTCCTTTAGCCCATTGCCCGTTAAAATGCATACTACCCGTGCTCTCGTGGGGACCTGATCCTTCACCTTCAGCAAGCCCGCGACTGAGGCGGCACTAGCTGGTTCGCAGAAAACCCCTTCCTGAGACGCTAGCAACCGATAGGCGGCGAGGATTTCTGCATCGGTCACAATTTCAAACTGACCCTGGCTGGCATCCCGTGCCGCGATCGCCTTGTCCCAACTGGCAGGATTACCAATGCGAATGGCTGTCGCAATCGTCTCTGGATGCTCGACTACTTTGCCCGTGACCAGGGGAGCCGCTCCAGCCGCCTGGAAGCCCATCATGCGGGGGAGGGTTTGGCAGCGTCCAGCTTGGTGGTACTGATTAAAGCCCATCCAATAGGCGGAGATATTGCCCGCATTGCCTACGGGAATGCACAACCAATCCGGGGCATCGCCTAGGACATCGACCACTTCAAATGCCCCAGTTTTCTGTCCCTCTAGGCGGTAGGGGTTGACGGAATTGACGAGGGTCACGGGGTAATGGTCTGCGATCGCCCGCACGGCCTCTAATGCCTGATCAAAATTGCCCTGAATCGCTAACACTTGCGCACCATAGAGCAAGGCTTGGGCCAGCTTACCTGCTGCCACATACCCGTCCGGAATCACCACAAAGGCCCGCATCCCCGCCCGTGCCGCATAGGCCGCCGCCGAAGCTGACGTGTTCCCCGTGCTGGCGCAGACTACTGCTTCCGCCCCCGCCTCCTTGGCCTTGGAGATTGCCATTGTCATGCCCCGATCCTTGAAACTGCCGGTGGGGTTCAGGCCGTCGTATTTTACCCAGACCTGTACCTGCCGTCCAATCTGGGCCGCGATCGCGGGCGCGGGGATCAGCGGGGTATTCCCCTCGCGGAGGGTGATGACGGGTGTGGCCTCCGTCACCGACAGGTAATCGCGATAGGCCGTAATCAAACCGGGCCAACCAGCGGTGGCAGACATAGCAGGGGGAGTGGATAGGACGGTCACAGATTCTCGATATGTCAAGAGTAGAGAATTCCCATTGTAGGGGATAACTGTCAGGGAATTATCAGTCATGCCTTGGCCTGTCGATGCCCCTCCCTCATCCGGTGCCCTTGGGCAGGTCCGCGTTATGGGTGTTTTGGGCCACTGATCAGACTAATCAGTTGGGAGGCTGGTTTCCGGTGCGGCGATTGTCCTTGGCCAGAAGTGGCTAAGTCGGCCCCTCCCCTCGGCATGACGAGTGGGTTGGCCACTTGAACCGCATCCCCCAAACTCAGAACTGGGCAAGCCGTTGCCGAGAGTTTGAGATATTGCCAGCATTCATCGGGGGTTAACTGCCGCAGGGAGCGATCGCGGGCGAGGGCCAGCAGACTCTCCCAACTGGCCGTCCAAGCAGTGACGCGACCATCCCCTTGCAAGGTGGTCAAATACCGCCCATCCGGACTTTGGAGCACCTGCTGCATGGACAGAGGGGCAACGTTGGATGCTGACTCGGCTCTCTGGGCGCTTAAGGGAGGGAGTTGGCCTTGCTCCGTCCCGGTCTCTACATCCCAGAATTGAACCAACCCATTGGCTTGGGTGGTAATGAGCGATCGACCGCTGGCATCATATTGAACATCGACGATCGGGGTTCCTAGCATCTGCACCACGTGAGGAGAACGGGGATTGGTGAGCGCGATCGTGACCAGGGTGCCATCTTGCCCCGCCCACGCCAGTGCCCGATCGTCCGGACGAAACCCAACCGTCGTCACCCCATCGGGATGGGACCACTGCTGCACCTGCTTGCCCGTATTCACCTCCCACAGCGCTACCGTTTGATCCCAACTGCTGGTCACGACTTGCCAACCATCATGGCTAAAGTGAGCCTGGGTGATCGCACCCTGATGCCCCTGGAGAACCTGGACCAGTTCCCCAGTCTTTAAATCCCAGATGAGTACACGATCGTGTTCAATGCCTAAAAGACGATTGCTCAGGGGGCTAAAGGCCAATTGTCGAACCAGACCCGTCTGGGGTAGCGTGTGCAACGGCTCAAAGGTCTGATCCGGTTGCAATCGATAAAGGGTGATCAGGCCGCTGAACTGTGTGGTGGCCAACCAGCGGCCCTCTGGGCTGATAGCGAACCCTGTTAGGGGATCGAGGGGAACAGCGGCTGTAGGAAAGGGGGGGGTGCTAGACCGTACTAGCCCCCCTGGCGACAGTTGTCTCTGGGACGGAGCAACCCCCACCGCTGACGAGGCTATCGGTAACCAGAAGGGCTGTTTGAGAGCAGTTCCCGTCTCAAGCCGCCAATACTGGATTTGACCTCTATCCGTGAGGGTGACCAAAACTTGAGGTTGAGCCGTTGTTGGGGGGGCCTTACCCAGGATAGTCGTTTGCCAGAAATCCATATCCGGCTGAATAAAGGCTATGCCGATGATGGGTTGGCCTGCGCCTTGTAAAGGGGGTAACTCACCTTGATGGGCCACCAATGGCTGTAGGCGTTGTAACGCAGTGCGCAAACTGGCTTGCGCCTCTGGTGTCCGCCAGTCCTGTTCGAGAGCGACTCGGCTGATTAAGAGCGCGGCAGTCGGGTCCTGTTGCGGATCTTGCAGGATGGTCTGGGCGATCGCGGCCCGTTCCCGCGATCGCGCCACGCGCAACTGGTGTTCCTGACGCACCTGGGAGCGGTATTGCCAAATGCCCGATCCCAACGCCAACAGTAGGACCAGCGGCACGATCGCCCGTAATCGTTGGGTTTGCTGTCGCAGACGCCGCTGCTCCCGATGACTCAAGGCAAGATAGCGCTGGGCCAAGGGCGAGAAATCATGGGGACATTGCTCATAGTGACGCACCGCCGCCGCCAGGAGGTCCCCCCGAAGCCATTGGCCCTGGGGAGAAGCAGCCCACAGGCTAGGGGCAACGGGCGTTGTCCACGGCCTGTCCTTTTCCAGTGGCAAGGGGACACGAACCGGATGACTCAGGGCCGTGGCAGTTTGCTCCCATTCGTGGGCGGCCTGTTCAACCTGTTGTTGTAGATAGAGGCTGTCCCGCCGTTCTGCAACCCAGGCTTGTAAGGGGGGCCAAGAACGGACTAGCTCCGGATGGCTGACCTCAACGTCCTGGCGGTCAAGGACTAGCAGACGGGTTGCGACCAAGGTTTCCAACACCGACCTTGCCCCTGGCGTGGCCTGGACCCGTGCCAATAGATCATCCTTGCGGACACGGCGGGGCACCATTGCCTGACCGGTTTGGAGATGGACTAGGGCCAAGAAGAGACGTCGCGCGATCGCCCGTTCAGCCGGTGAGAGGCGGGCCAAGACGGCATCCGCATGACGATGGATTACCCCCCGAACCCCATCAACATGGGCGTAGGTACCGGCGGACACGACCACTGGGACACTCATCTGCCCTGGCGATCGTAGCGCTGGCGACCGTTGCCACAATTCATGCAGCACCAGTTGGAGCAATGGCAGGGCCGCGGCCTGATCTTCCTGCGGCTCAGCGTTGCGAATACCCAATTCCAGGCTCAGGGTGTAGAGGAGGTGGGGTTCCAACCGGTAGCCCACTTGGGCCAAGCCCTCCGTGAGGCCATAGTGAATCTGGGCGGAGGTGGGTGGGGGAAGGGTAACCACATCCATTGGCATGTCAGGCATCAGGACCTGGGTGAGATGAGTCCACTCGGCCAAATAATCCTGGCGCACACACCAGAGAATTCGCACCCGCTCTGGTTGCTGGCGGGCCGCTTCAGCCAACGTCGTTAGGAAGCGGCCCGCCGTTGGCGTTGCCATCTGGTTCCAATCGGAGCCATTGTGGCCATCTAACGACGGCTGTAACAGGCTTTCTAGCTGATCAATCACTAAGAGCGTGCCTTCAGCGGTGCCCAGGCTAGCGTCACACAGGCGGACCAAGCCAATGCCCCCCTGCTCCAGTAGGGCGATCGCCTGGTGTAACTGACTGGCTCGATCAATTCCTATTGCTGTGTTCGTCACAAAGGTCAGAGCCAGACTTTGCAGCGGATCATGTCCAGGGGTAACATAACGCAATTGCCAAGACTGGGTTTGGGAGTGGGCCGGCAGTTCCTGTTGCAGCAGTGAGGTTTTACCACTGCCGCTCACCCCCGTCAGGGTAACGTGGGTATACGCCCACAGGGACTCATAGAGCCTTGCGATGATCTCAGTCCGACTCGGTAACAGCGACAGATCATCACCAGTCAGAGGACGCAAACCAGGGAAAGGGCACCGTTGGCCAGACCGATCAACCACAGCGACAGGTTCCGAATCGGGAGTCGAGGTCGCCGCAGTCCCTTCACTCGCTACCCGGCAACTGGTCAAGATGATTTCCCGGCCTGAACATTCAAAGAGAGGCTGTTGCAATTCCCCCTTGAGGGCATGGCTCACCCAACTGGTCAGAGCATAGTTAGTAACGGTTCCGTGTGCTTGGGGGTCCAATCCCGTCAGTAATGCCTGGGTGAAGACACTATAGGCCCCTTCTAAGGATTCGTAGGCTGCTTCATATTCCCGTGAGGCCGCCATGAACAGGCGATCGGTACCGGGGTTTGCGCCGGGATCAGCTTCGAGAAAATTCAACAGTTCGCCGCTATGGCAACAATCCAGAAGAATAATCCGTTGCCGGACTGGACTTTCTTGCAAGAGGCGACGTAACCAGAAGAGGGATAGCCCATACATCCCCTGGCTAGGGTTAGCATCGCTGGTGGCCAGGTACCCCTCCTGGATCCCCGCATCCTTTTGCAACCCATGCCCTGAATAATAAAACAGTGCCGTGCTGGGGATATGTTTTCCCTTGGGTTTAAATAGTTGAACTAGAGCGGTTTCAAGTTCCTGACGGGTCACGGGCGTGGTCACACCCACCTTAGGTCGCTGCTGGTCAATGACCTCCGGCAAACGGTTAACGCGAAAGTCACCGTAGGCATGTAAACAATGGGCGATCGCCTCCGCATCCTGGGCCGGAGCCTGTAGATTTGATAAGTACTGATAACGATTGATTCCAACAACAACAGCATCCCGTGACATAAGATACTCCCCCGATATAGTAGCCTTGCGACACGACTTGCCGATCGCAAGGCTTTCCCTCCTGAAGATTGACCATTCCTTAAGGTGCGAGTCCTTAAAGTGCGAGTGGGCGACCATGCAACCGCTTGTGCTACTTGGGGCGTTTCCACCTGCACTTTCCGGGAGGGGTAGCCCCCTGAAGGCATGACTCAAGCCCATGATTGCCTATACAAACCCAACCCATTGGGTGATGCCGACGCTTGGCAAGGGCATCACCTGGTCGGTTCATGACCCGATGCAGTACCGATTTAATGCATTCTCTTCTCACTCAATACATTCTGCATTCAGACTGTCTTAAGGTGATTTAGATCACAACTAAAGGAGAAGAACACACGACAATTCTTTTGGCATCCGTAAGTTTTCTGAATCAGAAAAACCACGAATTCGTGAATAAATTCGCTGATATTGTGTTGATATTTTTAAGATAGAGAGTCCACCCTATCCTGTAAAAGGGGGTTTTACCCCTGCAAGGGAACGCCCTAACGCTTGACTGGCCTGAATTCAGGGATAGAGATGAGGATCAAGCATTGCTGAGTTTGCAAATTAAGGATAGCTGGCCTGATAAATTGCTATTCCGCGATCGCGACAATCGTAAAAATACGGATTAGTTAATATAAGGATGATGACTACTTCTACAAGTTTCCGAAAAATTACGCACAGGGCAACTGGAACTCCGAACGATCTCTGTGAAGTTTCTAGCAATCTGTTGTCGATCTCAGATCCCCGCAACATTACTGAGGTCTCCCGCGATCACCCAGCCCCCCAACAGCGCCCCCAACCTCAGGGATAGTGGGCCAATCCGAGATCGGCGATCGGTTATCCTCTCCCCTGGGTCGCGTTTGCGTAACTATATGCAATTTTTCTTTACAACTGTTAATATAGAGATGACTGCTAGCCATTGCGGTGGGTTACGCCGTTAGTGGCTGTTAGTCGAAGCCAAAACCCCTTACGATAAACTGAGGCTGTCCCAACTGGGGCGTCAGGTTGGTTAAAGGTTAAGAAAATCTGCCTAATCCAGCTTGCCCCGGCTGAGCCTAGGTATCACAGATAAGGGATGGTGCGTTAGTCTAGTGCAGATCTGTGCCATTTTGGCCGTTCGGGTTGTACAAATCCGGGTTGCCGGGGTTGGTAAAGTGCGGCTGACGCCATCAAGAGCGCTATGAGAGGCTAAGTTATATGATCGACAATCTCCAAGAGAAAATTGAGCAAGAGCGGGAAGCAGCCCGTGCCGTTTGCGAATCAGGAGCCAGTGCTGGTGAGTGTGCAGCGGCCTGGGATGCAGTGGAGGAGCTACAGGCAGAAGCCTCGCACCAGCGTCAGGTCAAGCCAAAGAATTCCTTTGAACAGTACTGCGACGATAACCCCGATGCGGCGGAATGCCGACTCTACGACGACTAGGGTAGGGGTAAGTTTCAAACCTGTCTTTCCCAAATTAAATCTGCCCGTACCCAAAATGTTCTGGCTGCTCCGTGGGGTGGGCGTCTCGCCTGCCCCATTTGTGTGATTAGAAGCCCCAACTATAGGCCATAGTCTGAATCTAAATCTCAGGCTAACTTGCCTGTCCTCGTACAGTAAGCATAAAGTTTCGGAACGTTGGTAGTAACGACTTTAGTCGTTGTGGGCTGAAGCCCGCACTACAAACATTAGCGGCTGGCATGATTAGTTATCTCAAAGGCACGATCGCGGGCATCCAAAAAATTGGCAATCGGGTCATCCTGGTCCTGGAAGTCCAGCAGGTCGGCTATGAGGTACAGATCCCGGCCCGGTTCATGGCCCAACTGGCAAGTGTGGGGGAACCGATCCAGATCTTTACCCACCAGTACGTGCGCGAAGACCAGATGGCTCTCTTTGGGTTCGGCAATGCGGCTGAACGGGATTTGTTTCGTCAGTTAATTAGTGTGAGTGGCATCGGCACCCAACTGGCCCTAGCGCTGATCGATACCTTGGGGCTGCATGATTTGGTGCAGGCGATCGTCAGTGGCAATACCCGTGTTCTCAGTCGCACCCCTGGCGTGGGTAATAAAACCGCCGAGCGCATTGCACTGGAACTTAAGGCGAAACTGGCGGAATGGCGGCACCAGGCCGGACTGGTGACAACCCCCCTAGCGGGGCCAACCCTGGCGATCCAGGAGGATGTGGAGATGACCCTCTTGGCCTTGGGGTATACGAATACGGAAGTGACCCAAGCCCTGCAAGCAGTGGGGCAGGAGACCGTGTTGGCCAAAAATGCGGATGCGGAGGCGTGGATTCGGGCGGCGATCGCCTGGTTAAGTCGTTAGGGTGTCTGCATGGTAAGATGGGCTACTGCCAGCTTGCCGCAGGGGTTTAGGCTGGGCTGCTCCCGAAGGCGACGCCAATGAACTTTTCTAAGATCTTGATTGCCAACCGAGGCGAAATTGCCCTCCGTATCGTCCGCACCTGCGAAGAATTGGGGATTGCGACGGTGGCAGTCCACTCGACGATCGATCGCCATGCTCTTCATGTTCAACTAGCCGACGAGGCAGTCTGCATTGGTGAGGCCCTGAGCAGTAAGAGTTATCTCAATATTCCCAATATCATTGCCGCTGCCCTGACCCGGAATGCCACCGCGATCCATCCCGGCTATGGGTTTCTCGCGGAAAATGCCCGCTTTGCCGAAATCTGCGCCGATCACCAGTTGCACTTCATTGGTCCCACTCCAGAGGCGATCCTGGCAATGGGGGACAAGTCCACCGCGAAGGAAACCATGCAGCGGGTGGGGGTGCCCACGATCCCCGGTAGTGATGGCCTGATTACGGATGAGGCCGAGGCCCTAGCAGTCGCGAAGCAGATTGGCTATCCCCTGATGATTAAAGCTACAGCGGGGGGTGGGGGACGCGGAATGCGGCTGGTGCGGGAGCCGGAGATGTTAACAAAACAACTGCAAGCGGCTCAGGGCGAGGCGGAAGCGGCCTTTGGGAATCCAGGGGTGTACCTGGAGCGGTTTATTGAGTGTCCTCGCCACATTGAGTTTCAAATCCTGGCCGATCGCTTTGGCAATGTGGTGCATTTGGGCGAACGGGATTGTTCAATCCAGCGGCGGCACCAGAAGTTACTGGAGGAGGCCCCCAGTCCCGCCCTCACCCCGGAATTGCGACAGAAAATGGGCCAAGCGGCAGTGTTAGCGGCGAAGGCCATCAATTATGTAGGGGCTGGTACAGTGGAGTTTTTGCTCGATCGCTCCGGTGAGTTTTACTTCATGGAAATGAACACCCGCATCCAGGTGGAGCACCCAGTCACGGAAATGATCACCGGCTTAGACCTGATCGCGGAACAAATCCGGATTGCCCAGGGAGAACCCTTGCGGTTTAGCCAGGAGCAGGTGGTGTTACGGGGCCACGCGATCGAGTGCCGGATCAATGCCGAAGATCCCGATCACAACTTCCGGCCCCATCCGGGACGCATCAGCGCCTATCTGCCACCGGGGGGACCTGGCGTGCGCATGGATTCCCATGTCTATACGGATTACGTCATCCCGCCCTACTACGACTCGTTAATTGGCAAGCTAATCGTGTGGGGCGAAGATCGGCCAGCGGCGATTCGACGGATGCGGCGGGCACTGCGCGAGTGTGCGATTACGGGTATCCCAACGACGATCGGCTTCCATCAAAAAATTCTGGAAACCGAGCCGTTCCTCGCCGGGGAGATCTATACCAATTTCGTCGAGCAATGGATGCAGGCCCGCAAACCTAGTGGACCCGACTCCACAGGGTCAACAGCCCCTGCTGCCCCACCAGCAACTCCCGCAGCAGACTAAAAATTCCCACCCAAACCACGGGGGTGATGTCCAGTCCGCCAAGGGGGGGGATCACCTTACGGGTGGGGATTAGGAATGGCTCCGTGGGGACGATAATCCAGCGCAGGGCCGGTCGCTCGCGATCGCTCTGGGGATACCAGCTTAAGATAATCCGAAAAATAAAGAGGCAGACCCAAAGCCCTAAACCTAGGCTGACGATCCAAGGGGTGACGAGCACAGCAGACATGACGGTGTATTCCTGTTTGTTGCTAGGGGAATGCCTCTATTATCAAGGACGCACCATCAAAACTTCATAAAAATGGCGCTTTTGGGATAAAAGCAGCCCTAGCGTAGTCAGAAACTTTACACGAACTCTCCGGCCAGAGGAGGTTTTAGTTGTCTAATGGGAATAAGGGCAGACTATCGCCCATTGCTGGTTAGGGTTACGACTTTAGCCGCTGGGCAGGTGAGTCGATTCCCCTGACTGGTCCTAAATCGTCTTGCAATCGCCCTTCTGAGCAAAGTGCCTATGGTAGTCGCTTCTTCCCTACCCCCCTGTGGTTCCTCAGTTGCGCCCAAACCTGCCCAACAACCTAGCCCGACAGTTACCCAAGCACTGGATACAACCCAGATCTTTAACTTAATCGATAGTTATTTGCCCTTTGAAGTCTGTCTGCACTACCAGCTACTCCCTCTGCGAATTGATCGTGATCACGTGTATTTAGGGATGGTCGATCCCTACGATTCCACGGCCCTGGACTATGCTACTCGCATAGCCAAGTACTGGAACTATCGCTTAATTGCTAACCCAATCGCCCGCGATCGCTTAAACACCGTCCTCTCCGCCTACCTGAATTTCATGCAGATTCAGGGTCCCAGTGCCTATCAGGAAAAGCTCCGTTTAGCCAGCCAGATGGCGAAAACCGGTCGCCTGTTGCAAACCAACATTGATGCACTCCCTCTACCCTCACCTTTATGCTCCCAGGCCTCTAAACCTATGCTAGCCATCAACGACGAAACCCTGATTTTAGATGAATCTGAAATGGTCGCGATTGAAGCCAGTGAGTCTTCGGTAATCCCGCTATCGGGCAACGTGGACCCCGCTTTGGCTATCCAACGTCAGGGGCACTGCCCCCCTCACCGCCTTGCCCCCCAGCCAACCTCCTCAGCGTCAACCCCAGCGCCGACACCCGTGCCGCCTCCCGTTGCCCAACAGCAACTGGATCAATTGGGGGAAACCGCGCTGAAACTGACCCAACAACTGCGCCAAGCCATGCACGCGTTGCAGGCGTATGGTACAGCCCATCCGGCCCAAGCGCTCAATCGACAAAAGGCGATCGTGGCCCTCGGTCGGGGCCTACACCAGGTTAACCAGGATTTTAAAGTTCTCTTGCAGGCGATCGCTGCCCAAAAGGCCTCGTAGATTGAAAAACTAGAGATTAGGGATCTCCTTCTACTAGGCAACGAGCGATCGGGACGACTGCACCTCGGCGTAGAGGGTCTCCAACAGGCTAATATTCCGACTCAGGGTATAGCGTTCGAGAACCCGCTGACGGGCATGGTAGCCCAGGGAACTGGTCCAAGCCGGATGATCGCGCAGTTGGGGAAGCAGGGCTTGCAGTTGGGCCGTGATCCGCTGGTTACGCTGGATGATCACCCCCGCCTGATCCGCCAAGACTTCGCCGTCGGCCCCAGCATCTGTCGCCAGACAAGCCACCCCACAGGACATGGCTTCTAACAAAGACAGGGATAGTCCCTCTACCAGGGATGGGAGCACAAAGACATCGGCCCCCCGGAGGATTTCGATGCGACGCTGTTCATTCGCCTCGAAGCCCAGCCATTGAATGCCGTATTCAGGGCCATAGAAAGGTTCCAATGAGGGGCGCAGGGGACCATCCCCCACGATGAGAAGACGGCAATTGGGTCCCATTTCTGCCTGTTTCCAGGCTTTGAGCAGTGCCCCCAGGTTTTTTTCCGGGGCAATCCGTCCCTGGTAAACAAAGAGGCGATTGACCTGTAAATCGGCTTTTAAGCGCGAGGGACCGGGAGAATACTTGTCAACATCTACCCCATTGGGAATCACAGCCAACCGACTGGCAGGCACCCCCAGGCGGATCAGGACATCCCGTTGTAATTGGGAAAATACGATTACGCGATCGTAACGGGCTAGGAAAGGAGCATAGAGTTGGTAAGTGAGGTGCTGAGTGCTGGAGGTGAAGGTGCGGGCCTCGCGATCGAAGGGCGGGTGGAAAGTCGCAACGAGGGGAAGGCCCAAGGCTTCGCAGATCTCTGGCAGGCGAAAATCCAGCGGCGATAGGGTGAGGGAGGCGTGGACAACATCCGGGCATAGTTGCCGCAGCGCGTCAGTGAGCACTTTTTCGGAACGGAAGGTGGGAATCGTGTAGACCTGGGACTTAAGCAGGCAGGGGATAGCGACGTCAGAGCCAACCAAGGTTGCCTCACTACTATCGGTTTCCTGGTCAAAATGTAGAAAACTCACCTGGTAGCCACGTTCTAGGAGGGTATTGGTGACCTCACGACCGTAAGTGACATTGCCGCAAAAGGGAGATTTTTTACCAAGCCAAGCGATGTGCATTCAGGATCTCGTGGGGAAGGACTGGGACAGGGGGGCAAGGCGCATAGCATTCGCGCCGCGTCTCTACAGCAGAATCCATTCGGGCATCCCAGCCGCAAAGCTGGGACAACCCAACCGGCATCCGATTTGCTGCGGATTAGTTTATTAAATTAACTTTACTTTCGTATGAGAAATATACCAGCAGATCAAGCCACCTGCGATCGTCATGCCTGCTAATCCCAGAAAAACCACCGGTAAGCCTACCAGTGATTCAGCGACACTGGCCAATACCAGCGGTAAGGTCAGGGCGATGTTAATGGCATTATTTTGTAATCCAAAAACCTTCCCCCGCATTGCTTCCGGGGTTTCTGCCTGAATGGTGGTTTGCATGGGGACGGCTACCGCCGCCGCACAAGCACCCAAGCCGGTGAGCAGGATGAGGGTGGGTACCAGTTGTTGGTAAACAATGGCCAGACTAGCCAGGGCGATCGCCATCCCGATCGATCCCCATAGACCTAACCGTGCCCGCTTCACCCATTGGCCCCAATGGCCAATAAGGGTCGCTCCTACAGCCATACCAACTCCCCCCGCCGCGAGCAGAAAGCCAAACTGGGATGGGTTCAGGGCCGGCATCACGTCGGCGAGGCGGACGGACAACACGGCCAGGGCGGCAAAGATCGAGAAAAGGATCACCAATTGCAGGAGGGCACTGGCCACCCGGGGTTGTTTGCCCAGATAGCGCAGGCCCTCTTGAATATCCTCCCACACATGGATCTCGTGGACTTCATGCTCTCTCGTTTCACCGGTCCGCAGTAGTAGCAACACGGCACTGGCCAGTAGGTAACCACCACCGACTACTAACTCACGCCCCATGCCCATGCCCAACTTCGCGGTCAGGGTATCGGCAATCGTGAGCATGGGTTCCCCCACGGCAAAACCAATAATCACCGCTGCCATCATGGTGGTGGCGTAGAGGGAATTTGCTGAGAGCAAATGGCGGCGAGGCACGATCAGGGGAATGACCGCTTGTTCAGCAGGGGCAAAGAATTGGGTCAGGGTTGAAACTAGAAACGTCACCCCCAGCAGAACTGCAAAGCCCAGCGGTAGCCCTGGCCACAGGGTTCGCCCTTGGCTGAGCCACAACAGCACCGGCAGCCCAATAACCAGTAGCCCCCGCCAGAGGTTCGTGGCCACCAGCACCGTTTTCTTCGACCAGCGATCGACATACACCCCCGCCACGGAGCCAAACAGGACTGCCGGAATCGTGAAGGCAATCATAATCGCAGAGACCCAATGGCTGATCGATTGCGATTCCGGCTGAAATTGGGAGGTGATCAGGGCAATCATCAGGACAAGATAGACCTTATCCGCCAGTTGCGAGCACACCTGCCCACTCCACAGGGCTAAAAAGTTGAAGTTCTTCAGAACGGGGAGGAAACCGGTTTCAGGCGGCAGGGGATCTGGGCGGTTGGGCCCACCGCTAGGGTCAGGGGGGATGGCAGTCGCCTCTAGGGAAGTAGGAGCCGTTAACCATTCCGGTAGGGTGGGTGTCGGCTCCGGTTCGTCGGTACCAGACTCGATATCAACCCACAGGGGGCGACTGGGCGGGGCAAAGGCAGAGTCGGGTTCAAATAGCTGCATCGCGATTGGCTAGACGGGGGTGGAAAGAGCAACAAAACAGGTCTCAAGGAGAGCCGCAGCCCGGATGGGGCGTTCAAAGTGGTACTGGCTATATTGTCGCAGCAGACGCTCGATCGCGAACCAGGCCTGTTGTAACTCTAATAGGGAACTGCCCTGGGGAGCGATCGCTGCTTGGTGAGCGAGATCAGGCAGATCGGGTTGGGCGAGGTGCTGGAGCAAAGCCAATTCGAGAGCGCTAATCTGGGCCTGGACGGGGGGCAAGGATTCGGGGCGGGTCAGGGTGCGATAGGGGGTGGCATGGCTTGCCGCGACACGGGCGGTGGGGGCAGCCAAGGCGGTTTCGGAGGAGACGCTCGGTGAACGCAGGGTTGGCCAAGGGGCGATCGATACGCCCACGGGTTGCACCTGGGTCGAGCGGGGCAATGTTGAGGGGAGGTGGGCGTTTGCCTCTCGTCGCTCGTGGAGAATCGCGTCCTGGCTCAGGGTCCCCCCCGCCGCCACACTAAAGCCTGCCTGCCACAGGCCATCCGTAAAGTCCGGCACAAGGGGTTGTTGGGTCAGGCAACAGATTTGGACTTGGGGCGCAATGCCTGCCAGGGCCAAGAGGTGAAAGGTGGCATGGACGAGATGGGAGAGAACTGCGAGTTCGATCGTGGCTGCTGCTGCCGGGTCCCCAGAAATTTTAGGTAAGCGCTCTAGGCGACTTAAGTGTTCGGTCAGCAGGTGAAAGAGTTCGGCCTGGGGCTGCTGACTGAGGGCCTGACAGAGGGCCAGTTCGGCCAGGTATTGACCGGCAGTGAGTTTACACAGATCCTGGTTCAGGCGGGGATAGGAGGCCAGGGTTTCTGCCTGAATCACCTTATGCAGGGTGCGGCCTTCCACGATTTGTAATTGGTTCACCACAAAAAGGGCGCTCCGTCCCCCCAATTTGGATAGATGCTTACGAGCACCGGGCGCGACCACCCGGATTAAACCCTGCTCCGCTGTCAGGATCGTCAACAGGCGATCGTATTCCCCCAGGGGCATACTCTTGAGATTAATCCCGGTAGCGATGTAGGTGCGGCTCATTACTGTAATCGAAGCAGGGAGATGGGACAGGGAAGAGGGAAAAGGAAGGTGTAAGGTCGCAGCCAGTTGCGTCTAATCCAAGCGGTGTCCTGTGCGTTGCTCGATGTAGTGAATCAGCTTGCGATAGGTGGTTGGATCGGCCACGGCTGGAATGACGATCGCCGACTGATTGCCCTCTGGATAGAACATCAGGCGTTCATTGGGGGTTTGAATAAAGGCCCGGACCCGGTCCAGATCGACAATATATTTATTCCGCTCAAACTCGATCGTCACCCAATAGCCCTGCAAAGCATCCGCCGTAATCTGCTGCAAGTAATTGAGGACCTGCTCGTAGGCATCCAGGTGATTCTGCTTGGTCAGAATAATTTTGGCACGACTCCCCGGCGCATAAAACGATAGGCGGTTGCTCGGATCACAGACAAACGTGTCCACATCGTCTAAATCCACGATATAGGTATTGCGTTCGTAGAGCACTTTAATCCAGTAAGCCACAGTCGCACCTCATGTCCCACCTCATTTTAGGAGTGAGGAGTGAGGAGTGAGGGACGGTATCACCCTCCTCTTTTTTCTTCTCTCTATCCTCTTTCCTCTTTTATCAGTCATAAAACGATATCGGCGTGAAACAATCGGCCTAGCTATGCACTTCCACTGGGGGAGTTAGTCGAGCCGTCGGTTGCGTTTGGGCGATCGCTGCCTTCACGAAGCCCAAGAACAGGGGATGGGGGGTACTGGGCCGGGATTGGAGTTCCGGATGGAACTGGGTGGCAATAAAGAACGGATGATCCGGATATTCCACAATTTCGACTAACCGGCCATCAGGAGATGTGCCACTAATCACATAACCGGTTTCCAGGAAGAGGCTGCGATAGGCATTATTAAACTCATAGCGATGACGGTGGCGTTCATAAATCACTTCCTGCTGATACAGCTCAAAAGCCAGGGTATCCGCTGCTAAGCGACAGGGATACAACCCCAGGCGCATCGTTCCCCCCAAATCCATCACATCCCGTTGCTCTGGCAAGAGATTAATCACTGGATTTTGGCAGTTGGGATCAAACTCGGCGCTGTGGGCATCATTAAGACCTGCCACATGGCGCGCCCATTCGATTACGGCACATTGCATCCCCAAACACAACCCTAATAAGGGTAAACGGTGTTCACGGGCGTACTGGATCGCATTGATCTTGCCATCAATTCCCCGTACCCCAAACCCACCGGGGATAATCACCCCGTCCACATCCTGCAAAAATGGGGTGGCACCTTCGGTTTCCACTTCTTCGGAGTTCACCCAGCGAATTTTGAGATCCGCCTCGAGGGCGATCGCGGCATGGCGGAGGGCTTCGGTGACCGATAGATAGGCGTCGTTCAGACGCACGTACTTACCCACGATCGCGATGGTGACCGGATAGCGCGATCGGTACAAGCCCTCGACCAAACTCTGCCATTGACTCAGGTCCGGTTCCCGTTGCTCCAGTTGCAGCAGATCTAAGACCTGGTGGGCTAATCCCTCCCGCTCCAGCATCAGGGGGACTTCGTAAATACTGTTGGCATCCTGATTCGGAATCACACATTCCACCGGTACATCACAAAATTCCGACACTTTTTCCTTCAACCCCGGTGGCAGGGGCCGATCACAGCGGCAAATCAGTAAATCTGGCTGAATCCCGATCGATCGAAGTTCCTTAACCGAGTGTTGCGTTGGCTTCGTCTTCATCTCCTTCGCCGAGGGAATCCACGGCACCAGCGTCACATGCATATAGAGCACCCGTCGCCGCCCCACAT
>CAZHXN010000034.1:34575-39141 GCA_964536415.1 uncultured bacterium
GGCGAATCGCCTCTAAAAATGGCAGGGACTCAATATCACCAACTGTCCCCCCAATCTCTGTGATCACGACATCTGGATGCGTATCCTGGGCTACCCGATGAATTCGGTCCTTGATTTCGTTGGTAATATGGGGAATCACCTGCACCGTGCCCCCCTTATAATCCCCACGCCGTTCCTTATTAATAACTGCCTGGTAAATTGATCCCGTCGTCACACTATTCAGGCGCGACATGGCCGTATCCGTAAACCGCTCGTAGTGACCGAGGTCCAAATCCGTCTCGGCTCCATCCTCCGTGACAAAGACTTCCCCATGTTGGAACGGACTCATCGTCCCCGGATCGACGTTGATATAGGGATCCAGCTTGAGGATCGACACCGAATAATTGCGGGACTTCAGTAAGCGCCCTAGGCTGGCAGCGACAATCCCCTTACCAATACTGGAAACGACCCCGCCCGTCACAAAAATAAATTTCGTCATAGTGCTGCGCCCGTGCTGGCCGCTTGTCAAAACCCACGCCGTTCATTGTGCCATAGTCTTTTCGTTCACGACCGAGTCAGGGGAATCGTCTTTAGACCAATTTCAACCTGAGTAGCCGGTTGACCGCAACCGTTTCTTGAGGAGGATTGCAAGCTCAGGCTAGCTTCAACACCAACCCCTCGTGGGCTAAACACGAATGCTCACAGAGTTGGCCCAATTGGCTGGCAATATCATCTAGCAGATCATCGCTGTGATTAGGTTCATGGTGGAAGACAACCAACTGCTTAACATTGGCAGCTTTGGCTACTTTCAGCCCCTCCTGCCAGGTGGAGTGTCCCCAGCCAATTTTGGGCGACTTGGGATTATAGTACTCCTCATCGGTATACATAGCATCGTAGATGAGGATATCGGCATCCCGGGCAAGGGTGAGGACATTCTCATCCAGGTGATCGGGCAGATGTTCCGTATCGGTACAGTACACCGCTG
Source organism: uncultured bacterium (assembly GCA_964536415.1). Taxonomy (GTDB): domain Bacteria; phylum Cyanobacteriota; class Cyanobacteriia; order B231; family B231; genus Trichothermofontia. The sequence continues at coordinate 35,540 of CAZHXN010000034.1, forward strand.
TTTTGCCCTGCCACGTGACGCGATAGCCGATCGCTCCATTGGGGTGGTTCAGGTCACCCAATTCAATGTGAACATCTCCAATTTGAAACGCTTCACCGTGGGTCAAATCATGAAACTTAAGATCGGCCCGGAGTTGGGGTAGGGGGACCGGCGATCGCCCAATGTGCAAAATGCGATCGTTAAAATGCTCTTCCATCGAACCCGCATCGGGAGGCACCACACCGTGGATATGCAAACAGTTGCCCTCCGCATATAGGGGGTCAAACAGGGGCACCCCCTGGATATGGTCCCAATGGTAATGGGTAAAAAATAAATAGGCCGTCAAGGCATCGACATCCAGGAGCGAGCGACCGAGTAACCGGATGCCCGTCCCGCCGTCAAAAATTAGCCGCTTGCCCCCCACCCGCATCTCTACACAGGAAGTATTCCCGCCGTAGCGCACGGTGTCTTTCCCCGGTGTGGGGATACTGCCCCGAACCCCCCAAAACACGACCTCAAACCCGCTCAGGGGGGCCGACGTGGAGCTACAGCCAGCTTCTTGGGGCTGGGGGACATTGATCAGGGGGGTGTCGGCGGTTATCTCCATGCAGCAACCGGATATCCTAGGGTAGGTCAGTAGACAACAATCTAACGTTCGCGATCATGAGCCTTGGGATCTGCATCAGTTTTTACCCGGAAGAACAGCGAACCCACACGTTAACCCCTGACCGATTAGGGATGATTGGCAAGCCACTGTCCACACTGCCCCTGATGTCGCAACCAATGGTCACACAGGGTCAGGGCGACCATCGCTTCCACCATCGGTACAGCCCGTGGGAGCACACAAGGATCATGCCGTCCCTTGGCTGCTAGTATAGTTTCTTCCCCCGCTGCCGTCACGGTTTTTTGTGCTTTACGAATGGTGGCTGTGGGTTTGAAGGCAACTCGTAATACGATCGGTTCCCCATTGCTAATACCGCCCTGAATCCCGCCAGAGCGGTTAGTGCGGGTGCGGGTGTCGCCGCGATCGTCGATATAAAATTCATCATTATGCTCACTCCCCGTTAGTAGCGTACCGGCAAACCCAGAGCCGATCTCAACGCCCTTGCTCGCCGGTAAGGACATGACGGCTTTCGCCAAATCGGCCTCTAATTTATCGAACACGGGCGACCCCAATCCCTTCGGCACCTGCCGAGCCACACACTCGACAACCCCACCGATGGAATCCCCCGCATTGCGTACCTGTTCAATCAGGTCAATCATCCGGTCTGCACACTCCGGGTCCGGGCATCGCACTATATTACTTTCTATCTGTTCGAGGGTGACGTGATCCGGATCAATCAGGGCTTCGAGGTGTTGAATCCGTTTCACATAGGCCAGGATCTCTACCCCAGCGGCCTGTTTCAAGATCTTTTTGGCGATCGCGCCAGCGGCTACCCGTCCGATCGTCTCACGGGCGGAAGACCGGCCTCCTCCTTGCCAGTTGCGGATGCCATATTTGGCATCATAGGTGGCATCGGCATGGGAGGGGCGATAGGTCGTGGCCATTTCGCTGTAGTCCTGGGGGCGGGTGTCTTGATTCCGGACCAGGATCGCGATCGGGGTACCCAGGGTTTTCCCCTCAAAGACGCCGGAGAGAATTTCGCAGCGATCAGCTTCCTTGCGGGGAGTGGTGATTTTACTCTGGCCCGGACGGCGGCGATCGAGGTCCTGTTGAATTTCGGCTGCCGAAATCTCAATTCTGGGGGGACAGCCATCAATCACGACGCCCACGCCACCGCCGTGGGATTCGCCAAAGGTGGTGATGCGAAATAAATGGCCGAAGGTATTGCCCATGAGGTTATTGGTGTCGAACTCAGTATCGTAGTGGGTTGTGACGGGATTGGCTGTGACGGGCCGTCGCCCTGCGTGTCACATTTCACTATGGTATTACCTCGGTGGAGATTTCCCGGCAGGCGATCGGCGCTTCTGGCCTATAATGTTGTCCCTCTAGATTGACCCTAGATTGACCGTCAGCATTCATCGACGCAGAGCGGGCCGAGTGTAGGAGCGCATCCAAATGCCCGAAAGTTGCCGTTAGAATACCCAAAATGGTGGCGACTTCTTTGATGAAATAGTCGTCAAGATCGATATAAATCGATATAAGCCACTTGCCCGATCAGTTTAAGCAATTTCCAGTCGGTGCCGGTGGTAACGACTCCATATCCATAGAGGATATCTTGGATAGAGGATATCTTGGGGGTTGCCTTCTTGTTCATTAAACTGGCGGGCTGCGATCATGCCCCATACACCTAGGCTGGATTAGGATGTTCCCCCCTCAGCGTCAGGTAACAAAATTCTAGATTCGCAGGTGCAGATTCGCGATCGGGTTAGGGGGGCCTGTATCCTGTCTTTCCGGGTTAAGAAAGATCTAAAGTGAAGGATGAGAGGGGAGAAACGGTTGGTCGGCTCCCTGGTCATCACGAGGTGCTATGGCAAACCGGGAACATCTCAATCTCCTGAAACAGGGAAGTCAGCGTTGGAATGACTGGCGGGCAGCTAATCCCGAAATCTTGCCAGACTTGGTGGGGGCAGATCTTGCCCGTACCGATCTGATGAGCATTAACCTGAGTATGGCTAACCTGAATGGGGTTGACCTAAGTGAATCGTTTCTTGGTGAGGCCAATTTAATTGGAGCCAACCTGATTCGGGCCAATTTGCGGGGGGCTAATCTGGATAAGGCCAATTTGTTTGGGGCTGATTTTGTGGAAGCCTGCCTCAAGGGAGCCAACTTGATTGGGGCGAAGCTCAGTGGAGCCGACTTTACTGAAGCCTGCCTCATCCGGGCAAATTTCATTGATGCCAACTTGATTGGTGCTCAGTTAATTGGAGCCGAGTTAATTGGGGCTGACCTCAGTGGGGCCAAATTGACCGAGGCGGATTTTCTCGGCGCGAACCTAACCGCTGCCGATCTCAGTGGCGCGAACCTGAAGGGGGCAGATCTCAGCCGTGCCAACTTGACCAAGGCGGATCTCATTGGGGCAGATCTCACGAAGGCCGATGTGCGTAATGCCTACTTGATCAGTGCTGACTTCCGGCGGTCCATTCTGAAGGGGACGGATTTTCGTAAAGCTTTGCTGCGGGGGGCTAACTTTGAGGATGCGCTGTTAACTGAGGCCGATTTCCGAGATGCGATCGTTAAGGGAGCCACCTTTGGCAAAGCGTTGGGCCTGAGCAGTGGCCAGAAGCAAGATCTGGACGATCGGGGGGCGATCGTCAGTCCATAGGGTCGTCATCCACGGCAGAGCCTACCCCAAACTGTGGTTGCGTGGGACATTGCGACAATTTTTGCCGATGGCGTACCCGAAAGTGACACAACGCGATATCATAGCTTAGGATATCATTCGGCTCAGTAGCTCAGTTGGTCAGAGCAGGGGACTCATAAGCCCAAGGTCGCGTGTTCAAATCACGCCTGAGCCATTGCACTCGCATAGCCACCCAAAGTCAACGGCCACTGGAAGTTGAACGCATCATCCACATCTTCTTCCCGCGAACTTGCCTCTTTAGCTTGGAAGAGATGCTAGATAAAAAATTTATGGGTTCTTCTGGGTTTATGGTGGGGGCGCTACGCGCCCCCACCATAA
>CAZHXN010000035.1:0-21235 GCA_964536415.1 uncultured bacterium
GCTATTGCCGCTGTTAATTTAGCAAAAAAATAGGGATTTGGCTGGGCAGCAACAAAGACCGCCAAGGGGACACAATTTTTGGTATGGTGGCAAGCGTGACCTGGTGCTTAGATCCATGACTGACTCTGCTGCTTCTCCCTCAGTAACCCTTGCCTTGCGATCGGATGCCAACATTGACTACGCACCGCTGCAAACCTTACTGGCTGCCCAATCGTTTCAAGCGGCAGATGCGCTAACCCTACAGAAGCTGTGTGAGTTGGCAGGCCCCACTGCGGTGCAGCGCAAGTGGCTCTACTTCACCGAAGTCGAAAAGTTCCCTAAAACTGATTTGCAGACGATCGACGCCCTGTGGCGTACCTATTCCGAGGGCAAGTTTGGCTTCTCAGTCCAGCGACAAATCTGGCTGGGGACGGGCAAAAACTGGGATCGCTTTTGGCCCAAAATTGGTTGGAAGCAAGGGAATCAGTGGCCACGCTATCCCCAGGGTTTTACTTGGGATCTGAGCGCTCCCGCTGGTCACTTGCCCCTGACGAACCAATTGCGGGGGGTGCGGGTGATGGCAGCCCTGCTCACCCATCCGGCCTGGACAGATGGGGATGCTTAAACTGTGCTAACGGCTATCTGGCGATCGCTCACCCTTACGGACATTGCCCTGACCCAATGGCAGGATAGTAGCTACCTGACCCGGTGGGTAGGCTGGCTGCATCCCTGGCAACGGGGCAGTGTTCTGCTGCAATGGGGCAATGAATTGGGGGTAGTGCTCCTGAGTTTCCTGTTTGTCCTTGCGCCGTTTAGCACCACCAGCCTGATTGGCTACCTCCTGCTGGCCCTAGCTGGCCTCTGGCTGCTGCTCATGGCGGCAGAGCGTTGGCACACTTGGTTAACCCCCATCCATGTGCCAGTGTTGCTCTATTGGGGGGTATCCACAATTGCAACGGCCTTTTCCCCCGTGCGCTTAGCCGCTACCGAGGGTTGGCTGAAATTCACGCTCTATGTTGCGTTGTTTGCCGTCATGGCCCAGGTGTTGCGATCGACCCGGTTGCGATCGTGGCTCATCGGCGTGTATTTGCTAACGGCCCTGGTGGTGAGTACCTACGGTCTCCGCCAATGGTTCGTCGGGGTTGACGCCCTAGCCACCTGGGTCGATCCCGAATCTCCCCTCGCCCAAACCACACGGGTCTATAGCTATTTAGGAAATCCCAACCTGCTGGCTGCCTATCTGTTGCCAGCGGTAGCCTTCAGTATCGCGGCGATATGGGTGTGGCAACGGTGGACCCTGAAGGCACTCGCGTTAACGATGACGATCGTCAATATCACCTGTTTGGTCTTAACCTTTAGCCGGGGCGGTTGGATTGGGATGGTGGTTGTCCTAGGCGTGTTGACCTTGCTCTTCGCCTATTGGGGCAGTCTGTATCTGCCGCCGTTCTGGCGCACTTGGGCCATTCCGATCGCGTTGGCCGTGATGGTGAGTGTCATCCTCGCAGCCGTGGTGATTGTGGACCCACTACGCGATCGTGTCCTCAGTATGTTTCAGGGGCGACAGGACAGCAGTAACAACTTCCGAATCAATGTTTGGCTGGCAGTGATCGAGCTGATCCGGGACCATCCCATCCTGGGGATTGGGCCAGGGAACGATGCCTTTAAGAAGATCTACCCACTCTATGCCCAGGCCCGTTTTACTGCCCTCAGTGCCTACTCCATTTTTCTAGAAATGTTGGTCGAGACAGGCGTCATTGGCTTGGGCTGTTTCCTCTGGCTGTTGCTAGTCACGTTTAACCAGGCATGGCGGCAAGTCCAGGATCTGCGTGTCCGTGCCCATCCAGAACTACCCTGGCTCTTAGCCGCGATCGCAACAATGTTGGGGATGTTAGCCCACGGCTTGGTAGATACGGTTTGGTATCGGCCCCAAATTGCGATGCTCTGGTGGCTCGCGATCGCCCTCATTGCCTGCTATAGTCGTCTCCTCAGACCCCCAACGAGCCAAACAGACCCCGCCGATCCAGCAGACCTGGCTATGGACTAGCCCACCCGAATGCAGTGACTACTTAGCCCAACACCGGATGAGGGCAATGCTTAGTCATGGTTCCTACACCTCAATTATGCCAATCATTGTATCGATAGGTATCCAGGGACGCTGGGGTGATAAAATCAGAGTTTGTGTCATGAAGTGCTTGGGGCGGCCAATTGGCTAACGTTATTGTTATCGGTGCCCAGTGGGGCGACGAAGGGAAAGGCAAAATTACCGATCTGCTCAGTCAATCAGCAGATGTCGTGGTGCGGTATCAGGGTGGCGCGAACGCGGGTCACACGATCGTCGCGCAGGGACAGACCTTTAAATTACACCTGATTCCCTCTGGGATTCTTTACCCAGAAACGGAATGCATTATTGGGTCTGGCACCGTGATCGATCCTAAGATTCTGATCGAAGAACTCGATCGCCTAGAGGCTCTGGATATTGCCACTGATCATCTCCTGATCTCGGAAACGGCCCACATTACCATGCCGTATCATCGCCTAATTGATCAGGCATCGGAGGAGCAGCGGGGCAACCATCGCATCGGCACGACTGGGCGTGGGATTGGTCCCACCTATGCAGATAAATCCGAGCGAACGGGCATTCGGGTGGTCGATCTGGTCGATCCCGTCGTGTTGGCAAAAAAACTCCGCTGGACGATCGACTATAAGAACCAAATTCTGGAAAAGCTTTATAACCTTCCCCCCCTAGATGCTGACGCGATCGTGGCCGAATACCAGGGCTACGCCGATCGCCTGCGTCCCCATGTTGTAGACTGCTCCCTGCGGATCTATGAAGCCATTCAAGCCCGCCGCAATATCCTGTTTGAGGGTGCGCAGGGGACTTTGTTGGATCTGGATCACGGCACCTATCCCTATGTCACTTCCTCCAATCCCGTCGCGGGGGGAGCCTGTGTTGGGGCAGGGGTCGGACCCACTATGATCGATCGCGTCATCGGGGTAGCCAAAGCCTATACCACCCGTGTGGGCGAAGGTCCCTTCCCGACCGAGATCGGTGGGGATTTAGGCGAACACCTGTGCGATCGCGGGGCGGAATTTGGCACAACGACTGGGCGCAAGCGGCGCTGTGGCTGGTTTGATGCTGTCATTGGCCGTTATGCCGTGCGTATCAACGGGATGGACTGTCTGGCAATTACCAAGCTGGATGTGCTGGACGATCTAGAGGAAATTCAGGTCTGTGTGGCCTACGAAATTGAAGGCCAACGCTGTCAGCACTTACCCAGCGATGCCCATCGGTTTGCCCAGTGTCGCCCGATTTACGAAACCTTGCCGGGATGGAAGCAGTCCACCACGGATTGCCGGACCCTGGATGATCTGCCCCGCAAAGCTCTGGACTACCTCAAATTTCTGGCGGAACTGATGGAGGTGCCGATCGCGATCGTCTCGCTGGGGGCCTCACGGGACCAAACCATCATCGTTGAGGACCCGATCCACGGACCCAAACGCGCCCTGTTGTATGGCAATGGGGTGGAGGAGCTGGGGATTTCGAGTCTGGCGCGTTAACCCTGCACCCTGCTAAGGCACATTGGGTTTTCCCATTGAATTTTCGACTCAAAACTAAGCCCACAAAACTAACAATATTAGGTTGTGATCACACTATGGAACTAACGATCGAGGCCAAAGTCCGGGAAGCCGGTAGCAAACCCAATGCCCTGCGCCGCGCGGGTCGGATTCCGGCAACCCTGTATGGACACCAGGGGGCTACCTCTGTCCCCATTACGATCGATGCCAAGGCTGCGTCGCTGCTCCTGCGGGATGCGGTGATCAATAACACGATCGTGAACCTGAATGTGGCCGATCAGCCCTGGCAAGGGAAGACGCTGATCCGCGAAGTGCAAACCCATTCCTGGAAAGATTTACTCTACCACATCAGCTTTTTTGCTGTCACCGCCCAAGATTCAGTCGATGTCACGGTGCCCATCCACCTAATTGGCGAACCGACGGGGGTGAAGCTCCAAGGCGGTAACCTCGACACGGTGTTGACGGAAGTGACCATTCGTTGTGCGCCGAATGCCATTCCGGAAGCCATTACTGTGGACGTAACGGGTTTCCAAGTGGGTGAAGCGTTGCACATCAAGGAACTGCCTCTGCCAGCAGGTGCTGTGGCCCTCGGTGACGCTGACAACGTTGTGTTCTCGATCCTGGCCGGTCACGGTAATGCTGCCGATGCGACCGCTGACAGTGCCGCTGGCTAGTCCGAGGAAAAGCTCCAGGATTCATTCATGCCATCCCTATCCTGCATAGGGGTGGCTTTGGCTTGCTTAGGACACACCGCATCATGGGTGACAGCCTGTGTCACCTCAGTGAGTGGTAGGCAAGGGGCTGAAGCCCCTGGTCCATCAGGTGCTTCTGTCCTTCAGGGGCTTGGGAAACACTGTAAATCATAATAAAATAAATGCCTCTAATGGTCACTTGGGACGTAACCGGGGCGTGGCCCAGCAGATATTTTGATACTTTAGGGTTGACAAATGGGGGGATAAACTTGATGAACGCTGGACTGGCTCCCGGCTTTTCAGTCATGGCTTGATCACCGTCGATCGCGCTTCCCCCTCAAAGCTCACCACCTCAGCCAGGGTATAGAGGGTCAATCAAGCTCATGGTTCCTCCTGCTTATCTCCTCCCTCAAAGCCCGCCACCTCAGCCAGGGTATAGAGGGGGCGTCCCTTCACTTCATCGTAAATGCGGCCCACATATTCCCCCAGGATGCCAATACTCACCAGTTGAACCGCACCGAGGAAAAAAACCGCGATCGCGATCGCGGCAAACCCCGTTAATGGCGAATTGGGCACAAACCAACGCCAATAGAACACCAGAATCGCCATGATCAGGGCCATGAGCGCCGATAGCAGGCCCAGATAGGTGGCCAGCCGCAGGGGTAGGCGGGAGAACGAGACGAGACCATCGATCGCCAGCGATAGGGACTTGCGAAACGTATACTTAACCGTCCCCGCTGCCCGTGGGTCCCGCTGAAATGGGATGGACGTTTGGCGAAACCCCACCCAGGCCCGTAGCCCCCGCAGATACCGCCCCCGCTCCGGCATCGCATTCAACACCTGCACCACCCGCCGATCCATCAGGCAAAAATCTCCCGTATCAGCCGGAATCTCGACATCGGCCAACTGGTGCAACACCCGATAAAACCCGTAGGCCATCAACCGCTTAAACCAGCTTTCCTGACGACGCTGGGTCCGACGCGCATAGACCACCTGAAAACCCGCCTGCCACTGGGCCACCATCGCGGGGATTAACTCCGGCGGATCTTGCAGATCGGCATCCATGACAATCACTGCTTGCCCCCGCGCATACTGGAGACCTGCCGTCACCGCAATCTGATGGCCAAAATTACGCGCCAAGCTCAGGTAACAAATCCGGGCGTCCTGTTGATGCAGTTGCCGTAGCAGCTCCAACGTGCGATCGCGGCTGCCGTCATTCACCAAAATCACCTCGATCGGTGCGGCCAGTTGCGCTAGAACAGCTTGCAAGCGTTGGTAGAGTAACGGCAGGATCGCCTCTTCGTTATAGAGGGGGATCACGATGGAATACTGGGGCGAAGACAACGGCGCAGGGGACGGTACGGGGGGCGAAGATGACAGCATCATCAAGCAAGGGATCTAGACTTAAGAGGGACTCATGCTGTAAGATAGGAGATCGTGAGTTTTGCACCTTCCTATGGTTGCTCTGAACGCTAACGAAATCATCCGCGCGATTGAAGCGGAACACATTAAAACCGATCTTCCCACCCTTTACATCGGCGACACCGTGAAAATCGGCGTTCGCATCCGTGAAGGGGGTAAGGAACGGGTCCAGCCCTACGAAGGGGTCATCATTGCCGAGCGGAACAGCGGCATTAACCGGACAATTACGGTGCGTCGCGTTTTCCAAGGCATTGGTGTGGAGCGGGTCTTCCTGGTTCACTCCCCCCGTGTGGCCAGCATCCAGGTCATGCGACGGGCCAAGGTGCGGCGGGCCAAGCTGTACTACCTGCGCGATCGCGTCGGTAAGGCCACCCGCCTGAAACAACGATTCGATCGTCCGTTGAAGTAGTAATCTACCATCCAATGTTAAGATAGGGCAGAGGCAAGAACAGACCGTTCTGTCTTGACGAGCGCTCTTAGTTCAGTTGGTAGAACGTCGGTCTCCAAAACCGAATGTCGGGGGTTCAAGTCCTCCAGAGCGCGCTGGAGCATTTCCCTGTCAACACGATCGATTAAACCGAAAGTAAACCGAAAGGCCATTAAACCGGAGTTCTTCGCTCCCCAGTGTGGTGTGCTTTTCGGTTATAATAGTGTGTCTGGCTGTACAAAACAGCTTGTTTACAGACGAAGGATGCGTGATGGCCAAGAAAGATAGCGCCGAGATTCAGTCCGAATCCCAGGGTCAATTCAAAGCACTGACCTTCCTCCAGGAAACCAAGGAGGAGTTAGATAAGGTTGTGTGGCCGAGTCGGCAGCAGTTGATTAGCGAGTCAGCCGCTGTGATTCTGATGGTGAGTCTTTCCGCGTTGCTCATTTACCTGGTGGACCAACTCTTTAGCTGGGCGGCAACCCAGGTGTTTTGAGCAAGTTACTGTCGAGTTCATCGATCGCTTTAACTTGTCCGGTAGCTTGTACCGGTTATCGTGCCCGGTTTATCGCATCCGGTTAACGGTTTTGTATCGCTGGCAGCGGAGAGCAGTTGCGCATGAGTTTTGCATCAGACGAGTTTGATTATCCGGCCAATCCTGGCGATCTCGACGATCGGTCAGGGGTGTCTGAACCTAGCAAACGAACCCGTTGGTATGCAGTTCAGGTGGCCTCTGGCTGTGAGAAAAAGGTGAAAGCCGATCTGGAACAGCGGCTCAAAACCTTGGAAGTGGCCGATCGCATTTTGCAAATCGCCATTCCCCAAACCGCCTCCGTGCGTATCCGTAAGGATGGTTCCCGCCAAACGATCGATGAGAAAGTCTTCCCCGGCTATGTGCTCATCCAAATGGTCTGTCAGCAACAAGCGGATGGCAAGTTTGAGATTGATGATGAGGCATGGCAGGTCGTGCGCAGTACCCCCAATGTGATCAACTTTGTGGGTGCCGAGCAGCGGCGGGGCTATGGGCGCGGGCGCGGGCACGTCAAACCGTTACCGCTGAGTCCGGCTGAGGTAAAGCGCATCTTCCGCCAGACCCAGGAACAAAAACCAGTGGTCAAAATCGATATGGCCGTGGGCGACCAGATTACGGTCCTATCCGGTCCCTTCAAGGACTTTGCCGGTGAGGTCATCGAGGTTAGCCCAGAGCGCAGCAAGCTCAAGGCCCTCCTCTCGATTTTTGGTCGTGATACGCCCGTCGAACTGGAATTTAATCAGGTTCAGAAAGAGAGCTAGTCAAAATCAATGGCAAAGAAAGTCGTTGCTCTAATTAAATTAGCGCTTCCGGCTGGCAAGGCGAACCCGGCTCCTCCGGTCGGTCCTGCTTTGGGTCAGCACGGCGTTAATATTATGGCGTTTTGTAAGGAATACAACGCCCGGACGGCAGATCAGGCGGGGATGGTGATCCCGGCAGAAATCTCTGTCTATGAAGATCGCAGTTTTACTTTTGTCCTGAAAACGCCCCCGGCTTCGGTCTTGATCCGGAAGGCAGCGGGGGTGGAACGGGGATCGGCGGAACCGAATCGATCGCCAGCGGGCAGCATTACCCGTGCCCAGTTGCAGGAAATTGCCCAAACCAAAATGCCCGATCTGAATGCCAATGACATTGAAGCCGCGATGCGGATTGTCGAAGGTACGGCTCGGAATATGGGAGTTTTGGTGCGCGACTAGGGTCGCCTTTGGCCCGTTGGCTACTAGGGCAGGCAAGATATCTACCCCGCAGGACTACTAGGCAATTGGATACTAGGGCAGGCAGACTGTCTATCCCAGCAACCGCCAGGAGCCTGGATTCAGACAATTCACTGATTTGTTTACTTTTCTGGGGGAGAGGCTCAGCCTCGTTAAGGACCCCATGTGACCTATGACACGAAAACTTTCACGACGGATGCAAGACCTGCGCAAGCAGGTAGAAGATCGCGCCTATCAACCGTTGGATGCGCTCGAACTCTTGAAAGCGACGGCAACAGCCAAGTTTCCAGAATCGGCAGAAGCCCACATTCGCTTAGGGATTGACCCCAAATATACCGACCAACAACTGCGGACGACGGTAGCCCTTCCCAAGGGAACGGGGCAAGAGATCCGCGTTGCCGTGATCGCCAGGGGCGAAAAGGTATCGGAAGCCTCTAGTGCCGGGGCTGATGTAGTCGGGTCGGAAGAACTGATTAACGACATTCAGCAGGGGATGATGGATTTTGACCTGCTGATTGCCACGCCCGACATGATGCCGCAGGTGGCAAAGCTGGGGCGGATGCTGGGGCCACGGGGTCTGATGCCCTCACCCAAGGGGGGGACTGTGACGTTTGATCTGGCCCAGGCGATCGCGGAATTCAAGGCCGGTAAATTGGAATTCCGGGCCGATCGCACAGGGATCGTTCATGTTATGTTTGGCAAGGCCAGTTTCCCTGCCGAAGATTTGCTGGTGAACCTGAAGGCTCTACAGGAGACGATCGATCGCAATCGTCCGTCGGGGGCTAAGGGTCGTTACTGGCGTAGTATCTACGTCGCGGCAACGATGGGTCCCTCGATTCAGGTCGATATTGCCGCTCTGCGGGATCTGAAGTTGGTGGAAGCGGCCTAGGGTTAACAACCCCTGTCTAAAAGTTTTGATCACAACCTGGAGGGTACGCCCCAAGACATTCCCCTAACAAGTGAATCTGCATTCATCAGGAACACTGTAGACCGCAGGTGCGCATGGCTTAATTTCCTGCCGAGGTGAACTGCACGATGCCGAGATCTGGGAGCCTTTCCCGCTCGTGCGATCGTGCCTGTCCCCCGGCAGCGATGACCGGGGGTTTTTCATGGGGCGGACCCACCGCCCATCCCGCGAGGGACTCCAAATCCAGGGTGATCAACCCGGTGTTCCCGTTCACAAGCACAAGGAGGTGAGGTTGAGATGGGAAGAACCAAAGCGAACAAGCAGGCGATCGTCGCGGATCTCAAACAAACGCTGAGCGAGTCGCAACTAGCAATGGTGATTGACTATCAAGGATTGAGTGTTGCTGAAATTACCAACCTGCGGCAACAACTCCGTCCCAGTCAGGCATCCTGCAAGGTGACCAAAAACACCTTTATGCGGATTGCCGTTGAGGGTGACGACAACTGGCAACCCCTCCAGGAGTTGCTCGGTGGGTCCTCTGCCTTCATCTTCACCAAAGAAGATTTTGGCTCTGCCATTAAGGCGTACCAAGCGTTCCAGAAAGCCGCCAAGAAAACCGAAATTCGGGGTGGCGTCATGGAGGGCCGCAAGCTGTCCGAGGCTGATATTAAGGCATTAGGCGACTTGCCGTCGAAGGAACAGTTGATGGCCCAAATTGCCGGGGCACTCAATGCAGTGACGGCCAAAATTGCGATCGGGATCAACGAGGTTCCGGCTTCGCTGGGTCGCGCGCTGCAAGCGGTGGCGGATCAAAATCAGAGCGACGCTGCCTAGCATCCCGGCTGGTGCGATCGTGTCTCGATCGATTGACTTCGTTCAATTCACACACATTCAATTCACACAAGGAGAAACATCATGTCCGCAGCAACCGATGAAATTTTGGAAAAGTTAAAAACCCTGTCGCTGTTGGAAGCGGCGGAACTGGTCAAGCAAATTGAAGAAGCCTTTGGCGTCAGTGCAGCGGCTCCGGTCGGCGGCATGATGATGATGGCGGCTCCCGGTGCCGGGGGTGGCGCAGCAGCGGAAGAGGTTGAAGAAAAGACCGAATTTGATGTTGTGCTGGAAGAAGTGCCTGCTGACAAGAAGATCGCCGTCCTCAAGGTGGTGCGGGCAATTACCGGCTTGGGTCTGAAGGAAGCCAAGGATGTGGTGGAAGCTGCGCCTAAGGCCGTCCGGGAAGGTGTGGCCAAGGATGCCGCCGAAGACGCCAAGAAGCAACTGGAAGAAGCCGGTGCCAAGGTCAGCATCAAGTAGCACTCTGGTTGAGAGGTAGGCCGATCGTGCTCAGCGATCGGTCCCATCACCGTTAATAGTAGGTAGAGCAGGGACAGGCGTCCTGGTTTTACCTGCATTTTTTTGTCTACTTTTTGTCGTTGACTAGGGGGTGTTTTGATCGCTGATCGGTTAGGAGCCACTGGGTGAGTGCTGGCCTTTTTGACAGATCGGGAAAACCAGGCACAATAGAGAGCGTCCTGAAACTTCGGGTCACGGACCAACGTCTATCCCTATGCGAATTAGGTAAAGGGGATTATAGTGTAATGCGTCCTGAAACTTCGGGTCACGGACCAACGTCTATCCCTACGTTTATCCCTCCGAATTGATGTGAGAAGACCGACCTGTGGAGGTTCCTATGTTATTCAAACTGCTTACCTCATCCGCCTTGATGATGGTAACCCTGGTGGCTACGCCCGTGCGGGCGGAGAACCCCAGCCATACCAGCCGCCTCATTTCAACCAAGGCGTGCGAAAACTGTGATCTCCAGGGAGCAGGGCTGGCCTTAACCAACCTCGTGCGGGCCAGGTTAAGTGGAGCCGATTTAAGCTTTGCCAACCTCAGTCGGTCGGATCTGAGCGGAGCCGACCTGAGTGGAGCCGATTTGACTGGAGCCTCCCTCTATGGCGCGAACCTCCAGGGCGCGAACCTCCAGGGCGCGAACCTCAAGGGGGCGGATCTACGCGAAGCCTTTCTGGGAGAATCCAACCTACATGGCACGGATCTGTCCACCGCCCACATTAAGGGTGCCCAAGCCCTACCCGTAGAAGCCATCGGACCCGCACAGTTTTATAACTGGGGGTTAATCGATGCCAGCCAACGGAACTTTCAGTCCGCCCTCAACAACTACAATCAGGCGATCGCCACTGATCCGGAATTTGCGGCGGCCTATCTCGCCCGGAGCATTGTGCGCTTTCAGATGAGCGATGTCAAAGGAGCCGTTCAGGATTCGGAGATGGCGGCGGTTTTGTTTGAAGATCAGGGGCAGGTGCAAGGACAGGAACTCGCCCAAGGCTTTGTCGATCAGATTCATGAACTGGAAAAGGCTGCGCGTAATGCTGCTCGCCGTCGCCAGATCCAAAGCGTGATTCAGTCGATCGGCTCAATGGTGATGCAGTTTCTCTTATAAACGCCTGCCTCTGACCGGCCCCTTCGCCTGACAGTCATCCTCGCCAACCTAAGTTTAAGGTCAGCCTAGGGCAGTCAATATAAAACCTAGCAACGTTCGTAGTAACGACTTTAGTCGTTGTCCACGCGATCGAGCACAACAAACGTTACTTAATTTTTATGCTTCCCTAGGGATCAATCGAGGCTATAGCGCTCTTCTGCCCAAGGTTCGCCCCGGTGGTGGTAGCCGTTGCGCTCCCAAAATCCCAGTTGTTGCTCGGCGAGAAACTCAATGCCAGTAATCCACTTGGCACTTTTCCAGGCATACAGATGGGGGACAACGAGGCGAACAGGCCCCCCATGATCCGGCGGTAGCGGTTCACCAAATAGTTGGTGCGCCAGAAAGTTTTCCGATCGCACAAAATCGGCTAAGGCGAGGTTGGTGGTATACCCGCCCTCGCAGTGGATCATAACGTGGGCAGCTTCCGGGGCGATCGTGCTCCCTTGTAGCAAATCGGGAATACTGACCCCCTGCCACTGGACATCTAGCTTAGACCAGGTGGTGACGCAATGAAAATCTGCCGTGAAGTGCCGTTGGGGCAGCGCCATCAGATCGGCCCGCCGCACCACTCGCTCAGTTACCAAACCCCAAAGCCGCAGGCACCAGGCTTCTGGCGTGATCTGGGGGGTGCTGCCATAGGTTAGAACCGGAAACCCCCGCGTCAAATACTGACCAGGGGGAACTCGTTCTGGAGGCGGCGGCGGTGTGGAGGAAAAATTACCCGACATGTAAATCGTCTATCCGTTGCAGGAAGGGGTGATAATCGATATCCCGCTGACGCGATCGCCCGACAGCGTTCACCTATTCCTCACCTTCCTCTTCTGCTTCAGCCGGTGGGTAGACAAAACCAGCCGCCCGCCCGGTCAGGATGGATTTACCCAGGGACAGGGCCCGTTGGGCTTGGGCCTCAGCCTTACGCTTCCAGCTAGCCCGCCGCATATCACGCTTGGATTTGGATGTTTTCTTCTTGGGAACGGCCATTGCTTACCCCCTCGATCGCTCAACAATGAAAAATTGACACTTTTTCTAGTCTACGCCGTCTTCCCGCGAATTGATCGGCGATTGTTTGCTTTTCTGGATGAGAATGCGTGGGAATGCGTGGGTGGGTCTGGGTACCAGTAACTTTCTCGATCGTCGGGGGTGGCCTCAATCTGTTGCTATGGTATCGTTCAGCAGAATACTGACATTATCGATGATAGGGATACCTGGACAGAGCAGGATCAACACGATCTAGCGGCCTTTTCACTGCACCCTGCCGCAGCAACTGGGCTAGGCGACGAGGAGGTTGCGGAGTGAGCTTTAATGCAGGCAATGTCGTGACGGTTGATTTTCTAGGTATCACAGGCACCAAGCGTCGCCCAGCCGTTATCCTCTCCTCTGTGGCCTATCCCGCGCATCGGCCCAACCACTAGGGGAAATTCAGAATTGGGTTGAGAGCCGATCGCGTTAGCGGGTACAAGTACCGATATAATGAAGACTGCGGGTGACTGGCGCAACGGTAGCGCATCGGACTCTTAATCCGCTGGTTCTGGGTTCGAATCCCAGGTCACCCATTCCTAGTCCCGTTCTGCAAATCCCATAGCCAAGTCGTACTCATTCCCTGGGGTGAGGATCTATGTCTGCGATCGTGCGTCTGCGTCTAGCAACCCTGGCCTTCTTTGTCCAGGCCGATCGCGTCTTACTGATCCACCAGATGACCCTGCCGGAACCTGATACCTGGGACTTACCGGGAGGGGGCGTCAAGCCCGAAGAACCCCTATTGACTGCGTTACGGCGTGAGGTGCAGGAAGAAATTGGTATTCGCGAGTTCACGATCGATCGCCTACTGACCGTGGCCGAAGGCTTTTTCCCCGATCCCAAAGTCGCCGCGCCAACGCCGCCGGACGCGCCTCCCCGTCTATTGCATACCGTGAACCTGATCTACCAGTGTCAGCTACCCGCCGGACCCGTCACGCTCCAGGCAGACACCCACGAAATCGGCCCCCGTGGTATTCAGTGGCTCGATCCCCACAGTCTGAGTCCTGAGCAATGTTCCACCCGCAGTTGGGCCGCCATGCAAGCCGCCGGGTTAATCCCCTAGCGGGAAACACCGGGAAACCTTCACGAGAGGTCAACGTCAGGAAAGCTTGCCGATCCCTGTGAAGCAGCTTATAAATACCCGCAAGCAAACGCTCAGTGGGATCACTGCTCGACTCTGATTGCGGAGGAGGAAACAACTATGTGGGGAAAATGGATCTTAGCCGCGATCGCCACCGGGGCCTTGCAACTGTACGTGAAAACCGTCCTACCCCCCACCTATCCCGTACAGGTAGCCAGTTCGCGCCCGACCCCGACCCATTTGGCCCTGGCCCTGCGGACCCAACTGGGGAACCTGGATGAAAAGATTTCGTCAAAACGGAGAGAATGTTCGCAAGTTCACTCCGCCCATGAGTTATTCTCTACCTGTACCTTGGTCAGCGATTGAGGCATCTGTCCCTCAAGTACCTGTGCAACCACCGGAAAAGCTCTCTAACTTGGATCTCATCCTGCGGTGTCAGGTGGGGTTGCACCCGGAGCGGGCAGCCTTCAGTGAGCTATTGCGCCGTTACCAGGCCCATGTCGATCGCGTGCTCTACCATCTTGCCCCCGATTGGCCAGATCGGGCCGATCTGGCCCAGGAGGTCTGGATTCGGGTCTATCGCAATCTCAAGCGGCTTCAGGACCCGACTAAGTTCCGGGGTTGGCTGAGCCGAATTGTGACGAACCTGTTCTACGACGAACTGCGCAAGCGCAAACGGCACCAGACACCCCTGTCCCTGGATGCGCCCTTAAACGTCAACGATGGCGAGATGGAGTGGGAAGTGGCGGCGGATGGTCCCGGTCCCGATGAAGCCCTGGGGACCCAGGAGTTCTATGATCAACTCAGGGCCGCGATCGCCGATCTGCCCGAAGCCTTTCGCACGACGATCGTGCTGCGGGAAATCGAAGGGTTGGCCTATGAAGAAATTGCGGATATGACGGGGGTTTCCTTGGGAACCGTAAAATCCCGAATTGCGCGGGCGCGGTTACGTTTACAGGAACAGTTACAGCCGTATCTTGACGGCTAGGCATCGGGGTGAAACCAGGGTGTTAGCGAGGGACAACCAGGAACCTAACGGCAGAAGATTAAAGTTCCTAGGCAGTCCGATTGACAACCCCAACGACATCTGTAAGCTAGATCAATGGGTGGATACGTTGCGATTGATTGATTGTAAAGAGCGGTGATGGGAAATGACTTCTAACTTTGATGCCCATGCTAATCCGTATCGGTCAGGGACCGGCAATACGTCTTGCCAGGAGTACGATCGCTTTGAATTGCTCAGCGCATACCTGGATGGCGAAGTGACGGCGGCTGAGCGCCAGCAAGTGGAGGGCTGGTTGGCTTCGGATGCTGAGGTGAAGCGACTCTACCAACGGCTACTGGGCCTGCGGCAGGGCTGGCAAAACCTGGCCATTCCCCAAACTGAGACGAATGTGGATCAGTTAGTAGAACAAGTCTTTGCCCGCGTGGAGCGCCGCCCGACCCGTCAGCTGGTGGTGGCCGGGGCTGCGATCGCGGCAGTGGCTGTGGGAGCGATTTTGAGTCTGTGGCCACAGCAGCGGTTGTTCTCGCCCCAGATGGCGACTTCACCAGTTCCTGAGGCGGACGAATTAATCATTGCCTTGGACAGTCCCCTGATTGAGTTGCCCAGTGCGACCGATCCAGTTGTCCATCGGCAGCGGCCAACTAATACTAATTAAGTACTAATTAAGCTTTGGCAGTCGGTCAATCAATGACTGATCAAATCTTTCAGCGTCGGTCAATTAACAATCTGTAAATTTAAGCACACTGTAAATTTAAGCACAACCAGCTGCCAATGCCTCGCCGACTGCCAGGTGATGGCCGTTAACAAAATCCCAACCCGATTGGGGACGCTTGCCGCTCGGTTGGACTTGCTGGAGCAGCAGATTGCCCTCCCCCGTTTGAATGATGGGTCCTTGCCCTTTCAAGAGATGGACCACGGTACCGGGGGGAGAGGTCCCAGCAGCAGGTAGGCGAGTGGCGATGGCCGCGATCGCCTCGGCTTCGGCAGGGGGTAGGGCGGACCAGTAGGCAGGGGTGATCGGTACGGTTGCCAAAATTTTCAGGCGCTCCCCGCGATATTGCGCCATACAGTGGGGATAGAAGCCGCGAATCTGGTTGTGGAGGGCGATCGCCGATCGCTGCCAATCTAAGACATAATCTGCTTTTTGAATCAGAGGAGCATAGGTGGCCTGGGTGTCATCCTGGGGGGTGGCCACTAGGGTTTGGGCCTGCAATTGCAGGAGGGTGTCGATGAGTAGGTCTGCACCTAGGTGAGCCAAGCGTTCCGCCAGATCAACGGCATTTTCCAGGGGCGCGATCGGGGTAGTAGCCTTGAGCAACATCGGTCCCGTATCCATACCCACGTCCATAAACATGGTGGTGATCCCGGTTTCAGGTTCGCCGTGGTAGAGGCTCCACTGGATTGGGGCTGCCCCGCGGTATTTGGGCAGGAGGGAGCCGTGGATGTTGATACAGCCATGACGGGGCATGGCCAGCAGGGCGGGGGATAACAATTGGCCGTAGGCGACAACGATAAAGACATCAGCGTGCAGGTCGTTCAGGGCTGCCAGGATGTCCCGGGCTTTTTTAATTCGAGGGGGGTCCCACACGGGCAGTTGGTGGGCGATCGCCACCTGTTTGACCGGTGAAGCCGAGGCTTGGCTCCCGCGCCCCCGTCGCTTATCAGGCTGGGTGACAACGGCAATGACTTCAAACGCTGGGTGTTGCAGTAGGCGCTCTAGGGTCGGGACAGCGAAGGCAGGCGTACCAAAAAAAACAATGCGCATGAAGATAGAGGGATAGTCTCAAGATGATTCTAACTGGCCTCACGCTCCCCAGTGCTCTACCGTGTATCAACCCTGAAAAGGGCGTATGGGCGATCGCCTGGTTACGGCACGATCGCTCACGTGTTATGTTCGGAGGGAAATACCGTGTATTAAGCAACCCGATTCTCCCTGATTCTCCCTATCAGGAGCCGATATTATGCCGCGCATTAATCCCTATACCTTGCAGATGCAGCTTACCCGCATGTTTGAGGAGGGGCAGTCATTTTTTCTAACAACAAAAGTACAGGATTGGCTGCGGGAACATAACGAAGACCCTAACGCCTACGAGGTTTTGATTCATCAATCCCCAGCTGCCCCCGGATCAGGCCACACAATCGCCCTCACGGTGGAACTTCGCCGCCGGGATGGGCAACCAGTCGATCCGTGGCTTCAAGCCGAGGCCAATCGGAGTGCATGAGTTTAATTAGGATTTAATTAGGATTTAATTAGGAAAAGATAGCCCGACCCAGTTGGGGTAGACCATCGTGGGTGCTATGCCGGGTGATGCAGGCTGAAGTCTCAGCGCTCCGAACCGTCTACCCTCCGAGCGTCCCTATGATTCTGACTATAGCCATATCCTGACCTAGCCCAATGAGTATTGGGGCCAGAAAAGTAAAAGGGGACAGACGAGACGCTTATCCCCCAGACGGTTATCTCATATCTCAGCAACTTGCCTGAGATCAGGCAGGAGTAGGTTGCTATTCCGCTGTGTCGTCTGCACCTTCGCCGAGGACAAAACGAGTAAACCGGCGAACACGAATATTCTCTGACAGTTGCGCGACGGTTTGTTTGACCAATTCCTCAACCGTCATGCTTTGATCGCGAATATAGGGCTGATCCATTAGGCTCAGTTCCTTGAGGCGCTTCTCAATCCGGCCCTGGACAATCTTTTCACGAATGTTCTTGGGCTTGCTGGCCAAGTCTTCCCGCCCCATTTCGATCGCGGTTTCCCGATCGATGATTTCCTTGGGAATGTCGTCCGTGCGCACATACTCCACATTGGGGCAGGCGGCAATCTGCATCGCTATATTGCGGACCAGATCACGGAACTCTTCACGGCGGGCGACAAAGTCCGTTTCACAGTTGACTTCAACCAAAACACCCACCCGGCTACCCGTATGGATGTAGCTGTCGATAATCCCTTCTGCCGTGGTCCGTCCGGCCTTCTTCTCAGCAGAGGTAATGCCCTTTTGGCGCAGCCACTCGATCGCCTTGGTCATGTCGCCGTCATTTTCCTGAAGGGCAACCTTACAGTCCTTCATGCCTGCGCCTGTCTTTTCGCGCAGTTCCTTGACTAATTTGGGGGAAATGTCTGCCATGATTCCTATTGTCTCTACTGTCTTTATACTGCGTATCTCTAGGGTGCCAATACTTGAGGGGAATGGGCCAACCATGCCCAGCTATCAGCTTATCCCATTGCGGCGATCGCCTTGGGGGGATTGACTGAGATTGTCGCGATCGCCTTGGGCAGATGCCTGATCGATTTAACGGGCGGGTTTACGAGGGTTACTCGTTTGCAGCCAACGCCTTGGTGAAACCCGCCCCTACCTTGGTTTAACGGGGGTTGGTTTAACGGGCGGGTTCACAAGGTTTAACCGTTTACGGCCACATTTTGCGACAACCCGCCCCGACAGATGTTAACCATTCCCTAGATAGGACTGAGGGAACTAGGACTCTCCGCTGTCCTCATCATCACTCGTGTAGTCGGTTTCGTCGTAGTCGTAGTCGTCCTCGGCCCCTTCATAATCTTCGTAATCCTCGTCGTAACCCTCATCCAGTTGACCATGCCGTCCTTCGTAGATGGCATCGGCCAGCTTACCGACAATCAGCTTGATTGAGCGAATGGCATCGTCATTAGCCGGGATGGGGATATCGACCAAATCAGGGTCGCAGTTGGTATCCAGGAGGGACACGATCGGGATGCCCAATTTTTGGCATTCCAGGACGGCGTTATATTCCCGCCGTTGATCGACAATCACCACCACGTCCGGCACCTTGCGCATGGTTTTGATGCCACCCAGGTACTTCTGGAGTTTTCCCAGTTCCCGGCGCAGCATCGCTGCTTCCTTCTTGGGCCGCAGATCCAGGTTGCCGGTTTCTTCCAAGCGTTCCAGGTCCTTGAGGCGATCGACGCGGGTTTTAATCGTGGCCCAGTTGGTCAGCATCCCCCCCAACCAACGCTGGTTAACATAGTTGGCACCACACCGGCTGGCTTCCTGGGCGATGATTCCTGCCGCTTGCCGCTTGGTGCCGACAAACAGGAACCGCTTACCTTTTTCAGCCGCCGTTCGCATGTATTGGTAGGCATCGTCCATCAACTTGGCGGTTTGCACTAAGTCAATGATGTGAACGCCATTGCGGGCAGTATAGATATAGGGAGACATGCGGGGATTCCAGCGTTTGGTCTGGTGACCAAAGTGAACCCCTGACTCCATCATTTGAGCCAATGAAACGACGGGCATATTCAAGTTTCTCCTTCCGGGTTAAACCTCCACCCAGGGGCATTTCTGACGAAACACCCGAAACCCCAGGTGTGCGAGTTAATTTGACAGTTGCTTATTGTAACATCATCCCGATCGTGTAGGGGCGGGTCGCCCCAGCCACCGACTCGTTCAGGAGTGATTTGAGGTAGACCCGCCCTGCGCCAGGATAAGCCAGGATGGGAGACGGGTTTATTCAGGTTGTTATTACACTGACCAGGATTTTGGGGCAATCCGCCCCTACGCCCAATTTTCAAAATGCTTGTGGGTCATTTGCCAATGAGGCTCGCCATGACTTCGGCGACAGGTTGCAGGCGATCGGCACGGCCAATATTCGCCCCAGAAAACACCAACCCTTCTTCCAAATTCCCCTGGGCCGCATTGGCAAGGGCCTGGGCAATACAGTAGGTGCGTTTGGTATCCCGACAGAGACAGGTGGTGAGACAATTGGCCAGACAGGGTTGGACCAAATCAGGACTCCCCGCAATCGCCTGTTCGGCAAACCGATTGCGCAACGCCCGCCCCGATTTACCCACAGGGCTGGGGACCAGGACGATATCTTCGGGCTTGGCCTTCAGATGGAATTCCTTATAGCGGGGATGGGCATCGCATTCCTCCGTGGTGATAAAGCGACTGCCGACCTGGACCCCCTGGGCACCAAGGGCCAACAGGCGATCGGCATCCGCCCGATCCCACACGCCCCCCGTGGCGATGAGGGGAATATCTGCCTGGAGGTCCTGCTGAATATAGTCGCGAATCTGGGGCAGGATCACCTCAATCCGGTTCTGCTCAGTCGGGACCCCACAGGTCGTACCAATGTGCCCCCCGACGGCCTGGGAGTTTTCCACAATCAGGGCATCCGGCCAGCGGTGATACTGTTCTCGCCAGGTACGACAAATCTGCTGAGCCGCCTCCAGACCACAGACCATCGGTACCAAAGCCACCTGGGGGTAATCCGCCACCAATGCCGGCAGATCCAGGGGGGCACCCGCCCCCGTAATAATCAAATCTGCGCCGTGGGCAGCAGCCGTTCGCACGAGCGTGGCATAGTCGCGGGTGGCCACCAAAACATTCACCCCAATCAGCCCGTGGGGACTCAGCGATCGCGCCCGATGCAGTTCATCAATCAGGGCCAGTCGGTTCGCCACGGGGAACGGTTTACGCTGACTAGGGTCCGTAAAGTAGGGTGACATCAACCCCAACCCCAGCGAGGAAATCACACCAATCCCACCCGCATTGGCCACCGCCGCCGCCAGTCTGGCACCGGATACCCGCACCGCCATTGCCCCCTGCACAATCGGGACCGGGGCTAGATAACGGCCAATTCGCAAGGGTTTAAGGGGAGGAAGAGTGTCTATCACGCCTGAACCATCCAAATTGCTTGATAACTACACAGTAATGGAGTAAGCATAGCAAGCGATCGCGTTGATCATTCATCTTCTGAGTTAAGAGTTTTGAATTTTGATGGTGGCGTGGCTTGTAGCCGGGGGGTGCGCGTCAGGAAACCGCCATTCTCTACGGGTATACCGAATTTCCCCAGATCACGGTGAGCATGGCTAATTCTAAAATGCAGATCATTGCGTTTCCTATGCCCATGCAAGGCTTTTCCGAGCACCGTCTGATTCTGGTTGTGGAAAATGATCCCGATCACATCGCCACCATTCGTCGTGCGTTCGAGCTAGGTGCGACGCCTTGCCAGTTAGAGATCCTGGCTGATGGGCAACAGGCCCTTGCCTTTTTGCAGCGGCGGGGGGACTATGCCAACGCCCGTCGTCCGGATCTGATCTTGTTGGCTCTCAATCTACCAGGGAAGGATGGTCAGCAAATCTTGACCGAGATTAAGGCTGACCCCCGCCTGCGACGGATTCCGATCGTCGTCCTCACTGTTTCCGATCGCGACGAGGATATCATCACCACCTATGCCCTTCAGGGAAACTGCTATGTGATCAAACCCGCTGATCGCGATCGTTTGTTTCAAATCGTCAAGCGCATTGAGGCGTTCTGGTTGGGAATTGTAACCCTGCCTCTAGAGTAAATGCTATTAGAAATTCAACTTTTTATTAACTAAGTTTACTTTTTGAAGACTAACTATAAGGTTTGGCCAGAAGTGTAGTCCTTGGAGAACAATTTTCTGGAAAGTTTCTGGTTTATTTAATAATTTCCTTGAAAACTGAACAGGGTTTCTCGATATCCTGCTGAATAGAGGCTGCGATCGCTATTCACTTTGGCCTGAGTTTGACTCAGGATTTATTTTTAATAATTCCTGGGTGATAGCCCCAGATTGCGGAGAGTTCGATAAAGATTTATCGGTTTAATGTTAAGTCTTGTATCACAATCAGACAGGGAAAGAAAGGGACCGGTGGGGGGACTTTGAATCTATTTTTATTATGGAGGGCCTTATGGTAGAAACCATTCAGTTAGATACCGGACAACTGTTTAATCTTACCCAGCTTAAGCAGCCGGAAATTCATACCCTGACCCAAATCCAGCCGCATGGGGTTCTGCTGGTGTTGCAGGAGCCGGATTTTACGGTCCTCCAGGTCAGCCGTAACAGTACGCAGGCGTTGGGGATAGCGCCCGATGAGGTGCTGGGTAAAC
>CAZHXN010000035.1:21256-32235 GCA_964536415.1 uncultured bacterium
GCTGGATGAAATTCTCGATCCGTTTCAGGTCGATCGCTTCAAAGCGGGGTTGGCCAGTGGCAATCTGGATCTGATCAATCCCAGCAAGGTTTGGGTACGTCGCCAAGGGGATGACTACCGTGTCTTTGATGCCGTCTTCCACCGCAGTGGGGACGGGTTTTTGGTGCTGGAACTCGAACCCGCGTTAACCCAGGAGACGATTCCCTTTTTAAGCTTTTACCACCTGGCCAAAGCGTCGATTAATCAACTCAAGAGCACCTCACGGTTGGAAGAGTTTTATCAAGTGATTGTGCAGGAGGTCCGCAGTGTGACGGGCTTCGATCGCGTCATGCTGTACAAGTTCGACACCGATGGGCATGGCGAAGTCATTGCCGAGGATAAACTGCCGGAGATGGAGCCGTACCTGGGGTTGCACTATCCTGAATCCGATATTCCCCAACCCGCGCGGAAACTGTTCCTGTCCAACTGGATTCGGGTGATTCCTAATGCCCACGCCGAACCCGTGGAATTGTATCCCGCCAAAAACCCGATCACGGGACAAGCGATCGATCTTACCCTCTCGATCCTGCGCAGTCCCTACCCGTGCCACCTGGAGTATTTACATAACATGGGCGTGGGGGCCTCCCTGACCATTTCCCTGATGAAGGATCAAAAACTCTGGGGGTTGATTGCCTGCCACCACCGGACGCCGAAACTGGTCCCCTACGAACTGCGGAAAGCCTGCGAATTCCTGGGGCGGGTGATTTTTGCGGAAATTTCCACACGGGAAGAAGCTGCCGACTACGGCTACCGGATGAAACTAGCCCAGGTGCAGGTGGAATTACTGGAGTCCATGTCCCAGTCTGACGATTTCATTGATGGTTTGGTGCAGCATGAACCCAACCTGCTGGATGTAGTCGATGCCACGGGCGCAGCGGTCTATTTCCGGGGTCGCTGGACCACCCTGGGCCGGACACCGCCCGAAGAGGAATTGAACTACCTGGCACAATGGCTGGCGAAGTCGGTGGATGAGGAAGTGTTCTACACCAATTCCCTCCCATTGCTCTATTCCGACGCCGAGCGGTTCAAGGATGTGGCCAGTGGCCTGTTAGCCATTCCCATTTCTCGGCGCAGCTATGTGCTGTGGTTCCGCCCGGAGGTGCTCCAAACCGTGAACTGGGGCGGTGATCCCAACCAAGCGTATGAACTGAAGGAACAGGGGGGCGAAACGCGGTTATCGCCGCGTCAGTCCTTTGCCCTGTGGAAGGAAACGGTCCGGCTCAAGTCCTTGCCGTGGCAAGTGGTTGAAGTCAAGGCAGCCCTGGAATTGCGTAAGGCGATCGTGAACACGGTTCTGCGGCAGGCGGAAGAATTGGCCCTGTTGGCGGAAGATCTGGAGCGCTCTAACGCTGAGTTGAAAAAATTCGCCTATGTGGCCTCCCACGATTTGCAGGAACCCCTGAACCAAGTCGCCAACTTTGTGCAATTGCTGGAAATGCGCTATGACGAAGCCCTGGATGAGGATGCCAAGGAGTTTATCGGTTTTGCCGTGGATGGGGTGAGCTTGATGCAAACCCTGATCGATGACGTGTTGGCCTACTCCAAGGTGGATCTCAAGGGGATTGAGTGGGAATTGACCCCGGTGGAAACGGCCCTGGAGCAAGCCCTAGGTAATCTGCGCCGCCGCATCACGGAAACGAACGCGGTGATCACCCATGATCCCCTCCCGACGATCGTGGCCGATGGGACGCAACTCATGCAGTTGTTCCAAAACCTGGTGGGCAATGCAATCAAGTTTAAGCAGCCGGACGTGGCTCCCCAGATTCATATTGGGGTCCAGCGACAGGAGGATGCTTGGTTGTTCTCGGTCCAAGATAACGGCATTGGGATTGACCCGCAGTTTGCCGATCGCATTTTCGTGATCTTCCAACGGCTTCACACCCGTGATGAATATCCCGGATCGGGGATGGGGCTGGCGATTTGTAAAAAGATCGTGGAATGCCATCGAGGCCGAATTTGGGTTGATTCCCAATTAGGCCAGGGGGCCACCTTCTATTTCACCATTCCGGTGGGAGGCCGGGATGCCCGCCGCGTTCGCGCAGCGTCTTCCCAGGAGAATCGCTATGCCAATCACCATCATGCCAGTGGAATCAAGAAATAAAATCATCTTCCTGATTGAAGACAATCGGGGGGATATTCGCCTGATTCAAGAGGCGCTGAAAAGTACCCACGTCCCGTGTGATATTGTGATTGCGCGGGACGGCATGGAGGCGATGGCCTATCTGCGTCAGGACGGGGAGTTTGCCGAGGCTCCCTATCCTGACCTGATTCTGCTGGACTTGAACCTGCCGAAAAAAGATGGCCGGGAAGTTCTGGCGGAAATTAAGGCTGATCCGGTTCTCAAACACATTCCGATTATTGTCCTGACCACCTCCCGCAATGAGGAGGATATTTTTAAGAGTTATGATTTACATGTTAATTGTTATATTTCTAAATCACGCAATCTCAGTCAATTATTCAAGATTGTGCGGGGGATTGAGGAATTTTGGTTAGAGACCGCAACATTACCTCCCCAGAGTCCAGGCCCCACGCCTTAGGGACGCAAACGGTGATTAGCGTCCTGTTGGTCGAAGATAATTTGGCCGAGGCACGGTTGCTGCAAGAAGTGCTGAAGGGCACAGCCCTGAATCATTTTCAGTTGGTTCATGTGCAACGCTTACAGGATGCCTTTAAGCAATTGCAGACCCAGACATTTGCTGTCGCCCTGTTGGACCTCACCCTGCCCGATAGTACGGGGTTGGACTCGTTAGATGCCCTCATTGTCCAGATGCCTAGTTTACCGATCGTGGTCCTCACGAATACTAATGATGAGGATTTGGCGGTCGAGGCGGTGCGTCACGGGGCAGAGGACTATATTGTCAAGCGCCATATTAACCAGGAGTTATTAGTACGATCGCTACGGTATGCGATCGAGCGGAAACAGAATGCGGAAGCCCTCCGGGAAACTAACGAAATCCTGGAGCAGCGGGTCCATGAACGAACCGCCGAATTAAAGGCTGCGAATAAACTCCTCCGTCAGGAAATTGAAGCCCGTCAACGGGTACAGCGACGCCTGGAACTGGCCCAGCAAGCGGGGAAAATCGGCACCTTTGAGTGGAATATTCGCTCAAATCAGGTGACCTGGAGTCCAGAGGTAGAGGCACTGTATGGGTTGGCCGCTGGTAGTTTTGGCGATGGCTACGAGCGGTGGCTAGCGGCGTTACATCCCGACGATCGCGAGCGTACCGAGCAGGAACTCTGGCAAGCGATCGCTAATAATCAAGGCTTGAATACAGAGTTTCGGATTCTCTGGCCCGACACTGAGGCCCATTGGATCGCGGTGAAAAGCAGCCTGTTCCAGGACGATCGGGGACGCCCCCGGCGGATGATTGGGATTCACATGGACATTACCGAAAAGAAACAGTTGGAAGCGCAATTCCTGCGGGCACAACGACTGGAAAGCTTGGGAACACTGGCCAGTGGGATTGCCCATGACTTGAATAATATTTTGACCCCGATTCTGGCCGTTGTCCAACTGTTACCCATGAAGCTGCCTAACTTAAATCCGCAGACCCAACATCTCCTGCAAACGTTGGAAACCAGTGCCCAACGCGGGGCCGCTCTAGTGAAGCAAATCCTCTCCTTTGCCCGTGGGGTTGAGGGGAAACGGGTATCGTTACAGGTCGAGCATCTGCTTGTCGAAGTCCGTCGGATGATCCAGCAAACTCTCCCAAAATCGATCGAGATCCAATTAGATATTGCCCCCAATCTATGGCCAGTCTTTGCGGATGCCACCCAGCTACACCAGATTTTGATGAATCTCTGCGTCAATGCCCGCGATGCCATGCCAGAGGGCGGCATTCTGCAATTGGCCGCTGCTAACTGTGCAGTGGATGAAGCCATGGCCCGTCGCTATTTAGATGCACAGGTGGGTCCCTATGTCGTCGTTTCCGTTGCGGATACGGGTACCGGCATACCTGCAAACATTTTACATCGGGTTTTTGATCCGTTTTTTACCACTAAGCCGGTCGGTAAAGGAACGGGGCTGGGTCTATCAGCCGTTATGGGAATTGTTAAAAGTCATGGGGGCTTTGTTGACGTAGAGAGTGAGGTGACTAAGGGCAGCCGGTTTCATATTTTTCTCCCCGCCAGTCAGCCTACTTCCCCCCCAGTTGACGATGATTTAGAATTACTGCTGGGACATCAAGAGTTAATCCTCGTGGTTGATGATGAAACTGCGATTTCTGAGATTACCAAAACCACGCTGGAGACCTATAATTATCGAGTAATTACAGCTAATGATGCCTTATCCGCGATCGCTCTTGTGGCCGAATACCAGGAGCAGCTATATAGCGTCCTAATTGATTTAATGATGCCGATGATGGATGGCCTTTCAACAATTCCGTTGATCCGGCACCTGTGCCCTGATGTAACGATCGTGGCCATGAGCGGTCTGGGGGCACCTGAGACAATGGCACAGGCAGCCCAGTTAGGGGCGCAGTATTTTTTACCGAAACCCTTCACCACTAAAGAGTTGTTAGAAGTTCTCTACCAAGTTCAGCGGGCCGAGGATAGCCCGCCTGAACCCATCTTAGAGCCATAAGCACCGGATGGACTGACTAGATAACCCGCAGCCGACCTTGCTGCAAACGTTGGAAGATCTGATTAACGAGGTCATGCTCTTGTGGTTGAATCTCTTGCTTATCCAGGAGGGCCATCAACCACGCTTGGTCCATGCGGCTAATACAGCGGGTCGTCAAAATTTTGTTAACCAGTTCTTCCAGCGTGGGGATAACTAGGGATTGGGACGGCATAGGAAGCACCTCGGTAGGATATGCGATCGGTGGCTGATATCTCTGATATCTTTAGTCTCGGCTAGCTTCCTGTTTCTCTCGGTGATCTCCCCAAGGCTTCACCGTGATATTACGGACGAGACGTGGTGATGGAATCGGTCAGTCCCTGTGAGGGCGATCACGGACTGGCTGTCGGCTCAAGGTGGACCTGGGTTCCCGGTTGGGCGATCGCGAGGGGAAGCGCCGTTGCCCTGATGCCCGCCCCTTGCCAAGCGGCGACCATTGCGGCTGCTACCCCTGACGCCTGATCGGGGGATGCCAAGGCCAATAAGGTGGGGCCGGCTCCACTAATGACTAGGCCGTAGGCTCCGGCTGCTTTGGCAGCGGTTTGCACGGCTTCATACCCCGGAATCAAGGATTGGCGGTAGGGCTGGTGAATGCGATCGGCGAGGGCTGCCTGCAACCAGGTAGGTTCTCCGATCGCCAACGCCTGCACCAGTAGACCCACATGGGCTGCATTGAAAATTGCATCGGCACGGCTGTAGTGGGCGGGCAGGACCTGGCGGGCTGCCTGGGTCGAGAGTTCAAAATCGGGGATGGCTAACACCGGCGTGATTGCCGCGTGCCAGGGCACTTCACAAATAATCCACTCGCTTGCGGTCTCTGTCTGTACCGCGAGTTGACAGCCTCCCAAGAGGGCGGGAACCACATTATCCGGGTGGCCCTCGATCGCGATCGCTAAATCTCGCACTGCTAAGGTGGATAGGGGTTCTCCCGCCAACCCATTCGCGGCTACCAAGCCCCCGACGATCGCCGTGGCGGAACTGCCCAAGCCTCGTGCTAGTGGTACGGCCATCTCTACCTCAATTTGCACGGGCGGCGGCGTTTGTCCAATCTCTTGATAGAGCCGCAGGAAGGATTGGTACAGCAGATTGTCGGGGCCGGTACTGACGCGATCGGCCTCGGCTCCCGTCAGGATCATTGTCAGTGGGGTATCGGTGGCTGTAAGGGGGGTAAACGTAAAGCGGTTGTAGAGGGTTAAGGCTGCCCCCAAGCAATCAAACCCTGGCCCCAAATTCGCCGTGGTTGCTGGCACCGTCACACAAATCTTCGCTGAAGTCATCATGTCAGCCACTGCCTCCCTATCTGAGTCACCAACCACACACTGAAGGGGTCAACAAGCGGGTGTTACCGTGCAACCCCATACCCAGCATACGGACCGAGGGGACACATTTTGCGCCCAGTTTGCCGGTCATGTTGCAGTTGGCGGGGGCAGGGCTATACTGTGGCTCGATTTCTATGTGGCTCGATTTCTATGCGGAGGAGTGAATAACAACGCCTATACCATTTCTGCTCTGGCTTGCCAGTAAAGGCTGTTGGCGGAGGCTACTGTCGGGTTAGGAATGGGAGTATGATGGACCTGTCAATAGCACGCCTAAGCATCTTGAGACCCTAAGCATCTTGAGACAACGATTTCAACCTCAACATTGTCTATTAGTCACGATTCTAGTTTTAAGCTTTTGCCTGTATTGCGATGGGATCAGTTGGGGGCTGCCGAGTTTTAGTGGGTGGGCTGTCGATGAAGTCCTACCATCCCAGGTTTTGCGGGGAATGCAGGCTGGATTTACTAATGGGTGGTCCGAAAAATATCCGCCTTTCCACTTTTATCTATTAGCGATTCTATATCTGCCAGTTTATTGGCTGAATCACGGTGATTTTACTAAACTTGGTGAAGATCTAGAAACCTATACGATTCTGTTTTATATAGGCCGATCGCTGAGTATGGCGATGGGGGTTGCGATCGTTGGGTTAATCTATGCTCTAGCTAGGGCCGTCTATTCTCACTCGGTGGCATTATGGTCAACTCTGATGACGGCTATCCTCTTGCCAATGGTCTATTACTCCAAAGTCGTAAATCTGGATGTGCCTTATCTATTTTGGGTGATAATATCTTTTATTTTCTATGTGCGAATTCTTAAAAATCATTTGTTGAAGGACTATATTCTATTTGCAGTTATAGCCGCGATCGCAGTCTCAACGAAGGATCAAGCCTATGGATTTTATCTTCTAACTCCTTTTTTTATTCTCTGGCAATATACCCATTTTATCAAGCAACCGGCTGGGGATGTATCACGATCGCAAGTTTGGATTCAATTACTTAAAGATCCACGTCTGATTTATCCATTATTAGCCGGGATAGTCACTTTTATCATTCTGAATAATCTTATCTTTAATTGGCAAGGCTTTATCCAGCATCTACGCCTGATTACAGCGGGATCGGCTAGTGTTGTGCCCCGCTATGACCAAAGCTTCTGGGGACATGTGCAAATGTTTGGGCAGAGTTGGCGACATATCCGTGTTGCCTTTGGCTGGCCCCTCTATCTGGTTTGCTTAATCGGCTTAGGGGATGCCCTGCGGCAACCGAGGCAGCACTCCCTTGCCCTGATGCTTTGGGTGCCCCTCATCTCCTACTATTTGACCTATATTACGGTAATTGTCTTTAATGATGTGCGCTATCTTCTTCCCTGTAATCTTATCTTGACGATTTTTGGGGGACAGTGGCTAGCAAAACAATTTCAATTAACTAGAAAATTCCCATCCAGCCATCAAGCATCATCCAGGTTGTTTCAAGTCAAGTATAAATTATTACACTGGCGATCGCTGGCGATCGCGGTAATCTTTATCTACAGCTTTTTCTATGTCTATTCGATCAATGTCCTGATGAAGCACGATTCCCGGTATACCGTGGAGGCGTGGATGGCTGCAAATATGGATCAAGATGCGCTCATTTTGGCCACGGGCGCTAAACGATATTTACCCCGCCTTGAAGAAACGTATGCCAATGTTGACATTGAAATGGAGCCAACGATCGACCACCTACAGGAACGGAATTTTGAATACGTGATCACCACCAGTGGCTACGATATTCGTCGGTTTGCCGTTGGGTCACCGCAATATGAATTTTTTACCCATCTCGATCGCGGTGATTTAGGCTACGAACCGGTTTTTGCTTACCAATCCCGCCCTTGGCCCGATCTCCTCAATCATGCAGAGTTGGGAGAGCGACACCTAGAAAAACGAACGATCCACTCTAACTTTGACAAGATCAACCCAGAAATCCGTATCTACCAAAGGAGGATCGCGGTCACTCATCGCCCGTTTGTTCACCCCGCTTGGTATTGGTTGGAATAAGCATCTCGTCGGCCATCCTGACTCCTGGCTTGGCCGACTACAAGCTGGGGTGGCTTCATCCTAAACTCAGGTTAAGGGCGATCGTTGCGATCGTCCTCCTCCTCAGCCGGCAACTCTGGCTTATTCAACTCTTCCCGGAAGCCCCGCAGCGTCTTCCCCAGGGCCGCACCCAACTCCGGAATCTTCTTGGGGCCAAAGATCACCAGCGCGACCACAGCAATAATGGTAATTTCCGGCCAACCCAACCCAAACATAGGCAACCTCTTAAATTAGCTCTCACGATGCGTTCTACCACTATAGGCAACGATCGCGATCGCTCGCTCAGTTTTGCTGGTAGTGTCGATCGCAGTGGTCGATAGATTTTTCCGCCTTGACATCCTCATTGCCGCTCGCCGCTGCTCTCGCTGCCAACCGTGTCTAAAGCGATGCGCGATCGCACGACAAGCTGGCGATCGCACGCCTACGATTGACACGTAGCGCAAGTAGGCTGAGGGATTCATAGTGGCAACTTCAGTCTCCTGTCAACGGGGTAGCCCCGCGAAAGCAGGCTAAAGCCTGAACTACGAACTAGGGAGAAAATTTATGCTGTTGAGTACTAGCCACCCATGTAGCCGATAGCGCTTCTGCTTGTTGCAAGACATTTTGAACGTTGTTGCAAGACATTTTGAACGGCAGCAGCTTGGAGATTGGGAGGGTAGCCGTACCGTCGCAAAATGCGCTTTACGGTGCTGCGGAGGCGGGCGCGGGCACTTTCCCGGTGTGCCCAATCCACGGTAATGTTGGATTTTAGGCTCATCAGTAATTCATGGGCGATGACTTTTAGGCATTCATTGCCCATGACTTCCACAGCGCTTTCATTCTCGGCGAGGGCGTCGTAAAAGGCGATTTCATCGGCAGATAGTCCTTGTTCTTCACCCCGTTGGCGGGCGGCTTTGATGTCTTGGGCCAGATTGATCAGTTCTTGCAGGACTTCAACGGTGCTGATGGCGTTAGTGTGATACCGGGCGATCGCCTGCTCTAACCGTTCGGAAAATTTCTTTTCTTCGGTGATATTGGTGCGGGTGCGGGAAGGGGTAGGTTTGAAACCCGCCCCTACCGGCGGGGGCAAATTTTTGGATGGTGGTAAAGACGACGCCACCGGAGGCACGGTTAAGGACTACCCCGGCAAGGCAATCATGCAATCGATCGCATCCCCCTCAATCATCAACCTGCGGATCTCCCCCTCGCCGCTCTGCTGCGACGACATCGACCCATTCGCCAACACCACCCCAGCAGTGCCCGTCGGTGACAAATGGTGCCAGATATGCTGCAACCAGGCATAGTTCGCATTGCTCACCGGCGGAATCCCAAACTGCCAGCGGGCATCCTCCCGTAGCCGGTCTCCACCCCAATCAGAAACATTAAACGGCGGATTCGCCAGAATAAAATCCGCCCGCAAATCCGGCAACTCGTCCTTGTGAAACGACCCCTCCGAATTCCAGCGAATATCCGCATCAATCCCCCGCACCGCCAGGTTCATCTTGCACAGCCGCCAGGTAGTGTAATTGCTCTCCTGACCATAGATGGCAATATCGCCAATCCGCCCCGCATGGTCTTCCACAAACTTTGCCGACTGCACAAACATCCCCCCCGAACCACAACAGGGGTCATACACCCGCCCAGTGAGGGTCAGGCAATTGGCTTGAGCCAATTGTTCATCAGGTCCTTCTGTCCTTCAGAGACTTGGGAAACGCTGTATCACCTTATGTCCAGAAGAGCCAGATGGGTAAACTACTTTTCACTTCTAAGATATCAGGAGCCTATCTATTTAGGGTAGCTGAAGCCCCGACAAGCTAACTTCAACCTTAGGTAGTTGTGGTCAGGGGTGGTTCCGGTTTACCTTCACGGTTGTCGGGGCAGCCGGAAGCGATCGGGCCGGAGGGGCGACAGGAGTTGATTCAGGTCGCGCAGTTGTTCTGCCGTGCCCATACAAATCAGGAGATCCCCGGCCTCCAGAATTGTCTCAGCCGTGGGTCCCGCAATCAACGTCCCATCCCGTCGTCGGATCGCCAATACCAATACCCCGGTTTGCGATCGCAGACGGGCCTCCCGCAAGCTTTGGCCTAAACAGTTGCAGGTCGTCGGTTCCAGAAGATACTCCTCCACGTAGTAGGTGCGATCGGTACCCGTGAGAATGCCATCTACAAAATCCATCACCTGGGGCCGCAAGGCGGCTGCGGCCATCCGTCGCCCCCCGGTCACATAGGGCGAAATTACCGCATCGGCTCCCCCCCGCTGGAGCTTTTGCACGCCCTCTTCGGTGTTGGCACGGGCGATCGTGCGGATTTTGGGATTTAGCGCCTTGGCCGATAAAACCGTGTAGAGATTTTCCGCATCGGTGGGCAGGGCTGTAACGAGGCAAATCGCTTTCTCGATCCCCAGTTTGAGCAGGGAAGCATCGAGGGTTGCATCCCCCTGGATCGCGAAATAGCCGCGCTGCTGGGCCACCTCGATCGAAGCAGGATCAGCGTCCATCACCACAAAGGCGATCCCTTCCGCCGCAAACTCCAGAGCAACCTGCCGCCCCGTGCGGCCAAACCCGCAGACAATGTAGTGATTGGATAACTGTTCCATGAAGCGGCGTTGGCGTTGCAGGCGGATTCTGTGCTGAAAATAGCCTTGAATGATGGCATCTGTAAAGCGATTAACGATATAGGCAATACACACCACTCCCGCCAGGATTAGACCGATCGTAAAGAGGCGACCATTGTTACTGAGGGGGCGCGTTTCACCAAACCCTACCGTAGACAGGGTGATGATCGTCATATAGGCCGAATCGAGCCAGTTCCAACCTTCGATGAACCGATAGCCCAAGGTCCCGCCTAAAATCAGACCGCTGAGGGCTAATGACCCTGCGACTAAATCCCGACGAATCTGCCAATAGCCTCGTTCTAAGGCGGAATACGTGGGGGAGTGAGCACGGGGGGGGTGGCTCAG
>CAZHXN010000035.1:32254-38701 GCA_964536415.1 uncultured bacterium
TTCACGCTGAGGGGGCAGTTGATTGTGGGACCAATCCGAATCCGCGATCGTATCGGGCAGCGATCGCTGCCGACCATAGAGCCACCAGAGGCCCAGTGCGCCCAGTGCCATCCCCGACAGGCTAACGATTTGGGCAATCCGCAGTGGCCCTAACATGAGGCTATCGGTGCGCAGGCCCTCGATCCAAAGCCGACCTAAACTGTAGGCCAGCCAATAGATTAAAAATAGGGTACCGGGCTTACAGCGCGGTTGGGGTTGGCGTAAGTCCCACAGGAAAATCCCCATCAGTAACCCAAAAACGCCCAGATTCCAGAGAGATTCATACAAAAACGTGGGATGAAAATACTCGAAACTCCGGTATGCCCAGGGGCGATGGTCAACCGGAATGTAAAGCTTCCAGGGTAAATCCGTCGGGCGACCGAAGGCTTCCGAGTTGAAAAAATTTCCCCACCGCCCGATCGCCTGTCCCAAAATCAACGATGGCACAATTAAGTCAGCGATCTGCCAAAAGGAGAGTTTGCGGATACGGCAAAACAGGATCGTCGCGATCGTTCCCCCCAAAATTGCCCCATGAATCGCAATCCCCCCTTTCCAAATCGCAAACGCTTGCAGCGGATCAGCCACATATTCCCGCCATTGGAACAGCACATAGTAGAGACGAGCCGCCGGGATCGCCCCCACCACTAACCACACAGCCAGATCGGCGATCGCTTCCGGGTCCACGCGGCGCTGTTTGGCCAACCACTGGGAGAGGGTGACACCAATCAACACGGCAGTGGCAATCAACAGCCCATACCAGCGGATGGTGAGCGGCCCCAGTTCTACCAGAATTGGACCAGGGGATTCAAACCGGAAGGCTAAAGGCAGGAGAGGCCAGGGCATAGGTTAGCTCAAACGCAGAATACACAGCCAGAATTGGCAAGCACTTCCATTATCCCATAGCCCTATTCCACCCCCGACGAACCGTCTCAAGACCTATTCACCCCAGATCCGGCAATACACAGTACGGCGACGAGGACCATCCAAATCCAGGAACAGGAGGGATGGGTAAGTCCCCAGGGCAAGCTGGCGATCGCGCACGGGGAGCATCTCACTCGTACTGAGCATCAGGGCCATCAGGTGGGAGTGGGCATTCATGGGTTCATCGGGGGGGATACCGGGCCGCAGATGCAGGTCATTATGGCGGTAGGGTTTATCAGGCGGGGCTAGTTGCAGGAGGTGGGCTTTGAGATCATCCAGCAGCCGCTCTTCGTATTCATTAATGGCTAGTTAATGGCTAGGGCAGCTGTGGTGTAGCGGGAGAACACAAGAATGTGTCCGTGCTGAATGGCGGATGCAGCCAGTAGCGCCTCAATTTGAGGGGTGAGGTTGTGAATACTGATGCCAGGGCTGGTGTCAAGTTCAAGTAGATGGTGCGCGATCGTCATAGCCAGATCATTTGTAATATGGGCCTAATAAAATATCCCAGCTTCTGACTTTCTGGGCATACTCATCTTGACACCATTGTGCCCGTTCCTCTGGCAAAAAGTCATTATCCACAAAACCCCTGAATGTATCGGGATCACTCCCATACACAAAACAAGCGATGTTGTAGAATCGCTGACTGCTTAAAGAATGCTCGTCCCAAAAGGCAAGATTTTCCAGTTCCGTCTCTTCTTCAGAATCCACTGCGAATTGAGCGACCCCAGCCAGCGTCGCCTCAACGCCTTCATTTCCACTTTGTAGGAGCATAATCGCGGCAAATTCATCAACTACGTCCTCTTCCTTCCCAGTAATCGGTAATTCCAAAATATGCACTAAGGCATGGCCTAATTCATGGAAAAAGGTAAAGACAGTGGCATTAATGACCTCCTTGACATATTCCTCATCTGAGGTATTCTTGTCAGTGAAGATATCTACATACTCTTGAGTTAGCTCATAGCACATGGAGATTTCTTGCGCTTCTGGATCAAAAAAAGCATTCGCCTCACCACATTCTACAAAGTTGACTGGGATATCCGTTGGCAAGGCTAGATAGCTATTAACTGCCTCAGCAATTTCTTCAAAAGCTTGAGTTTCCTTCAGAATCGTGTATACCGATTCAAAGGTAGCATCCTTCACTGGAAGATAGTTGATTTGAATATCGCCAGCATCCACGATCGCCTCAGATTCGCCCTGGGCCAGCTTAAACGGTGAAGCGATCGCACAACTTGCATTCATCCAACCAGCCGCGATCGCCATGAGCGTAGCCAGCACAACAGATTTTCGGTAAATCATATCAATCCTATAGCCGTATCAAGCAGGGTTAATTGCAAGGTTTAGGGAGATCGCTTAACAGGGAACTGGTGTTAGAGGGTAGGGGAACGTGGCCCTGAGTACAAACGGGCATCTTTAGCAGAGTAAGAGATCCCCTTCCAGAAGCATGACTGTAGCTAGGGGCATGGCATTATTGTAAAGTACGAAAAAGTAAAGTATAAAAAATTTTAGATAATTTTGAGTTGAGTAGTTAAGAAGCAAAACGGGGCCAGCCGCAGATGCCGGTCGTGATCGCGGTAGGGGCGATCGGCGAGGCCAGTTGCAGCAGGGCCACAAGCCTCCCGATCAGGACACGGGTTGCCGGGAGGCATCCCTGGGGCAGGACTCCGAAAACGATCGGGGAGTTGAGCAGGGGATACGCTAGCCTGTACAGTGCGAGTATTGACAGATCAATGGAGTGAATCGAGGAGGTAACAGCACTTGTTAGACGAACAAGCCAAACGGACAATGTTACGCAAGATCCCTCACGGGTTGTATATCTGTGGCGTTAAGGAGGGGGATGAGGTCAATGGCTTTACAGCCAGTTGGGTCATGCAAGCCTCGTTTAAGCCGCCATTGGTAGTCAATTGTGTCAAGCAGGATAGCCGATCGCACGCCATGATTAAGGCATCCAATGTCTTTAGCTTGAGTGTGCTGGAAGCAGGGCAAAAGGACCTCGCGGAGAAATTCTTTAAGCCCCAGCGCCGGGTCGGTGACAAGTTTGAGGATGTGGAATTCTACCTAGGTGAAACGGGGTGCCCCATTATTAAAGACACACTGGGCTATGTGGAGTGTCAGGTGGTGGGTGCGATCGAACAGGGCGATCATACGGTTTTTGTCGGTGAAGTGATTGCCGCTGGGGTGCATCGAGATGGTGAACCATTGCTCCTGGAAAGTACGGGTTGGAATTATGGAGGGTAGTTGTTAGCTATGCCATTGATTAAAGTTCAAACTTCGATCGCGGCTCCGGCGCCAGCCCAAGTGACCCCCCTCTTAAAGCAACTGTCGGCTAGTCTGGCTAAGCATGTGGGTAAACCCGAATCCTACGTGATGACAGCCCTAGAACCGGGAGTTGCGATGACCTTTGGGGGAACAACTGAGCCGGTCTGCTATGTCGAGATCAAAAATATTGGGACCTTTTCCCCTAGCCTCACCAAGGCCATGAGCCAGGATTTTTGTCAGCAAATTGAGGCGGCTTTGGGAGTGCCGAAGAATCGCATCTACATTGAATTCACCAATGCCACTGGGGCAATGTGGGGCTGGAATGGCTCCACCTTTGGGTAAATCAGTGATCGCAGGCGAATCTCCTCATAAGAATCGTACACTTCTGGTCACATGTGTGGGGCAGGCCGGACACCTGCCACCACAGGCGTCAGTTAGAGGGTTTAGAGTAGGGGTAGATCAGCTGATAGCAGAGGTAACCAATGACGATCGCACTAGGTTTGAAAATTGGCGAAGTGGCTAAACAGACAGGCGTGGCAGTGGGTGCCCTGCGCTATTACGAAAGCTTGGGTCTGCTCCAATCTGAACGGGGGGACAACGGCTATCGCTACTACCCCCTAGCCGCAGTGTCGCAGGTACAGTTTATTAAACGGGCACAAGCGCTGGGCTTTTCTCTGGAAGAGATTGGAGAAGTATTGAATGTGCATCAGCGAGGTCATATGCCCTGTGACTTGGTGCAGTCACTCCTACAGAGCAAGATTGAACAAATCGATGCCCAAATTCAGGAAATGTTGGCTTTCAAATCGGTGTTGGAAGATTACCGCGATCGCTGGAACGGGAGTGATTTTCATTCCCTCAATAGTAATATTTGCCCCCTGATCGAAACGGTGCCTTTATAATTAGAAGTTGTATCTATTGGTGGGGGTATGGACTTGTCCATATTTTGACAATGGATGTCCTAAAATGTTATCAGAATATTATTAAATAATATTAGATGCTAATGAATGCTTCTACGGCCTTACCCCTTAACACAAAACCTGAAAACGATTGGCGGTTATTTCTGCGGCTGGTGCCCTATGTCCGGCGCAGTGTGAAGCCGTTTGTGATCTCGATGGTGTTACTGGTGCCACTTTCAGCAGCGGGAGCGATCCAACCGATTTTGATTGGACAGGCGATCTCGTTGATTCGCCAGGACCCGGTGATGGGCTTTCTGGCCGGAAAATCACTGAATGCAGGGCTGAACTGGGTGATTGGGGGGCTACTGGTAACCGTGGTGCTGCGGCTACTGCTGGGGTCGGTGCAGGGCTATCTAGTACAGCGGGTCGGCCAGGAGATTACTGCCGAAATTCGCGATGATTTGTTTCACCATGTCACGTCGCTAGCGATGCGTTTTTTCGATCGCACCCCCGTGGGCCGCCTCATCACCCGCTTAACCAGTGATGTGGAAGCCTTGGGTGACGTATTTTCTACGGGCGCGATCGGGATTGTGAGTGATTTATTTTCGGTACTGGCAATCGTTATTGCCATGTTTTTTAGCCAGTGGTTGCTGGCCCTGATGCTCTGTATTCTGCTATTACCCGTCAGTTACCTGATTCTTTACTTCCAACGGCAATACCGCAAGGCAAATTATCGGGCACGGGATGAGTTATCCGCGCTCAACTCCATGCTCCAGGAAAACATCATGGGTATTGGGGTAGTGCAACTGTTTCGTCGGGAAAGTTTGAATGCAGACCTATTTCGGCAAACGAATCAGAAGTATGTTCGCGAAGTTGATAAAACCATTTTCCATGACTCGGCGGTATCAGCAACGTTAGAGTGGATTTCCTTAGTCGCGATCGCGGGGGTTCTCGGTCTCGGTAGCCTCCTCGTCATCCAGAGCCAACTCACCTTTGGTGTTTTATCTTCCTTCATCCTTTTTTCTCAACGCTTGTTTGATCCCCTGCGCCGTTTTGCCGAAAAGTTTACGATGTTGCAGTCGGGGTTTACTGCCGTAGAACGGATTCGCGATTTATTAAATGAACCGATTGAAATTCGTGATCCCGACCTCGTCGGAGCGAGTTTAACTAAAAATCTCCACTTACAACCCTCGACGCCTGTCAACCTGGCCACATCAATATCGGGCCATCAACGCGGTGAAATTCGCTTTGAACAGGTATCCTTTGCCTACAAAGACGATGATTACGTCCTCAAAGATCTCAATTTCACCATTCAACCCGGTGAAAAAGTTGCCCTTGTCGGTCCCACGGGAGCCGGAAAAAGCTCCATTATTCGCCTCCTCTGCCGTCTATACGAAGCCACCGAAGGCCGCATCCTCATTGATGGCATCGATATCCGCGATCTGCGCCAACAGGATCTCCGTCGCTATTTAGGGGTCATCTTGCAAGATGGCTTCCTGTTTACTGGCGATGTGAGCAGCAATATTGCCCTCGGTGAACCCTACTCTGAAGCCGAAATCCGGGCCGCCGCTGAGCAAACTAATGTCGCTGCTTTTATCGAACGTCTGCCCCAGGGCTATGCTACCCCCCTGCGGGAGCGGGGCACCAACCTCTCGGCGGGTCAAAAACAACTCCTCTCCTTCGCCCGCGTCGCCATCCGCAATCCGGAAATTTTGGTCCTGGATGAGGCCACCGCTAACCTGGATGTGCGCACCGAAGCCCTGATTCAAGAGGCATTAGATAAGTTATTGATCGATCGCACGGCCATTATTATTGCCCACCGCTTGTCTACGATTCAATCGGTCGATCGCATTTTGGTTCTGAAGCACGGTCAACTGGTGGAATCCGGCGACCACGAAACCCTCCTCGCCCAAGGGGGCCTCTACGCCAGCCTTTACTATCTCCAACAGTTAGGGAATTGAGTCAGTAGGTAGTAGGTGTCATTAAACCAAATGCCCTCATCCCCTAACCCCAGTTTAAAGTTGGACAATCTTTAAAGTTTTTGCAGGACTGGCTGACTTCTCAGTACCTACTGAGTAGACGAACCTGAGTCGATAGATGCCGATTCACTGGATACAATACATCAATAAAAATCTCTGGTGCGTGGCACGTGGGCAAAACTGCCTCCAATGTCCCCTCCCTTAAATCTTCACCGACGATAAACGTGGGCAGTAAAGTAATCCCCAGTCCCTGGAGGGCTGCCGCCCGCAACACCTCCTCATTATTAGAGCAAAGACACCCCTGCACCGTCACCGTATGTTCCCCATCAGGACCCATCAGATACCAATGGTTGGTT
>CAZHXN010000036.1:0-32409 GCA_964536415.1 uncultured bacterium
TGATTTGCCCTGCTTGCCGAATTTCGGCCAGACCGCGATCGAGGCTCTGGTAATGTTTTTGCATCTGTTCCGTTTGCTGTTGCAGACGGAATTGTTGGAAAATGACGCCCACCTGCTGGGCCGCCGATTGCAATAATTCGCGATCGGCCTGACTCCAGGTGCTATGACTTTCCCGCGCCACCAGCACAACCCCAGCCAGGGGGTCCTGCCCCGGTGCCGTATTGCAGACCAGGAGCGAGTTAAGATCCACCTCTTGCAGGGCCGGCCGCCAGGTAAACAGCCGCAAGTCCGCCGTCAGGTTTTCGATCGCCACCGCCGTCTCGGCCTGTGCCAGCATCCTCGAGTCCACCTCACTGAGACCGGGTAGGACGGGGGGCAGGGGGCGACGACTTTTGGCATGGTGTTGATAGGCAATGGTAAATTCGCCGGTTTCCGTGTCGGCCTCGAGCAGGGCAAAGCGTTCTGCCTGAAGGCGTTTACAGAGTTGCTCCGCCGTTTGGGTGAGGGACTGGCGCCAATCCCGCTCACTGTAGATGGCACGGGCAATCCCGGCCAGCAAGAGCTGATCGTTGCGAATGGTTTGGATGGTGGTTTCGATCGTTTCCAGGGGGGCCAGCAGGGAAATCAGATGGGTTACCCCTTGGACAAAAGTCTTTTCCGCCTCATCCCAAATGCGGGCTTCGGTGGTTTTGACTAGCAGGAATCCTCGCAGTTCACCGGCCCCCAGAATGGGAGCCGCCAGCAGCGATCGCGCCTGGAATTCCCGCAGCAGTCGGGCTGTTAGATCCGCCTTAAAGGGGCTGTAGGCATCCCCGATCGCCACCAGCCGATTGGCATTCAACGCCTCGTAAAAGTTCCACACTGCCGTTGCTTCGAGGCCCTCCCCCTGACCATCAGAGGAAAAACGGGCTGCTCGTTTAGCGGGATATCCCAAGCGCAGTTGGAAGCGTTGGGGCAGGGGATCATACCAGTAGATTTCTGTGCGCGTAGGAGTCAGATGGCGATGCGTGGTTTCCACGATCGCCGTTAGTCGTTGGTTGATGTCCGCTGACGCCTGGGCCTGTTGCAGGAGGTTGGGCCAGACATCCTCGGTCGAGGATTTTGTCGCCGATCGCAATTGGTGTTGGTTGACCCGATGGATCGCTGCCCCTAACTCCCCTAGCACAATCTCAAGCGGGGCCTTTTCACCCTCCCGCAGCGAGAAGCCCCAATGGGAAGCCCCCAGGATCATTAGCCCCAAGCACAAATCCTTTTGGCGGATCGGCAGGATCAGGCACCCCTGCACTCGCCAATGCTTGGCCATTGGTGCCCATTCCCCAGCCCGAACCTCCGCCCCTAGATCGGGAACCGTTAGCGGCTGCATCTGGATCAGGACTTCTTCGAGGCGATCACCCGCGCTCAGGCTCAGCGATCGCGTGAGAAAGCTCATATCCTTGCCGGGAGCCCTACCGCCTTTGCCCACCAGGCAGTGTTTTTTGCGATCGTAAAGGCCAATCCAGATCAAACTGTAGTCAAACGTGGCCTTAAAGTAGCTCAGGGTCGTTGCAACTAATGGATCAATCTCTTCTGCCTCACGAAAGACCTGGAGCAGCTTGGCCAGGTTCGCCAGGGACGGGTTACGGTTAGCTGATTCGGTTGCTTGCGTCATCTCCTGGAACCCTGCGTCCTGCCAACGGGCTAGCACTGAGTTGGGCACGATACCAACGCTGATCCTGAATACCCTTGTTGTCCGCGCCGTCCCGTCCGTCCGTTCAGTGCAGTTCGGCCAGGGGAAGTCTCCGGTAGCCTCAGGGGCAGAAGACCCTGACGATCGGCCAACAAGCTTTTATCATCTAGCCTAAAGCCTGTTTTTAAAGTTGGTTAAGGGTTTGATCGGGATTT
Source organism: uncultured bacterium (assembly GCA_964536415.1). GTDB lineage: Bacteria > Cyanobacteriota > Cyanobacteriia > B231 > B231 > Trichothermofontia. Next base: position 1,882 of record CAZHXN010000036.1, read on the forward strand.
TTCTAAACTTTAAACTGCAAACCCCATTCGCGCAGCGTCTCCACAGGAGAATCACGCCTCGCCGGGGAACAGCAACCCGTCGCTGGCAGTCGTGGCAAGCTGAAAGCCAGCTTACGGTCAATCATTGCATTTTTGGGGGTCCTGTGGTGGATTTTTACAAGGCTGGCCTACGTCCCCTCCTCTTTTCTGGCTTAAATGTCGATCCGGAGTGGATACATGAGCGACTGCTCCATACCCTGGCCAAACTCGATCAGCCGCACCCTTCCCCGCTGCTGCGCCCAGCCTACGCATGGGCCAAACACACCTTTGCAGTTCCCGATCCCCGTCTATCCCAGTCCCTCTGGCAGTTGCCCTTCCCCAATCCCCTTGGTTTAGCGGCAGGGTTTGATAAGGATGGACAGGCACTGGGGATCTGGCCCCAGATCGGCTTTGGCTTTGCGGAAGTGGGGACGGTAACCTTCCATGCCCAACCGGGTAACCCCCAACCCCGTCTATTTCGTCTCATTGAGGATGAAGCTGTCCTGAACCGCATGGGCTTTAACAATCAGGGAGCCGCCGCCCTAGCGACCCGCCTGCAAGCCTATCGTGAACAGCAGACGCGCGGGGTAGACGTTTCTCATCCCCCGATCGGCGTTAATTTTGGCAAATCTAAGCAAACGGATCTCGAAGACGCGATCACCGACTATCTGGGTAGTTTTCAGCTTCTCCAACCCTGGGGCGATTACTTCGTCGTCAATGTCTCATCGCCCAATACCCCCGGCCTGCGATCGCTGCAAATGGCGGAGCAACTGGGTCCCCTCCTGGCGACCCTCCAGCAGGCCAACCCGCTGGGGAAACCCCTACTCCTGAAAATTGCCCCCGACCTCAGCTGGGATGACATCACCGCTATCCTGGACCTTGCCCAGCAACATCATCTGGCAGGCATTATCGCCACCAACACAACGATCGCCCGCGAGGGGCTGCGGACCCAGGTCCTCCCCCGCACCGGCAATCCCATTACGGCGGAAGCCGGCGGCATCAGTGGGGCACCCCTACGGGCGCGATCGACCGAGGTCATTCGGTTTATCTACCAGCAAACCCAAGGCCAATTGCCCATCATCGGAGTAGGCGGCATCTTCACCGCAGCGGATGCCTGGGAGAAAATCACCGCCGGGGCCAGCCTGATACAGGTTTATACGGGCCTGGTCTATGAGGGACCCGGTCTCATCCGGCGCGTCCTCCAGGGACTGTTAGACCAACTCGAAGTACACCAGTTACCCACGATCGCTGCCGCCGTCGGCCTCCACGCATGACCCCTTTCCAGCCTCTCCTCGGCCAACCCCAAGCCGTCGAACTGCTCACCCAGGCAGTCCAGAAAAACCGCATTGCCCCGGCCTATCTGTTCGTGGGACCGGATGGCGTGGGCCGCAGCCTTGCCGCCCGCTGCTTTCTAGAACTCCTCCTAGTCCAACCGCTCACCCAACCTCACGCGACACGGGCAGGTTCACAACCACCGTCGGTTGCTGGCGAAAATGAGGGTGCAACCCACGCCTACGATGTCCTGCGGCAACGGATCGCCCAGGGGAACCATCCTGACCTGCTCTGGGTTGAACCCACCTATTGGCATCAGGGAAAACGGCTATCGACCCAGGAAGCGATCGCCGCAGGGGTAAAACGCAAGGCACCGCCCCAAATTCGCCTGGAACAGATCCGGGAAGTGTCCCAATTCCTGGGTCGGGTACCCTTGAACGCCCCACGATCGGTGGTAGTGATCGAACAGGCGGAAACGATGGCCGAGGCCGCGGCCAATGGTTTGTTGAAAACCCTGGAGGAACCGGGACAGGCCACCCTGATTTTGCTGGCCCCCTCCCTGGATGCCCTCTTGCCGACGCTAGTCTCCCGCTGTCAGCGCATCCCGTTCTATCGGCTGCCCCCTGATGCCCTCGCCCAGGTATTGGCTCAGGTGGGCTATGGGGACCTGGTACAGTCCGCCACAACAGCGGCGATCGGGAATGCCTACGCCTCGGTGCTGGCGATGGCCCAGGGCAGTCCAGGGGCGGCGATCGCCCACTACGAACAACTGCAAAGGATGCCCCCCGATCTCCTGCAAGCCTTGCAATCGCCGCCGCGATCGCTCCGGGAGGCCCTCGACCTCGCCCGCCAGATCAACCAAACGCTGGAGAGTGAACAACAGTATTGGCTGCTCGACTATCTCCAGCACTGCTATTGGCAACCCCAAGTTGGGTATGATCCCACCCCCATTCTCCTCACCCTGGAAAAGGCGAAAACGGCACTCCGTAGCTACGTCCAGCCGCGTTTAGTGTGGGAAGTCATCCTGATGCAGTTGTGCTAGAACATGGCGCGAGGCGAATCAGCGGACCAGATGATTATCGATCGCGAACCGGACCAGTTCCGCCCGATTGCTGGTATTGGACTTCCGCAGGAGGCTGCTCACGTGTTTTTCGACTGTTCGAGGGCTGAGGTGTAGCTGTTCCCCAATCTGGTTGTTTGAGAGTCCTTCGGCCAAAAGGTGCAACACATCCTGCTCGCGTCGGGTGAGATCAACCTCTTCGGCTGCCGGTTTGGCGGTGGCTTGATCACCCCCACTAGCCGGAGGTGGCTCTGCCTCTGCCGATTTCAGGTGGGTACGCCACTCCGTCTGGATCAACTGGGTGCGCTCCATCAGGTTGCGGACAACCGCCCCCAATTCACTGAGGTCAAAGGGTTTCGGCAAGTAAATATCACACCCCAGTTGGTAACCCTGAATCCGTTCATTGAGCGTGGAGTGGGCAGTGAGGAAAATGACGGGGAGTAGCCGAAAGTGGGGCTGCTGTCGAACCTTTTTCACCAGCTCAAACCCATCCATGTGGGGCATGGCCACATCCGTGATCAGGAGGTGGGGAAGATAGTCTTTCAAAATTTGTAGGGCTTCACGGCCATTGGTCGCTGACATAACCGAATAGCCAGCCTGCTCCAGGTAGTCACTAATGGTGAGACGGGTCCCTGGATCATCCTCGGCAACCAGGATTAGCAAGGGCATGGAAAACGAGTCACAAATGCATGGAATTCATTGTAAAGTTTAGTTAAAATCCTGGTTTCTCAAATCCGTTTGACTAAAATCGGCACGACCATTGGGGGTTACCACAATTCGCTCCTCTGTTTTTATCCCATCTTGTTAATCCCAGCTTAATTGAGACCTCCCCTGCCAACATCCTAGATCATTGCATAGGGCTATGATCAGCGATCATTGCATGGGGCTATGACTCAGATGCGCAAAATTAGCCCGTCCTTACCCGATATCTCCCCTCTACTTGGCCGGCAATTTGGGGTAATCATCATGATTTACCTGGGATAAAGATAGCTCATTATCAATGGTAAAATTATAGGGGCAATAGTGTACTGAATCTTAAGGATCTCCATGCCAGTGCACCGGCCCAGGCGGACGATCGGTCCGCCCCTGTGATCGGGCATTAGAGGCTCTCCAGATAGGTGAGCAGGTCGGCCATCTCTTGGGGATTGGGTTGAAATTTGGGCATGGGCGGGGTTTCACCACTGATTACCTGCCGAATCAGGGCTGCCTGGGTTTTGCGCTCAGCAATGTGCCTCAAGCTAGGACCCACTAACCCGTCGGCCATTGAACCATGACAACCGGCACAGTTGATCTGAAAAATCATGGCCCCTTGCTCGCGATCGCCCTGGAGCCGTAACACACTTTGAATGTAGGGGTCGGCTGTTTCTAGCTGATGCAGGCCAAATAAAATCGCCAAAATGATGCCCCCGATCGCCAACAGGATCGCGGCAATCTGCTGAATGGGGACATCCCCGCACACGTTGATTGTTTGCTGCTCGTCCAAACTGTCTCCAGCTAGCCGCCTCGCCAAGCGATTTTTAATTATAAGCATTTGTACAAAAAACTTCTTAATTTCATCATTTACTCTAAAGATTTGTTGCGTTATTGTCAGCCATCAGCGCGAAGGGGGATAGGCGATCGGGTAAGGTCTCCTTCTCCGTATAGGGGATAATCACGGGCGGCAGTCTGGCAACCGTTAGCATTCCAACTCGGAGTGCAGGATTGAGGTAGGGGGGATGCCGCCCAGGAGCGCGGCGATCGGGGTATGCTGATCACAGATAATGTGTGTTGTTTTGTATCGAGGCCCCGGAGGCACTTCTCATGGTTGAACCCCTACTCTCTGGTATTGTGCTTGGCTTGATTCCCATCACCCTGGCGGGCTTGTTCGTTGCGGCTTACTTCCAGTACCGCCGGGGCAATCAACTCGGCCTGTAAGGTTGAGACTCCTTGGAGACTACCCCATAGAATCAGGGGATGGGCGTGGATGGGCGGCTCGCCCGTCCTAGTCTAGTCTCCCCTAGGCCCTAGGAGTGGCAGGTTTAGGGGTCGGAGTATCAACCAGATCACGCTGAAGACGCTGACCCAGCACGGCTGCTGCCCGGTCCAAGGTCTTAAGGGTGACCGCCGTGTTACCAAAGTCAAGGGAAGGCCAAGTCTAGATTCTGCGCAGGTATTTGCTGCGTTTTCTTCATAAAACCATGCAGCCCGATCAGGTTTCCTGCGCCAATGCAGAATAGAATGCGTGCAATTTTCCCATTCGATAGCTCTGAACGAACTGCATAGAGGCCGTTCCCAATGAGGCCGTTCCCAATGGGACGACAGGTTGGCATCCCAATGGGCCAGCCCGATTTCACCGTTTTGATCTCGATCCCGATTGGCTTGCGATCGCAGGCTTCAGGTTGCCTCAGCCCCTCTCGCACTGGCTCATGACCCTTCTCAGCCCCGTTCCCCCCTCTGTTTGATCGAACCTCGCAGGCAACCGTTTCGCCATAGGCTAACGCCATTCCTGTATCTTTTGGGGAAGATATTTGGGACATACTTGCTCGTAATAGCCCCCTAATCATTGTCAATATCCGGGGCATCCATCTCCTCGGTGAGCATTTGCAGGCGGATTGTCCGTTGCGAGAGAGCGGCGGTTGTGGGATCTCCCCCGACTCCTAGTTGCACTTCAATCACGCTGCCGGAAAGCTTACCCAGGCTCTGGACCATGCGCCGCAGGTGAGGCGTACTGACGCCGCTGTCAACATAGAGGCGATCGCTGAGGCGATTTAGCCGTTTCCAGGCCGTGTAGAGCTTCCCGATCGCCTGCTCCACTTGGCTGGCCTGGGTGACCACATCGGCAGCGATATTGAGAATGCCTAATCGCAAGGCTTCCTCGAGCGCCGTTTCCACATCAATATTGGCGTCATTGAGTGTCTGCACCTGACTGGCGGCGTTGAGGTATTTGGCCAACGATTTGGCTTCGCTGGTGACTTGTTTCAAGGTATCCAGGTCAGGATTTTCCCGCATTTCGTGCTGGAGGCTGGCCTGGTGAGATTCCGGTAGTTTTTCCAACTCGCGCACTAGGGGGGCCAGGTAGCGGGTGGGGATGGTATGGTCGGCGGCCTTTTCCCGCACTGCCTCTGGCAAGAGATCCGAAGTCATGGCGGTCCATTCGTCCGACAATTGCCGCACTTCCCGCCGGGTCACCCGTTCCCCCCGATGGGCGGCTTCACTCACCAATTGCTGGACTTCTGGCGATGCGTGAGCCGCTTCAATAAATGCCCGTTTGCTGAACTGGTTGACATCTTCTGGCTCTAGATGCCCCGTCTCCAGCAGAGTATCGGCACTGTTGGCCAGTTCGATCCATTGGTATGCCTGACTTTTGCTGATCTCCCGCTCCTTCAGCCAGTTGAGAAACCCCGTCCCGCGATTGTCGCCCCGCTGTTTTTCGCGATCGCGCACCACCCGTAGAATCCGTCCGCGCCAGATATCCGTTTGCAGGTCAAAGCGATCGCACACCTGCCACGCCCGATCAACCTGTTGCTGGAATTCCACATCCGGTAGCTGCTCGTCCTCTGGATCAGGCAACTGGAAGTTGAGGGAATGATTGTCTAGATCAGCCGTTAGGGGGTCTATGACGGGTATTGCCGGAATATCCAGGGTTTCAGGGGAGGAGTCGGGAACAGCCACAATCGCAGGGGGGGGTAAACAGCCGCAACATTATCCCATGTTCGTTTGATTCCTGAGCCGTGTTTCCAGGTAGCCTTCTCGCTGACTGCCCTCCCTGTGTTACACTAAGCGTAGTCGTTATGAGTTTGAGATAAGTCCTATGAGTCGCCCAGCCGTTGAGAATCTGGTGATTATTGGTTCTGGCCCTGCCGGATATACGGCGGCCATCTATGCGGGACGAGCTAACCTGCGGCCCTTGGTGTTTGAGGGGTTCCAAGCGGGGGGTATTCCGGGTGGGCAATTGATGACCACCACCGAAGTGGAGAACTTTCCGGGTTTCCCCGACGGCATTACCGGGCCAGAGTTAATGCAGCGGACCAAGGCCCAAGCTGTGCGCTGGGGAGCCGAACTCATTACGGAAGATGTGACTGAAGTGGATCTCAGTCAGCGGCCCTTTGTGGTGCGCTCGGCAGAGCGAGAAGTGCGAGCTAACAGTTTAGTCATTGCCACGGGAGCCACCGCCAAACGGTTAGGCTTGCCCTCAGAAGCGACCTACTGGAATCGGGGCATGTCTGCCTGTGCGATTTGTGATGGGGCCAGCCCGATCTTCAAGGGGGTTGATCTGGTGGTGATCGGCGGGGGCGATACGGCAGCCGAAGAAGCGGTTTATCTCACGAAGTACGGGTCCCACGTGCATTTGCTCGTGCGTCGCGATCGCATGCGGGCCAGCAAAGCCATGCAGGATCGGGTTTTGAAGCACCCTAAGATCACGGTCCATTGGCACACGGAGGCGGTGGATGTGGCCGGGGATGGTGAGCGTCTGCAACGGGTGAAGGTGCGCAACAGCGAAACAGGCGAAGTCACGGAAATCGAGGCGGGCGGTCTCTTCTATGCGATCGGTCATACCCCCAATACCGCCATTTTCAAGGGCCAACTGGACCTGGATGAGGTGGGCTATATCAAGGTCCAGCCCGGTTCTGTGGCCACCAATGTTCCGGGCGTGTTTGCCGCAGGTGATGTGCAAGACCACGAATTCCGGCAAGCAATTACCGCAGCAGGCACAGGTTCTATGGCGGCTATGTTGGCCGAACGGTGGTTATCGGAACATAACCTGATCCAGGAATTTCATCAGGAAGCCAGCGAATCGGCTATATCTGAACCTGCCTCGACGGGCACCTCAGCCCCAGAAGCCAGTGCCGATCCAGCCGCCAATTTCGATCTGAACGCAACCCGCCATGTGGGGGGGTATGCCTTGCGTAAGCTTTACCACGAGAGCGATCGCCTGATCATGGTCAAATACGCCTCCCCAACCTGTGGCCCCTGCCATACCTTGAAGCCAATTTTGAGCAAGGTAGTGGATGAGTTTGAAGGTCAGATCCACTATGTGGAAATTGACATCGAAGCTGATCCGGAAATTGCCGAAGCCGCAGGGATTACGGGTACCCCAACGGTACAGTTTTTCAAAAACAAGGAGAAGGTGGGTGAAATGATGGGGGTGAAGCAAAAGAGCCAGTACCGCGAGATGATCATTAGTCAGATGTAGGAATCAGCGAGGGTGGGCAGGCAGAGCCGCGATCGAGGTTGCGGTGACAGGCGGGATGCCGTTGCCGCACCCTCGATCCGTGTCAATACAGAATCCATGCCGTATCAATCCAGACGACGTTAACCAGGCGGAGTTACCGGAACGGGGAACAGGCGTGTTGTATCAAGAGACAGCGCATTTGCTGTGGGGCTGAAATTAGGCCATGCTGAATCAGGCCAATTTCAATTCTTGAGGCCGATGCCCATCGTCATGGTTACCGGAAGCTATGGATCTTACACATGTGTCACCCAAACGCCCCCGTCGCTGGTTGAGACCACTCATCTGTTTGCCGGGGAGCCTATGGTTAGTCGGAGTAACGAGTCTGGCCGCACCCGCCCAGTCCCGGCTCTATAATCCCCTCCCCATGCCCGCCAATAATGAATTAAGCGATACCCTCTCGGCCCAGGATATCCCCACAGGTCAAGGTGGATTTGCGCGGGACTATGTCGTTAACTTGACGGCGGGCGATCAATTGGCGATCGACCTGTCCTCCGAGAGCTTTGACACGATCGTCACCCTATTGGCGGAAGATGGCACCACCGTTGGCGAAAACGACGATGGGCCGGACGGGACGACCAATTCCCTCCTGTTCACCCGCATTACGAAAACGGGCAAGTACATTGTGCGGGTGCGGGCCTTTGGCGAAGCCGCCGGCGGCCCGTTTAAGCTAAAACTGACCCGTCTGCGTCCGGTCACCCAGAACTGAGGCAAGAGGATGGAGAATTGAGGCAAGAGGAGGGCCATACCAGTCCCTCACTTCTCCCTTCTCCCTTCTCCCCCTTGTTGCTGTAACCAACGCGCATAGAGGTCCGGGCGGCGCTGCTGGGTGCGTTCGATTTGCTGTTGCCGTCGCCATGCTGCGATCGCCTGGTGATTGCCCGATCGCAGGACTTCTGGTACCGACCAGCCCCGAAAGACGGCTGGACGGGTGTATTGAGGATAATCTAACAACCCGTCTTCAAAGCTTTCGGCCTTGAGGGAGGCTTCCTTGCCTACGGTCCCCGGTCGCAGCCGGATCACGCCGTTCAATAACGCCAGGGCCGGAATTTCTCCACAGGTCAGCACAAAATCGCCTAGGGAAATCTCACGGGTAACCAGGTTCAGGATGCGCTCATCGACCCCTTCGTAGTGGCCACACAGGATGACCAACTGGTCGTAGTCCGTGGCCAGTTTTTGTAATAGGGCCTGGTGCAGGGGTTCGCCCTGGGGCGTCATGAGAATCACCTCCCGGCGGGGCAGCACCGGCAAGGATTCAACGGCGGCAAACAAGGGTTCCGGTTTCATGAGCATCCCCACCCCACCGCCATAGGGTTCATCATCCACCCGATGGTGTTTATCGGTGGTAAAGTCGCGGGGATTGGTGCGGTGGACTGTCGCAATGCCCTTCTCGAAGGCTTTACCCAGTAACCCCGATCGCAGGGGCGAATCAAAAAATTCTGGAAACAGGGTTACCAGGTCAAAGCGCACGGTCCTACCTCGGTCAAGCTTCCGGGCCTAGGTAGGCATTAATCGCTTCCGTTGCCAATTCCACGATCGACACCCCCCGTTGTTCGGCTGCCGTTTTCAGGCGTTGATAGATCGGATCGGCCACATCTACCCGCCGCCGCAGACGTTTTTTCGTCGGTGGTTTGGGCGCATCAGCCACAGCAGTGGCAACATGGCCATTGGTACTGCTCATTGTCAGGGAGGTGTCTAGGGTCATAAAGGTGGCTCGGAATTGACGAATGGCATCCAGACCCACCCGGTGGCAAAAGTCGCCAAAGCCTTCGTCAGGCAAGCGCGACTGCTTAAAGTAGGTCAAGATTGGGATTAGTTCAGTCTCTAGGTCAGCGATCGCTAACCGCTCTAGATAGGGCACCGCTAGGCGGGTTTGATTCGTCGCACCGCCCAACCAGACTTGATAGACATCGGGGGCACTGCCCACTAGGCCCAGTTCAGCCACATAAGGACGGGCACAACCATTGGGACATCCGGTCATCCGAATGACAAACGGCTCCTGACCGAGATCCATCTGATCGAGCAGGGTACGCACGCGACCGACCACACTGGGGATAACCCGTTCCGCTTCGGCGATCGCCAGCCCACAGGTGGGCAGCGCCGGACAGGCCATTGCCGTTCGGACCAAGGGATCGATCGCCGTTTCTGGCTGCACACCACAGCGGTCTAATATCTCTCGCACCTTGGGTTCGATCGCCGGATCGATATCGGTCAAGATCAGGTTTTGATGAGGGGTGAGCCGCATGGGCAGTTGGAATTGCTCGACGATTTGGCGCAGGGCCGTGCGCAGTTGCAACGTGTCGTCATCCTTGATCCGACCATTGTTGATCGAAATGCCCACAAAACGCTTGCCATCCCCCTGGTCATGCCAGCCGAGAAAATCCAAATATTGAAACGGGGGCAGGGGCCGGAAGGGGTGTAGGGGTTTGCCCAAATATTGCTCTACCTTTTGCCGGAAACGATCGACCCCCCAGTCGTGGATGAGATATTTCAGACGGGCATGGCGGCGTTGGCTGCGATCGCCGTAGTCCCGCTGGGTCGCCACGATCGCCTTCACCAAGTCGTAGATATCGGCGCGATCGACATAACCAATCGGATCAGCCAAACGGGCAAAGGTCTCTTCCTTATTATGGGTGCGCCCTAGGCCACCCCCAGCCAGGACATTAAACCCTTCCACTTCACCCTGATCATTGCAAAAGACCACTAGGCCCAAGTCCTGGGTGTAGAGATCCACTGAGTTATCCCCAGGAACCGTCACCGCACATTTGAACTTACGCGGCATATAGTGGGTGCCATAGATCGGCTCCTCCGGATCATCCAGGAGCATCCCATTCAAATTCCGCTGGCGGGCCAGCTTCACCTCTGGATGCTCTTCGCCACTGAGGATCTTTTCGCCATCTAGCCAGATTTCGTAATAAGCCCCAGTTTGCGGCGTGAGTAAATCCGCCACCCGATTGGCGTAGTCCCAGGCGTGTTGGTACTCTGGACGATTCTTATAGGGCGCAGGCGGAGCCATCACGTTGCGGTTGAGGTCGCCACAGGCCCCCAGGGTTGACCCCAGATTGCGCACGATCGCCGCGACCACAGTCTTGAGATTTTTCTTCAAAATGCCGTGGATCTGGAAACCCTGGCGATCAGTAACCCGCAGGGTGTGGTTGCCGTATTCATCACACAGGCGATCAAGGGTGAGGAACAACTGGGGCGGAATCAGGCCACCGGGGCTGCGGGTGCGCAGCATAAACTGATAGTCTTTCTCTTGCCCCTTGACCCGGTTATCGCGATTGTCCTGCTGGTAAGAGCCGTGGAACTTGAGGATTTGCACCCCATCCTCGCTGAAGTGGGTGGTATCCTGCAACAGTTCCGTGGCAACAGGTTCCCGCAGGTGATGGCTACGTTCTTTCAAACCTTCAACTTTGGATGGCTTTTGGGCCGGTGGTGCAGAGACATTGACCATTGTGGACTTTTCCCCGGTAACTCGGTCGGGATTGCGTTGAATTCCGATCGTACCACCGTGTGACCCCAGCCTGGGAAGGCTGTTGCAAAAGTCGCACGATCGCAGCAAAACTTCATACAACCGCAAACAGGGCAGGCAAGCTGCCTACCCCAGGCGAGGAGATAGCCCTAAGCATCGGGGATTTGGAAAAGAACTGTGCTCAGGTAGCGTTCGCCAAAGCTGGGTTGGATCGCCACAATCAGTTTACCCGCGTTTTCCGGACGTTTGGCCACGGTAATGGCGGCACAAAGGTTTGCGCCCGAAGATAGGCCGGACAATAGGCCCTCCTCCCGTGCCAGTCGGCGACCGTAGGTGATCGCCTCCTCATCCGTCACTGTGATCACCTCATCAATTAAATCCGTTCGGAGAATATCGGGCACAAACCCCGCGCCAATCCCCTGGATCTTATGGGGACCAGGGGCACCGCCAGAGAGAACGGCACTGCCCTTGGGTTCGACCGCGATCGCCTGGAAGCTGGGTTTGCGTTGCTTAATCACCTCCGCAATGCCAGTGATTGTGCCACCCGTCCCCACCCCTGCGATCAGGATATCCACCTGACCTTCGGTGTCCTGCCAAATCTCTTCTGCGGTGGTTTCACGATGGATTTGGGGATTGGCCGCATTCTTAAACTGTTGCAACATGAAAGCATCTGGTAACGTGGCTGCGAGTTCCCCTGCCCGTCGGATTGCGCCTTTCATCCCTTCTGAGCCAGGGGTGAGTTCCAGTTCGGCCCCGTAGGCTTTCAGCATGGCCCGTCGTTCCAAACTCATGGTTTCCGGCATGGTCAGAATGAGGCGATAGCCCTTAACTGCTGCCACCATTGCCAGGGCAATGCCCGTATTGCCAGAGGTGGGTTCAATCAACACCGTGCGACCGGGCTGAATTTCGCCCGCTGCCTCAGCCGCCCGGATCATGTTGAGGCCAATGCGATCTTTCACTGAGGCTGCCGGGTTCATGCCTTCGAGTTTCATGACAATCTGCCCGACACAGCCCTCTGCCTGGGGAATCCGCTGCAAACGCACCAGGGGGGTTTGGCCAATCAGTTCCGTAATATCTTGTGCAATTTTCATTACTTCACTCTGCTAAAGAACACGCTCAAGAACGTTTCATTTCCCACCCAGTACCATAAATCAATTGGGCCAAACCGTTTTGTTAACTCCTATGCGGGCGGATCAAGTCTTTATCGTCTCTGTTTGTAGCTTGGAGCTTACCTGTATTCTTGCATCGATTCCCCTGCTCCTGGCTTGGGAGTAAAGATCCAAGGGACATTGCATTACCATCAGGTGAATGGCTTGCATCGATCCCCCTTCTCGCGGCTTGGGAGAAGGCGTTAGGGGATGAGGGACGAGGGTCTAGAGTTGTAATCATGCACCTTCCCGCCCTGGGGACGGTGCGATTGGCAGCGCGATCCCTTCGGATATGGGAGAGGCATCGGCCCCTGAGGAAATGGGTGTGGGTGGTTGGGTCACCCAGGGACGCAGGTGGTCGGGTAGGAGGCTGATCAGTTCATCGGGAGTAAGGTCCCGTTTGGCTTGAATCGCCTGGTGGCGGATGGCGGTCAGGAGACTGTGGGCTTCCTCTGGGCTGAGGGTAATCCCCTGCTGTTCTAGGAGGGCAATGACCTGGTGCCGACCTGAATGTTTACCGACAACGAGCCGCCGTTGCCAACCCACATCACGGGGATCAAAGGGTTCGTAGGTGGTCGGATTTTGCAGAATACTATGGGCATGAATCCCAGCTTCATGGGCAAAGGCATTGCTCCCCACGATCGCCTTCCAGGGGGGGACATGGCTACCGGAGGCGTGTTCAACCAGACGAGACAGTTCCAGCAACCGTTGGGTATCCACGCCCACATCCAGGTGATAAATCCGCTTGAGGGCCATGACGACTTCTTCCAGCGCCGCATTGCCGGCTCGTTCCCCTAACCCATTGACCGTGGTATTGACTGAAGTGGCTCCTGCCCGTAACCCAGCAAGGGCGTTAGCCGTGGCTAGCCCCAGATCATTATGGGTATGAATTTCCACGGGGATGCTCAAGGTATTGACGAGTTGACGCACCTGTTCGTAGGTGGTGAAGGGGTCGAGAATGCCAACGGTATCGCAAAATCGGAAGCGGGATGCGCCTAACTCCTGGGCATAGAGGGCGATCTCCTGTAGGGCATGGCCAGTTGCTCGTGAGGCGTCTTCCCCCCCGATCGCCACAAATAGGCCCTGATCCAGGGCCGCTATGACGGCATCGCGTAACTGCTGAAGCATCACTCGCCACTGGCCATGAAACTTGGCTTCCACCTGGACATCGGAAACGGGAATCGCGATATGAACCCGCGTCAGGCCACAGGCGATCGAGGCTTGAATATCACTGACCACGGCACGATTCCAGCCTAGAAGATTAGCCTTGAGTCCTTGTTGGCAAATCGTTGCGATCGCCTGGGCCTCTTCACCCCCCATTGCCGGAATCCCGACTTCGAGTTCCTGGACACCAATCTCATCGAGAATTTTAGCGATCGCGATTTTTTCGGCAGCATTAAAGGCGACACCAGCGGCCTGTTCGCCATCACGGAGGGTTGTATCATTGATGTGAATAGTAGTCATTATGAGGACCTTAAATCGCAGTTAATAACGTCTTAATTCCTTCCAGGTTTGCATCAGTATTGATGGGCCACCTATCCACCGCCCAGCTATTAAGATCAGCTTCACTCCCACTCCGATTCTCCTGGAGAGCGAGGGAAGCCAAACCACTTTTTATCCGACGGATTTGCTTCCGTTGCGATCGTGAGGGAATAGCGGAAGCAGTTAACCTGGGAGTTACAGGGGGATGACTGATGATTCCAACCGTATCCCCCTCCTATTATCTAGGTAAATTATCAACAGCGGCCCCTGTTCACAGAGTCTTAAGCAACCGGTGCTAAGTAGATCGTGCTCATTAAGTAGATTGTGCTCATTAAACTGAAGGATCACCGATCGCGCAGCGTCTCCGCAGGAGAATGGCCCTGCCCCTAGCCCCCCGCGAACGGGGAGTTGGGGTAAGGAGATCGCGATCGGTTCCCCTGCTCCCGGCTTGGGAGAAAGAACCTGTGGCGCTGGGGTTTGCCATAGCGCGATCGGTTCCCCTGCTCCCGGCTTGGGAGAAGGGGTTAGGGGATGAGGGTCTTCGGTTTAATGACACTCACCTACTTGTCTCGTCGCAAGGGTTCAGGTTCGCATCGGCCCAGGGAGAGAGGCTAAAAGCGTTCACTGCGCTTGTCGATCATGTCGGCGAGGAGGGCAAACAGGCCAATCTGGGTGGCGGTGACAAACATAATGAGGGTCCGTTCGGTCAGGTCGCGCCGATCGAAAATATCCTGGTAGAGCGTGATCAAGGAGCCGATGTAGAAAATGCCCGCGATCGGCAGGAAAACGCGCAGGGGAGCAAAGTAAATCCCGGTGCGCAGGATTAGCTGGATAAACCGCAGGGTATCGCGAATCGGCTTGATTTTGCTTTTGCCCAGGCGGGGGTAGTAGTCGATCGGCACGTAGCGCACGATGTAGCGGTTGGTCAGCAGAGCAATTGTAATCGTGGTGGTAAAACTAAAGGTATCGGGCAGGATGCTCAAGAACCGCTCGACGACACTTTTGCGAAACACCCGCAGGCCACTGTTGAGATCAGGAATTCTGGTTTTCGTCAACCACTGGGCAAAGCGCACCAGGAACCACTTGGGAATTTTGCGAATCGTCGGGTATTGAATATTGGCCCCAATCCGGGCACCGACAACCATATCGGCTTGGCTAGCCTGGGCCACCAGATCGGGAATGCGATCGTTGGGATAGGTGCCATCGGCATCGGTAATGACAATCAGGGGATACTGGGCCACCCGAATGCCGGTTTTGAGCGCTGCCCCGTAACCCAGATTAGTACTATGCTCCACCAGGCGAATATCCGTGCGATCGCGCAGGATCAGCCCAGAGCGATCGGTGGAACCGTCATTGACCACCACAATCTCGTAGGGGCAGGGCACGCCTTGTAACTGTTCCTGGAGGCGATCGAGGGTGCTGGTAATCCCTTCCTCTTCGTTAAAGACGGGGATCACTACCGAAAAGGCCGATAGGCTAGCCCTAGGCGGATCGCTATAGCACGCCCGTTGAGATAAGTCCGGTTTAATCTCCTCCAGCATGGTTCCTATCGCAACGCGAGTCCCCCGAAACAACTGGCCACAACCGGGCAGCCACGCACCCGCAGGGGATCTGTGCCGGTTAACCATCCCCCATTATGCGGAACTGCTGGCCCATTTGAATATCCATTTCGGTAGCGATGGGGTTACCCACCTGGGGTGAGTCAGTTAGTAGAGTGTCCATCCCTGATGGGTATGGGCCTATTGTCAGGGGGAAGTCGCAGCCCTACTGTATGAATGCTCAACCCCTAGCCAGCTTGGGTTGGGTGGGGACGGAGTTGGGTGGGGCACGCTCGGACAGAGATTGCCCGTCATCAACCCGCGATCGAGGTTAATTTAAAGAGTGACACACTGGGCGCTTAGGGGTGATGCCGCAAGCTTTACCGTAGGAGACAACAGGTGAATGGGGCACTGGCTAACCCACCGATCCTGACCACAGGGTCAGTGAGCCAGGTTGCCTTCAGTTAACGGTGCAGATCTACCACAGGCGAGAAGATGAATACTAAATCAGCCAACTCCTCTGGCTCCCAGGGCCAAGGTTCTAGCGAAGTCAGGGTCCTCTACCCGGATGATCCCACCCTCCCAGCAGCAACAGCGGCAGCCACCCCGCCAGTACCTGCTTCTGGCCTGAATTTACAGGAACTCGGTGAGCTATTGCTCCAGGAATTGCAGGCCGAAGTTCGATCGCGCACAGGACAGGCCGTCGCCATCCGTATTGCCAAGGAAGTCGATCGCATTTGTCAGAAAAGCGATCGCATCCAAACCTCTGGTGAAGTCCAAACCTGGCAACTCACCCTAGCACGGCACCGTCTCCACAAATGTCTGGCCTACTATCGCCTCGGTTCGCAACAGGGGCGGGTGGAACTGCACAGCACCTTAAGTACGATCGTCTACCGCCACATTGCCCCCATGCATCTCAAGCTGGGGTTCCAGGCCCGCCACGCCCTGATCGAAGACTTTCTGCAAGGCTTTTATATGGAGGCCCTCAAAGTCTTCCGGCGGGAGAATGAACTGGCCGCCGACTATAGTCCCCGAACCCAGTTGGAACTGGCGGAATACATGGCGTTTACGGAACACTACGCCAAACGCCGCATTGCCCTCCCCGGTCGCAATAGCCAACAGTTAATTGTCCTTCGTGCCCAGGGCTTTGCCCGCCGTCAACCCCAGGAAGCCACGCTTGATTTTGAATTGGCGATGGAATCCCCCAAACGGGAGGAAAGCGAAGGTCATAGCCGTTCCGCTGTCGTGCATCAGGTGCGGGAACAAATGGTGGCTGATGCAGTGGATTTGGCTGAGGGGGTCTTGCGCGATCGCGTGGTCACCGAATTAATCCAATACCTGCAAGCCCAGGGGCAATCGGATTGTATTGATTATTTAGTCTTGAAATTGCAAGATCTCTCTGCTCCAGAAATTGATAGTATCTTGGGCCTGACGGCACGGCAGCGGGATTATTTGCAACAGCGGTTTAAGTACCACGTGGAAAGATTCGCCCGTTCCCACCAGTGGCAATTGGTGCACCAATGGTTAGGCGCTGATCTGGATCAAAATCTGGGGATGGCTCCCGCCCAATGGCAAGCCTTTTTAGCCCAGTTAACCCCGGAACAACGGACATTACTGGAGATGAAACAAGAACACGCTAGCGATGAGGCGATCGCCAAGGCGATTAAATGCACCCCCAAGCAAGCCCAAAAACGCTGGTATCGGATTCTGGAGTTGGCATGGCAAGCCCGCAATCAAACTTCCAAGGAAGCGTAAAGGGATGGGCTAAGTGAAGTCATCGTCAGGAGCTTCATGCTCTATCACCCTGCTAATTATGGTCAATCCAAATAAGAACGACACAGTTTTTGACTCCCCTCTCCCGCTCTGGGAGAGGGGTGGGGGGTGAGGGTGCTGTTTCAGCCTAAATTACAATGACTATAACAGTGAAGTTAGGTGGCTGTTGCTTCTACAAACTGCATAACCAACGAGAAATAGACGCAACTTGGCTCTCCTCATTTAAGTTCGCAGCATTACTAAGCATCCCGCTTTCTAGTTGCTCCCAAATTTCGCCAGCCATCCTTCTTTCAATCGCTGCCCCTACAAAAAATGTCAGGGGTGTGTGCCCAGCATCTGCAAATGCCTGCCGTATACGATTCAGTGCCGCTTGTGCGGTTTTCCAATGCTCGTCAGCACCGGCTGGGTCAATGCCGCCCTTCAGTTCTCCTAAGGCAATGGTGTAAGGTTCAACTTCAACAGGTTTGATCTTGCTGGATTTATTCGCGGGCAGGGCTTCTGGTGCAAGATTGAACAAACAGAGATCTACATTACTTCTGACTAATAGAATATTTAGGTTGTAGATAAGAGTACGGCTGCCGCGATCGCTCTCCCAACTGAGTCCGCGTAAAGACAATTCAATTTCCGCATCGTCGTTGGTCATCGCTATCCACTTTTACGATAAGCAGTCATAGGATTAGATTACTGTTTCCTCCATACATAAATACATTTCCTCAAAGGATAACGCCCGTGGTTTCCCATCTGCTGGCTACTGTTACCCTTATCACCAGGTAAAACGAGAATATGCTCAACTACAAAACCTAGTTTCTCCGCAAAATCAGAGAGGATCGTATCCACTGAAATACTGATGCCGGAGTAACGCACGTTGTCATTAACCATAAACAAAAGTGCTCCAGGTTTGAGGACGCGGGAACATTCCTGCATAACACAAGCCATTTCATAAAAGTAACCTCTCACCATCCTGGGGATGCCGTTATTGTTTAAGACACCCTGGAGTTTTTGATGTTCTAAATAGCTCAGAATAGCTTGCAGTAAAGGCTGTGAATTTGCAGTCTCTAAAGCTAACCTCCAACTTGGGTTGATACTTAATAAGTCTTTTGATCGATTTTCGACGGTGCAGCTTAACATTTCTTGTCGAAGATCAATCAGTCCTTTTTCAGAGACATTTAATAGGGCCAATTCTAAAGCATAAGTACGAGTGTAGTCATATCGATTGCAATAGGGTGGAGACGTAATCACAGCATCATAAATTTCATTCGGTAAAGTCGGTAGCAATTTGAGGCAAGACCCTTTGTAAAGTTGAATTTTCCCTCGTGATCTCTTGACCGAAAAAAGTTCTACTTGATGGGTAGGAGGTTCTAGATCATCAACGATTTCTTCAAGTTTACGGGTGATAGCAGCATCAAAATCTAGGATTTCACCTTTATTAAAAGGCTTTTTCCCTTGCCCACGACCGGAACGATAGTCCCAACGGAGATATTGGCCATCTTTGCGCGTGTAGCTTATAGACTCCAAAACACAAAGCAAAGCAAAGAGTAAAATTTCTCGAACTCTTTCATTCTCCTGAAACAGAGAACCGAGATATTGCTCTATTGCTCTCTTATTTTCTGTAGAGTAAGCCCCTTTTGTAATCCTAAGTTCTGGTAGGCATAATTCCTGATTAACTTGTTTCCATATCTGCAAGCTCATCCACGTCTTGAGACGCTCTAAATCATCCGATATAAATTCAGTATCGAGAATCTGTTTCGTTTCAATAATTTGCTGACCAATGGGTAACAATTCAATACCATCTACATCAAATCCCAACTCACTAGCAGCAAACAAAGCCGTTCCGCTACCTGCAAACGGATCTAATAGCTTGCCCTGACTAATCCCGTATTTTTGTAGTAAAAGCTCAACAAGATCAGCAGAGAAGGCTTCTTTATACTTGTACCATCGGTAAATTGGTCTTGTTTTGTTGGCTTGAAAACTCACTAAAAGTCTAGTGAGGGCAGGTTGAACTAAAAACTTAAATTGGAAATGGTGCTGCAATTGCTGGTCAAGGTTGTCAATTTCCCTAAGAGCACTATTTTGCACTTCTGGAGCAATATCGGAGATGCTTGACAGACTTGCCACCAGTACTAGTCCCCATTAAACATAGATCTGGTTATTATACTAGTACCTCCAGTAGTCTGCTGGATTGAGGTTACATCGAATGATTTATTAACATTGCTCTGACAGATATGTGACAGCCAGTTAACTCACAGGTAACTGCGTGACTCGCTGGCGGAGACGCTGCGCGATCGCAGATCCGGGGCAAAGGCCAACCACAGGGGAAATTGCAACAGCGCGAGGCTCACCATCTCCTCAGTTTCATCGATCAGGATCAGGGGTAAATCCCCATTTTTCTGGATGCGTTCAGCCTTGATCGCCAGCGACTCCGGTGACTCAAACAGGCCAATTCCGGCATTGGGGCCAAAGTCCGTCCGGGCAATCCCTAGGCAATCCTGTAACCCCCGTCGCCAATCCCCCAGCCGCTCAGGCGTATTGGCCAGCACCAGCGTCCGCAGACGATCGCCATACAACTTGTGCAGAATCGAAATCACCGCTGCCGCCACCAGCACATTCTGCAACCGGCTACCGAGCGATCGCAGTGCCCCCCGGCCCCCTTGGGTAAAGAACCAATCCGCGACACGATCGGCATGAATTGGCTCAAAAGTACGGCGCAGTTGCCAGGGGGGACCGTAATAGTCCGGTTGGCTCCGGTACTGATCCAGCAGACGACGAATACGTTTAGCCTGCTCCTCAAAGGTTTGTTCGGCAAACTGGGGATGCACTGGCGCTGGGGAAGCCGTGGCCTCCTGGGCAGCAGGCGCTGACTCTGCTGGCGTTGGGACTAGCTCCAACTGTTCCGCCGCCGTTACCAAGTCCTGCAAACTACCCACCAGGTAATCTTTAAACCCCTGCACCCGAATCGCCAAATCCTGGGACACTCCGGCAAATGTGGTTCGCATTTCCGCCCGAATCCGCTCCTGCCGCCGTTCCAACTGTTCGACCGACAATTGTAGGGTTTGCCGCCGCTGCTCCAGATCGTGCAAACTTTCGCGCATCAGTCGTTTGACCGCCGTCTGGGCTTCGGCCAGTTGTTCTTGCACCGTTTGGGTATAGGTTGTCTGGAGATCCGCGATCGCCTGTTTCAGCGCACTTTCCTGTGCCCGTAAGTCCGCCACCCGTTGCGCCAAATCTGCCACCGCCTCCGATACGGGGTCATGGGTTGCCATCACAGGACTCCCGGTATCGGTAGCCCCCTCCGGCTCAGGCTGGAGATCCATATCCGTTGCTGGCCAGGGTGGGGCCATCTCTAGCGAGGCCGATGGGACTGCCGATAGAGTAGGGGTCTCTCCCGGTGTCGCCTTGGCTTTGGGGAGGTCTAGTTTAGGGGCGTCCGGTTCACTGGGTTCGGCATTGGGTTGAGACGGACGGGGTGCTTCTTCGTTCATAGGGTTGGTTTCACAGGGCAGCGCTGCGTGAGGCAGGTCTGCAATAGTTTAGGATCAAACAGGATCGGCAGGAAGTGAATACTGTTGACTTCGCGGAAATAGAACAAAATCGGCAGCGGCGGCCAGAAAATCTGCCAGTGTTGCCAGTCCTGGTAGGGAAAGTTGCGAATGCGTTGTTCCCCCCGATAGATATCCAGGGCAGTTGGGGTAAATTGCAGGCGCAGGGTCGCCGCTTGCACCGTCAAAAAGAGGCCAAACAGGGCGATCGCAATACCGGCGATCGGTTGCACTAGAAGCAACGGCAAAGCCAGCAGAATGAGGGCGATCGGCAACGCAAAGCTAGGGGCCAGGGTGACCGTCGCGATCGCGCTATCTGATGCGGACCAGGTTGGGGACGTACCAGTCATGGGTGAAGACAAGATTCCGTAACGGCAAGGTTTCCTAAAAGGTTTCCTAACCCCATTGTAAGCGGGACAAGGGGAGCGTTAACGGGGGCCGTTGGCGTCAGAAATTACGCAGTACGGCACTCCCTAACCCCTGGAACATCAGCCAGGAGAGGAAAAAGTTGGTGACAAAGATAGCCAGCAGGGCCGTCACCACCGCCGTTGTGGTGGATTGGCCCACCCCCTTGGCTCCCCCGGTCGTCGTCAGGCCCCAACTGGACCCCACTACCGCAATGATGGCCCCAAAGACCAAGGCTTTAATCAGAGCACTGCACAGATCCCAGGTCCCTAAAAAACTTTGGGCCGATTCCAAAAAGTTACGCATGGGCAGTTGGTAAAGGTTAACCGCCACAAAAACGCCGCCGCCCATCCCGGCCACAAAGGCAATCACCGTCAGAATTGGCAACATGATGCAGCAGGCCAGCAGTCGGGGAATCACCAGGTAGTCGATCGGGTCCGTTCGCAGCATATACAGGGCGTCGATTTGCTCGGTCACCTGCATGGCCCCGATTTCGGCAGCAAACGCTGAACCCACCCGTCCCGCCAGGATCACCGCCGTAATCACCGGGGTTAATTCCCGCAGCAACGCCAAGGCCAACACCCCCCCTGCCGCATCCCCGACGCCAAAGGTAATAAACTCGCGGGTCACCTGGATCGTAAACACCATGCCGATCGTCACCGCTGTCAGGAGGGCAACCAATAAGGACTGGGGACCGACGGCGGATAACTGCTCCATGAGGTTTCGGGTATGAATACGACCCTGAAGGATATGCAGCAGAGCTTGCCCACCGATCATCAGCGCGCCCCCAAAACGCTGACTCCAACGGCCTAGATCCTGAAGAGGAGATTGCTTGGACAAGGGAAAGCGACCTAATCACAGCTTCGTAGCTCTGATTGTAGCCAATTGCGCCTAGACACTCGTCAGACAACGCTTGTCATGGCTAAAACGGCGCAGAAAACTGCGATACGATCGAGGTCGAGGCCCCAGCGAATACGATGCCCTTGGCCGACAACGACTGATACAGGACAGAAGGGGACGCAAGCAAACACCATGACCGAAGTGGCTAACCTGGAAACCGCCCGTATTTATTATCGTGAAGGGCAAGCCTATGTAGAGCGAGGGGCCTATCGACAGGCGATCACCCAACTGCAAGCGGCAGCAACCCTCACCCAAGCTAGCTCCCCCTTGGGCGGAGAAGTGCGTCTATGGCTAGTGATCGCCTATGAAGCCACGCAACAACAGGGGTTAGCGATCGATCTGTGTCGGCAGTTGAGCCAGCATCCCAGCATGGCCGTGCGGAAACAGGGCAAACGATTGCTCTATATTCTGGAGGCCCCGCCCCTCTCCCGCCATCCTGAATGGTGTAGCCAGATTCCCGATCTGTCCCGGTTGTCGGACAATCCTAGCCAGGATGACTGGGGTGCGAATACCGCCAAACCCCGCCAATCCTCTGCCCCCCGCCCCCTGGCGCCCCCGGTCGAACCAGGGCTGGTTGAAACAAAAGACAACCAGTTTGTTTGGGTGGCGTTGGGAGTCGCTACCCTAATCCTAGTCGGACTCCTGTGGATACATTGAGATTCCTGTATTCACAAAACCTAACCGTAGACATTTGACCGGGGTGAGGGCTGGGTGCATTCCCCCTCGGTCTCGATACTGGCGATTTCCCCCGCTTTTGATCGCCGCCTCATGGTTTCCCCGCTGGCCTGGGATGGAGTTGAGCCACCGTATGCAGCCCGATGATCCCTGCCCCTTGTTAACGCCGATCGCTACCCGCCTGCGATCGCTCCTGCCGGCTGATCTCTATATTGCCGCCTGGATAGATTTATCCTCAGAAGTTGCCATGCAGGTGTTCGAGCATTTGCGATCGTTACACTGGATCTTGCACGACTATGTGCCGCGCCAAGTGGCCCAGTCCCCCCCCCAACCGGGGCAATTGCACTGGAATTGGCAGGAAGGGACGTTGCTGTTTACAGATCTGGCCGGGTTTACACCCTTGATGGAGGCCAACGCTCGCTGCGGGCAGGTCGGGATTGAGATGATGTTGGCCCAACTCAATGCCTACTTCACCACCATGATCGAGATCCTGAGTAAATCGGGGGGGGATCTGCTGGAATTTACCGGCGATGCGATGCTGGTCCAGTTTCCCGCCGATCCCCAACACCGGGATGTCAAACGGGCGATTCGGGCGGGCCTACGGATGCAACGGGCAATGGCGCAATTTACGGACTTACTGATCGCCGGTGAACACTATACCCTCCGGATGCGGGTCGGCATCCACCGGGGCCGATTTCTTCAGGCCGATATTGGTACCCCCCTGCGCATGGAACACGTTCTGCTGGGCCAATCAGTGCAAATTGCCAAAACCTGTGAAGGTAAGGGTCAAGTGGGGCGTGTGTGTTTATCAGAAGCCACCGCCCAACAGGTAGCCACTCTCTTTCGGTTTGATCCCTGGTGCCCCGGTTACTGTCTGGTGCGCGATGATCTCAGTCCTGAGCAATTGGGTGAATACGACATGGTGCCTCCCCGGCGTCGGGCGGCCAGTAACATTTTGCTCGATCGCAGTCCCGCCGCGATCGTCAGCGCTATTACCGACACCCTCGACCAACTGGAACCCCTCGCCTGCTACCTTCCCCCCATCCTCCTCACCCATGTGGTCGAGCACACGGCCAACCGCCACATTCCCCCCCAATTTACAACCCCCGCCGTTGCCTTCGTCAGTATTCGGGGTCTTTCAGAGCAAGCCGATCGCACCTCCCCAGAGGCCCTGCCGACCCTGATCCAGGGATTTGCCCGCTTGTTTGCCCGAATCAATGCGGCGACGGAAGCCCAGGGCGGCATCCTCAAAAAGATCACGTACCACTTGGTCGGTTCCGACATGATGATCTACTTTGGTGTGCCCCACTACTACCAGGACAACGCCTTGCGGGCAGCCACAGCCCTGCTCAAGATCCGCACCCTGATCCAAAACACCCCTATCCCCGTCCCCACAGACACGGCTTCTTTCCTAAGCTGCCAGATTGGTGTTGCCCAGGGGCCAGTGTTTGCGGCAGAAATTGGGGAACCGAGGGGCCGCCGTGAATTTAATGTCCTAGGGGATGCGGTCAACACAGCGGCGCGGCTGATGGGACGGGCGAACACCAATCAAATTTTGTTAACCCAGTCGGTTTATGCAGCGATCGCCGATCGCTTCCCCGCTACCCCCTTGGGCAGTCTATCGCTCAAAGGTAAATCCCAGCTGATCCCGGTTTTTGATCTTTGCCCCTTGGCGACCCTAGATAATGACGGGGGGGCGACGATAGGGGAAAGATTAGCGTAAGCTAAAAACAATTTCCCCACCCCAGCCCCTAGGGAGGGGCGGCTCAACTTTCTCGGCGGCTGGCCAGACGATTGAGCGTCGCTTTTGTCACAATAGTGGGCGAGAGTAGGCGAGAGTGGGTGAATGACTGTGATCAAGGGGCCAAGCCTGCGGGAGCAGCAGACCCAGCCCCCTGCTGCTGACTGCCTTGCCACCCACCCGGAAATGCTCAATGTCAAGCTCTGAGGTCCCCTGTTTAAGTATTGCGATCGCCCCCTTGCAAAACCTGGGAGGTGGCCATTTTGCTATTTGGGTGATGCAGGCCCCCTATCCCGGTGGCTATGTGCATCAGGATCGGGCCTGGACAGAAGAGTTGAACCAGATCTGGTTGGCTTGGCAGGAAATGTTTTCTCTACAAGGACCCACCCGTCGAGGCATGGAACAGATTCCCTTACCTGTCATGCCCTCCCTATCCCTGGCGGAAGGTGAACTCTCCCTCGCGCCCCAGGCGGGTAGTTACAGTGGACGCTTGATGCAGCATTTGGGGATTGCCCTCTGGCAATGGTTATTTGATGGGTCCGTGCAACAAAGCCTGAGTCAAAGTCAAGGGATTGCGATCGGTCAAGGCAAACCCCTGCGCCTGCGCCTGGATATTCGGGACCCCGAACTGATCGCCCTGCCCTGGGAAATTATGCAGGCGGAAATTGGGAAACAGGCGATCGCCCTGAATCAACAAGTTCTCTTCAGCCGGACGACGACGGATGTTGATCCTTTGGTTGCACCCACCCACCGGTCTTCGCTGCGGATTCTGCTGGTGTTGGGGCAGGCCGAAGCCGGTGCTCTCTCGCCCTTGGCCCTAGAGGAGGAAGCGGCCAGTCTGCGCAATGTGCTGACAATGGCGGGTATTGAGGCGATCAATAACCCCGGTGTCATGCCTGCCCCTTGCCGCGTCGATGTGTTAGTCCAACCCACGCCCGCTGCGCTCAGCGATCGCCTGGAAACCGGGTCCTATAATGTCTTTTTCTATGCCGGACATGGGGTGCCAGGTCCCGATGGGGGAGTCTTGTTCCTGGGAACGGATACCCTCAGTGGCACGGAACTGGCCCAGGTCCTCACCCGCTGCCAAGTGAGTTTGGCGGTATTTAATGCCTGTTGGGGTGCCCAGCCCGATCGCCTGAAGCCAGAATTAGCCGCTGCCGACGTATTGGGAGATCTCCCCCTCACGGCAACGACGGCACCCACGGGCAGTCTGGTTTCGCCGCTTCGCCAAGGACCCCCCGCCTTTGCCCGCAGTAGTTTAGCGGAAGTGCTGATCCATCACGGTGTGCCCGCTGTCTTGGCCATGCGGGACTCGATCGCCGACCCAGAAGCCCTCAGCTTTATTCGGGCCTTTGCCCAGGCATTGGCAGAATGGCTGCCGATCGATGCCGCCGTAGTCGTGGCCCGTCAACACCTGCTGACCCTGTACAAATTCAATCAGCCCGCCTGGACGCTCCCGGTCCTCTACCTGCATCCCGAATTTGATGGCCGCTTACTAGGGCCACCGGATGAGGGCGTGACGGAATTGCCGGGGGATGTGCCCATCCATGCCTGTTTGCGATCGCTGGAAACCCAACCCCGTGTCTGGTCGATCGGGACGGGACGGATTCGCGTGGGACGGGCCGAGGGGAAAGGTAATGATTTGATTATTCCGGAGCAATGGGTTTCCCAAAACCATGCGGAAATCTTTTGCCGGAATACGGGCGTGGGGGAGGCAGCCATGCCCGACTATTTCCTGCGTGATTTCTCCCGCTATGGCACCTATGTCTTAACCGCAGGTGACTGGCAGCGGGTTCATAATCAGGAAATTCACCTGCAATCCGGCGTCAAAATTAAGTTTGGTAGCTCCCAGGGCCAGACCTTGGAATTCATCATTGAGCGCCCCGATCTGGTCTAACTAGGGTTCTGGTCTAACTAGGGTTTGGGATACGCCCATTGCCTAAAAATTTACGGGTACGTGCGGAACGACCGGACCTCGGCGTGTAGATCCCTGTGACAAGTTCAAAACCCTGACAGGCCAATGGGTTGGATGCTTACGGGCAGCAGGTTTGGGAACGGTCACTGTTGGTAATTCTCGATCACGACACGAATGGATGATTTCATGGGGGCGCTATGACCGAGCAACCAAGATATAACCAAGACCTGCGCTCAGCAGCCGAGCAGGATTTGCTCAGTTCTCTCTGGCAATCCGATGCCCATTGTTATCCCTGGGATCTCACGCCGGATTTGGATGCAACCTATTTTTTGGCCCTAGAAGCGGCGGCGGACCTCGATACGTGGGAAGCCTCCCCCGGCCAGAGCCAAGCCTTCTACAGCCATCTCGATCGACTTTGGTTAGCCACGACGACAGCAACCGCTGCAACCACAACCAACGTGTTCAGCCGCCTGAGTGAACGCTTTGCCGACAAGGTCCCCGCCGATCTGTTAGCCACGATCGTTGAACGGGCACAACAGGTGTTCCAAAACACGGTGCCTACGGGTCGGCTGTCTACCCAGTTCCGACTGGAACAACTGGTTTATTGCGTCCAGAGCATTTTGCCAACTTGGGGGGAAGAGGACCTGCAAGTGTTGGCGCGGCCTCTTGCCTATGCCATGCGGGGCGGGGAGCACCCATCGGCCACCGATCGCCTCCTGGAAACGGTGCGGCCCGTTGAGTGGGGAGCGCTCTCCGATATTGAGAAAGCCCGTCTCAGCCTCACGATCGCGGACTATGCCCTGAGCACCCTCACAGTCATGGCGGTGGCCGAAGCGTCTGAGGCGCAGTAACTGCCGCGGCCCTAGTCCAGGGAAACAGGGGAACGGAATCACGCGAACCGGCTCTCCAGGCTGATTCCCATCCCCCTTATGAAGCTTTGAAATTCCTCGTGTCTGGGGCGCTACTAGGCAGCGCCCCTTTTGCTGTTTATGGGGGGGATGGAGGGTAGCGGTATTCAGTGGGGGGGACGCAAACCGAGGGGAGCAGCAAGACTCGGCGTTCGCCTAGCATCTCCCTAGGTGCATCGTCTCTGGGACCTTGCCCTAAATTTGCTACCATCAGGGCTGGCAGTGTGTTGTCGTGAGGGGCGGGGCTGACTGATGGACATTATTCCGGCGATCGATCTTCTGGGGGGAAAGTGTGTCCGCCTTTACCAGGGGGACTATGGCCAGGTGGAGCAGTTTGGCGATGATCCGGCCCAAGTGGCGATGCAGTGGGTCGAGCAAGGGGCCACCCGGCTACATTTAGTAGATCTCGATGGAGCTAAGACGGGAGAACCGGTGAATTTACCGGCGATCGCGGCGATCCTAGCGCGACTGACGGCTGCACCCACGCCCATCCACGTGCAAGTGGGCGGCGGCTTACGCACCCGTGAGCGGGTACAAACGCTATTGGACTTGGGCGTCCAGTCCGCTATCTTGGGCACGATCGCGGTCGAAAACCCGGTTCTGGTTGCCGAGCTTTGCCAAGCCTTTCCCCAACGGATCATCGTGGGCATTGACGCCCGGAAGGGTCAGGTCGCGACACGGGGTTGGCTGGAGACCTCAACCCTTGAAGCGACCGCCCTCGCAACCCAAATGGCAGCGATTGGCGCAGCAGCCATTATCTACACCGATATCCAGCGGGATGGCACCTTGCAAGGCCCCAATCTCGCCGCTTTGCGGGAAATGGTAGAGCACTGCCCCATTCCGGTGATTGCGTCGGGCGGCATGAGTTCGGTAACGGATTTGCTCAGCTTACTCGGCCTCGAAGCCGCCGGTCTGACGGGGGCGATCGTGGGGCGGGCCTTGTATACAGGCGATATCAACCTCCGGGAAGCCCTTCAGGCGGTCGGACCAGCGCGGATTCAGGATATTCCCCTGGATTTTGGGCAATCCAGCTTGGCCTAGTGGTCTGTCAAACCTAAAAGCATGACCGTCTACTAGCGTCTACTAGCCTGCTTCAATACGTTAACCCGCTCAAGCATTCTGTCCCGGCGATCGCCTTCCGGCCTCCGTCACGACAGGGATCGTGACTTATGCTATAGTTCATGCATAGTTCATGCGAACTACAATAACTAAGTTGGGTCATGTCTGAGGTATCTAGTTCCTGCCGTCGCTGCGGTTGGGTGAATGCTGACCCCCTCTACCTTGCCTACCACGATCGCGAGTGGGGGGTTCCGGTGCATGACGATCGCCGCCTATTCGAGTTCCTCATCTTAGAAGGTGCACAGGCGGGCTTAAGCTGGCAAACAGTTTTACGGAAACGCGAGCACTATCGGCAGGCACTCGATAACTTTGATCCCGTATTGATCGCCCAGTATCCCGACTCCACCATCGATGTCCTGATGGCCAATCCAGGTCTCATCCGTCATCGCCGTAAATTGGCCGCGATCGTCCAGAATGCCCGCGCTTTCCTGGCGGTGCAGGCAGAGTTTGGCAGCTTTGATGCCTATCTTTGGCAGTTTGTCGGCGGCTCCCCTCGGCAAAATACCTGGCCAACCTTGGCCGACGTGCCCACGGTCACCCCCGAATCCCAGGCTATGAGCCGGGATCTCAAGCGGCGTCACTTTACCTTTGTGGGACCCACGATCTGCTACGCCTTGATGCAAGCCTGTGGTTTGGTCAACGACCACACGATCGACTGTTTTCGGCATCCTATCTGTGCCGCTCTCGTGGGGGCTGATTCAGTTGGTGTCACACCCGCTTCGCCCGTTCCCCCATAACCTGCTCCAACTGTAGGGATAACCGTTCATCGCCCCTGGCCGATCGCCCCGACTCGGCAACGCAACTGTAAAGCAGCGCTTTACTTTAAAAGTAAAAACGTAATAATGAAGGTAACGAAGTGTAACGATAGCATTCATGGCTAAACATACCCAAGCGCACCTGCCCCGCACGATCGACAAAAAACTGCCCCCCCCGTTGAAGGAGCGCACGCGCCGGCAAATGGAGTACTACATGGGGGCTAAGCTGATCGAGATCGGCGTTGAACCCAAATCCGCCATTTATCGCTGGTCGATCGAAGATAAGGGAACGCAAGAAACCTGGACCTACAGCGCCTACTGGGGTGACTCGAAGGACAAAATTCTCCAAGCAGAACAACAGCAGCAAGTCTCCGTGGACTAAATCTACGGTGGCCACAACGGTCAGCGGACCCAGCCACCGCTAGCCTTTCGCTTCCCTCGTGTTGCTGGTGCTTCCCTCGTCTCCACCGCTGTTCTGGAACGTTCATTGCTGGTATTGCGCATATCGCCAATGGTTGCAAAACCAACCTTCCCCCAACGACTCGCCGTGCCCCCTTCAACAAGGGGTGATACCCCGCAGGGAAGACAGCCCCGACGGATCTCACCCCGACAGCGGCGATCGTATGGTAGTATATGTTACGTTTTGCGACGTTCCTTCACCACGGAACGTTCGATTGATCGACATCCACGGGGTTGGAAAGTTGCATCTGCCATGTTGTTTTTAGGACTGGTCTGGGTGACTGCTTGGACCAATTGTTTAGTGCCCTCGGCTCCGCTACCTGGTGAGCCAATCAATCCCCAGGCCCAAGACTGTCGTGGATCACTGACCCAGTGGTTGAACGACCAATTAATGCCTATCCAGCGGGGCTTCGGGGCAATACCCTCCACAGTCCAGAAAGTTGAGATCCGTCGTGTTGGTCATCGTTGGTCACCCGATCGCCATAGTTTCCAGGTCTGGGTGGGGCCAACCCTGATTGCCACACTGCCCAATCGGGTTAGGGCGGAAAACCTTGCCAGCAGTGTACAGCAGTTGTTGCGGGATAGTCACCTGAATCCTGCCGCGATCGTGCCCGCCGTGGTGTCGGGCCAACCTGCGATCGAGCATCGCCAGCGCGTTTACCTGGTGGTTGACCCAAAGTTTGCAACTGAGTTAAACCGCAGTGCGGAGTTAGCGGTCATTCAGTGGGTGAATCAACTGCGGGTAGCCCTAGCCGCCCCGCCCTTGGCCGTGACGGCGGCCCAAGCCCAAATGTACGGTCTGAGCGAAACGCCGGAAACCCTATCGGGGTTGGCTTCCTGGTATGGCCCGTACTTTCATGGGCGCTTAACCGCAACGGGTGAAGCCTTTGACCAGACCGAACTAACAGCGGCCCATCCCTCCCTCCCCTTTGACACCTACCTGAAAGTAACCAATCTCAATAACGGTAACGCGGTGATCGTGCGGATTAACGATCGCGGCCCCTATATCGCCGATCGTAGCCTGGATCTCTCGCGGGAAGCAGCCCGCCAACTCGACAGCGAAATGACAGGCGTTGTTCCGTATCAGGCTGTTGTCATGGAACCGGTGCGCGATACCCTGGTGGCGCGACGTTGAGGGCGTCG
>CAZHXN010000036.1:32419-38529 GCA_964536415.1 uncultured bacterium
AGGGGGGAGAAAAGGGAATACAAGAATGGTGAGTAACGCTATCTGAGGGGGTGCTCTGAGGGCATTTACGACCATCCTGATCGGGGTGTTTACCCCTTCCGCTGCCCCCAGCGATATTGAATATTGCTACCAACAGGGGGCCAACGGCTATAGGGTCAAACCCTTAGGGAGCGAAGAGTTACGCAACATGATCCAGGTATTTGTTGACTATTGGCTCGGCGTGAATGCCTCGCCCTTCTTTGTCCTTGGCTAGGGATCTTTAGCTAGGGCGTTTTTGGTGCGGGAAACGCTGTGAGACCCCGATGCAACGATCTGCGACGATCGAAGCTTGCCAGTCCCTTGGGGTCTTAGGAGCCTGACAACAGAGTTTTCCACAGACTTTTTAAAGTTTTCCACAGATTTCTTAAGGTTTTCCACAGTTTAGCTCCCTCTTCAGCCCGCCCTTACACACGCTCCCTGCGGTTGCGGCCAATG
This sequence comes from uncultured bacterium, assembly GCA_964536415.1. Classification (GTDB taxonomy): domain Bacteria; phylum Cyanobacteriota; class Cyanobacteriia; order B231; family B231; genus Trichothermofontia. Next base: position 32,894 of record CAZHXN010000036.1, read on the forward strand.
GGGAGGGGCCTCCCCCCGTTCCAGGGTAAAAGGTCCATCCCAGCCGGTTGCGAGAGGTGTGGGAGATCGTATCCCCAGGGTTAACGGCTTGCCAATTGGGTGTTGGGAGCGTGGGTCTGCAAACTGGCTTGTAGCATATCCGTGCGGGTGACGGAATTGTTGGCCAGAATGAACAATGGATTCGAGAGAATCCCCGCAAGGGAGGTGGCCACCACCATCAGGATCAAGCTCACCTGGAGGGCACGCATCCCCGGTAAGTTCCAGGCGATCGGGGGGTAGTTTTTCACCGACTCCGACATTTCCTGAGGTTCCTTGACCACCATCATCTTGACCACACGGATGTAGTAGTAAATCGAAATCACACTGGTCACCAGAGCAATCAGGACAAGGCCATAGAGACCTGCCTGCCAACCGGCCCAGAAGAGATAGAGCTTGCCAAAGAAACCAGCCATTGGCGGAATCCCCCCTAGGGAAAGCAAACAGAGGCTTAAGCCCAGGGTTAACAGGGGATCTTTTTGATAGAGGCCCGCGTATTCAGCAATCTCATCAGTTCCCGTGCGCAGGGTGAAGAGGATGACGCAAATAAAGCCACCCAGGTTCATGAACAGATAAATCAGCAGATAGAAAATGGCACTGGCATACCCCGCTTCCGTCCCGGCGATCAGTCCCAACATCACGAACCCGGCTTGACCGATCGAGGAATAGGCCAACAGCCGCTTCATACTGGTTTGGGCCAGGGCCACGACATTCCCCAGAATCATGCTCAGGATCGCCAGGGCCGCCAGAATAAAGTGCCATTCCTCCGACAGCAGGGGAAAGGCCGTCACCAACATCCGAATCGCGAGGGCAAACCCTGCCGCCTTTGACCCGACAGACAGGAAGGCAACAACCGGGGTGGGTGAACCTTCGTACACATCTGGTGTCCACTGGTGGAAAGGCACCGCCGAAATCTTAAAGGCAATCCCTGCAATCACAAACACCAGCGCCACGACTAATCCCAAGGATTGCCCCTCACCACCATTGGCTAAGTTGGCCGCGATCGCGCTCAGGCGGGTTTCGCCCCCCGACAGCCCATAGAGCAACGAGGCTCCATAGAGGAAAATCGCAGAACTGGATGCCCCAATCAGCAGGTATTTCAGGGCTGCTTCATTCGATCGCGGATCACGCTTGGTATACCCCGTCAGCAGATAGGACGAGATACTGAGGGTTTCCAGAGCGACAAAGACAGCTACCAGTTCATCTGCACCACTCAGTAGCATCCCGCCCAGGGTGGCTGTCATCAAAACAATGAGGAATTCAGCTAAGGGGGTTCCCGTTTGGTCGATGTAGCGAATCGACATGGCCGCCGTGACCGCTGCCGATAGGGCAATAATTCCCCGGAAGATCAAACTGAGGGCGTCGCTGTTAAATTCACCTAAGAAGGCGATCGGGTTGCCGATACTGCCCCATTGTTGATACAGGGGAATCAGGGAGAGCAGGAGACCCACGATCGTCACATAGGGGGACCACCGGACCGAACTGAGTCGTCCGACGATCAGATCCCCAACCATGACAATCAGTAAAGTCACAATGATGATGCCTTCCGGCAGAATTGTGCCAGCATTGAGTTGGGCCGCAAGGGTCGCAAAATCCATAGTGCCGATTGAGATAGTGCCGATTGAGAAGGGATGATGCAAGGAGTGAAAACGCAGCCACTAAAGCCACTCGGCCTAGTTGCTTAATTTTCTTTAACCATTCTAGGGCCTTAACGCTGTTCTCCCACAGGCATTCTCAAATCTAGACCCAGACCCACTGGCGAGAGAGAGGCCAATGCTGATAGCAGGCGGCTAGGGTGACCAGGACATTGGGAGGCGCTTCTGGGCGAGTTTCCAGCCAGCGGGCACTAACCTGAAGCGTTCCTGCTGCCGTTTGGATCTCATCCTCCAGGATCAGGTCATAACCGGGAAACAGGTCATGGCTTTCGACGAGGGCCTGTACTAAGCGCAAAAGCGAGTGCGGTAAGGTGAGCGATCGCCCGGATTGGGGCAGCAACGACTGGCAGATATGCTGGGCGTAGCGGTTGGCATGGACGATCGTCCCAGTCTGGGTAACGATCAGGATCCCCGCCTTCAAACTTTCGGTCACGCCCGTGAGCAGGGAAGGCGTCAACCCGTGGGAGGCATCCCCGATCGCTAGCGGTGGGGCCGATGGGGTGGAGGGCATGGACTTAGCGGGTAACGGTGGGTTGCTCATGGTTTGGCTCACGGTAAAGGAAGGCCCCGACGCGCAAATCCGGATACTAACGTTCAAACGGGTTAACCCTGAGGCCAAGGGACAGGGTATCCCGAAGCATTAGGGTCCGCCGGATGGCTCAGACCCGATCAACGAGGCGTATTCCCATACAACCCGATCGGCTCACCCCAGCGTTCCCCCACTATGCCACTACACAAACTGCCCCCCCCATTCCGTATTCAGCCCATCTGGGAGGCGTCAATACACATGCAGGGCCTTGAGGCTGTGGTAGGTAATGAGCAATTGGGTCAGGGCAAGGGGATAACTTTGCAGCGTTTCGCCCGTCGCCACGGTTACCTTGCCAATATTTTCATTACCTTCCAGGGAGCAAAACTGTCCCAAATAGGGCACCTCTTGACACAATAAATGCTCCAACTCCTGCACCTGTGCGATCGTGGCATGGCCATCGACTTCCAAGACATCCACGGGTTTACCCATATCGCGATCGAGTTCCAAGCGAATCGCCGACCCCAGGTGACTCCCCTCAGGGTTCAGGATCGTACTGAAGTCAGGGTGGGGGATCGTCGGTCGCAACACCAGCCGCACATTCAGCAACAGATCATCCTGGGACTCTGCCGTGGGGGGATAGAAGGTGACAACCACGTCGGCCCACTGGCGTTGGGGACGGATAAATTGCTCCGAATCGTCCTCCCGCTGGCGCAATTGTTCTAGCACCTGTTCCCACGTATAGCCCCGTTTCAGCGTATCGCGTTTGATCTTCCACGCGGCCCGCAGTGGCTCCGGGGGAGCTAGATAGACCTTGACATCGTAGCTATCGCGCATACTCCGGGTCGCGTAGCCCAGGAGTCCTTCTACGATCACAAAACGACTGGGTTTAATATATTCAGGCGGATCAAAGGTGCCACTGCTATGATTGTAAATCGGTTTCAGGATTGGTTGGCCCGTGCGTAGAAGGCCCAGGTGCTGCTGAATGATGTCGAGATAGTTACAGTCAGGGTGGAGCGCTGAGATCCCGAGTTCAGCCCGTTGTTGGCGATCGTAGCGATGGTAATCATCCGTGCAGATCACGGTCACCTGCTCTTCTCCCAGAATTTGCGCAATCCCCCGTGTCAGGGTCGTTTTCCCAGCCGCACTATCGCCCACAATACCGAGAATAATCGGACGCTGGGACATGGCTCCTCCTAGTTAAAGATGAGTGGGACTTGAACGGGATCGGCGTCAATAGGAATTGCATCGATCCAAGTGTGGGGTAAATCCCACTATTTTAGGGGACTGAGGATTGGGCGAGTGTCTGATTGGGAACGAAAAATCCAGTTGGGGACGAAAAGTCCAGAATGGGGGGCAAGCAGGTTGGGATGAATGCAAGGGCATCTCTGGGGTTGAGCCTAGGATGAAACCACCATAATGACACCGGCAATAATAAAGGCGACCCCTACCCAGCGAATAAGGGGAATCGCCTCCCCAAAAATGAGGTTGCCCCCTAGGACCGTAAACACGTAACTCATGGAGACCACGGGAGCCGCCGCACTGAGTTTGGCCCGTGATAGGACCATGATGTAGGCGATCGCCGCAATCCCATACAGCCCTAAGCCCCCCCACAGGAGCGGTTGCAGCGTCATGTGCAGCAACTTTTGGCCCACATTCTCGGAACTCACGGGTCCCAATGCCGTTGCCCCCGCCTTGAGCAAAAACTGGCCACCCACCCCACAGAGAATTGATGCAAGCAGGAGCAATAAGGTATTTCTGGTCATAGTGCTGTCTTTTCCGGCATTGTCAGGTATTCTTGGAAAACTTCCCCAAGCATGGACGTTAGCATACGGTGATGCATGATTGGGGCCTGACTCGGACAGTCAATTCTTGCTAGAAACCGTTCCAACCACCGTCTGGGCATTGTGGAATCTGGGCATCAAAGCTGGCTATGGCTCAAATTGTGGCTCAAGTTGCAGCTCAGGGTTGTGGAGTACATCAGGCTGTGGATAGGATTGAGCGCAAGATGTTGATCGCCCGCCCCCCCTATTGAGTCATCATTTGACCTTGAAACCCACTCCCATTCACCTTGCGCCGAGCCACGTGGGCCTCTGGCTGGGCCTCAGCCTGCTGTTTGCAGCTACCTATGCCCTGCTGGCCTTCCAAGAAGCCTTTAGTCATGAGTATGTGGTCCAGGATGACGCCCGCCAACACGTGTTTTGGATGGCGCGTTTTGTGGACCCTAGCCTGTTTCCCCACGATTTAATTGCCGATTATTTCCAGTCAATTTCGCCGATCGGGTACAACGCGGTGTACCAGGGGATGGCCGCGATCGGGGTCGATCCTCTGGTGTTAAACAAATGCCTGCCCCTGGGACTGGCTCTGGTGACAACGTTCTATTGCTACCTGTTGACATTGCAGTTCCTGCCAATTCCGGTAACGGCCTGGTTAGCAACGGTCTTACTTAACCAAAACCTCTGGAGCCAGGATGGGTTAATTTCAGGGACCAGTCGGACGTTTTTGTATCCGATTTTTTTTGCCTTTCTATACTATCTGGTCCGGGAAACTTCCCCTGAGCAGACGACTTCAGACACCGGGATAGCGCTGGTCTATCGCTGGCTTCCCTGCGGGATCACGATCGTCCTGTTGGGGTTGGTGTATCCTTCCTATGCCTTGGTAGCCGGGGGGCTATTGGTCGTTCGGTTGTGGGATTGGCAACGGTGGCCCCCTGCCTTTTTAGGTCAACGTTCGCATCTCGTGTTCACGGGCCTCGGATTAGCGGCGATCGTCCTCTTGCTCTTACCCCACATTCTCATCGACTCTCCCTTTGGCCCCATGATTACGCGGGCGGAGGCTGAGACGATGCCGGAATTCTGGCGGAAGGGCCGGAATGCCTTTTTTAGTGATGATGCCTGGTTTTTCTGGTTTAACGGCACCCGGAGTGGGGTGATGTTGGCGTCGGCTTTGGTGCCCCCCCTCACCTACAGTGGTTTTCTTCTGCCGATTTTTCTGGCCTTGCCCCGTGCCTTTCCCCTGGTGAAGCAGATTACCGGCAAGACGATCGTCCTGGTGCAGATGGTGGCGGTGGGGCTGGGCCTGTTCTTTACTGCCCATGCGACGCTATTCACGCTGTATTTACCGAGTCGCTATACGCAGCATCCCCTGCGCATTACCCTGGCGATCGCGGCGGCGATCGCCCTCACCCTCGTCATCGACAGCCTGTGGCGCTGGGCCAATCTCTCCCTCACCCACTTCTGGTGGGCCGGTGCCCCCGCCTATCCCGACATTCCGCGCTTTGCCCTCAAGCGATTGACGTATCAGCGGGCAGAGATCCTGAAACTGCGGCGATGGCTCGTATTGGCCCTGACCAGTAGCTTGGTCGTCACCCTGATTTTTTTTTTTTTTTTTCTAAACGATTTCCCCTGGCCCTATTGCCT
>CAZHXN010000037.1:0-38080 GCA_964536415.1 uncultured bacterium
CTTTAATTTGTCGCTTTTTGCACTGTTACACCAAAATCTCAGGAGAGCCGTAGGGAGTGGGTAGGTTGATCAAACAATGTACAACCCAACCGTTACACTGGCTTTTGTAGACGGTTGGGTTTTATATAACCTGCTAGGTCGCGTAATCACGACACAAAGGGGACATCTCATCTGTGCGGCCCGCACCCTAAATCCCTTTCCCAGAACGGGACAACAATCCTTAAAAAATTGTCAAAATGTACAGGAGGCCAAACAGAATGATCCAGATAATATCGACAAAGTGCCAATAAATTTCGGCCATTTCTGCCCCCGTATGCTTATTCGCATTGTAATGACCAGGACGCCGCGATCGCCAAACTACGCCCAGGATTAACAAAATCCCTACCAGCACGTGTAAGCCGTGGAAGCCGGTCATAACATAGAAACAATTGGCAAAAATATTACTACTCAGGCCGTAGCCCAGGGTTAAGTATTCATAGGCTTGTCCCGCTAGGAAGATAGCGCCCATCGCGGCCGTGAGTAAAAACCAGAGACGTAACCCCCCAACATTACCCTTTTTAATCGCGGCGTCGCCCTGGTGAATCACAAAGCTACTGGACACCAGAATAATTGTGTTAATCGCAGGTAACAGTAATTCAACTTCTACCCCCTCTGGCGGCCAATTCAAGGCATCACTGCGCAGAATTAAATAGGTCGCAAACAACCCCCCAAACATGAGAGATTCTGAAACCAGAAAAATCAGCAATCCCAGTCGCCGATAGTCGGGATGTTCGCCCGCATGGGCACCGTGCCCGATCGCAGCAGCACCCGCCGCGATCGGGGCATTCGTATCAACTGTTGAGCCTTGCATAGAGCCGATTTCCTTTTCTGTTTTACCGATGGAATACGTTTTTATCTGTGAATCAGTGATGCATGGGGTAGGCATCTCACCTACCCCCTAAACGACAGGCCAGAGGCCCATCCCACCAGAGGTGCCTACGCAGTTGCCTTTTTCCCGTAACCCATACCATAGTCGTAGGGACCGTGGGTGACAGTAGGGAGCACTTCCCAATTTTCCACCAAGGGCGGTGAGGCTGTGGTCCACTCCAGGGTTAGCGCTTCCCAGGGGTTACCCTCAGCCTTGGGACCATAAAACCAACTCCAGGCCATGTTGAAGAAAAAGGGCAGCACCGAAATGCCCAGAATAAAAGCGCCGATCGTGCAAATGATGTTCAAATCCGTAAACTGCGGATCGTACATAGCTACCCGGCGTGGCATTCCCTTTAATCCCAATTCATGCATGGGTAAAAAGGTCAAATTTGTGCCAATCAAGGTCAACACAAAGTGAACACGACCCCAGGTTTCGTTATAGAGTCGTCCCGTAATTTTGGGGAACCAATGGTAGATGCCTGCATAGAGACCAAAGACAGACCCCCCAAAGAGAACATAGTGGAAATGGCCAACAACAAAGTAGGTATCATGCACATGCACGTCAAAGGGCGCATTGCCCAGCATGACGCCACTCAGCCCGCCCATAACGAACATCGCGAGCAAACCGACAGCAAATAGCATCGGGCTAGTCAGTCGAATTTTGCCGCCCCAAAGAGTTGCCACCCAGCTAAATACCTTCACCCCTGTGGGTACTGCCACAATCAGGGTTGAAATTGTGAAAAACATCCGCATCCAGGGAGGGGTACCACTGGTGAACATGTGGTGCACCCAAACAAACAAACCGACGACACAAATCGCCAAACTGGAGTAGGCGATCGCCTTATACCCAAAAATCGGCTTGCGGGCATGGACCGGGATCACCTCCGACATAATGCCGAAGATGGGGAGCACCATCAGATACACCGCTGGATGGGAATAAAACCAGAAGAGATGCTGGTAAATGACCACATCCCCCCCTGCATCCGGCTTGAAGAAGGAAGTCCCGAAGTTAATATCAAACAACAACAGAATCAACCCGATCGCCAAGACGGGCGTTGAAAACAGTGCCAGAGTTGAGGTTGCCAACATTGCCCAGCAGAAGAGGGGCAGGCGATCCCAGGTCATGCTGGGCACTCGCAATTTCCAGATGGTAACAATGAAATTTAATGCTCCCAAAATCGAGGAAGTCCCCACCAGCACAATGCTGAGAATCCACATCGACTGGGCCGTATTATTGGTAATCAAACTGAGGGGCGGATAGGCGGTCCAACCGGTTTGGGACCCCCCAAAGAAAAAGCTACCTAACAGTAACAGCCCCGCTGGAGGATTCAACCAAAACGCGATCGCATTGAGCTTGGGAAACACCATATCCCTCGCCCCAATCATGAGGGGAATCAGGAAGTTGCCAAACCCCCCGATCGCAGCGGGCACAATCCACAAAAAGATCATGATCGTGCCGTGGTTCGTCATGAAGGCATTATAAAGGCCTGGATCAAGGAAATCCGGATCGGGGGTGGACAGTTCCGTGCGCATGGCCACTGCCATTAAACCGCCCACGAGATAAAAGAAAAAGCTAAGGACCAAGTATTGAATCCCAATCACCTTATGGTCCGTATTAAAGGTGAAGTAGTCATACCACTTCCAGGCTTGGGGATGATGATGACCTGTGGGCATAGATGCCCCGACAGGCATGGACGCATCAGATTGAGTCATAAGTCGAGATGAATAATTGCAGATCAAAAAGACTAGAGACAACGCCTCTAGTGGGGTAATTGGGTTAACACCGCTGGTGTCACCCCCAAATCTTGGGCATAGGAGGCCAGAAAATCCGTATCACTGGCCGCTGTTGGGGTTAAGGCCACTGTTGGGGTTGCTTCTGCCTGTTGGGCAACCTGCGACTGTAACCAGGTGTCAAACTCGTCCTCGCTGTGGACAATCACCCGCGATCGCATAGACCCGTGATAAGCCCCACACAGTTCCGCACAGACGATCGGATAATCCCCCAGCTTCGTTGCCACAAACTGAAGTTGGGAGGGTTGGCCGGGGAGGGCATCCTGCTTCAAACGGAACTGGGGTACCCAGAAGGAGTGAATCACATCCTGGGCGTTAATGCGCAACTGCACCGACCGACCGATCGGAATATGCAACTCGCCACTGACAACACCACTGTCGGGATAGGTAAAAATCCAGGCATATTGCAAACCCAGCACGTCCACAACCAGATCTGCCGGTTTACCCATCGCGTCCGGCGCAGCCCCAAACCCATACTTCGGGTTCGGTACGTCCGGTTGCTCATCGCCCTGATCCGCCAGGAGGGGGTCAGTCGCCGACTCTAGATCCGGCGCCGTCATCGGTAAGGGAGCCGCGATCGCACTGCCCATCAGGGCCGATGGCTGATTAGCCGACCGGGTTTCGTGGGTGTGGTGGCCACTATGGGACATCATCATACCCGCACTCGAATTCTCAAAGCCGCCCATCTCACCGTAGACTTCAACGCTATAGAGGCCCAACCCAATCACAATCACCGCCGGGATCGCGGTCCAGAAGACTTCAAGGGGAAGGTTCCCGTGAATGGGGGGGGCATCGGTTTCATCCCCTGCTTTGCGCCGGAAGCGGATCACGGCGAGGACGATCGCCCCTTCCACCACCAGGAAGAGGGCCGTCGCGATCGTCATCATTAAATTGAAAAAGCGATCGACCAATGGGGCCTGCTCAGAGACCGCCTCTGGCATCAGGCCATGATTCTGGCCAAGCCAAAGACTAAACAGGGTGACAACAACCCCTAACGTTAGGGTCAGTAGGGAGGTTGGAACCGTTTCTTTCGGAGTTTGCATGATTGGGTAGCACGGTCTAGATTGACGATTGATAATCAGTGCGCTTGTGATAATCAGTGCGCTTGGCCTAATGTGATGAACTGAGTCCCCCTGGCTCAGGGCACGGGTGATGAGGATAAATTGGGCCTACGGGAATTTCCCCCGACCTTCTCAATTAGTGTATCCATCTGCCCTCGGAAAATTGGCGAAAATCCTGCGAGTTTCTTTAGCTTTTCTTTTTTCTTTGGGATCAGAGGTACAAGCATCGCTCGCAGTCCACCGATCGCCGGTTCCCCTGACGGGGGCTGCCCCGACGCCGCGACCGACACCCGCCTAGAGAGTGATTGATTTTTCATAGATTCAAGGTCAAGCACCGTGGCCGTGTCTGTATCCCAGGCTTCCCCTGGCCCAGTGCGGCTAGGATCTCTTGGTACATGCATTGTTCACCGGTATCTAAATACACATCAGCGCCAGTCCCTGCCGATTGGTAGCATTGACAACTTTCAGTCCTAAATTTGTATGGTTTCTTCAAGAACAGCAAATATATACTACTAGGAAAACCTTAAGAAAAACCAAAGAACTGTCCAGGCAATCCCAAAGAAATTCCGAAATTAGGTCCGGCATTCAAGGGATTGATTACAGTGTTAAGGAACAGATTGGTTACCCTATGTCAGGAGGTGCTTGACTGAAGCGGTTGTAGGCAAGCACTTGCGTTATTGTTTCTCATTGTTGCGCATTATTGCCATTTTTTTTTTTTTTTGAGATGCCGATACTTCATGCTGTGTTTCCACAGGCCCTTGCCCCCTCGACCGAGCCACCAACGCCACGATCGCGGATTTACCAATTGGTCCAGCAGATGGTAATTGCCACCTTATTGCTGATGGCGATCGGCAGTGCTACACGGGTGATGAATGCGGGCCTAGCTTGCCCGGATTGGCCCCTGTGTTACGGTCAGTTGGTACCCGCCCGACAGATGAACTTACAGGTTTTTCTGGAGTGGTTTCATCGCCTGGATGCGGCTCTACTCGGTGTGCTGGCGATCGTCCTGGCTGCCAGTAGCTGGTGGTATCGCCGGGATCTACCCAGTTGGGTCCCTTGGCTGGCGAGTTTAGCCCTTGGCCTGATTGTCGTTCAGGGGGCACTGGGTGGTTTAACCGTCACGGAATTGCTACGGTTTGATATCGTCACTGCTCACCTGGGCACGGCATTACTCTTCTTTGTCACCCTTCTCATCCTGGCCACAGTCTTGATGCCCTATCAACCGGTGGGGACGGCGACCCAGCTGCCCTGGTTGGGCCTGACCGCTACCGTTTTGGTCTATTTGCAATGTTTATTGGGGGGACTGGTGGCCTCCCGTTGGGCCGCACACCAGTGTTTTGCCGGATTTCAACTGTGTGTAGTGATGAATAGTCATCTCTTGGGCGTTCTGCCCCCCACGATCGCGACCTTAGTCGGTGTTGTTGCGGCTTGGCGTACCCCAGCCCTCCATCCCACCCTGCGGCGGGCAGCTAATCTGGCGCTCGTGTTCCTGGTTCTACAAATTGGTGTGGGGATTGCCACCTTCCGGCTCCATCTGCAAGTCGAACTCCTCACCGTGACCCATCAAACGATCGGGGCGCTCCTATTGGGCAGCCTCACCGTGTTTACCGCCCTAGCTTGGCGGGATGCCCAGTCCCACGTTGGGAGTGTAGCCCCGATGACACCAAGCCCCGCCATCCCCAGGGGGATAGCGACCGATCCTGCCCTGGACTCCCTGGAATCCAGCCCCGTTCCCTAAGGCAATGGGGCTGAGTGCTGCGCCTGGGTGTGCCTAGCCGGAGACGGCTCCTTAGCCGTTAGGGGCTGACCTTGGGCGATCGGGCTGGGCCATATATCCGCAAGCATGGTTCCGTAAGTATTGTTCCTCCTCCCCTGCTCACTTTTTGGCCTTTAACTGTTCAGGCGTTCAATTGCCATGCAAGAAATTCTGACTGCTCCCCTTCCCCATCACCGCAACCTCTTCCAGGTCTTGCGCAGCTATTACCAACTCACCAAGCCCCGGATTATTTTGCTGTTGTTGATCACGACGGCAGCGAGTATGTGGGTCGCTGCCCACGGCGAGGTTGATCCCTTGCTCCTCCTGGTAACCCTGCTGGGGGGGGCACTGGCAGCAGCGGCGGCGAATACGATCAACTGTCTTTACGATCGCGACATTGACGCAATCATGGAACGCACCGCCCATCGGCCCCTACCGTCGGGACGCATTCAACCCCGTGATGCCCTGCTATTTGCAGGCTTGCTAGCAGCGATGTCCTTTAGTCTGCTGACCCTCTTTGCCAACCTGCTGAGCGCCCTGTTGGCCATGTCGGGCATTGTCTTCTATGTCGCGATCTATACCCATCTGCTCAAACGCCATCATGTGCAAAATATTGTCATTGGGGGGGCTGCGGGAGCCATTCCGCCGCTCGTGGGTTGGGCCGCCGTCACCGGGGAACTGAGTTGGGCCGCTTGGCTGTTCTTTGTGATTATTTTCCTGTGGACACCTCCCCACTTTTGGGCCTTGGCCCTGATGATTCGGGAAGAATATGCCAAGGTGGAAGTGCCCATGCTCCCCGTTGTGGTAGGGGAAACTGAAACCAGTCGCCAGATTTTTCTCTATACCTTAATCCTGATTCCGATCAGTTTGGGCTTGGCCTATCCCCTCCAGGTCAGTGGAACAGTCTATGCCGCGATCGCCTTGATCCTGGGGGGCCTCTTTATCAAAAAAGCCTGGGCCTTGCTCCAGGCACCGGCTGACTTGCAACTGGCGCGATCGCTCTTTAAATACTCCATCTTTTATTTGATGCTACTCTGTGCCGGGATGACGATCGATAGCTTGCCAATTACCCATCACGTCACCACCCTCCTTGCTAGTCAGCTTGAGCATCTGGTGAGTCTCGCCCAGCTTTAGACCCGTTGGCTTGACCCGATCGGTGGCGTTTAGGGCTAGGGCTGCTGATCGCAACTGCTGATCCAAATTTAAAGTTCGCAGGAACACGCAGGGCTTACCCTCTGGGTGTCTCATGCATTTTTACGGTTTCCGTATCCTCCCCCTTGGAGGTCACCTCGCTTCATGGGCAGGGGGCAGGTCAACTGCCCCATCGACGAGATGCGTGGCTGATCAGCGCAAGATTTGTATTTTTCGCGGTGTCCTTAATGCACCCACACCGCCTTCTCTCTCCCTGGATCTCTTCTCAGCAGCCCTCCCGCAGCCCTGGATCACCCAGCTAGGGGACCAGAGCATCATGATATAATTCTCAGGCTAAGTGGGTAGCCTGGTGTCACTAACCCTAACCACCGTTGTTTGTTCAATCAGAGGATACGCCCTTGCCTCGTCGTTACTTCTTCACCTCAGAATCGGTCACCGAAGGTCATCCTGATAAAATCTGTGATCAAATTTCCGACACGATCCTGGATACCCTCTTGACCCAAGATCCCACCAGTCGTGTGGCGGCTGAGGTTGTCGTCAATACGGGACTGGTCCTGATTACGGGGGAAGTTTCGACCAAAGCCCACGTTAACTACATCCAGTTAGCCCGTCAAAAGATTGCCGAAATTGGCTATACGGGGACGGATAGTGCTGAAGTGAGTGGGTTTGCGGCCAATAGCTGCGCTGTCATTGTTGCCCTGGATGAGCAATCCCCCGATATTGCCCAGGGGGTAGATGTAGCCCGGGAGCAGCGTGAAGCTGGGAGTGATGAATATTTCGATCGCATTGGGGCCGGAGATCAGGGCCTCATGTTTGGTTATGCCTGCAACGAAACCCCCGAATTGATGCCGTTACCCATCAGTTTGGCCCATCGCATCGCCCGTCGCCTGACGGCTGTCCGCAAAACCGGCGAGTTGCCCTACCTGCGCCCGGATGGGAAAACCCAGGTGACGGTCACCTACGAAGACGGTCGCCCGGTGGCGATCGACACCATCTTAATTTCCACCCAACATACCGCGACGATCGGCGACATTACCGACGATGCTGGGGTTCAGGCCAAAATCAAGGCGGATCTGTGGGACGCGGTGGTCCAACCGGTCTTTGTGGATATCGACGTCAGGCCGGATGCCAGTACCCGGTTCTTGGTGAACCCGACGGGTAAGTTTGTGATTGGGGGTCCCCAGGGCGACTCTGGGTTGACGGGCCGCAAGATTATTGTGGATACCTATGGTGGTTACTCCCGGCACGGGGGCGGTGCCTTTTCGGGTAAAGATCCCACTAAGGTCGATCGTAGTGCCGCCTATGCCTGTCGGTATGTGGCGAAAAATATTGTGGCGGCTGGCTTGGCCGAAAAATGCGAAGTCCAGTTGAGCTATGCGATTGGCGTCGCGCGTCCAGTCAGCATCATGGTGGAAACCTTCGGCACGGGTAAACTGCCAGAGGATGATCTGCTCGCTCTGGTGAAGCAACACTTTGAACTGCGGCCAGCGGGAATTATTCGGGCCTTTAATCTGGATAAACTCCCCGCTGAACGGGGGGGGCGTTTCTACCAGGATGTGGCAGCTTATGGTCACTTTGGCCGCACCGATCTGGATCTCCCTTGGGAGCAAACTGATAAGGCAAACGTGCTGAAGTTAGCTCTGAGCCAACCTCTCTCGACAGTGGCGAATTAACCCTCGCTCGCGGGCTGCTCAGGAGCCGTGCGACTGTCCGAATCGGCTACAATGGCGATTACCTGGCAGACCGGATGTTCATGTTCTTATTTGTCCGTTACCCGATCGGAAAGACTATCGGCACGATCGTTGCGATCCTCCTCTGCGGCGGGGCGATCGCGGCCCTACAACTGCCGCTGCTGGAGCAACTGCGCCAACGCGGGCAAACCCTTTCGGTTGAAACGTTGCAACGCCAGGATGCGATCGAAAAGCAGCGGTTACAGGTCCTGCAACACCTGCCCGCCTTTGGCTTTGATAACCTCATAGCCGATTGGGTTTTCCTCAGCTTTCTGCAATATTTTGGGGACGATGAGGCCCGTGCCAAAATCGGCTATGACCTCAGCCCTGAATATTTTGAAGTCATTGTGCGCCGTGATCCGCGCTTCGTGCGTGGCTACTTGTTCCTCTCCCAAAGTACCTCCCTCTTTGCCGCGATGCCCCAGCGGACGATCGCCCTCATGGAGCGGGGGCTAACCACCCTCACCCCCCAGGTTCCCCCCAATTCCTATTACGTCTGGCGCTATCGGGGCATCGATGAACTCCTATTTTTAGGGGATGCCCAGGCGGCTCAGCGTTCCTTTAGCCAAGCGGCGGCGTGGGCCAGCCAACACCCTGATCCCGACAGTCAGCAAGTAGCCCAGTTATCGCGCAGTATGGCGGGCTTCCTGGCGGAGAACCCCCGCAGCCAAAGTGCGCTTGTCGGAGCCTGGTCGATGGTGTTACAGAGCGCCGTCGATGATCGCACCCGCCAACGGGCGATCGCCCAAATCAAAGCCCTGGGCGGTACATTTGAAACTGATGACCAGGGACGGACGATGATTCGCTTTCCCCCAGAACCGTCATCCACATCAAAGACCACGCCCACACCCCGTCCAACCCCTACCCCTGACTCATGAGCCAGCAGCCGAAAATGTCAAGATTAAGTTAATATTAGTTAACATCAAAATCAATCTAGCTCTGGATCTTGAAATTCAGTCATCAAGCCAACTGGACGCTGGGCGTCCCTTTTTCGATTCTAGGGTGGGTGACCCCAACCTATCTGGACCGTCAGCGTCCTTTATCAGACCTAATAACAGAGACTAACCAGGAGGACCCTACTGGTGAATAAGCGGTGGAGAAATGCAGGGCTATACGCACTGTTGGCGATCGTGGTCATCGCCCTGGCGACAGCCTTTTTTGACAATAATCAGGCCCAACCGAGTAAAACCTGGGCCTACAGCGAATTTATCCATGCGGTGGAGCGGGGACAGTTGGAAGGAACGGTCAGTATCAGTGCCGATCGCTCCCAGGCCAACTTTACGGCCCCCGATGGCAGCGGCAAGGTGCTGGTCAACCTGCCGAATGACCCCGACTTGATTAACATCCTGACCCAAAACAACCTGGACGTGAGGGTGTTACGGCCCACGGATGATGGTGACTGGCTGATCCGGGGTCTGAGTACCCTGTTTTTCCCGATTTTGCTATTGGTGGGGCTGTTTTTCCTGCTCCGGCGTGCCCAGAATGGCCCCGGTAGTCAGGCGATGAACTTCGGCAAATCGAAGGCACGGGTCCAGATGGAGCCGCAAACCCAGGTGACCTTTAACGATGTTGCCGGGATTGATCAGGCCAAGCTGGAACTGACCGAAGTGGTGGATTTCTTAAAGAACGCCGATCGCTTCACCGCTGTGGGGGCCAAAATTCCCAAGGGGGTGCTGTTGGTCGGTCCGCCGGGAACCGGGAAAACGCTGTTGGCCCGTGCCGTGGCTGGGGAAGCGGGGGTACCCTTCTTCTCCATTTCCGGCTCAGAGTTTGTGGAAATGTTCGTTGGCGTAGGGGCCTCGCGGGTGCGTGACCTGTTTGAGCAGGCCAAGTCGAACGCGCCCTGTATCGTGTTTATCGATGAAATTGATGCCGTGGGTCGTCAGCGGGGAGCGGGCCTTGGTGGGGGCAATGATGAACGGGAACAAACCCTGAACCAGTTGCTCACGGAAATGGACGGTTTCGAGGGCAATACCGGCATTATTATTATTGCCGCCACTAACCGTCCCGATGTGCTGGATGCGGCCCTGTTGCGCCCCGGTCGCTTCGATCGCCAGGTGGTCGTTGATCGTCCCGATTATGCCGGACGATTGGAAGTCCTGCGCGTTCATGCCCGTGGCAAGACCCTGGGTAAGGACGTGGATCTGGAGAAGATCGCCCGTCGGACCCCTGGTTTTACCGGTGCTGATCTGTCTAACCTGCTGAACGAAGCCGCCATTCTGGCCGCCCGTCGCAACCTGACCGAAATTTCGATGGATGAGGTCAACGACGCCATCGATCGCGTCCTTGCGGGTCCCGAAAAGAAGGATCGGGTGATGAGCGAGAAGCGCAAGCAGTTGGTGGCTTACCACGAAGCGGGTCATGCCCTAGTGGGTGCCCTGATGCCCGACTACGACCCCGTGCAAAAGATCAGCATTATTCCCCGTGGGCGGGCGGGTGGCTTGACTTGGTTCATGCCCAGTGAAGATCGGGTGGATACGGGCCTCTACTCCCGCGCCTATCTGCAAAACCAGATGGCAGTTGCCCTAGGGGGGCGCGTGGCGGAAGAAATCGTCTTCGGCGAGGAAGAAGTCACCACTGGAGCCTCCAATGACCTGCAACAGGTGGCGCGGGTGGCCCGTCAGATGGTGACGCGGTTTGGGATGAGCGATCGCCTGGGTCCGGTGGCCCTCGGTCGTCAGCAGGGGAATATGTTCTTAGGCCGGGATATTGCCGCCGAACGGGATTTCTCGGAGGAAACTGCCGCCGCGATCGATGACGAAGTGCGCAACCTGGTGGATCAAGCCTATCGTCGCTGTAAATCGGTACTCATGCAAAACCGTAAAGTCCTAGATCAATTGGCCGAAATGCTGATGGAGAAAGAAACGGTGGATGCGGAGGAATTGCAAGCCCTGTTGGCCAACAATGAAGTCCAGATGGCTGCGATCGCCTA
Organism: uncultured bacterium; assembly: GCA_964536415.1. Classification (GTDB taxonomy): domain Bacteria; phylum Cyanobacteriota; class Cyanobacteriia; order B231; family B231; genus Trichothermofontia. The sequence continues at coordinate 11,332 of CAZHXN010000037.1, forward strand.
GCTTCTCCATTTAACCATGGCTGCGTCGATCAGTCCTTAGTCAATCAGTCCTTAAAAGCCGACAAAACACTGAACCGAAACATCCCTTTGGTTACGGTAACTGGGGGGATGTTTTGTTATGTTTGTTATTTACAGCATTTCTCAAGTCTCTGAAGGACAGATGCCCTCATCCTAATCAATCAAGGTGCCCTACTATCCGTTCAGTACAATTGCAGGCGGGGCAGGCGAGACACCTACCCCACAAAGTTTTGAATTTTGACGCCTAACTTGACTCCTAAGATGTCGCGATATCTATCGCGATCGCGGTGCGGCGACAAAGGCGCATGACCCTCTCAAAACTCAAAACTAATCCCTTCCCCACGGCTCTATGCGATCGCACTTCCATCCAGCCGTCGCACCGCCACGATCGCGGGTTTCGGCGGATCATTAGCGGCTTTACCGGGCCAGTTAGAGCCGATCGGGACCTGACGGGATTGCAGCAATTCCTCACCCGCTAGGGTTCGCAGGGCAAAGGACCGAGTTTCCTCAGCCATATCACGGCGGGTGCCATTCAGTTCGCCTGGGTGCTGAATGGCCAGGAAGAGGGTTTTCTGATCCCGGCTAAACCAGGGACCACAAATTTCGCACTCCATTGGCCCATAACCAAATAGGTAGGCATTGCCAGCTTGAGGCCCCTGGGTGGGAAGCATCCAGACCGAGTTATTCCCGAACAGGCCCCGCAGGTTCGACTGGCTAATCGGTTTGCCCTCCTTATCTAATCGGCCTGCTGGCACCGCCCGATTATGCTTATCTGTGGACATATCCGTGACCATCCACAGATTGGCCTTGGCGTCAAATAGCAAGTTATCGGGATTGGAGAAGCCGGCACCCCCTTCTGCGGGTTCACCGCCCATCGCCAGCATGGCCCACCGGAACGTCATCGCCGCCGGATTATTCCCATCCTCCATCAACTTCATCAGCCAGCCATGCTCATAGGCTTTGCCGTCGGGTCCCCGGAAAATGCGTAGATCGGGACTGCCATCACTGCTACTGGGTGATCCAGACGTAAAAGCAATAAACAGTGTACCATCAGGACGCAGGTCGGCATCTTCGGGACGGGCGGTGCAGGTCGCCCCGGCGGCGTTGGCAGCGAAATGGGCATCGATCAAAATTGCCCCCTGTTTTTCACTGGCTGTACCCGTGTAGAGATCCCCCAGGGTGCGGAACTGCTGCCGGAAGGCGATCGCCTCCTCATCCTTAGTAGCACGGAAGAACCCCCCGTCCGGACGCTGGGGCAGGGGAATCATCCCACCCGCATGGATACTGGGTAGATCGGGATTGACAGGTGTATCCGGTTTGAGCGCAATCCAGCGACCGGTTCCATCGGGGTTAAACTTAGCCGCATAGAGCATCCCCTGGCCAAAGAGACGGGAATTGCCCTTATCCTGGGGATTCCGCACCATCTCAGCACTGACAAACTTATAGAGGTGGCCTCCCCGACGATCGCATCCGGAATAACAAGCCAGCGGTTGCCCTGCCTCGGCCCGTACCGCGATCGCTTCATGGCGGAACCGTCCCAACCAGCTATGTTTGGTGCCGTAGTCATTGGGATTGGCCGGATCAATTTCCACTAACCAACCGTACTTATTACCCGCTAGCCCAAAGACATTGCCCAGCCCCAGCAAATCTTCTGCGGTGATATTGAAGGGCTTGGCACTGGGAGCAAACGAACTGCCATCGGCATGGACCGGTTCTGGAACAAAGTCCTGATAATTTTCCTCAGCACTAAACATCGTGCCCCAGGGGGTTGTCCCGCCCGCACAGTTATTGCAGGTGCCAATGATACGATCGCCGAGGTGATCGTCATACCCCTGTTTGTTTGCTTTTGTGAATATCGCCACCGCTGGCCCAGTTGCCTTGAGATACCGCCCGTCCTTCAGGCCTGAAATCCCTGTCACCCGACGATCGTTGGGTCCCGGACTATGTACCCACCGTCCATCCGCCGTGCGCCGTAGGGTCATCACCCCAATCCCCACGTCCGTCATCGCGGCTTCGCAGACGGCCCGCACCATTTGTTTGGTGTGATCAGTATCGGCTAACGCAAAGGCATCCAACCCGCGATCGCCGCCGACGGTTTTGAGGGCTGCCTTTAAGTCCTCAAAAGGCAGCGCTTGGCCAATGACCCTTTCGTAGGTTTCCATCCAGGCGATCGGGCTAATGTATTCAAAACCAATCGTCAAAAGGCCCTGATTGGGTCCGGTTTCTAGTAAGGCCAGGAAGTCATTGTTATAACCAACCCGCGAGTCGCCTAGGCGATCGCCCCAAGCCGCTACCACATCATAGGTAAACCCTTCCGGCAAAACCACATCATCCTGAACCTGAAAGGTCCGATAGGCAGCCAGATCACCAGCCATCTCCCCATCGGTTGGCAGGGGCATCACCCCTTGAATCGGTCGAAAAGGCAAATAGCTTGAGGTAGCCGCTTGGGCCTTGCCGCCATCCAGACTTAACCAGGCATTGGGTAGCATGGTCCGCAGCGGAGAGGCGGATTTTTCGGCCAGCCCTAGGGCAGTAGCTCCAGCCGACGCGCCTAAGAAGGTGAGGAAATCTCTACGTCTAAGGGTCATAACAAACGATCAATTGAGCAATAGGTCAGCATTAAAATCTTCCTGACCTACGCTACTCCTCAACCGTTAATGCCAGGTAATCCAGAGGTTAATGAAACAGTTTTCAGGAAAATCCTGTTTTCCTACACCTCAGCTTTCCCCACCTAGTGGCAAACCCCCTGTCACGCTTAGGTAGGTTCCTCCGCATCACTCAAGTCATCGGCAAAGGGATCAATATCAAATGCCGCCAGGGGATCATCGCCTTCTAGGGCATCGGGAACCTCCAGGATGTTAGCAAAATCCTCGGAGGCCGATTCATCAAATAAGGCGGCCAGAGGATCGTAGTCATCAGGAACAGGTGCCGACTCCGCTTCGGGCATGGCTGTTGGCATAAAGTCCTCAATCTCAGCCTCAGCCAGTGCCGTATCAGAGAATAGACCCGAAAGATCGGCTTCTGCGGCTGGTGTATCTGCCGGTGCTGAGATCACTCCCCTCTCTTCGATTTCCCTGAACGCTTCCGTTTCCCCCCAGCCCTCGCTATTCAAGTCGGGTGCTGCGCTTGGCATTTCGGTTTCATCAGGGAATAGGGCGGCATCAAATTCCGCAAAAGCGGTTTCGGCGGCGGGAGACCGATCGCTAGGGAGACTGGCCTCTACTGGTGGGGCGATCGGCGTTGCCTCTGGGCCTTCCTCCTTAAAAGCATCCAGGAAAGCGTCCTCCGCTGGACTCGCTAGGTCGATCGCGCCGAGATCTTCGCCCGATTCATCCGCAAATAAACTCGGATCAAATTCCTCAAGCAGTTCAGAAGTCGACAGCGGTGAGGTAGGGGTCTCCGTCTCGGCTAGCCAGTCAGGGGTGGCCGCTGCCTCAACCGCCTCCCACGGATCAGGTTGGGCTTCCGTATCTGCAAAAGCCGATAACTCATCCCAGTCTGGTTCAGCCGTTTCCTGGCTAGCTGGGGATGGTGCAGCCGGTGTCGGTTCTAGCTCACTCGGCTCAGGCGATAAAGCCTCCTCATCTGCCTGTAGCAGGGCATCCACTAACGCATCCGTGGCCAAGTCGGAGCTAGTTTCTGGACGACTGATCTCGGTCTCAAAGCCAAAGTCAGCCTCCGATGGTGCAGCAACTTCTGACGCCAAGCGCCAATCTATCTCTGGCTCCCCTGGGGCTTCTGGTTCCAGCCCCGATTCAAATTCTGGCTCAAACCCCGATTCAAACCCTGATTCAAATTCTGATTCAAATTCTGATTCAGGGGCAACTGGAGTTTCCGGCTCTGGCTCCAGATCAAAGCTCGCTTCAGGAGCCACTTCGGGTATCCCGTCGGGGGCAACCGGAGCCGCTGATTCTAGCCCCAAGTCAAAACCTGTCTCAAAACCCGTCTCAAAGCCGGTTTCCAGTTCAACTTCCGGTGCGACTTCCGGCTCGACTTCAAGTTTGCTAGGGCGTTCTGGTTTCAGCCCAAAGGCAGCTTCCGGTTCAGCAGAGCGTGTCGGCTCCGCCGTCTCCAGATCTTGCAGCCAGCTATCATCAACCATGTCAGCGGTATCGGCCAAGATGTCCAGTTCTGGGGCCGCTTCAGCAGCGGGCGGTTCTATCGCGGGTATCCAGGGTTCTTCAACTGTTTCTGCGGCTGGGGGTTCAGTTGTCGGGGGTTCTGGTTCTGGGGGAGCGGGTTCTTCGGCCTGAATGAAGGTTTCCTCGGAAAATTCTAATTCTGGGGCTATGGGGGGAGGCGGGGCCGCTGCTTCCTGGGAAAATTCCTGGGAAAATTCTTGAGAGAATTCCTGGACAAAGGTCTCCTCGTCAAAGCCCAGATCTGCCCCAGCACTGGCTAACTCGCGGGCGGCTTCTTCCACGGCTTCCGGGCTGACGGTTAAGCCTTGAGGTTCGCCAAAGAGTTCATCCATTGCGATCACGGCGGCGGCTTCGGTTTCCTCCGTGGGAGGGGTCGGTAGGGACAGATCCGCTAATTCCAATTCCGGCTCTTGGCTTTGGATGAAGGTGTCTTCCTCCACGCTTTCTGCGATCGGTCCCGCTTCGATCGTGGTCGCCTCTTCAGTCTCTAGCAAGGGCGGGGCAGCGATCGGCAGCACAGGCTCAACAGGCGGCGGTGGCGTCGCGATCGCAGCGGCGCCTGAAGCCGCCCCGACTTCCGGCGCTGCTTCAGGTTCTTCAGGGATAGCTGGGGGTTCGGACAACGGTCCTGGCTCCACGATCGCCGATGGCGGGGGGGACACGCTCGACACGGAGGTCGTCTGCCATTGGCCGGATTTACCAAACACCTCAATCCAGGTACTCAAGAACATTTGCAGGTTGGCCAAGTTATCCTGAATCACCTGGCACCCTTCCCGCACCTGATCACTATGGAGGGTCCCCAGGGCCGCATAGGTCTCATGGGTGAAGACATCGCTGCTCACATCAGTCGTAACAGTTCCCGCGAGCACATCAATGCGGGTTTGAATCTGTGGCCCTGCCGTCCTAGTGTCTGGGGGTTCAGACGCTTCATCGGGGGTGAGACGGGTGGTGATTGTGAGTTCGATTGCCTCAGTAAAGGCAAGTTGGAGCGCCTCAGCGACATTACCTGCCCGAATGAGTTGTTTGAAGTCGTCGCTTGCTGCCATGAGGTGTCACCCAAATCGTTGTGCAATAGCGTTGTGCGATGTTGCCAGTGAGGTTAGCAAACTTATAGAAAAACGCCCCCTGTTGCGATGTCGGCCAGTTGGGCAGTCACAGCGACTGTTTCCTAACCGAATTCACGATCGCCCTGCGCTGCCACAGGCGCATCGCCAAGCCCCTGGATTGTGCCCCCTAAGATAACAGAGTTTTTTTCAGCGGCTCGCCTTGGGCTAGAAATTTTTCATCCAGGTTACCCGTAAGGCATCGCAGCATCGGGGCACTGGCAGTCAACCCCACGATCTCATCCAGGCCCTATCCTTATTTTGCAAGCATTTGGGCCGTTGAGCCACATGACAATTCTTCCCCGACTGGCAGCGCGATCGCGGGGGCAATTGTAAACATTTATCATGACGGTAAGCTGGCAACCTCCCTGGCTAACCGCAGGCGTTACCCCTTTCTAAGGCACGAGGCCAGTGCGTTAAACCGGTGAGGTTGGGGGAGTGGACGGCAGGGGGTGGGCGATCGATTGCGGGAGGTGGCGTAATAAAATGGCAGCAGTAGAATTTTCCGTGGGGGAAGGGAATGCCCGTCGGATTACCGGAGTTTGTTGATAACCCAGAAAACCGCTGTCCTGTGATTCTGCTCCTAGACACCTCCAGTTCCATGTCCGGGGAACCGATTCAGGCATTGACCCAGGGTTTGCAAGTGTTTCGGGAAGAGGTGCAACGGGATACGAAGGCAGCCTTAAGTGTGGAGGTGGCGATCGTGCGTTTTGGCCCCGTTCAACTTTTGCAGGATTTTGTGACGATCGAACACTTTAATCCGCCTACCCTGGTAGCCGAAGGTTACACTCCGATGGGGGAAGCGATCAACTTTGCTCTAGATCTGCTGGAAGGCCGTAAAGAAATCTACAAGGCCAATGGCATTCAGTATTATCGCCCGTGGTTATTTCTGATTACCGACGGTGCGCCGACAGACAGTTGGCAGGCGGCGGCGGCCCGCATTCGCGAAGGGGAGGCCAATCGCAAGTTTTGCTTCTTTGCTGTGGCGGTGGAAGGGGCTGATATGGAAACGCTACGCCAGATTGCCCCCCCGGAACGCCCGCCGATCTTACTCACTGGGCTACAGTTTCAACCCTTGTTTGTCTGGCTCAGTACCTCCATGAAGCGAGTATCGAGTGCGAAGGTGGGGGAAGCTGTTGCCTTACCCCCGGTCGGTTGGGGTCAAATTACCACCTAGGAGTCACGTGTGAGTTGGACCACTATTGCCCGATCGGCGATCGGGACCCGTCACCAAGAGCAGCAGCTTCCCTGCCAGGATGCAGCGGCAGTAGGGGTTCTGGGTGAGGTGGCGATCGGGGCTGTGGCGGATGGAGCTGGCAGTGCAGCTCTAGCGGAGGTGGGGGCCAAGTTGGCGGTGGACACGGCGCTGCACTCCCTGAGCCGCACAGAAATCTGGTTGCAACGGCGGCAATTGTCCTGGTCGGGTTTGCCTGAGTTTCCTCCCGTTGATCTGCTGCATCGGCTCTTTAGTAAAGCGGCCCAGCGGGCACTGCGGACCCTGGAGCGACAGGCCCAAGTTAATGACTATGCTTTAGAAGACCTGGCTTGTACCCTCTTAATGTTTCTTGCAACCCCGCGCTGGCTAGCCGCGATGCAAATTGGGGATGGGTTTATTGTCGTGCGTAGCCCGGAACAGAGCTATCATCTGCTGTTCCAACCGGATAAGGGGGAATTCGCGAATCAAACGAGTTTTCTAACGTCGCCCGGTGCGATCGCCACGATGCAGGTGCGCCTGTGGGCTGATGCGCCACTCTTCATTTGTGCGGCAACAGATGGCGTCGAGCGCGTCGCCATTCGCTTTCAGGATTGGACTGCCTTTCCACCCTTTTTCCAGCCTTTGGAGGCTTATCTTGAAGAAGCCCTTACGCCCGAACCGGATGACGCTTATCTGGTAAACTTTTTGACTTCCGATCGCCTCAATGCCCGAACCGATGACGATAAAACCCTCCTCCTCTGCCGCTATCAAACAGTCAGTGAATAACCTATCGCTTTCTCCGTATCTCAGGGTCTCCGGGGTTGATAATCACACCTAGGGAGCAACGCACAAAGGCCAGAAAGTTAAGCAGAAAGTTAACTTGTAATAACACCTGCAAGGGCAAGAAGAGAATGTGGTACTGTGCCCAAAAGGTCTTTGAAGCACTCCTCCTATGACTATCCCTTCATCACCAGTCCCGGATTTGAACGCAGTACGGGCAGCGGCTGGATTTCTCGCAGACGAAACTGCACCGACGATCGAGGCAGGTTTTGAGTTCTTATTTACGCGATCGCTGGAGTTTCGCCAGGAGACCATTTATTTTATTATCGTCGATCGCTTCTATGATGGTAATCCCGATAATAACGCGGGACCGAATCCCCAACTGTTTGATCCAACCCGGCAACACTGGGGTAAATACTGGGGTGGGGATCTCCAAGGCATTGTTGATAAACTCGACTATCTTAAGGCCCTTGGCATCACGGCCATTTGGGTTTCTCCTTTGTTTGAGCAAGTCGAGGATTTACAATTCGATCGGGCGGCAATGCATGGTTATTGGACGAAGGATTTCAAGCACATTAATCCCCGTTTTCTAGGCCGTGATGAAGATAACTCTCTATTCAGTTGTACGGTTTTCGATACTCTGATCACTGAGATGCACAAGCGGGGGATGAAGCTGATCCTGGACATTGTGTGTAATCACAGCAGCCCCGATGTCAACGGCCACAAAGGGGAATTGTATGACAATGGCCAATTAATTGCCGATTTTTACAACGATGTGAATCACTGGTACCACCACAATCCAGAGATTACGGACTGGAACAATCCAGAGCAGATTTTGTACTATGAACTGTCGGGATTAGCAACCTTTAATGAAAGTAATCCTGACTATCGAAATTATATTAAAACAGCGATTAAGCAATGGCTAGATCGTGGCGTTGATGCTCTACGGGTTGATACGGTCAAACACATGCCCCTCTGGTTCTGGCAGGAATTTATGGCTGACATTCAAACCCATAAACCCTCAGTCTTCGCCTTTGGGGAGTGGGGGTTTTCTAAACCCCAGGATCGTCAATCAACCCACTTTGCCAATCGGTCTGGGATGTCGATCCTGGACTTTGGCTTGTGTGATGCGATTCGGGAAGCGTTAGCCTGGGATGCGCCGGGTGGTTTTGAACGGGTTCAGGCTATCTTTGACCAGGATCATGTCTATGATACAGCGAGCGAACTGGTGACCTTTGTCGATAACCACGACATGCCGCGATTTTTGAGTCTCAATCCTGATGGCGATCGCCTGCGCCTTGCCGTTGGTTTGATCATGACCTGTCGCGGTATCCCCTGCATTTATTACGGTACTGAACAATATCTATATGACAATACCCACGGTGGCAATGATCCCTATAACCGACCGATGATGACCCGTTGGGATACTGATACCCCCCTGTTTAAGGACATCCAACAATTCTCAAAACTACGACGTTTAAATCCCGCCGTCTCCCTGGGAAACCAGCAGCAGAAGTACGTTAGTTCGGATGTGTTTTGCTACGTGCGTCGTTATCGAGATTCCCGTTGTTTCGTGGCCATGAATAAAGGTAACCCCATCACGATCGATATCCCCCAGACGGACCTTCAGGACGGCGAATATTTCTGCATGGTCACCAAGCGGCGCTTTGAAGTGCAACAAGGGGCCTTACGCGGCTTGAGTCTGGGACACCATGAAATGATCATCTTGAGTGACATTGGCGATCGCGTCAAAGGGACGACGATCGTCCGTGCCCAACTCAATGGCGTGTCCACCCAAATGGGGGAAAGCATTGTGGTCGTGGGGGACTGTCCCGAACTTGGCAATTGGGACATTGCCAAAGCGTACCATTTGGAATATATCAACCCCAATACCTGGTTTGGCGAAATCCCGTTTACGGCGAGTGCGGGAAAAGCCATTACCTACAAGTATGCAATTCAACGGGAACGTCAAGCCCCCGTCTATGAAAACCTGGTCTGTCGGCGCTGGATTCTAGCTGCAAGCGGCACGGTTAAGTGGAAAGATACCTGGTCCTAGTTTTCAGGCAAGTTCAACAGTGCTGAAAGATAGCTGGGGGGCAGGGCTGCCAAGCCGGTGTCGGATAGCCGATTAAGTAGGCACCCCGACATCCACTCGCTCCAGCGGGGAAACGGATGCCGACAAAGGCCGTTCTGGCTAGACTCCCAAATCTTCATGCATTCTTCATGCATCTTCACACCCATATCACCAACAAGAAATCTATTTTTTTAATTAAAAAAAGTCTATTCTTGGAGATAACCTGGCAGTATTAATCTTTACTCTTGTATTGTTCTAGACCCTTGAGGATGGTTAACCATACCTACCTAGCAATGCCTCTCTTTACCTGACCGACTCAGAAATCGCTGTATGTGGGAAGGTTTTATAAATAAATGTAAATAAATGTAAACGTGCTACCAAACAATCGAACCGAGTCTTATTCAACATGGATTCAACATAAATGATCGAAATACTTGAAATCCTTCATTTATAAGAATTTAGATCATTTACAAGAGTTGACAAAACAATTCGTTAATCTTGAATTCTTGTCGTTTATCTCAACCTATGTACATCATTGCGAGCTTCCTGAAAAGTACCCTACAATCTATCCTACGAACATTGGCAATGGAGTATGGCAAGGCCACATCACTTTATTTGCGCATTTGCCAGCCACGTAGTGATGAGTATGCAGAGTTTCTGCGACGACAGGGAAACTTTTATGCCATTGGTGAAAATTGTTCAATCAACATTGATGTTAAGGTCACTGATCCAGAATATGTTCGCATCGGGAATAATGTTTGTCTTTCAAGCTGTACCCTTATAGGGCATGATGGCTCGATCGCCGTGTTGAACCGAGCCTATGGAGTTCGTCTGGATTCTGTGGGCAAGATTGACATCAAGGATAATGTTTTTATCGGTTGGGGCGCGATCATTTTACCAGGGGTTACGATCGGCCCAAATGCGATCGTTGCGGCTGGGGCAGTGGTTACGAAAGATGTGCTGGAAGGTGATATCGTCGGTGGGGTTCCGGCTCGTTCGATAGGCCGTGTGGATGATCTCGTTAGACGACTAGATGCCCAGACCCGCGAGTTGCCGTGGGCTGATTTAATTCTCAATCGAGAAGAAGCCTATGATCCTCGCATTGAACCTGAACTCAAAAGGCAACGAGTAAAGTTCTTTTTTGGTCGAGAAGAAAATAACACGGATGAAGAAAATAACACGGGTAAGGATAATACGGGCGAGGCTATCGATAACAAAGCAACCATTATCGAAGCAGATACAGCAGTTCCCGCTTCAGTGAGGAACGATTATGCCTTACACCGTGAGCGTTCAGACCCGACCATCCTCCCGCTGAGAAGCTTTAATGTTCCTTGATGACTAGCATGTCTGGGTGATGTAAACCTACGTCACCCCCAAGAAATACCCGCAGCAACACACAAGCCTTAAAAGAACCAGCCGTAGGAATGTAATCCCTTACCCAGCAGGTTCACGCCCAGATAACACACCCAGACGACTCCAAAGCCGGTTGCGGCTAAGAGTGCTGGTCGCCGCCCCTGCCAGCCACGGGTAATCCGGGCATGGAGATAGGCCGCAAACACTAACCACGTAATCAGCGCCCAAGTTTCCTTCGGGTCCCAACTCCAGTACGACCCCCAGGCTTCATTTGCCCAAACGGCCCCGGCAATAATCCCGATCGTCAAGAGCGGGAACCCTAAGCCAATCATGCGATAGCTAATGTTATCCAGGGTATCTGCCAGGGTGAGCCGTTGTGGCGAAAGGGTAATCGTGCTCGGTTGAGCCGTTGGTGTGACCCGTTCTAGGACGGCTGTGCTGCCGGTAGTTGCCGTCACGACAGGGTCAGAGGTTTCAGCCGCAACCTGACCTTCGCGTTTCAGGCGTTGGATCGCGCGTTGATCCCGGAAGGAACCCGTCCCCACCGAACTACCCCGCAGTTCAACCGCCTGCCCACGGGTTACGATAAGGAAGGCGATCGCCAACAGTGCCCCCACCATCAAAGCCGCATAGCTGAGCAGCATCACACTCACATGCATCATCAGCCAATTGGACTTCAGCGCCGGGACCAACGGTGCTGCCACTTGCATCCCAGGGGGTAAACTCAGGGTCGCAAAGGCCGTAATCCCCATCGCCACGGGAGCCGTAAAGACCCCCACGAGGCGGCTCTGGCTCATGCGTTCTGCCACTAGATGCATGGCCGTCATTCCCCAGGCGATGAAAAAGAGGGATTCATACAGATTACTCAAGGGGAAATAGCCTGCCGCTAGCCAGCGGGCACCCAGCAGGGCGGCAATGCAGAGGTTTGTCGAGGCCATGCCTGCCGTGCCTAACCCTGTGAGTAGCGTCAAAGTGGGGAAAGCGGCCCCAACCCAGTAGAGCAGGAGCGTGACCAACAGAATGGCAAAAGCCGCATTATCTAAAAGACCCTGAAGGGCAACCAAATCCATGCGATAGTCTCTCCGATGTGGATGCAGGACAAGCTTCTGGTGGGTATATGACCAGACTTTTTCTACTTTAAGCCTTTCCGATCGCGACGACACGCTAATTCCCAACGCAACGATCGTTTTCGGGGGGACACCGCTGAAGACCGCTAGGGTGACACGGCTAGCATCGCCAACTTTTGGACATCAGCTAAACCAGCTTGCAGAACGGTAAAGTCAGGGATGAGGTCACCTAGGTCTTGCAAGCGATCGGGGGTATAGTGGCTGAGATCCTGGGGCAGGAGTTTGGCCCCTTGGATCAGTTTGGTCGGGCTAAAGTCCAGGACTGGTGGGGATGGAGCGATCGCCGTCAACGCCACGAATTCACCATTGAGGCCAGTCGTCAAGCCTTTCAAGCCCTAAGCCGAAAAATAACGACCACTAAAGCTCCGACATCACTAACAAAAAGTAGAAGAAAAACGTTTCTCCAATGACTGGCTATACTTGTTTTAGTTTACCTTCTGCTCGTTGGTATTGGCGTCATTAGCCGAGGCTTTAGAACCGCCGTTGGTGATGAGGCAGAACAGCTTTTCGCCTTTGCCGAGAATCCATTTTTAGGACTCGTTATTGGGATTGTTTCCACTGCATTAGTTCAGTCCTCCAGTACCACAACCTCGATTATTGTCGGTTTAGTTGCAGGCGGGCTGCCCGTTCGCATTGCAATTCCCATGATCAGGGGTGCTAATGTGGGACTTCCATTACCAATGGCATTGTGAGTCTAGGCTACGTGGGCGACAAGCAAGACTTCAAACAAGCCTTTGCCGCATCAACGGTTCTGGATCTATTCAATCTGATATTAGGGCTTTTGCTCTTGCTATAGCAGTCTCAAGTCAATCGTGAAATAAAGGTCTAGGCAGGCTAAAGGTTTTAGGCTTTAGCTGGCACGTTCATACCTGGCTCAGGTAATGGGTCTGTCTGTTTAGTCGTGCTCCCTGCCTACTGTTGGAGCGGCTGAGGTTGGCTGAAGGTTATTCGATCGTCTCAACCTGGCGCGATCGTACCCCACTGGCTTCGGGACTACCTTCCGCATTCATCTTGAGCTTCGCCTTCGCCTTGGCCGCACTCTTACGCAGGGATTGCAGACGGGACTCGTAGCGGCTGCGCTGGCGTTTTTTCGGGGTTTGTTCGATCAGGGTTTTCAGGGCACTGCCTAGGCTTTTGTAGGCATTGGGAAGCGAGTAGCCAAACCGCACAGCTAGGGCGATCGCCTTTTCGTCGGCTTCGATCGCCTCGCGTAACCGCTTCTCGCCATTGTTTTTCACATATAACCGCCAACCCGCAAAGCCCGACAGGGACAGGGCCAACAGCAACAACAGGCCATCCTGCACCCAGAGTTCCCCCACGGCACCCCCCAGACCGATGGCGAGGGCCGCCATTTCCCAACCGTCCCTAGGAATTGTATCGTTTTGGATGCGGGCGACCTCATGCCAGAACAGGAGATTGCGTTGATCGAGGGCGAACTGATCCCAACGGGCCAGATCAATTTGAATTTCCACCTCGTCCTTGCCCAATTCCTCGCAGGTAATCAGAGGTGGATTGACCCCCGTTGCGGCCTCCACCACAACCCAGCTTTGCAACTCTGGCGGTAATAACCCTTTTAAGCGCCGAAGTTCACTCATTTCTGATCGGGCCGTGGAAGCAGCATAGGAAGTCATAGCCAATCTGTACCAATCTGTAAAGATTTTTGAATGATTCCTTCCTATTCTAACTTGCCAGACCCCTACCACTGTGCTTCCCGTCGATGAAAATCGGTGGGCAACGAGCGGTTTCCCGAAATCTGTGCTATAGACTATGCCCAAGCTTTACCCTGTCCTTGCCGTCGGTATGCAGCCGTCGGTATCTCGCCCGCATCAGGGTAAGCCCAGTCTCACATCAACGGTTTGCAAGGTTTCTGGAGGCAAGGATGACCGATTGGCAATTCCTAATCCAAAAGGCGGGCGATCGCGCCTGGTTGCCCCTGGATGCGTCCAGTACCGAGATCCTGGAGGGGCGCTATCGAATTGTGGCCCGCTCTAGCCGGAGCAATGTGCCAGCAGAAATTCGCATTACCCACTACGCGATCGCGGAAGTCCCCCCGAAACGGCGGGTACAACGGCGCTCCAGCCGCATCAATGCTGATGGGTTAATGATGATTTTGCCCTTCACCCTGCTGAAGCCGGGGTTGTGGGAAGTGCGCTGCATGGCGGATGTCATGGCTGACTTTTTTGGGGAAAGCTGGTCCCAGTCAGTGTGGCTCCAGGTTCTGGCCAACTCGGAAACGCTGGATGATTGGGATTTCGATACGCCGCCTGGAGAGCCGGAACCTGCCGTGGTGGAAATCCCCGCGACGACGGTTGTCAACTCTGAACCGGCGATTCTCCTAGGGAGACGCTGCGCGAACGCCCCGGTCCCCCTGATCCCGCATTCCCCGCCGCCGCCTGCCCTGCCGGACCCATCTCCGGCGGACTTACCCCTGGTGGCGGCAACCGCAACGGAGCCAGACCCTGCGTCAGGTGTGCCTGCGCCCGTCCCCGAGTTAGCCGCGATCGCGGCTCCCCTACCGGATGCGATCGCCCTTGATCCCCAGGTAGTCCCCCTGGCTTCCCCCTTGGCACAGGATCTGGCCCAGAGCCTTGCCCAGGATCTCGATCAGGCCATGCAGACCTTGTTGGCAGCCTTAGCGACTGCGCCCCTGGACCCCACAGCGATGGCCTCTGGTATGGCCTCTGGGGGGGCGGCTGACCTGGGTCCCCTGACGGCAGCGGCTGAACCGGATCTCCCGCCAGCGGCAGCCGTTACTGAGGTTCAGGAACGCCTTCAGGCGATCGCGCAGCAAATTTCGGAGCAGGTGGTGGAGCGTGCCCTCCAGGAATTTGATCTAGATGCCGTGTTTGCCGGCCTCCAGGAGTTGTTGGAAACCGTCCCAGCGACAGCAGCGGCTCCAGAAGCACCCCCCCGTGAGACCCCGGACGCTAGGGAAACCTCCCTGGTTGCCAAGCTGATCGATACCCCGCCCGCCGCTGCCGGTGACGTGTCCGATTTATCTAACTCATCCGACTTATCTGACTTATCCGACTCAACAGCCGTGCTGCCCGATGCGGACCTGTTGTTACTGGGTCCCCTGCAACTGTCACTGGAGCAGGAAGCCTATGTGGTGCGTCGCGGCCAACCCTTACGCTTACAGGGGGTTGTGAGTCCCAGTGACGAAGTGAGGGAGATAACAACGACGGCGATCGGGGAATTACACCTATGTCTGCGGGACCCCCAAACCTTGAAGGTGCTGGCCAGTACCTACCAGTTATTGCCGATCGCGACCCTGCCCGTGGACTTTAGCTGTGAGGTCAATATTCCGCCGGATTGTGCTACCCAACTGCTGCTGGGGGAAGTGAATTTAGTCCAACTCACCCAACCCGATGCGCCCCTGTTAACGGGTGAATTGCCCTGGGCCGAGCGGCAGCGCTTACAACAGGAGGCCGAAGCCACGGGACGGGTATTGGCCCAGTCTTCGGCTCAAACAGCCCACTTGTTGGCAACCTATGCCTTTACGATCGCGACGGATGTGACCGATCTGTTGCCGCATGGGGTCCTGGTTCCCGATCCGCATGTGATCGATCCTCCGGCCCCACAGGCCGAACGGCCCCGGATTGAGTTACCGATTGCGACGGCGATCGCGGCTCCCCTACTTCTGAAACCCTCCCCCGCCGCCAAGGCTCCAGCGGCAGAGGAACTCTTGGTCAAGCGCCCCCCAGCGGCAAACCCGCCAGAATCGGTCGATTTGCCTGTGTTTCCGGGCAATTTCCGACCCCAACGGTCTAAACCGATTGCTCGTCCTGCGATGGGCCTCAGTATCTCATTTATTGAGATCTCTAAGCGATCGCCCGCTGCCCCCGTGCCCACCCGTCCAGCTGTTCTACATCCCTTACCAGAACAGATCTATCATCCCGATCCGGACACCCTACAGCAACTTTCGCCCAAATTACCTGCGATTCCCAGCCTCTCCGCGCAATTTGCGGCCCAATCCCAGGCGAATCTTCCCGACAACGGGGCTGGTGCAGTCACGGTAAACACCCAGGTGGAGTTGGTCGTCACCCATGCCTCAGTGGCGTTACCCGCCATTGCTAAGCCGCTGGATGCCAGCTTACCCACTGAGTCAGCCACTGCTGCCGCAGAACCGATCGATGTGGAGCAGGCTTCCGTCCCTGCCAGTAATTGCGCAGCGTCTCCGCAGGAGAATTGCTCCGATGCAGCAGGCAAATCCCCTCCCAATACTGAGCCAGGGCAGGCCAATCATTCACCCAGTCTACAAGCGCTCAACCTGGGGCAGCGCTTCTGGTCTCGCTTGAACGCGATCGCAGCGGATGCAGAATTAGCCGACTGGTTACGGGAACAGGCGGAAGCCGATGCCGAATCCGAATCCCCTGCCATTGCAGCCTTCATGACGGAGGAACCATTAGGGGAAACCGACGATTCTCCTGAGGAGACGCTGTGGGAACGTTCGGACAACGACGATGGGGCAGACGGTTGGCCAGCGCAGACCTGGCCCGTGGACAACGGTGAAGAAGATTGGCCAGCCGAAGATTGGCTAGAAACAGACGATGCCCCCTTGGTGCAAACCCCATTGGAGCCAGAGGATTGGGAAGGGGAAGATTGGATCGACGATGATGGGGAGGCCCCTGTTGCTGCCTTTGACGAGGGCGTGGAATATGCCTTTGCGGATACTTGTGAGGATGACGGGGGGGGGATTGATCTGGGCGATCGGGATACCTTGGATGATTTTAATGAGGATCAGGCAGCCCTTGTAGAAACCACTCCAGAGGCAGTTATCTGGGTTGAGGGGGAGGCGGAAGCGGGCCTAGACGCACCTGATACGCCTTCTCCCCAAGGTCGGCGCTCTGTTGAGCAATTGCAAGCGCTCACCCCTGACCCCACTCTTACAGCAGAAATGGAAGCCTTTCTGGATGCCCTGGAACAGGGACCTGATTGGTCAGCGTCGGAACTCGATTCCCCGTTCGCACCAGAAGCCTCATCGGAACTAGCGGTCAGCCCAGTGCTAGATGCGAGTCCAGCGCTCGCGGTCAACCCTGACGCCGAGACAACCCGGACGGCACGCGAGATCGAAGCCCTGTTGATGCCCGATGATGAGGCTGGCCGTGAAACATTGCCCAATTCACCTTCCCCTGTGCTTCCCCGTATCCCGGCTCCCCATGCCGAAATTGTGATTGAAGATGAACCGCCGTCTCCGGCTGCCCACTCGCCGGGGCGGATTCTCTCCCATCCTTCCCTGTTCTATCGTCTGGCGGATGATGAGCCGGTGCCAGTACCGCTCCTCTCTCTGCCCAATCAGGAACTTGTGGCGGGGCAGTCGATTACCTTGTGTGTGCGGCTGGCGAAAACGCCGGCCCGCATTCAGGTGAAAGTGTGGGTGCAGGATCGGCAAACACGGCAAGTATTGGATGGCCCCCGCTGGTTGGTGGATTTCTTCCCCTGTGGTGATGCAGTGGTGGAAGCCTGGACCCAGTTAACGGTGCCGCTGGGGTGTCTGGAGATTCAATTTGAGGCGATCGCGATCGAAATTTATAGTCAGCGGGAGAGTCATAAAACCAGTCTGGAGCGATCGGTGTTGCCCCCTGATTTAGCGGTTTCTGCCGTGAGTCGTCAGGGATATTCTCTCGCGTAGGTCGCTTTAACTGGTTACCAATCCTGCGCCAGCGATCGCCCGTTTGACGGGTTACCTCTCTCATTCGCGCAGCACCTTTCCAGAAGCATCGGATCGTGCGGGAACTGATACACCTGAAATTTGCCAACTTGGCCAGGTTATCCTGAATATGAGGCAAAATTCTGTTAACCCCCCTGAGGGGTATGTATGCGAGTCGAAACTGTTGCTCAGCTACAGTTGGTAGCATCATCCTCAGCGGCTGTGATGACCTGAAGAGTACGCAAGTATCATGAACGCCCGTCCAAATCCCCTGGGGACAGTTAAGGCCCCGGCCTTCACTCCATCAGCGATCGTGGGCCTGATCTTGCTGCTGATCCTGAGTGTGGTGGGCAATCACCTGCACTGGACGTTTTTCTTTCGCATCGACTTTCTGTTTGGCACGATCGCGGTTTGGGTGGTGCTGGGTTTGTATGGCTTTCGCTGGAGCCTCGTCGCTGGGATCTTAGGGGCCAGTTATACCTATTTCCTCTGGCATCATCCCTATGCCATTGTGATTTTTACTGCCGAAGCTTTGCTGGTGGGTGGCCTTTATCGGCGCTATCACCAAAATTTAGTCCTCCTGGATGGCCTGTACTGGCTGCTCCTGGGAATGCCCCTTGTGTTGCTGTTTTATGGCCAAGTGCTTCAGGTTGATCCGGTCCAGACCCAAATTATTTGGAATTCTGCCACTGATGCCAGGAAGCTGTGGCTACGCAAAAAGACCTAACCTTTGAGGAATTTCTCCCCTTCTGCGATGTCTGGATTGAAGTGCACGTCTATCCGTTTGTTGGTGGAATTTCTGTCTATTTTCGTGATATTACGGCTCGTAAGCAAACCGAAGCACACCTGGTAGAGCTTGAAAAACGGAATTACAGTCCATTTCCCCCTAGGGGCTGTGGAAGGGGCGTAAGGTTTATCTCGACTCCCCCCGACTTGGGGCAAAGCCGTTATACTGACAGAACCTTTTTCCCTGGTGGGGTGCCTTGGACTCAAACGCGCGACGATCGCGGGACTCGCACCGTGTCGCTATACGTGCGATCGTGCCCAAATTGTGCCAAATCCTGTTGATGTGATGTGGGGGACCCATGAGTTATAAGCTAAAACGCATTACGGCGGCTCTGGAGCAGTCGGAGTCCCAAAAACACAAGCAGACTACGATTGTCTTACCGCCACCGCCGGTGATGGCGACGCTGCCCCCGTTGCCCCCGGAACCCGTCTTGCCAGACACATCCCCCCCCCCCGTGCTCAATAAACCTTGCTCCTTTGAAATTCAGACCGGGCCATCGGTGGAGCCTCGAAGTATTGAAGGCAGCCCACCGCGCTCGCGCAGCATCTCCCCAGGAGAATCTCCCCAACCGGCTTCCCTGGCAACGTCAACCGATACGCCGCCCGATGACGCCCCAACCTCAGCACTGATGAAACCCTCATCGGTTCCGGCGTTTCCAGTTGCCCGCCCTGAAACGCCCAAGGTGCCTACCCTGCCCAAGGTAGCGACGCCGGAGATCAGTCGCTATTTGCCGGGAGTTGATCCGGATTTAGTACTCAATGTCCTCAAGGAAATCCAGGCCACGATGCTCCAGTGGCGATTGGAACTTGAGCAAATTGTGGTCAACATTCAGGCCCTTTATGAGGACGGTCCCATTATTGACGGCTGGCTGGAGTCCTTCCCCCCGAATGCGTCGGAGCCAGTCTCTCTCCGTCATGCCGAGATTAGCGATCTGATCGACTACGTGGAAGCCACGAGCAACCCCCAGCGGGCCACGAGCTATAGTCACCCCAGTGCACGGGTGGCCTATCGAGTGTGTGGCCTGGATGAAAGTGGGCAGCAGTGGGAACGCCCCTGCCCACCGGAACAGGTGCCCACCGTCAGTCTCGCGATCGCCCGCTACCAAAAGCTACGCCAACTGATCAACCGTAAGCATTTGCTGGAAGATCGGCTCAGCCAGTTTGCGTCAACCCTGGTAATGGTCCATAGTCAGATCAAGCAATTCTGATGAACGCCATTACCCAATGCTGAGTTGACCCCGATCCCCCATGTCCGATGCCGCAACTGAATTAAATACACTCTTTGAACAGGCTACGACTGCCCTCAAAGCGGGTCAGGTGGAAACTGCCATTCGTCATTATGAAGCGATCCTGGCCCAGGTCCCTGAGGATGCCGCCACCCTGAATAATCTGGCGATCGCCCTGAGACAGGTGGGCCGATTGGATGCGGCCATTCGTCACTATGAAACCTTGATCCGACTGTACCCGGACTCAGCCATTGTCCACTTTAACCTGGGGAATGCCTACCACGATCGGGGGGATCTCGCCACCGCGATCGCCACGTACCAAAAGTCCCTGGCTTTGGAACCCCTTGCTAATACCTATGTCAACCTGGGGCTTTCCCTCTATGATGCGGGTGACACAGGCGGCGCGATCGCCGCCTATCAGGAAGCGCTACGCCTCAATCCAGACTTGGGGCACGCCCATACCAACATGGGGATGACGCTGCTCATGGAAGGCGACTGGCAGCGAGGGTGGCAAGAATGGCGTTGGAAAGCGGAACAGGTGCTCTTGCCAACGATTCCCACCCCCCACTGGGATGGCTCGGACCTGCGGGGCAAAACCCTGCTCCTCCATACCGAAGGGGGATTTGGCGATACGTTGCAGTTTATTCGGTATGCCCCGCTGTTAGCCGAACAGGGAGCCAGACTGGGGTTGGTTTGCCCACCGCCATTACACCGCTTGCTGCAAACGATGCCCGCCCTCGACTGGCTGGCTGCTCCTGGTGCTGCCTATCCGCCGGTGGATGCCCATACGCTGCTCCTGAGCCTCCCCAAGTATCTGGGCACTACCCTAGAGACGATCCCGACAACGATTCCCTATTTGAGTGCCCCGATCGCCCACCCTGCCCTGACGCCCGCCCCTAGTACCCGGCTCAAGGTGGGGGTGACCTGGGCCAGTGGCGCTTACCAGGGAGCTTTTTTGAAACGCTTTCAGCAGCGTAAAACTTGCCCCCTCGCCATTTTTGCGGATCTGTTCACCCTACCGGATGTGAGCTTCTACAGTCTGCAAGTGGGACAAGATCCCCAAGCACTGGCGGCATTGTCCCAGGTCCAGGGGTTAGGCGATCGCCTGCACGACCTCAATCCCCAGATCCACGACTTTGCCGATACCGCCGCCTGGATTGAGCAACTGGATCTGGTCATCGCGGTAGACACCTCGGTGGTCCATCTGGCGGGTGCCCTGGGTAAACCCACCTGGGTCTTGTTGCCCTATGCGTGTGATTGGCGGTGGGGCCGCGATCGTGCCGACACGCCCTGGTACCCCACGCTGCGGTTATTTCGGCAACCCGCAGCCGGCGATTGGGCCAGTGTCATTGCTACGGTTAAAGCGGCGTTACAGCAGTGGCAGCCCCCGGCACAGGGGGGGTCTGCGGCTGCACTGGGTCCAACAGATCCCCCTGCAAGGCTATTCCCCGCATCGCCCCCCTCTAGCCCCGACGAGCACACCCCCCCTCTACCCTCAGACCCTAAGACGCTCTTTCAACAGGGAACCACTGCCTTGCAATCCGGGGATTGGGAAACGGCCATTCGCTGCTATCAAGCCATCCTGGCCGTGAAGCCCCAGGCCGGGGCTGTCCACCATAACCTTGCCGTTGCCCTGCGCCTGCAAGGCGGGCCGGGGAATTTAGCCCAGGCCATTGATCATTTTCAACAGGCGATCGCCCTGCAAACCCCCACTGCTGGGATGCACTATAACCTGGCGAATGCCTTACGGGAGGCCCAGGATTGGTCGGCGGCGATCGCCCAGTACCAGGCGGCCCTCCAGTTACAACCCAACTACCCCGAAGCCACCCTGGGGTTGGGACGGGTCTATCTGGCCCAGGGGGACACGGTAGCCGCGATTGCGCTCTATGAAGCCTTCCTAGACCAACGCCCCGATGACCCGGATGCCCACGCCGCCCTCAGTGAAGCCTTAGCCGCCCAGGGGGAATCTGTGGCCGCCGCGATCGCCCAGCGACAAGCCGAACGCCTACGCCAGCGCCATACGGTTGAACCAACACCCCCCAGTCCGATCAAAGTCCTAGCCAATGCGTCAGACCCTGATCATCAGATTTGGTTGAGGACCGATCGGGACCTCGACCTGAACGATCTCAAGGCCCTCTTTGAAGCGGTAGGCTGGCCCAGTCGTCCCCTGCGGCAGTTGAAAAAGGCACTTCAGTATAGCTTTCAGGTGGTGACCCTCTGGACGGGCCAGCCTTCACAACGGCGACTGATCGGCTTCGCTCGCCTCACCACCGATCAAGTCTTTAATGCCACCCTCTGGGACGTGATGGTCCACCCCGACTACCAGGGACAGGGCTGGGGAAAAACCCTTGTCCGCCACCTCATGGCCCAATTAGCCGACACCGAGATCAGCGAGATCACGTTGTTTGCCAACCCCAACGTCGTTGATTTTTACCGGCGCTTAGGATTTGTCCCTGACCCAGACGCCACCCAACACCTGGTTTGGTATCGGGATCAACCGCATAAGGACCAATCACTGTAAACAATCTTGTAGAATCGGATTACATAGGTAGAAGTGGTGCAGTATAATTAACAATTATGGAAAATAAATTTAAGTCCGCTCCGGCGATTGTCCATTCTTGTAAATATCACGTTACCTGGTGTTCCAAGTATCGGCGCAAGGTGCTGATCGAAGGAGTGGACAAGCGACTAAAGGAAATTCTGAAGGAAATCTGCGACCAGTTTGAGGCGAAGCTCACGGAAGTCGAAGTCTTGCCCGATCATGTTCATATTCTGGTTGAAGTTGATCCCAAGTTTGGGATTGTTAAATTGGTGCGATACTTGAAGGGGCGGTCCTCACGGCGACTCCGCGATGAGTTTCCCTGGTTAAGAAGTCGGCTACCCACATTGTGGACGAAAAGCTACTTTGTTGCCACGGTGGGGGTGGCTCCCCTCTCGGAGATTGAGCAATATATTGAGAGCCGAAAGAACGTTTAGTGGCTACTCGCTGAGCTAATTAGCGAGGATAGCGATCGTGCAGAAATTGCTTAGCCTCGGCGCGATCGCGAATCACGCCATCGAGCGTTGCGGTATGGAGTGCATCCAGGATTTGCTTGAACTGGCGACCGGGTTTATAGCCCAATTGTTTGAGGTTGTCGCCATCTAACAGTGGTTTGACGTGGGACCAGGTTGTTAAGTATTGCCAGAGATAGCGGCGCAGGGCGCGTTCGCTGCGACAACCGACCAGGATAAGTAATTCCAGGGCATAGGGTTGCAGGAGACTGACTACCTGGCTGGGGGTTTGGCAGGTGGGTAAGACTTGGGTGACCTTAGCCTCGACGGCTGCCAGGTTTTGCAACCGCTCAATGCTCGATAGCGGTAATTGCATCGCAGCGGCGATCGGTCTGCGTAAGGGGGGAGCCAGATAGGCCAGGAGCAATTCCAGGAGGACTTCCCAATGGGGGAGGGTGTGCTGGGGATCAAAGCGGCGTAACCAGCGATCGGCCCGCCGCAGCTGCCACCACAGAGCATTGTCTAAATGCAGGCTGCTGTGGATACATTGCAAGGCGTCCAGATCCCCCAGCAGACGCAGGGCTGACGGCCATTGGGCCGATTGCAGAATGTATTTCAACTCCATTTTGAGGCGGGTTTGCAAAGCAGGTGCCCGTTGCGCCTGTTGCTGCATCTGGGCATAGATCCCACTAGCGATCGCATGGTGAATATACCGCTCCGTCTGCTCATCTAGGTGAAACCCTAAGCGCACGGCAAACCGGACAGCCCGATAAATACGCGTTGGGTCTTCGATAAAACTATTGGCATGGAGGACGCGAATTTTGCCCGCTTGGAGATCGTGGAGACCGCCAAAAAAGTCCAGCAGTTCTCCAGCCCGTGGTGGTGTCAGGCGAATTGCCATGGCATTGATCGTAAAGTCGCGGCGATAGAGATCTTGGCGAATGGAGCTGGCCTCCACCTCCGGGTTAGCAGCGGGGTAGGGGTAAAATTCCGTGCGAGCCGTGGCAATGTCGATCATCAATGAATCCAGGACCGGATGTTTGTGCCATACTAGGGCCGCCGTTTGAAACCGCCCGTGGACCTGGAGCCGGGACTCCGGGTAGGTCTGCTGCAACACCTGGGCAATCTCAACCCCTGCCCCCACCTGGGGAATCTGCTCAAAACCATCCACCACCAGATCAATATCACTTAATACCAAAGGTTCACCCGGCGTCGCCAGCATTAAGGTCCGAACCGCACCGCCCACGAGGTAGAGGTGCCACCCTTGCTGCTCAGTGGCCTGGGCTGCCGTCATGAGAATCTCCCACAGGGCTGGTTGGAGCGATCGCTGGAGCCGTTGCCACACCTCACGGGGTAGGGGGCAGTAGGCACTGGGGGGGATCGCGGGGGCACGGTTACCACTGGTCTGGGTCTGGTGCAATTGCCGCAGGACATCCGTGCGCGTCACGATGCCGATGAGGTGCCCCTGGTCGTTGAGGACGGGCAGGCGGCCAATGTCATAGGTCACCATCAGGTCTTCGATTTCCGGCAGCAGGGTATCGGGGGCGATCGTGCGGGGATTGCGGGTCATATAACCCCGAACGGGAGCATGGCTAAACCCGTGGTGCAGCGCAATATCAATATCCCGGCGGGAAATCACCCCCACTAGTTGGTCAGCTTCATCAACCACCGACAGGCCAGAGTGGCCATAGCGCAACAAAATCCGCTGGGCTTCAGCGATCGTCGTGTCAGGACGAATTGTGCGTACTGGCGACGACATCAAGTCGCGGGCGGTGGGCGGTTGGGGCAATTGTTGACGCACTTGGTCCAGGAGTTGGGGCAAGACCCGATCGGGGTCCACATCCCGCAGGGTCAAGGCCGCCGCCGTGGGATGGCCGCCGCCCCCCCAGGGTTCAAACACCTTGGCCAAGTTAACCCCCTCCTCTGGAACCCGGCTGAAGGGGGGGACCCGGGCACGTCCGATCACTGTCAGCCGGCTGCCCTTGCCACCGCCCAGACGATAGTAGCTGGCCAGCAGCAGCACATCACTTTCGGTGAGATCGATCAACCGCGCCGCCAAACTCGACAACCCAGGGGCATAGCCCGGTGTATCCAGCACCACCCATGCTAACCGCTGACCCGCGACCACCTCAGTCTGGATCGTTTCCAGGGCTGTCGTTAACAACGCTTGCAGGTTAGGCGACAGGCCCGGCTCCACAAATTCCGCGATCGTGCGTAAATTAGCTCCCTGCTGCATTAACCAGGCCAGGGCCAAGGCATCGCGATCGGTGGTCTGCTCATAGGTCAGGGACCCCGTATCCACATGAATTCCCAGAGCCATCACCGTCGCCTCTGCCACCGAGAGACTGATCTGCTGGGCTTGGAGGTGTTCGACTAGGAGGGTACTGGTAGACCCCACTGGCTCAATTTGAACCCAGGTGGCGGGGATATCCCCCTTAACTGGCTGGTGGTGATCGTAGAGAAAGATGGCGATCGCGGCGAGGGTGAGCCATTCGGCGGCCTTGCCTAGGCGATCGCGCTGTTGGGTATCCACAATGGTGAGCGATCGGATCAGGCGCGGGTTAACCGATCGGCGTTCGATCAGGGGATATTCATCGCGATGCAGCGCCAGGAATTCCTGTACCCCCGGATGGCAGCCCCCCGTCAGGACAATCCGCGTTCCTGGACGTAGCCGGGTTACCCCCACAGCCGCACCGAGCGTATCGAAATCTGCCGTTGTGTGACAGAGAACTAAATCCATTGAGGCCACGATCGTCAACCCACCTTGCCGCGTCACTTTTCTGATAGCCTAACTACTGGGGGGCGATTCCCACTGAACGGAACGGCCCAGGGATGTCGCTGTTGGCGACCGCACTTAACTTATAAGACAACTGTTGTTTGGGAGCAGGGATTTATGACGATCGTATTTCAAATTGCACTGGCTGCCCTCGTGCTGGTGTCCTTTGCAATGGTAGTTTGGGTACCCGTTGCCTATGCCTCGCCGACCAATTGGGGGCAATCAAAACAACTGATCTTGTTGGGATCGGGCCTGTGGGCTGCCCTGGTGATCCTGGTCGGGGTCTTGAATTACCTGGTGGCCTAGGCTGCGGCGGTTCAATTAAAACTGCACAGTTCAAGCTTTTCCCCCTGTGGCGGTTGGGTCAATTCCCAGGTGGCCCAACGAGACGGTGTAGTTATGGTGTAGTTCAAATTGTGTAGGTTGGGTCAAACGCAGAGCAACCCGACAAGAGTTCAGTGTTGGGTCTCGTCAACTCGACACCAACCTACAACCTACATCAGCCCTGGCAGGCGGGACGCTTACCCCAAGAGAATATTGCTTGGCAGGCGGCTGTATTGCTTGGCAGGCGGGACGCCTAGCCCACAAAGCCTAGCCCACAAAATTGATTGAATTTCTCGACTCCCCGACCAATGGTCCTAGGAAATCCACGGCATGGCTGTTTTTGAAGGTTCGTTTACTGATACTGAGGCGTTACGCTTTGCGATCGTGATTAGCCGTTTCAATGATCTGATCACGGGCAAATTGCTGAGCGGGTGCCAGGATTGCCTCAAGCGCCACGGGGTTGATCCAGATGGCGCGCAGGTGGATTATATCTGGGTTCCCGGTAGTTTTGAAATTCCCCTGGTGGCACGGCAAGTCGCCCTGACCTATCGCTACGATGCCGTGATTTGTCTGGGGGCGGTGATCCAGGGCCAAACGCCCCATTTTGATTATGTGTCTGCTGAAGTGTCGAAAGGCATTGCGGCGGCGGGGTATCAGACGGGGGTGCCGGTGATTTTTGGGATTCTCACGGCGGATACGATGCAGCAGGCCCTCGAACGGGCGGGGATTAAGAGTAATAAGGGTTGGGATTACGCCATGAATGCGATCGAGATGGCGAGTCTCATGCGGCAATTGAAGCAAAAAGGGGGGATTGAGGTCACCCTATCCGGCGCGATCGCGGGCAAAATGCCGCCTTCCTTACCCACCTCCCTATGACGTTGCCGTTTCCTGGCATGAACTGGAAATTTCTCAGATTAACTTGAGAGACGCAATCCCCACCTTTCCGCTGCCCCTGCAACCCGGTGACCCCGAACCTGCGATCGACTTGCAGTCACTGCTTCAGGCGATTTATGACGAGGCTGCCCTCGATCTGGTTATTGACTATCACCAACCACCCATCCCGCCGTTAACGGATAGCGATTGGGAGTGGTTGCAAACCTATCTCCAGGAGACAGGCGATTCTCCTGGGGCGACGCGGCGCGATCGGGCCACCTCCCCGTAAGACCCAGGGCAAGGATATTGGGTTATTCTGGGTTTATGGTGG
>CAZHXN010000038.1:0-37968 GCA_964536415.1 uncultured bacterium
ACTGATATTTTCACACATAAAAGCCTGTAAATATTGAAGCTTATCTAATGCTTTGTTGCCAAACCCTTTCGGAATTATCACCAATTGTAAAATTACATAAGCTACCAAACACGAATAAATCTGTATCTGATAAATCTGTATCTGACCCAGACCCCATTATCAGGCACAGCATCGATCGTTTCATTGTCCTATTTACGGTCATGACCTTGACCAAAGTGGATAACAATACCCCCTGGCGCGTTTGTCATTAAATCTAAACCACTAAACAACTTTACCTGGTGAATACCCTGCGCCCAGAGCAACTTGCTCGTCAAACTAACAATGGTTGAATTCAGAGGAAATAAAGTCAGCTTTGCAGCCTCAATCTCATGCCTTTTGTGGAGTTCCTGCTTCAGTGCTAAAAAGAGATCATAAAGTCTCTGGAAGTATCTGGGGATAACGGTTCTTACTAGCTTTAGAAAAAGTAGGAAATTGACCTTGATGCCACGAATATTTAAGCGCTTGAAGACACTCCTCATGCTGGTTTGACTCTGATCGAGAACAAACGCGAGCCAAATAGAAACAAATAGCAAGCTGTTGAGAACCGGATAGTCATCCGTGGTGAGGTGGCCCAGATACTTTTTGACGATCTCAGGAAAGCCGGTTCTTCTGGGTTTGGTTCTTCTGGGTTTATAGTGGGGGCGCTACGCGCCCCCACTATAAACCCAGAATTTTAGTTCTTTAATTTGTAGCTTTTTGCACTGTTATACCAAAATCTCAGAAGAGCCGTAAATCTAAAGATGATCTTAAATCTAAAGATAATCTAGAGATTCAGGTAATTAACCGCATTTTTGACTTAAGTCAAATCCTGGTTTGCACTGATTGCCTATGCTAGGCATAGATCTAACAGAGCGTGTTAATGACTATGTTTTGCGAACAGTGCGAACAAACCGCGAGTGGTGACGGTTGTCATCAATTTGGGGCGTGTGGGAAAAGTCCTCAGGTAAATGCGGTGCAAGACCTCCTAGTGCATTGCCTGCGTGGGTTAGCTCCCGTGGCTCTCCAGGCGAAAGCATTGGGTATCAATACTCATGCAGTGGATGTCTTCACCTGCGAAGCCCTCTTCGCGACGATGACCAATGTCAACTTCAATCAAACTCGCTTCACCAGTTATATTCAACAGGCGATCACCTTCCGGGATGCGTTGAAAGCCGAGGTTGAAGCCACCCAAACTTTGCCAATGCTTTGGTCTGAGTTCACCAATTTTACACCCGATTTCACAGAGAGTTTGGTGGCACAGGGTGAGGAGGTTTCCTTCAAGTTTATCAGCCAGGTTGGGAAGGATAGCGTTGATGTTTTTTCGCTCAAACTTACGGTACTCTATGGCCTTAAAGGGGTCGCGTCTTATACCTTTCATGCCTACGAAATGGGTCAAGAAGACGATCGCGTCTATACCTTTATCCACGAAGCCCTGGCAGCCCTCAACAACCCGGATCTGACCTTACAGGATTGGGTGAATTTGGCCCTTAAGGTGGGGGAAATCAATCTGCGATCGATGGAATTGCTGGATGCAGGCCACACCCATACCTATGGACATCCGATCCCCACAACCGTTCCCCTCAATCCCCGACCAGGTAAGGCGATTCTGGTTTCTGGCCATGATATTAAACAACTAGATGCCCTGTTACAACAAACGCTGGATACGGGCATCACGGTCTATACCCACGGTGAACTATTGCCGGCCCACGGTTACCCCAAGCTGAAACAGCGGTATCCCCATCTGTACGGCCACTACGGTACGGCATGGCAGAACCAAACAAAGGATTTTGCTAAGTTCCCCGGCGCGATCGTCATTACCACCAATTGTTTGATGCCGCCCCACGAGGAATACAACGATAAATTGTTCAGTATTGGTCCAGTTGGCTATCCGCACCTGACCTATTTGCCAGCGGCAGACGGCCACGTGCCGGACTTTACCCCCGTGATCCAAAAGGCTCTCGCGTTGCCGGGGTTCACGGCGGAATTACCGCCTAAATCGGTCAAAGTAGGCTTTGCCCACAATACGGTCTTGAGTGTGGCGGACACCCTCATTGAGGCGGTCAAGCAAGGGAAAATTCGCCATTTCTTCCTGGTGGGTGGCTGCGATGGGGCAAAACCGGGTCGCAGTTACTACAGTGATTTTGTCGAACAGGTGCCGGATGACTGTATCGTGTTAACGCTGGCCTGTGGTAAATTCCGATTCTTCGATCGCGATCTCGGTGAAATTGCAGGGCTGCCGCGTTTGATGGATGTGGGGCAGTGTAATGATGCCTATTCGGCGATTCAAATTGCCCTGGCTCTGGCAAATGCGTTTGAGGTTGGGGTGAATGATCTCCCCTTGTCGATGATTCTGTCCTGGTATGAACAGAAGGCGGTGGCCATTTTGCTGACCTTGTTGTACCTGGGGATTCAGGATATTCGCCTTGGCCCGACGTTACCCGCGTTCATTTCTCCGAATGTCTTCAAACTATTGTCGGAACACTATCACCTGCAGCCCATCACCACACCGGAACAAGATTTGGCAGCTTGCTTAGCCTAGCGTTGGATCCCCGCAGGCCGATCGCGCCCTAGGGTTTATCCAGCCTCAGCCCGATCGGTCTGCTCTCTCGTTTCACCTAGCCCAAGCAAGAACAGCATAGAACGGATCAGGGCTATCCATCCCTAGCCACTGGAGTGGACCACTGCGGGTCGGCCCCGGATCGGCTATCACCTCTGGTTGGCTGAAGCCGGGAACACTCGCAAAGTATTGTTGGACCAAGGCAAGGCGATCGTCATCCGTGCCATCCCGCCATGCCTGGATGGCCTTTTGGTAAAACATCCGATTGGAAAAACTGATGATCGCGACCCCACCGGGCTGCAAAATCCGCTGAATTTCACTAAACACCGGTTCCGGTTGTTGCAGATATTGCACGGAGACGGCAATCAGCACCGCATCAAAACTGGCTGACGCCAACGGCAACACCGGATTCTGGTTTAAATCCTGAACAAAGTAGTGATCCAGACGGCTATTTCCCGCCAACTCCGCCGCATTCATGCCATGCCCTTCCACATGGGCAAAGGTCATTTCTGCTGGCAGGTGCGACACCCAACTACTCATCAGGTCCAGAATCCGGGTCTGAGGCCGCAGATGTTCCCGGTACACCTGGGTGAGTTTCTGGATAAAGCGATCGTCCACGTGGGTGACAAACCGGGGCATTGCGTAAAACAACGCATCCTCGGTCGTGTCCAATTTAGTCCGTTGTTCTGGGGTAAGTGGCCGCATCTTGACATCACGTTCAGATACTTACAAATACTGGCTACCTCTAGTACAGCAAACGTCAAGTTTGGCGACGTTGGTAGTGACGACCTTAGTCGTTGCGGGCTAAAGCCCAGACTACAAACGTTACATTGTTGATGATGTGCTGCACTAGGCTTGCTCCGTCGGTCGGATCAGGATTTCATTGACATTAACGTGGAGCGGTTGGGTCACGGCGTAGACGATCGCCGCCGCAATATCCTCACTCGTCAACGGTGTCATGCCCGCCACCCAGGTTTCCAAACGTTGCTTAATCTCCGGGTTGGTAATATGCTCACCTAACTCCGTCGCCACGGCCCCCGGCTCGATCATCGTGACCCGAATTTTATCCTTGGAGACTTCCTGGCGGAGGGCTTCGGAGAACACATTCACCCCCCACTTGGTGACGTTATAGACCCCCACATTGGCTTGGACAGTGCGTCCCGCTACCGAGGAAATGTTAACGATGTGCCCCCCACCCTGCTGTTTCATCAACGGCAGCACAGCATGGGTCGCATACATTAGCCCCATCAAGTTCAAATCCACCATCCGCCGCCATTCACTGGTATCTGCCCCCATGAGGGGTCCTAAGAGCATCACCCCGGCATTGTTGACCAGGATATCGACTCGGCCCCACTCTTTCTCGGTGGTTGCCGCCACTTGGCGAATCTGGATCTCGTTGGTCATATCTGTGGGCAGGACGAGGGCCTGTCCACCCTGGTGGTGAATGCGATCGGCCAAGTGATGGAGGCGTTCCTTACGACGGGCCGCGATCG
Source organism: uncultured bacterium (assembly GCA_964536415.1). Classification (GTDB taxonomy): domain Bacteria; phylum Cyanobacteriota; class Cyanobacteriia; order B231; family B231; genus Trichothermofontia. The sequence goes on from CAZHXN010000038.1 coordinate 4,069, forward strand.
CGACTTTGGCCCCTTCACCTGCCAGGGCAAGGGCTGTGGCTTCACCGATCCCGGACGAGGCTCCGGTGACGATCGCCACTTTATCCTGAAGTCGTTGCTGATTCAATCTCGATCCTCCTAAATTAAATGGCTATTGAATAGCTAAGGCTAAACAATTGCAAGGTTAAGCGCAACCCGAACAGCATCATTGTACCCCTTGCTACCATGAAAGTTAGCTGTCGCTATGACGTTCAATCTCACGCTCAATAATCTCTTTGACGAATTCAGGCAGTTCTTTTTCTACGCTAACAGACCTTTGCTTTAGCCTTTCATAAATTTCAATATCATCTCCTTCCCAAAGTAAATCTATTCTTCTGACCTGCCGCATTGCAATATGCTCATAGTTTTCCGGATACGCCCAGTAGCAGGACCAGCAAATAGACTTATCCTTAATGCTGTTCCAGTTTTCACAATGTTCACATGACCAAGATTTAGCTCGATTGGCAGATCTACAAAGTAACATAAAGTTTTCTGGGGATAGATCCGGCTCACCATTAACTTCAAAAGGAACGCGATGATCAATCTGTAACTCATTGTAACTCACGTTCATCTACTTCTTCAAGATAAATAAAACACTTACATCCATGTCTGCTAATCAATGCCTTTTTAATCCGCTTGGATAAACTAGTTCTTCCAGAAAGGCGAATTAACCTTGCCTTACTAATATCTCCAAACCGATATGCAGCTATTCTTCTGCCATCACTGCCAGTAACACGAAAAGTCTCTAACGGGATACCATTCTCCCTAACATCTCTAGCCGCCCTTGGAGGATGATTATAACCGTAGGTTTGTTTTAACTCCTCAGTTGTAATAAATCCGTGTTGCAAGATGTGATCAATCACTGCCTTGGGTCTCTTTGCTGTTACAGAACGACAAAGTTTCAGGAAGTCATCGGGTAGCTGCTGCAAATTCTCCATGCTTTTCCAAGAGGGTTAGCTGCTTTGGTCGATTGTCAATATAACTAAAATCATAAATCACTTTGGTATTTATTAAGATTTTAGATAAAGTTGGCGATAAGTACAACGACTCAATTGTAGTTTCTTTCTTGCCTAACAATGTAGACTGTGAGGATCTGCCAACTTCAATTTCAATTCTTTCAAGATTTAGGCTTTTAGGAAGAATCTTGCCAAAAGCCTTATCTCCCAATTTGCCATCATAACTGATAGCAAATGCACATCCTTTTCGATTTAATTGCTCAAGAGCTAACACAAATTCATCGAAATTTATCCCAGATAGATATCTTGAATCTCTATTTCCGCATACACCTTGATAGGGAGGGTCCATATAAATGAAATCAACTTCTTGGACTTGCTCTAGCACTTCTGGATAATCCAAACTGGTAAACTTGCACTTACCTTTGAGCAAACTAGACACACCTGCTATATTTTTTCTCATTGTTTCCGGTCGTGTTCCTTTGCGTCTTTTGTCCGGACTTTGGTTGAATAATCCTTGAGAATTGTAGCGAATTGAACCTTTAACGCATCTTGCTAACAGATAAAGGAATAATCTTGGATCATTAGTTTCATTAAATTTTGACCTGACTTCAAAATAGTGGGCTACAGAATTAGTATGTTGCTCATTCCATAACTCTAAGTAAAAATTTGCTATTTCGTCTGGTTTTTCTATAGACAGTTCTAATAGCTCGATTAGCGGCTTGTTCAGATCATTTAACCAAAAACTCTGGGTCATCTGACTTGCCGCCGTAGCAACACTAATTGCAGCAGTTCCAGCAAAAGGCTCTACCAGTCTATTGAGCTTTTTGGGAAAAAACTGGAGGATGTGCTTTGCCAGATTCCGCTTGCTGCCTTGATATTGAATAAAGTGGGGTAGATTCGCCATCATCATGCAAGAACAAATGATCTTGCAGAAGTCTATCACAATCGCTTGGGCTTATTGCTTAACTCCAACATTTTTTGAAGAGGGACAGAGGGGGTGAGGCTGAAGCCTAGAACGGCTTACTTAACATCAACGTTCTCAGGGCCTGCTTAGGCTAGCGGATCGGCCTCGTCCATCGTATCCGTTTCGTCAAGATGCTCCGACACATCCTGATAAAGGCTCAGGATATGGTGATCCTTCAGGGCGTAGACCACACTGCGCCCCTGCTTTTGGTAACGCACCAGCCGCATCGCCCGCAACACCCGTAACTGGTGGGAGACGGCTGACTCGCTCATATTCACAGCCTGAGCTAGATCTCGCACTCGCATCGTCTTCAATGCCAGGGCAGAAATAATCCGCCAGCGGTTGGGATCACTGAGTGTCGCGAAAAATGCGGCCATCCGCTGCGCTTTCTCGACGCTGACAATTGGCAGCTCGGAGTCAACTGCGTGCGCCTCCAGCTGCACAGAGTCTGGTAGCGGTGCGATCGCCGGGTCAGAACTATTAGCTGTGGCCTGATTAGGAGTCATAACCGAGGATGAATCGCTATCAACAACCGACGTGTAAGTCCGGAGTGGCAGTCTGGACCCATGACAGCCAGATTCACCTACTCGCTGCTGCCAGCGATAAGGCACCCAGCCATCAGGTTGTACTGACCACCCCAGTCAAACTTTAAATATCTTTAACTTTAACTGTGAAAGTCTGTTCAAGTGTTAGAATTTTTCTATGAAAGTTTGTTCATGCTTTCAGGTAAAATGATCTTAAGGAGACGATCATGGCAACAGTTACCCAAATGAAATGTGCGTGTGCGTCCTGCTTGTGTGTGGTTGATGTTAGTCAGGCAGTACAGAAGGATGGTCAGTACTACTGCAGCGATGCCTGTGCCAATGGTCATCCTGAGGGGGCTGGCTGTGGTCATGCGGGTTGCAACTGTCATCGCTAGACAATCGGCCAGGCAGTAGGGAAAGGGGTAGCAGGTGGAGAAGCATCTGCTGCCCCTAGCGGGTTTGGGAGGGTGCAACTGGTTGGCTTAGGGTTTGGGCACATTGCTGGAGCGTTTGCTCGACGAAGGTGGTAAAGGCGGCTGGGGGGTTGCCCTGGTGCTGAATCGTCTGGCTAATGTTTGTAAAGGCGTCGAGGGTATATTCGCTCTGGATCTTGTCTACCAGGCACATACAAGCCGCCATGATCACCACTTCGGGTAACTCATCGGGTGGGTCTGAGGTTTTGCAATCGAGCACCATCTGGGCCTGAATAAGGTAGGGGTAGGCTGGCTTCGGGCCGGGCTGGGCGATCGCGCCGACACTGGTCAGCAGCAGAGTGGTACTGCCCAGGAGCAGCGATCGCGGCCAAAGGGAAAGTTGCATGAAGGCGTCCGGTGGCGAGTAGGAAAGCAGGTCCCGCTGGGGGTTGCCTTGCCCAGCATACACGATCGTTGCCAGGGCTAGGCGCTGAGGACCGGGGTAGGGGCAATCAGAGTCACTGCCTGACCGCTGAGGCTGAAGGCGCGGGCTTCGGTGATTTGGACCGGTACGATTTGGCCCCGCAGGGTGGCAATATCCCCAGTGAAGAAGGTCAAGCGGTTATGGCGGCTGCGGCCCATCACTTGACGGGGATCTTTGGGGTTAGCGTCTTCCACTAGGACTTCGACAATTTGGCCTTGGTAGCGCTGCGATCGCTCGGCAGCTTTGATGGCAACCAGATGGTTCAACCGTTGCAGGCGATCGGCCTTCACGTCATCCGGGATCTGATCCGGCCACTGGGCGGCAGGGGTGCCAGGTCGGGGGGAGTAGGCAGCGGTATTGAGTTGATCGAAGCCAATGTCTTCCACGAGCTTGAGGGTGTTTTCAAACTGGGCTTCGGTTTCGCCAGGGAATCCAACGATCGCGTCGGCACTGATGGCGGCATCGGGGAGATAGTGGCGAATCAGGTCAATAATGCGGCGATATTTTGCCTGGGTGTAGCCCCGTGCCATCGCCTTGAGGATGTCGTTATCTCCCGACTGGAAGGGAATGTGAAAGTGTTCGCACACCTTGGGCAGTTCGGCACAGGCTCGGATCAGGCGTTCGGTGAAGTAGCGGGGATGGCTGGTGGCAAAGCGAATCCGCTCGATCCCGGGGACATCATGAACGTAGTAGAGCAAATCCGTCAGGGTGTGCTGATGGCGGCCCTCTGGGGTGACCCCTGGCAAGTCGCGACCGTAGGCGTCAATGTTTTGGCCGAGGAGCGTGACTTCCTTGTAGCCCTGTTGACCCAGGTGTGCCATTTCCGCCCGAATTGCTTCCGGAGTGCGCGATTGTTCCACGCCCCGGACGCCAGGGACCACGCAATAGGTACAGCGTTCGTTGCAGCCGTAGATCACATTCACCCAGGCGGTCACGGTACTATCCCGGCGCGGCTTGGTGATGTCTTCGATGATGGCGATCGGCTCGGTGGCAACCACCTGATTGCCCTGGGCCACCTGCTCTAGGAGATCCTGGAGGCGATTGGCATATTGGGGACCCATCACCAGATCGACTTCCGGCACCCGTCGCAGCAGGGCTTCCCCTTCCTGTTGGGCAACGCAACCGGCCACGATCAGGGTTAAATCCGGCTCCTCCTGTTTCCGTTTCGCTTGCCGTCCCAGGTAGGAGTAGACCTTTTGTTCGGCATTATCGCGAATGGTGCAGGTGTTATAGAGGATGACATTGGCCTCATCGGGGGTATCGGCCCAGGCATAGCCCATCGCTTCCAAAATGCCCGCCATGCGTTCGGAGTCAGCCTGATTCATCTGGCAGCCGAAGGTGGTGATGTGGTAGCGACGAGAGGCAGCGGTCATAGGGTCTCAGAGATCTTTAGTGGCTAGATTCCCATTATGGCGGGTTTGGGGGTTAAACGGTTGCCTGAACCACCAAGACACCAAGAGCACCAAGATTCTTTGTGCCCCTTCGTGTCCTTCGTGCCTTGGTGGTGAAATACTGAGTGGTGAAATGATCACCCCCCCGCCCCCCGATACCGAATCTGACGCTTCTGCACCTGCGATCGCGCAAACTGGGGAATATCCCCCCGATGCCCCAACGCAACGATCGTATCCCCCGCCAACACCCGCATCCCCAGCGCCTAGTTATGGAACGATCGCTTCATCCGGCCCTCCCCTGCCCCGGCAGTACCCCTTCGTTTGATGTCGGAATGTTACGCGGCGATCGCGGCATTGGCAAAGTAGGGTACAACTAGGACTAGTTACGCTAATTTCCATGGAGGCGCAGGTTAAATTAAGAGGATTGTGTACTAATTATTACTTTCCACGATTTGCATAACCTATTCGTAGTTAATTTGAAAACGTTAATTTGAAAACTGATTCAGACTGGTCAACCATGAGTAAGCTTAGATTACATATCGGCGGACAAGAAGTGCATCCCGATTGGAAAATATTAGATATCGAGGAACGTCCTGACGTTGATTTCGTTGGTGATGCTGCTTGTTTGAGTCAATTTGAGGACAATTCTGTAGAGGCAATTTATGCGAGTCATGTCCTAGAACATTTTCATTACGCATTGAATAATGAACTAAGCAATACTTTAAGGGAGTGGCATCGCGTACTTGAACCCGATGGCAAGTTATACATCAGTGTTCCAGATTTAAAGGTATTATGCTGGTTATATTTAAACCCAAGGCTCACACTGCCAGAAAGGCACTATATTATGAGAATTATGTTTGGCGGACAAACAAATGAATTTGACGTACACAAGGTTGGATTTGATGTCGAGACACTCGCCATGTATCTTCAACAGGCTGGTTTTAGAAAATATGAAGTTGTCAATCGCTTTGACTTCTTTAAGGATTGTAGTCAAATTGAAATTTGTAATACGCTGATCAGTCTGAATGTCATTGCAGCCAAATAATAAAAATAATACCAGAAAATAATACCAGAAAAATACTTGAGGTAATATGCTAAAGAACTAAAAAAGGAACTATTTTTGCTTATGGAAATTGAATATGTTAACACTTACTTAGAATATATTTGTCCCGATAAAAATTTTGCTCCTCCTGAAATTATTGATGCTGTCAAGAAAATCGCAGAGAAAACGATATGGGATAATCCTCAATCTTCCCTGGATTGGAATAATTTGGCTGTTATGGCTTTAATTGAAGCCGAGAGAAATGACGATCTCACTCTACGATCGACTTATCTAGAAATGGCTCTAGAGGCGCTTCAGCAGGGAATGGCTATAGCTGATCATCCTTTAATATTTGTACACCATACTGTTTGGGAAACTTTAGCGGAATCTAAACAAGTCGGTTTAGAGAAAGCTTTCTCTTATTTGATCAACATGTTGGACGATTCCTTTAATCCTAAGTGTTTAGCTGATCCTGGACTTATTTATATTCCCTTTAAAAATAAAAACGCATCATCAAGATTGATTTCATCACAACAAATTATTCAGGTTTTTAATGCTGACAATGGATATACACAAACCCTGAGATTACTCTGTGAAACCTGCTGTCAGAATCAAATCTTTTTCTATTCTTCATTGAGCTTAAGATTTTTGAATTTAGCTATCCAGTTATTGCCAAATTCAGCAATTACAAACTTGAAATTAGGTATTGCTAATATTGGTGCGTTAGGCCAGGAGGGTTTATTTAATCTTCATCGAGCCAATAAGCTGCTACCAGAAGCGCCTCAAACCTGGCAGGCCCTTTATCTAGCCTATCGTGAAATGGGGCGGCGTGAACTTGCCGAAAGTTACTTAAATACGGCAAGACAGCTGGCTTCTAATTCCCCAGACTTGGCGTGGCGATGGACAGAATTATCCATTGATGAACAGATTACCTATGTCCCCTTCGATCAAACCCTGTGTATGGCAGTAGAACCAAGTTTCAAAAGCATTGTGACAATGGTGCTACTAACTGAAGGGGATTGGTGCGAAGAAGAAATGGAATTCTGGCGCTACTGGCTCAAGCCCGGAATGACAGTCATTGACGTGGGTGCAAATGCGGGGGTCTATACTTTTAGTGGGGCGAATCGAGTTGGTTCCACCGGTCGAGTATTCGCGATCGAGCCTTTTTCTCAATGTGTTCACTATCTAGAAACAACGAAAAACCTAAACCAACTAGAATGGGTAACGATTTATCAGAGGGCAGCCAGTAATCGTCGGGGAAAAGTTCGACTATCTCTGTCCCGTGCAAGTGAGTTTAATAAAGTTATAATAGATGAGGCAATGACAACATCGTCCTTTGAGGAAGTAGATGCTTTTTTGCTAGATGATCTTATCCAGCAAGAGCAGTTGTCACGGGTTGACTGGCTGAAGATCGACGCTGAAGGTCACGAGCTACAGATCCTTGAAGGAAGCCAACATCTGTTAGAACAGTTTATGCCGGGAATTTTATATGAACATACTGTGGGAGGACAAGCTGTTAATATTGCCGTTGCCCAATATTTGCAAAATAAAGGTTATCAACTTTTTCTCTATAAAGCCTACCTAAGACAACTGATACCTATCCAATCTTTAGATAAGTTTGGAAATAGCCTAAATGTAATCGCACTGCCTACGAATAAACTCTAAAGTTTTACAATGTTTAACTGTCACCTTTTAGGTGAAATAGTTGATTTGATCTGATTTGATAAATTTTCTAATTTAATTCTAGTAGAGATCAACAATGCTACATTTTTTTTGGTGGGATTCATTTTTCCTTGGTGAAAAAAGCTACCAAGAGTATGAAAGATCAAATTGTGAGATTTCCAAATGGGCTGAATTTTATTTAAGTCAGAAAACAACTTTTCATCAGTCGAATTGGAGTAGTGGCAAGGTAACTGAGAACCCTAATGATATCCTATTGGGACACCCAACCTGGGATTTACGCTCAACTGATGAGCTGGAATTATTAGGAACATTAAAACGTGATTGGGTTAGGGATAATGCTCTGTTGCCTGATCAGGATAGTCACCCTAACACCTACATTCTGATGCCCTGGGTGCCTGAATTTCCGCCTGATTGGACAACTAAGATGCCTTTTTTCGAGCAACAGCTACTCGCAGCTAAGAAGATATTTGCGTTATGTGGCCAAATTTGGATCGATCGCACGGCTACTGCTCCAGTTAATTCGATTCAGTACCGAGTCAAAGATAAACTCATTCATTGCAATATGGGTGTTGCCACGCAAAATCTACCGATCGTCAAGCAACGATTTAATGAAATTGGAGAGCGCCAAATTCTTCACATCAGTAATTTAGCCCAATACAAAGGCTTTGATGTTACTTGTGAAAGTCTAGAAGGGCTAGACACTCTGTTGCATGTTGCCAGTCCATCTCTCCAAGCAAACGTTGGCCTATTAAACATTACCATTAAGGGTAAAAAATATGTCATTAACTTTCTCGGAGTAGTGAGCAATAGTGATCCGGCCTTTAATCAATGGGTTGTGGATACCTGTGATTTCTATATCCATACAGCCTGGATGGATGCTCAGGCGACAACAATTTTGGAAAATGGTGCACGGGGGTTAATCCCTCTAGTGACACCTGAAAGCGGGTTTGCCAGTCCCCATGCCATTTACCTAACTCATGACCCAGACAAAAATCGTGAAATTATTCGTTGGGCTTTGAATCTACCCGAATCGGAATTACTGGCACGCAGTCGCCTGATCCGTGAACAAATCCAACGAGAGCACAACTGGGAAAGTATTTATGCAACCATTTGGGATGGTATTGTTGCCGACATGGAAGCCCGATCGCAGTTATCGGTATCACATCAAGTATTCCCTATATCCACACCCTCTCTCCAGCAGGCAGATGATGCTGTTAACCCTGCACTAACCTCTACTACGGAAGCAACTATGGAACCAACAACGACTTCATCTGGTACCATGTCCGTTGATCAGCGCCTTTATATTAGTCGTCAGCATTTATTTGAATTGGAGCGTCAGATTCGCTTAGAGCGTCATGTGGAGCGTTACGCTCTTTTACGTCAGTTTGCTAAGGGAGTAGTCTGTGACGCAGCTTGCGGCTGTGGTTATGGGAGTTATCTCCTCTCGACCAACCCAGATGTAACTTTGACGATCGGTCTCGACATGAGTCCCGATGCGATCGCCTATGCCCGTCAAGAATACGCTTCCGACAAAACCGAATTTCATATTGCTGATTTGACCCAGTGGATCAGCGATCGTCCCATTGATATGTTGATCTCTGTAGAGACGATAGAACATATTCCCGATCGTTCAGTCTTACCCCAATTTGTCGATCGCAATCATATTAGCCATGTTATTTTGACCTATCCTTCCAAAAAGACGACTCACTATAATCGTTTCCACCATCACGACTTTAAACTTCAGGACATTTTAGACATATTCCCTGACTTTACCTGCTATCGTCACTTTAATTGGGAATATGAGTTTGATGTTGTCTTTTTACTCAGACATCACTACAGCAATCATTTCCTGGCATCATAGAGGCAGGTCGTTAGCTATCGCTGGTAGGGTTACCCTGATTGACTGACAAAGCTCGAACTGCCCTCACCCACCCCCTCTCCCAGAGCGGGGGTGGTGCTTGCAAGGCAGGGTTTGGGATTAAAGTCCCTTTTGCCCCTTGTGGGAGAAGGGATTGATGGATGAGGGGAAAAGATTGGTCAGTCAACTAGAGGGTCACCCGATCGCTGACGCCATGCTGGAGAATTGTCAAGGGGGATCGTTGGATGAGCAAGGCTAAACCACGGGATGTGCAAGTGTTTCCCCTCGGAGCGGGCACGATCGTGCTGCGATCGCGCACCTGGGACCGCCTCAAATTTGAAATTGAATACGCCCTGCAACGGGGGACCACTGCCAATACCTACTTGATCCAGGCCGATCGCACGGCCCTCATCGATCCCCCAGGGGAAACCTTCACCAGCATTTTCCTCGACACGCTTCAGCAGCGGCTTGACCTGAGTCAACTGGACTACCTCATCCTGGGCCACGTTAACCCCAACCGGATCGCAACCCTTACCCGGTTGCTCGAACTCGCCCCGCAGGTGCAGATTGTGTGCTCCAATCCTGCCGCGATCACCCTGCGATCGGCCCTACCGGAACAATCGCTCAACCTACAAGTCGTGCGCGGTGACGATAGCCTGGACCTCGGCCAAGGGCACCTGCTGCAATTTATCTTGACCCCCACCCCGCGCTGGCCTGACGAACTGTGTACCTACGACCCCCAAAATGGCCTCCTGTTTACCGATAAATTCTTCGGTGCCCATCGCTGCGGCGATCAAGTACTGGATGAGGGGTGGTCTAGCCTTGCCGAAGATCGGCGCTACTACTTCGACTGCCTCCACGCCGCCCAGGCCAATCAAGTCCTCAGCGCCCTGGATAAATTTGCCGACTTGGAGATCTACGCTTATGCCCCGGCCCACGGCCCCCTTGTGCGCTATGGTCTGACCGAACTTACCCACGCCTACCGCCACTGGAGCGCCGCCCAGCAGGCCCAGGAAATCAGCGTCACCCTGATCTATGCCTCCGCCTATGGCAACACCGCTACCCTGGCCCAGGCGATCGCCCGTGGCCTAACGAAGGCGGGGGTAAACGTCGAGTCGATTAACTGTGAGTTCGCTGAAACAACGGACATTCAGACTGCCCTTGCCAAGAGTGCTGGCTTTATCATTGGTTCCCCCACCCTGGGCGGCCATGTTCCCACCCCGATCCAAACGGCCCTAGGCATTGTCCTGTCTACCGTAGCCACCGACAAACTCGCAGGCGTCTTTGGGTCCTTTGGCTGGAGTGGGGAAGCCGTCGATATCATCGAAGGTAAACTGCGGGATGCGGGCTATCGCATGGGGTTTGAACCGATTCGGGTCAAATTCAAACCCACGGAAGCGGACTTGCAAATTTGTGAAGAAGTGGGCGTCGATTTTGCCCAGAGCTTAAAACGCACCCGCAAGGCCGAGGCGCGAAAAGTGGTGTCGGGTTTGCAACAGTCCCAATCCGCCCGAACCGAGCAAGCCGTGGGGCGGTTAGTGGGGTCCCTATGTGTAGTTGCAGCCAGACGGGGAGAAATGCAAAGTGCCATGCTGGCCTCCTGGGTGTCCCAGGCCACCTTCACCCCCCCTGGGCTGACCGTGGCCGTCGCCAAGGATCGGGCGATCGAATCGCTCATGCATAGCGGTGATGTCTTTGTCCTCAACATTCTGGCCGCGGGCAAGCCATTGCAACGCCATTTCCTGAAACCCTTCCAACCGGGCGAAGATCGCTTTGCTGGCCTTGAAACCACGGTGGCCGAGAACGGTTGCCTCATCCTGAATGACGCCCTCGCCTATCTGGAGTGTACGGTGCAGAATCGCATGGAATGCGGCGATCACTGGCTAGTTTATGCCACGGTAGAGCGGGGGAAGGTTTTGGATAACAGCAGTCAAACGGCGGTACATCACCGGAAATCCGGTAGCCACTATTGAAGTTGTGCCTTGAACCCAGGGTTCACCGCTGACACCCTTCCTCAGCCGCTCGCCGCATAGCCAGATGAAAAACAGAAAGAGCCTCAAGTTGAGGCTCCAGGGTCTTTCTCTCGGGTTTACCCCTGAGCGAGGCAAACACAGAGAGCTTTGGATAAGTGTCTCCAAACACTGGTAGCTACACCTACTCGCACGCCCATTTCGGAAACAATCACCCAAAATTTTGCCAAATTTTTCTAAATTGCTGCCTAGACCCTGACAAAGCCGACGGTGATGCGGACTGATCCCTCTTTCTGGCCGATCGTCCCACCGTGATCGCGGCATCCGGGTCGTGTACCCTAGGAAAGTTGATGCCTACCGCTCAGGATTGCGCTCACCCTTGAAATCAGCTTTACCCAGCCGCGATCGTGTTCGATTGTCCCCCGCAGGGTCTGCCCGTTTGTGGCAATGGGGAGCCGTTAGCCTTGCGATCGCCCTCCCCGCCAGCTACATCTTGTTCTACTTACTCCCCCAAAGTGGGGTGTTACCGGAGCGCGACTACTGGTGGGTCCTGGCGAATATTTACTCCCTAGACGGGTTGTCCCCCCACTGGGATGACTGGTTGACCCGCAACAACGAGCATCTCCTGCTGATTCCCAGCGTGATTTATGCCCTCAACCTGTTCCTGACACGGGGGTCTAACCTGGGGTTGTGCTTGGCCACCTTTGGCGCAGCCTTGATCCAATGTCTGTTGCTGATCCGCCTCTTGCCGACAGCCGTGTCGTGCGAGACCACTAGGGCAACGCCACGCGATCGGTGGGTGACGCGACTACTGATACTGGGGGTCGCCATTTTCTGTTTTACACCCGCTGCGGCCCACAACTGGATGCGGGGGTTCAGCGGAGTGATCTGGATGACCGCAAATGTTTTTGTGGTTGCAGCCCTCTTCTGTTTTCAGCAGGTCCTCAGACAGCAGCGTCCCCCCGATCCGAGGGTCGAGCAGGTGTCTCCCCGTGCGCAAGGGGACGATCGCGAGGAGAAGTCTGCGGGTGGACAGGATGCTTCTCGCCGGTTGGATGCCTGCTCCACGGCTGATGGTGAGGCTAGCAGGCGGGACACTGACCCCACGGTGAATCGGCCCAGCCTTGAATCGCGAGCCTCCCGCTCTCTACCTTGGGTGCTGCTCAGCCTTATGTGGGGCGGCCTTGCGGTCTTGAGCTATAGTTCTGCCCTTGCCCTCTGGCCCGTCTTGGGCCTGGCCGTCACCGTGCTGCGATTTCGCTGGCCCCTGCGGTTGACCTATATCGGGGCCGCGATCGCCGTTTTGAGTCTCTACTTCCTCACCTACCACAAGCCCGCCCATCATCCAGATCTCGCCAGTCCTGGTTCCTTACAGACCCTGGTTTATATTCTCCGTTACCTGGGCTGGATTTTCAGCGATCGTCCCAGTATTGCGATTCTCCTGGGCGCGATCGGGATCGGGTTGTGTCTGACCTTGGCCGGGTACTGGTTATTGAACCAAGGGCAACACCAGCGACCCGATTGGTTTCCCTGGCTGGCTATTCAGGGGTATATCTTGGGCACAGCGGCGATGGCTGCCGTCAGCCGTTCGGGCTTTGGTCTGGAGCAAGCCCAGACTTCCCGCTATGGGTCCCTCCCCGCCCTCTTTTGGCTAGCCACGATCGTCCTAATCGTCACGGTCCTGCAAACTTGGGTCGTCAATACCCGCTGGCGATCGCGCCTGCTGTTGGCCCTCCTGGCCCTCCTGCTGATCCTGGTGAGCAATATGTACCGGATTGGGGTGGGCATTGCCCAAACGATCGCCCTACGGGCCGCTCACCAGCCCCTCGTCACCCTATCGTTACAGTTGGGGGTCCAAGATCCGGAGATCGTCCGGGCGATCGTGGGCAATCGTCCAGCGGCTTTTTTTCACCTCACCCCGCTACTTACCACCCGCCAGTTCGTTCCCTTTGCCCACGATATTCGCCAGCACAATCCCTGTGTTCCGATCGGGAAACCCCTCCCATCCCTGGCCCCTGAAACTGATGCCGCACTCGGGGCGATTACCCGTGAGCAGCGGCTAGCGGACGACGTGGTTACCTTAGAGGGATGGATAGAAGCCCCCCGCAACTCTGTGCGTTGTTTAGCCCTTGTCGATCGCCAGCAAGTTGTCCAAGGATTCGCCTTACCGGGATTGCAGCGGGCAAAAAATGTGATACAAGTACAGGGATCGACGGCTGCTGTTTTAGGTTGGAAAGGGTATGCGCAACATTCTGCCAATCGTTCCGGGAAGGGTTCGGAAACATCCGATCTTAGGGTCTACGCTACCTTTGACAACCGTTCGGGCTGGGTTGCTTTGCGGAATCCGAGGCAATGATTTTGAAGTTTATCCAGAATAAAGCAACAACAACCGATGACCACGAATGTCCATGAGTGTATCAGCAGTATGGGAAGGTTCATAAACTGGGGTGATGCATGAGTGTTTGCTTTCAGATTGGCACAGAGGCGATCGCGCCAGAGGGAATGCTTACCCTCTTGAACCGCTATCAACTCACGCCCCAACTGCTGAAGGGCTACATCGTCGATCAAGCGATCGCGGCGATTACCTGTAGTGATGAGGAGTTCAAAGTTGCCCAGACCCAACTGTGCCAGCGTTACCAACTGGCTACCCCCGATGCCCTGGAAAAGTGGTACGAACAGCAAGGCATGACGGAGGAAGACTTTGTCAGTATGCTTACGCGAGCCGTCCGGGTGGAGAAATTTAAGCAGGAAACCTGGGGGGCAAAAGTAGAATCCTATTTTTTATCCCGGAAAAGTTCCCTCGATCAGGTCATCTATTCCCTGATTCGCACCCGCGACCTGGGGCTGGCCCAAGAACTCTACTTTCGCATTAAGGAGGGAGAACAGCCTTTTTCGGAATTGGCCCGCCAATACTCGGAAGGGATTGAAGCCTCGACAGGGGGCGTGTTGGGTCCCGTGCGCGTTGACCAGCCCCACCCCGCCGTTAGCCGCCTGCTGGCCGTCAGTCAGCCAGGACAGCTTTGGCCCCCCCGTCCGCTGGCGGAATGGTTTATCATTGTCCGACTGGAAAAGTTCATCCCGGCCCAACTGGATGAAGCCATGCGCCGTCGTCTCATTGATGAGATGTTTGAAACTTGGGTGAGAGAGCAAATGCAACAAATGGGACCGCTCCGCCTGGTTGAGTCTGCCACGCCTTCTAGCCCTGACACCCAAAGCCAAGAGTTATGACGCAACCGACTACACAACAAACTGTTTCCCAAGCGGAAATTCGCGACTTTATTCGCCAAATACCCCCCTTCGATCGCCTGAGTGCTAGCGCGATCGATACTCTCCTTAAGGAGGCCCAACTCCTGCGCTACCCGATCGGACGCCCCATCCTTGTTCACGATAAGCTGCCGGTCCAGATCTCGATTATTTACGATGGTCAGGTGCGGGTGCTGGGCCATGATCAGCGGGTACAAACCCCCACCAGTCTGCGATTGGCTGGTCCCGGTGAGGTGCTGGGGTGGGCGGGCCTGGTACGGGGGGTCGCCTGCGAAACGGCGATCGCCTCCCGTGAAACCGTTTGCCTCAACATTGCCGCCGACACCTTTCTCAGCTTGCTCAAAACTGAAGCCGTGCTGCGGAATGCCTTTCAGGATCGCTGTTCCTTAAACGAGTTATTTGAGCTGGTGGGGTTGGAACTGCAACGGCGGGCGGATGGCACTGCCGATCTCAAAGAATTAACCACCGAAATTCTGCCGGATGCGGTGGTGTGCATCGTGCCACCAGGTGGTAAAGTCGCCGCTTCACCCACCACAGGGGCCGTTCTGCTCGACCCCGATCGCATCTGGCTGATTAGTGCCGGTTCCGTTGGCGAGATCCCCACCGGGGGACGGGTCAGCTTTGACACCCCGACCCAACTGCTCACCGCTGATCGCACCCACGGGGTTCGATTGGTTGGCATTCGGGAGTTTCAGGTGCCGAGTAACCCCGCGATAGGGAGCACTGATACCGTCGTTGTGGAAGACGCGTGGGGTGAACCCACGGACGAAGCTGCCCAGCAAGCGGCTCGCCGCACAGCCTTAGCCGAGATTCCCTACGGTCCACCCCAACCGCCGGAACCGCCGACCGATCCCCTGGCCCCGGCGATCCGCTATCCCTACGTGCGGGGACGGGGTCCCGTCGATGCTCCCCTGGCCTGCTTCCAAATGCTGAGCCAACTCGCGGGGGTAAACTTCCGCAAGGATCTTGTGCGTAAGGTGGTGGTTAACCAGCTACAAACCCGCAATGAACTGTCCCTACAAGCTTGCGGCGCGATCGCGGAAATGATGGGGATGCGGGCACAATTGGTGGCCGTCGCCGCCACCTCGGTGCAACGACTCAAGGGACCGGCAATGGTCCTCTGGCAGGATAGCTACGCCCTGCTCTACAGCATCTCCGAGCAAGAGATTGTCATGGCCGTGCCCGAAGTGGGCATCATGCGCAAGCGGCCCCAAGAATTCCAAGATCTGTGGGGTGAACAGGGCCAAGTCCTCCTTTTGCAGCCTCCTGCGGAGGAACAACGGGAGAAGTTTAGCTTGCGCTGGTTTATCCCGGCGATGCAGGAACACCGCAAAGTCTTGATCGAGGTCTTTGTGGCTTCCTTTTTCGTCCAGTTATTTGGTCTTGCGAACCCACTCATCACCCAGGTCATTATCGATAAAGTCCTCATTCAGCGGAGTCTGGCCACGCTGGACGTGCTAGGGGTCTTAATGTTGGTCTTAGCCCTGTTCGAGGCATTACTGACCAGTTTACGGACCTACCTATTTGTCGATACGACTAACCGCATTGACCTCAAGTTGGGGTCAGAAGTCATCAACCACCTGCTGCGTCTGCCCTTGAGTTATTTCGATAACCGACGGGTCGGGGAACTGGCAGGCCGGGTCCATGAACTGGAGCGGATTCGCCAATTCCTGACGGGGACGGTTCTGACCGTGGTGTTGGATGCCGTGTTCTCGGTGGTCTACATTGCCGTCATGCTGCTCTACAGTTGGCTGCTGACGCTGATTGCGATGGCGACGGTACCCGCCTTTGCGATTTTGGCGCTGATCGTGTCGCCGATCGTGCGCCGGATGCTCCGCCGGAAGGCCGAACGGGCTGCGGATACAGAATCCTACCTGGTGGAAGTGCTGTCGGGGATTCAAACCGTCAAGGCGCAGAATATTGAACTCAAGGCCCGCTGGAGTTGGCAGGAGAAATATGCCCGCTATATTGGCGCAGGTTTCCGGACCGTGTTGACCTTTACGACCGCCAGTTCTATCAGTGGCTTCCTGCAAAAGCTGTCGGGTCTGCTGATCCTCTGGGTGGGTGCCCACCTGGTCTTGACCGAGGAACTTACCCTGGGGCAATTGATCGCTTTCCGGATCATTTCTGGCTATGTGACCAGTCCATTACTACGTTTGGTCCAACTGTGGCAAAACTTCCAGGAAACGGCCCTGTCGATCGAGCGGTTAAGTGACATTCTAGATGCCAATCCCGAATCCGATGAGGTCGATCGCACGAATATCCCGATGCCTGCGATCGTGGGAGCAGTAAAGTACGAAGATGTGTCCTTCCGCTTCAACCCCAGTGGCCCGCTCCAGGTGGTCAATGTCAATCTGGAATTTGAACCGGGGATGTTTGTTGGCGTGGTGGGTCAAAGTGGTTCGGGTAAGAGTACCTTGATGAAACTGCTGCAACGGTTGTATGAACCGACAGCGGGCCGGATTCAAATTGATGGGTACGATATTAGTAAGGTAGAACTGTATTCCCTCCGGCGGCAGATCGGTGTGGTCTTGCAAGATACCCTCCTGTTTAATGGCACAGTCCAGGAAAATATCGCCCTGACCAACCCGGAAGCCACCACCGATGAGATTATCAATGCGGCCAAGATTGCGGCTGCCCATGAGTTCATCATGACCCTGCCCAATGGGTACAACACCGTTGTGGGTGAACGGGGGGCCTCCCTCTCTGGGGGCCAACGCCAGCGGATTGCGATCGCCCGGACGGTACTACAAGATCCTCATCTGCTGATTTTGGACGAAGCCACCAGCGCCCTTGACTACAATTCCGAGCGTCAGGTTTGCCAGAATTTGGCAGAAGCCTTCAAGGGAAGAACTGTCTTCTTCATCACCCACCGGTTGTCTACCGTCAGGAGCGCTGATCGGATCTTGATGATGGATCAGGGATCAGTCGTCGAGGAAGGCACCCATGAGGAACTCATGGCCCTGCGCGGGCGCTACTATTGCTTATACCAGCAGCAGGAATCCCAGTTATAACGGAGGAGGCGAGAGGAAATAGGGCTGAGTTTTGAAGACTGGATTGTGCGCGTTGTGAAGGCTGCCTCTGATGCCCACGGTCTCTACCCAATAGTCAAAATGCCCTATCGCCCATCACTGACCACCCACCACCTACCCCCTAATTCAGGACTTTCAGGCTTTTTAAGGAGTCACCGCCATGCCACAACTGCCCAAGAATAATAATGGCCATCCGAGTAACGGCAACGGTCACGCCAATGGTCACGCCAATGGTCACGCGGGCAACGGGGCTGGTTTGCACGGCCAAACCTCGACCCTGGTTAAAACGGCCCCTCCCCGGCAGATTACCCTTCCTAAGGACACCCTCGAATTACCGATCGAGCAGCCAATTATCCTGGAACGACACCGCTTCTGGTCCCATGCAATGGTCTGGACGATCGTGGGGGTGACGACAGCGGGGGTCCTTTGGGCTGCCTTTGCGCCGATCGAACAGGCGGTACCGGCCACGGGACGGTTGGAGCCAGATGGGGCTGTCCACTCGGTGGAGCCACCTAGCCCAGGGGTGGTCACTGCGATTTACGTTAAGGAAGGCGATCGGGTCAAGAAGGGGGATCTCCTGCTGTCTCTAGACCCCCGCACGACCGAAGCCGATGTTCAGTCCTATGCAGCCCTGCAAAAACAACTGGTAGCCGATGACAAGCGCTTTGCCAGCCGACTAAATGGTGGTGTATTGGACCCTAGCAATCCCAATGTGGCGGATTTAGCCTCCCTGGTGAACCTGCGTAATACCCTCATCGTCGAAAATCAGTTTCTCGAAGCTCGCTTGACCGGCGGTTCTCCGGCAGGCGGCCCCAATCCCCAGATCAATGCGGTGCAGCAGGAACTTTTGCGCAGCAGTCGGGCAGAGATTGAGGCCCGCATTGCCGCCCAAGAGCGGAACATCCAAGAGCAGAAAAAGCAATACGAACAAGTCAGTAACCAGTTGGTTACGGCACAGCAGGTCGTAGACCTGAACCAAAAGATTTTGAGCCAGCTTGAACCGTTGGTGGCGGAAGGGGCACTCTCGCAACTGCAATACAACCGGCAAATGCAGGAGGTCCTGACGCGGCGGTCCGAGGTAGAGCGGCTGACAGGCGAAAAACAACGGCTAGAAATGGCGATCGCCCAGGCCGAGAAGGAACTGGCCACCACGATCGCGACTAACCAACGCACCATTCTTGATCGTCTGGCCGATAATCAACGCCGGATTGCGGATATCGATGTCCAGCTTGGGCGCACTCGCCAGCAGGATTATCGATCGTTGGTGGACAATCAAAAGCGTTTAGTAGAGACCAGTACCCAATTAGCCAAGGCCGAAGTGGCCAATTCCTACCGGGAGTTGCGGGCACCCGCCAATGGGACGGTCTTTGCTATGCAGGTGACAGCCGTTGGGCAGGTGATTAGCCCCCTGAACCCAGGTTCCGAGCCAGCGATGAAGATTGTGCCGGATGATAGTTTGGTGGCGACGGTCTATCTCACTAACCGGGATATTGGCTTTGTCGAGCCGGGGATGCCGGTGGAAGTGCAGGTCGCCTCCTTCCCCTCGTCTGAGTTTGGGGTGTTACATGGGACTCTGGTTTCGATCGGCTCCGATGCCTTGGCTCCCACACAAGAGCGCCCCTTTTATGCCTTCCCTGCCCGGATCAAGCTGGATGAGCAAGGGTTTCGGTTGAAGAATGGCAACACCATTCGCCTGCAATCGGGGATGGAAGTGAATGTCCAAATTAAGGTGCGGAAACGGACAGTGCTGAGTATGTTCACCGAGCGCTTTAGTAACCGGATGGATAGCCTCAAGACTGTGCGTTAATGGCTGAGGGCAATCGGTGGGGCAAGTCAAGGGGAGAAAGGACGATCGGGCAACTGCGTGGTCATTCACTCGCCGTGTTGCGAGGCTGTCGTCAGTAGTTTCCCGTCTCGGCCCCGCTACCGATACCCTCAAGTCTGGGCGATGGCTCCCTGCGCAGGGGTGGCTCTTGCTGGCGATCGGGGTGATCGCCCATTTTTTTCTGTGGCTGCCGGTTCCGTTGGGTGTACGGGCGATCGCGGCGTTGGCGATCGCGGGTGGTATTCCCGGCTACCTCTGGATCATGGCCTGGGTCGGGCAGCAACCCGCCGCCCCCAAGGGCTGGGAACGTTGGATTTTGGGCATTGGCAGTGCCTACAGCTTGATGATCCTGGTCATGCTGGCCCTGAGCTATTGGCCGGGGGGCGTGAGTCAATGGCAGGGATTAGCTGTCTTTGATGGGCTGTCGTTGGGGTTGGCAGGCTGGGTTTGGTACCAACACCAAGGCACCCCCCCAGGGATGACTGTGGCCCCTCCCCGCGACCCGCATTCCGATTCCCATCAGCCGTGGTTGGGTTGGGGATTACTGCTCCTGTTGGGACTAGGCAGTTTTTATCGATTTGCCTATCTGGGCTACTCAGACTTTCATGGGGATGAGGCACGGGCCGCTCTACGGGCAGTCGCGGTACTCCAGGGGTATGAAGATGTGCTGTTTCTGCATCGCAAGGGGCCAGCGGAAATTCTGCTGCCAACAGTCGTGTATGCCCTGACGGGCCAGTTAACTGAGGCGATCGCCCGCTCCCTGTTTGCCCTGGCTAACTTGACGGGCTTACTGGCGGTGTTTGTTTTGGGGCATCGCCTGTGGGGGCCGTTAGCCGGTTGGGCGGCTGCCCTGTTCTTGGCGCTGAATGGCTATCTGATTGGCTTTGGTCGGCTCGTGCAATACCAGAGCCTCGTATTTTTGATGAGTGTGTTAGTTATCCTGGTCCTCTATCGCCTTGCCCAGCAGCCTCAGGCGATCGCCCGCTATGGTGTCCTAGCCGCATTATTCCTGGCTACTGGTCTGCTGGCCCACTATGAAGCGGCTGGAATTCTCTTGCCAGCGGGCTATTTACTGGTGCGTATTCAGCGATCGCAGCCTCCAACCAGTTGGCGACAATGGTGCTTACCGCTGCTGGTGTTGCTAGTCCCCCTCCTCGCCTTTTATATCCCGTTTTTAGCCCACCCCCAGTTTGCAGATACCAACGCCTACTTGGGAATGCGGCTGATTGGGGAACAGGTCTTGTATAACCACCTCGTGAGTTTTTTCCAACGGGCGACCATCTACAACACCACTGATTATCTGCTGCTGATGATTGGCTTTGTCTTAGTCACCCTGGCCTATGGAACAGGGCGACTGCATCCGGCCTGGGCGGGGTGGAGTTTGGCGATGGTGGGGTTGGGAATTGGGCTATCGGTTTGGCAACCGAGCCTGTTGACGATCGCCGGGATCGATTTTACCGGCGCGTTATTCCTGCTTCCCTGTCTGGCTATCTGGTTGGCACCGGGTATTCCTCCCCCTGAACGTTTAGTCTGGCTCTGGTTTGGCAGTCTATTTCTTTTAACCTGTTTCCGAGTAGCCCGTCCCCACACGCATGTGTATGTCTTCTTTATTCCCTGGGGGTTACTGAGTGGGTTTGGGGTCAGCCTGGTATGGAGTTGGGGGCGGCAGTGGCTGCGACTGGCGGTGGCGCGACGGATTGGCTTAGTGGCCCTAGGTTTAGCGATCGCCCTTTCCAGCACCTATAGCTACCTGTATTTCATTGACCATCGGGTTGAGATTATGCGCGATTGGGAACAGTATCACCCGACTGGCCTTTTCTGGAAATCCTACCAGGCACCGGATTTACGCAAGCTCTTTGGTTTTCCCTACAATGAAGGTTGGCGAGTCATTCCCCTGTTGTACCAGGATGGCATTCTCCAGGGAAACTACCAGATGAATGAGGTAATCTGGGTTACCTATTGGTACATTCGTCAGGCCCAGTTTTGCGAACAGAATTGTCCTTACTTTTTCCTAGCTGACATTCTAGACAAACGCGATCAAAATGTTGACTTACCAGAAATTTTACGACAAAGAGGATATCAATTGTTTAGCGTGATAACCGTAAAAAATAACCCCCGGCTACGCATTTATCAACGGGGAATTTCTGCCAATTGGGTACCGATGGTTTTCAGGTTTGAGGACTACGAACAGCGGTTTTATGAAAATTTTACCGATGCCAATTTCCAACTTTATCCACCGATCGTGTCACCCTAGGCTATCAAACCTAATGAATTTTCTAACTTGTTTAGCACGATATCCGTAATCGACTTGATGCGATACCGACAGGCTTTAGTTTCCGTTGAGGCAAATGTACCATTTTCCCAATACTTATTACTGCCTGCGCCGCCACCGCACACCCCAAAGTATTCGCAGGTTGCTTGGCATTGCTGGCGACCTGCCTGCATATCACGATAGATGGCTTGGAACTTTTCGGTATGGCACACGGACTCCAGGCTATCCTTTAAGACATTGCCAAAGACAAAATTACCGTAACGTTCCGTCTTCACCGATAACAATTCTGGATCAAACGTAGAAAAGTTGCCCTGGTTATCAAAACTGACAATCACAAAGGGCCAGTTCATATCGGTTCGATCCAGGCGATCGTTCATATAGATCAAGCTACAAATGACCTCAAACTCGCGTACTTTGATAGCTCCATCAGATTGGGCCGTGAGATCCCAGAAGCGATCGATAAAAGCGCGATAACGATCCTCAATACCAGCGCGATCGAGGGAGGATTTCTGGTGTACCCCTTCCGTCTCTTCCATGTTGAACCCGACATCATGGATGCCATTTTCTAGGAAAAAGTGAAACATTTCATCGGGATGGTCCAGTGTATCCTCCGTAATGACCGCAATGATACTATTGGGAACCTCATGTTGCTGGAGCAGTTGAATCCCCCGGAGGGTGGCGGCATGGGTCCCTAAGCCTTTGCGCGTTTTGCGGTGACGATCGTGAATAAAAGCCGGACCATCAATACTGACCCCCACATGGAAGTCATGCTGTTTGAAAAAATTGCACCAAGCTGGGGTGATCAATGTGCCATTGGTTTGCACCGAATGCATTACCCGACATGCTTGGGTATTGTACTGGCGATCGGCAGCTTGAATCCGTTCCAGGGCCGCTTGGTAAAAATTAATGGGGGCTGCCAGTGGTTCCCCGGCGTGCCAACAGACAGTAAAACAAGATCCTAAAAAAGGGCTGGTAAAGATTGCTTTGAAAATGGGATCGATTAAATCCAGGGACAGTTGATTTTTTAAGTGACGATCGGGCAAATAACAGTAATCACAATCGAGATTACAAAACGAAGTGGGCTGGAGGACCACCAGATGGATGGGGCCAAAGTCAGCACGCTCCGACTCTGGGGTAGCCAGCATTGGCTCCGTGCGAGGAGATAGGGGTAAGACAGAAGTCATCAGGATTAGCCCTTAGCGGAAGTTGAAGAAACCACCACTGTCACCCCAGCCATTGCGCCACGGGCTGACATTGACCCAATTCCGACCCCGACCATCGGACCACCCGACCCGACCCGTGTCCACCCAGCCGCGATTGCCGCGCCCATCAGTCCACCCGCGCCCTTGGCGACCGTTGACCCAGCCGCGATTATGACCATTGGTCCAGCCGATCGCCAGCAGTTGCTCTTCACTGAGATCAGGTAAATCCGTCTGGGCGGTTCGCTCTTGTAGCACAGCACTAAGACGGGCTAGCCGGGATTCGAGCGGTTGGGCGGGTGACGCCTCTGGCATTGACGAGATAGATTGAGCGGCTGTGGCCCTCCCTGGGGGACTCTGTAGGGCGGCCAGTGCGAGTAAGAAACCAACGAGGCTAGTACGGGGGGTGATGTTCACAACAGGCTCCTAGTGAATGACTACCTAGTGAATGACTAAATAAATGACTGAGTGAGCTAAGTTTGGGTTGATCAGAGGGTTGATCAGAGTTGATCAGATCTTTTAAGTAAGTTTTAAGGGTATGGGCTTTGCTGAGCTTCGGGCAATCAGTGGGCTATTTCAGCGGCACTTGCTCACGGACTATCAGTTGGCGTTCAAAGAAGTCTCGGAGGATACTGGCATCGATCGGCACAATCCCGTCGGGACCAAACCAACGGTTAATCTGGGCAACCACTTCCGGCTGGCCGATTAAATACCCCTGCATCAGGCTAGCGATCGCCAGATTGACCAAACCGAGAAACTGGGAATTATTTTCCGGCACCATACAGGCAACGCCATAGCGCACTAATGGCTCGGCGGGTACCAGCTTATTCGCGCCCGGATCAAGCCGCTGACTGAGACCCGCTAAGACCACGGTATCACCCGCCAGAGCATCAACTTGACCATTGCGTAGGGCGGTAAACCCGGCCTCGATACTACTCAGGGGCACGATCGTCGCCTGGGGCTGAAACACCCGGATCGCAGCCGCAGCTAGGGAGTAAGGCGCAACGCCAATGCGCCGATTGGCCAGAGAAGCGGGAGTACCCAGGGGGCTATCCTGTTTGACCAGCAGCCGAATGCCAGAGATGCTGTAACTATCAGAAAAATCCACCTTGCGATCGCGCTCCCAAGTAAAAGCTGTATCGCAGGAAATATCGATCTCACCCGCCCGTAACCGGGGAATGCGCTCACTAAAAGCTTCGATTTCCATCACCTGCACCGTAATCTCGCGGTCCAGGTAGGACGATAACTCTCGCTGGAGAGCGTTCACCACATCTATTGAATAGCCGACAAGCTGCCCTTTGTCATCCACATAGGCATAGGGAATCAAATCCAGCCGCGTACCCACCGTCAGGATACCCGTGCGGGCGACTTTTTCCAGAACCGTTTCCGCTAGGGCGACCTTGGGCAAGATTGTGGCTAACACGGCTCCTAAAACCGCGATCGCACCGCAACGCCACAGGCACATTGCCAGGTTATTCCGCATATCGTCTCCTCTAATGGGCATTACACCCATACCCCGATCGCTGGCCTGGGATAGGCTGGGTTCCCAATCAATCCCGATTGCAAGCAATCCTGATGCGGCCTGGATAACCACCGCCAGTCAACCCGTTCGGGCCTTCAGATGGGGGGTGAATGCTTGAATGTCCTAAGCAGCTTACCATTAGCCCCTTGCTGACCGAAAGTCCCTGATTACCTGACAATTTTGTCCCCTCATCCCTAAATCCCTTTTCCCACAGGGTGCAAATTTCCCACAGGGTGCGAAGGGACTTGGAGCGATCGCCCCCCATTGGTCGATCCCATGCGTCCCTCCCGGTTTGCTAGACTTGAGTATCAATACCTAAGTTTAAGTTGTCGCCCCCAGTCAGCCCCGATGGCCCATTCCATCCTGTTAACCTCCTTCACCACCTGGAAAGCTGAACAGGCTTCTAATTCCGCCGATGATCTTTTAGCGATCCTATTAGAACAAGGCTTACTCCCGGATACCCATCATCTCCTACGTCAAATCCCCGTTGATTTTGAGTTGGCCCCTGCCCACGTCATTGCCAAGATTCAGGCCGTACAACCGAAAATGGTGGTGTGCTGCGGCATGGCTGAAGATCGGGAACAACTGCATATTGAAACCCAGGCCGTTGGTGAGAATGGCATTTTAAGCACGACGATCGATTGCACCGAACTCCTCCCAGATTTGCAGCTAACCGTCCTGAGCCAGGATGCGGGCCACTTCGTCTGTAACCACCTTTACTACCAGGTGTTGCACTATCTACGCACCGCCACCCCTCCCATTCCCCCCGCCGACCATCCCCAATCCATTGCCGCAGACCACGCGCCCCAGTCAACCAATGGGGCCAACCTTCCCGTTCGGGGAACCAGCCATTGTATATTTGTACATGTACCCATTTTGATCCCAAACAATCAAGATCAGATAGTGAGTGATTTTTTAACCATTCTGCACCGACTACAGAGTCTCGTCACCTGCTAGCTGTTGGAACCATGCTGTCATTTTTGTTCACCCTCATGCTTGCCCAGATGACACCTCCCGTAACGGCGCAGGCGGTCGCCCCCATTTCCCGTACCCTGCCTCTGTCGCCCGTTGCTCCCCAACTCGGACCACCGGATGCCCATCCTCAGCCGGAAATTACGACCCCAGTTCCCGCCGTGCAACCCGTAGCGATCGTGCGGCCCATTGAAATTCGGCCCTTACCGGGTGATCTGGATGAGGTACCGGTTTTTAATAGCAATAGTCCAGAAATTGTGGGTGGTGAAGGGATTCTGCTCTCCACGTTTCCCCCAGCAGGGATGGCCACTCCAACGGCTCACCTGAACTTTCCCTTTGAAGGTCGGTTTGATATTTTCTCCCATCACATTGCCCGTGCGAAGACTTCCAGCGAAACCCGGACCGTTGTGCAGGGGATTTTGATTCATAACCCGACCGACAAACCTGTTGAGGTGCGGATTCTGGAAGCGGCGAGTTACCTCACTCGGCCCGATGCCCTGTTTGTGGAGTTGCCCCCCTACCTGGATAATCGCCTGGGCAATGTCTTTGCTGGGCCGGGCAGCCGAGTCACGAGTGATATCCTGCGAGGACGGCGGCGAGGCGCATGGCCCACAGCTTTGAATTTGGCACCCAAGAGCAGTCAACTTTTGCTCAACCTGCCGATTCCCACCGGCAAAGTCACGCCCTCCTCCAATGGCCGGACAACGATCATTCGCTTACAGAGCAATGGCCCGGTGTATGCGGCCAATTTAGCCATGTATGCCCCCCTCAACCCGGATGGCACCGAGCGCTTCCCGGTTCTCGAAGAATGGGAAAACCTCTTGGTGTCTGGTGCCCTTGTCCAACCCAGGGATATTCCGCCCTCCTCACCCGATAGCAATTCCTCCCGGTTGTTTTATGGCCGGGTTGCTGGGGTTTCGCGTGGGTCGCGATGGGTTGCCCGGTTAACCGATACGCCGAATCAAGACCAGTTGAGCATTCCCCAACCGGGGCGGGCTTTTTCCTATGGTCTGAGTTTGCTGCCACGGGGCACCTGGGGAACGGGCCAAGTCCAGAGTGCGCCGATGCTTGCCCGTTATCCCGACACGGCTTACCAGGCCCACGGTAACTACGGGGTGGAATATTCCCTGACCTTGCCCTTAAAGAATACGACCAGTCAGGATCAGATTGTTGAAGTGGCCCTGGAGACGCCGATTAAGGAGGATGAGCCACCCAAATCCGGCCTCCGATTTTTTGAACCGCCGGAGTCGCGGATCTTTTTCCGGGGGACAGTGCGAATTCGCTATCAGGATGAAAACAATCAGCGACGAACCCAGTATGTGCATGTGGTGCAGCGGCGCGGGGAAGGGGGTGAACCCCTGGTGTCGCTAAACCTGGGTAAGGGTGAGAAGCGTCTGGTGGAGGTGGACTTTCTCTATCCACCGGATGCCACCCCACCCCAGGTGTTAACGGTGAGGACGCTGGATAGTTCGCGGGGGCTTTTGGGCCGCCGCGATCTGCCAATTCAGTAGCGGAGCAGTGGTCATGCTGAAGCCCTGGGAGGGGTGATGGTCTCTCGTCTGCCCGATCCTAGCTGAGGATAACGTGCTGGGTTGGCATTCGTTTGATATCCTGGAGCAGTTTCGTCTGGCCGTTGGTCGGTTGCCCGCCAGAATTCTGTATGCCCAGTGTGTCGCGATCGTGGTTTTTACGCCAATGCCTGTTGGGGGCTGGCAGTGGCTTGCTGTTGGCCAATTGTCGGCGGGGGGAGGGCCGACTGGGGGCCAATCCTGCCGACACACAGTTGACGATCGCCACTGATCCCGTCTTCCCACCCTTCCAGTGGCGCACGCCAGAGGGGGATTTGCTGGGATTTGACATTGACTTGATGCGGTTGATTGGCGAAACTGCTGGGGTGAGTATTCGCTTTCTGACTCTGCCCCTCGATCGCATGGTCCCAGCCCTGAACCTGGGGGTAGCGGATGCGGCGATCAGTGCCATTCTGATTACCGCTGAGGCGCTAGAGCAGGTGACCTTTTCGCGGCCCTACTTTTGGACGGGGCTGACGATCGCCCATCGCAGCCAGGATTCAGCGTTAACGACCCCAGCGAGTCTTAAGGGCAAACGCCTTGCTGTCCAACGCAATAGCTGGGCAGCCAAGTGGGTTGAAGCTTTATCCGACAGTCGTATTTATCTATCCAGTAGTGTGGAGTTAGCCCTGGCTTCCCTGGTCAAGGCCGAAGTCGATGGGGTGATTCACGAGGCCCCCATTCTCCAGTTCTTCATCCAAACACAAGGGTTAACCGGGATTACGGTTGTGCGCCCGTGGCTGACGGAAGCCTTTTATGGCATTGCCGTTCCGAAGGCATCGCCAACGGTGGCGATCGTCAACCAAGCCCTAGCTACTCTGATGGAGAATGGGGCCTATCGCGACTTGTATCGCCAATGGTTTCAGGAACTCGCCCCCGATCTACCGGAGGCTGTACCCCGTGATCGTCCAGTATCGGCGGCTTGATGGGACCCGATCGTCGCCGGGAGTTAGCACCGGTCCCTGCTCCTGGGGCAGGACGCCGGAATGCGGCGAACTAGTGCCGTAAACATATGCCGTAAACCTAAGGTTTTGCCAGGTTAGTTGTAACGACTTTAGGTATTGTGGTAGGTGTTGTGGGCTAAAGCCTACACGACAAACGTTGCATCATCAATCGTGCTCTGCCCTAGCTATTATCCCGCTCTTTGGGCAAAAGACGTTGAGGCAGCACCAGGGTGAAGGTGGTGTTACGCTCGGCACTGGCCACTTGAATATCGCCGCCAATCCGGGCCACCAGCTTTTTCACCAGGGCTAAACCCAGTCCAGTCCCCCCATATTTCCACGGATCATTGGTGGGGATGCGATAAAACTTGTCAAAAATCCGGGATTGTTCCGCTGCGGCAATTTCAATACCGGAATTACTTACTTGAATGGCGATCGCCGCTTGGGGCGTCAGATGGGCTGAGACGGTAATAGCTCCCCCTTGGGGGGTATATTTACAGGCGTTGTTCAACAACTCACTGAGAATTCGTTCCAGGTCAGTCGCATCTGAGTATAAGGGCGGCAAGTCTGGGGGAATATCGACCGTCAGGGTCAGTTCATGGCTGCGGATCGAATCATTAAAGGATTCAATAATATGCAGCACCCAGTTGCCTAAATCAATTTCATCGATCGTCAGCGGTTCAGTACCTGCATCCAAATAGGTTAGGGTTAACAGGTCATTAATCAACCGGCTTTCGCGCTGACATTCATCCTGAAGCACTTGCAGGAGGCGTTTAACAGTAGCTTGATGCTTGCTAAGATTACCCTGCTGCAAAATACTGTCAAGGGTTTGGGTGGCCAGGTTAATGCTGGCGATCGGTGTCCGTAACTCGTGGGAAATGGTTTTGAGGAACTCATCCTTGAGACGGTTCAGCTTTTCTAGTTCCCGCACCTGGGCTTGAGACGCTTCATATAACCATGCCTGACGAATCGCAATCGCACATTCGTTGGCAATTTGTTGGACCAGGCCCACCTCCAAGGCTTCAAAGGGCTGATCACAGGGGCGGGCTAGCCAGAGATTACCCAAAACGCCTTGATCGTCAAAAATCGGACAGGCCAGATGATTCTGGCGATCGCCCGTTGGCAAGGGGGTCCCTCCCCCCTCTACCGGCATTGGCGGTGACCATTCAACAAACTGAAGGGGTTGACGTTGGAGCAGTTGTTCATAGAGTTCTGGGAAATCCCCGACCCGGCGGGTTCCGGCGGATCGATCAGGATTCAGGGTGTATTCATAGGCGATTGTGGCCAGGGTATGGTCATCGTTATAGAGTTCAATCTTACAGTGCTGCACCTTGAGGGTTTGGGCTAACTCCTGGGTAGCCGTTCCTAAAATATGACTTTCATCGAGGCTGTCGCGCAGTTTTTCGGTAATGCGACGCACCGACGCTTCAAAGTTCAAGGCCTGTTGCAATTTCTGCGTCCGTTCCTGAACTTGGGATTCCAGATGGGTGTTGAGTTGCTGCACCCGTTGATAGAGTTCCGCCTGTTGGACGGCAATCCCGACCTGGGTAGCTAATTGCTGTAGTAACGACACCTCCGGCTCCTGCCAGTTGCGGGGTCCCTGACAATGTTGGGCAACCAGGAGGCCCCATAGTTGTTGCTCGGAGACGATCGGCACCACTAAATTCGCTCGTACCTGAAAAGTCGCCAACAGGTCAATATGACAGGGATGCAGACCCGCCGCGTAGATATCATCCACCACCTGAATGCGGCCCTGGCGATAGCGTTCAATGTATTCTGCGGCAAAACAGGGATCGCGGAGTGTTGATCCCAACACTGCCTGCCACGGCTCCGCAACGGACTCCACCGCCATCACCCCACTCCAGTCTGGTAGAAAGCGGTACACCAGGACGCGATCGGTGTGCAGAAATTGTCGCACCTCCGTCACCGTGCGGTTCAGAATAGTGGTCAGATCGAGGGACTGCCGGACTCGGCGGGAAATGGCCCCCGTGAGTTTCTCCCGCTCGGCCTGGATGCGGAGGGCTTCAGCGGTTTGGCGTTGCTGGGTGATATTCGTACTCGTGCCCAGCAGGCGGTAGACCTGTCCCTGGTCATCATGCAGGGGGGTCAGGGTGGTAATCAGCCAAGTGGGCTGCCCCCGCAGCAACAGGCATTCCTCGTAGGACATGGTTTGCCCCGATCGCACGCATTCCAGATAACGCTGACGCACCAGAGCCGCTTCCGCGCTCGAAAAGACCTGTTCCGGGGTTTTGCCAATCAGCGTTTCGGCACTAGCCCCCAGTTGCCGCTCACGGGTGGGGTTCATGGCCGCATAACGAAACTCGCCCGTGGGCAGAACATCCACGACAAAAATCGAGGCTGCCACCGCATTGTAAATACTGTGCAAAAATTCCAGATCATTTTGCACATCTAACTCGACAGGGGTAGCCGCCGCAGGGGCAGGAGCCGGGGAGGCCGTCGCCGGGGGCAGCGGCTGACAACTGAGCAGGAGGGTGGGCTGATCGCTGCTCGTTTGCAGGGAATGGGCAGTAATCTGGGTCAGACAATGCTCACCCTTGCGGCACGTAAAGGAAAAGTTTCCCAAGGTAGCGGGTAGGGCCTGGGGATCGAGGACAAACAAGGCTTGGGTCAGGGCAGCCCGATCGGGGGGATAGAACAATGTGGTAATTGAGCGGCCAATTAAACTGGCGGCATCATAGCCAAACTGTTGCGCACTCTGGACATCGGCTGAGAGAATCCGCCCCTCCGTATTGATCATGAAATACAGGGGTGAGAGGGCGGCCTCAGGGGTGGCAGGGGTAGCAGACGGGGGCGTCAAGGGGGGGTTAGGGGAATCTTGAATCAACCGAGACGGCTGTGATTTCCGATAGGATTTTCCTGCCGTGCCATTAACGACAGCTTCTGCCCCATCCAGGGCATTACCGGTGTGGTTTCTATACGTGACTGGGGACCAGGGAATATTCATCAATTTAAGCAAGGGTACCCGTGATCAGTATCATGACTTACCGGAATATTCTCAATTCTGCACAATTTTAGGAGCGATCGGCATTTCTTGATAAAGATTTCTGAATTGGTCCGGCCTCCAATTCTTGATCTTCATTGGCCTCTCCCCGCCCGGTTGAGCAGGGGGCCATTTTTCAGTCAAAACGTACCTGATCGCACCCACCAGAAGCAGCATCCGAGTGGGAAATCGCCGCACAATCGGCACAAGCCCACGCTAAGGGAATTAAATTATTTCTTAAGATTTTTCCATATCCACCGGCGAAACCCCCGCGATCGCAACAAACGTTCACGAAGTATCTCTAGGTAAGGGTACTCAGTACCAGATTGTCGCGGTGGATGACGGTTTCGGGGCTGGTTTGGCCCAGGATGGCTGGGATTTCGTCCGATCGACGCCCCTGGATTTTTTGTAAATCCCCACTGCTGTAGTTGACAATCCCCCGTGCGATCTCCCGCCCCGCTTGATCGCACAACAGGACGGCGTCTTTACTTTGAAATTCCCCTTCTACGTCCACGATGCCTGCTGCCAGCAGTGACTTGCCGCCTTGTTGAATTGCCTTGACGGCTCCGGCATCCAGGTAGAGCTTGCCCGACGGTACCAGGCTGTAGGCAATCCAGCGTTTACGGGCCGTAATTGGGCGGGGTTGGGGTTCAAAGTGGGTACCTAGGGGTTCCCCTTGCAGAATTTGCTCAATTTTGTGGGGGGATTTGCCCTCCGTAATGACCGTGCGCACCCCCGCATCGGTGGCAATACGGGCGGCAGCAATTTTGGTTGCCATCCCCCCTGTGCCCCACTGGGACCCCGCATTTTCCTTGGCGGTGATGTCCTGCTCACGGGTTTGGTTAACGAGTTCGGCCAGTTCATCCAGTTGCACTAGGCTAATCGGTTTAGCATCGGCGTGAATACGGGGATTAGCAGAATAGAGACGATCGACATCGGTCAATATAAACAGCCAATCCGCTTCGACCAGGCTGGCGACGAGGGCAGAGAGGGTATCGTTATCCCCAAATTTCAATTCATCAACGGCGACGGTATCGTTCTCGTTAACGATGGGAATGACCCCCAGTTTCAGCAACTCGCGAAAGGTCTGGTAGACATTGACGTAGCGGCTGCGTTGGACCAGATCACTGCGGGTGAGCAGGACTTGGGCGATCGGCTGTTGGAGGGAGGTAAACAAATCATCATAAATCCGCATCAGTCGTCCCTGACCGATGGCAGCGACGGCCTGCTTGAGGGCGATCGTGCGGGGGCGTTCCATCAATCCCATCCGGGCACAGCCCACTCCTACCGCCCCGGAGGAGACTAATACGACCTGGTGTCCCTGTTGTTGTAAGCGCCCCAGGGTTTCTACTAGGGCTGCGATCGTGGACAGGGCAAGCATCCCCGTTTCCGGTTGGGTCAGGCTAGAAGTGCCGATTTTGACAACAATCGTTTGCGGCATGGTCTTGGTGCAACGCTTGATTCAACTCGTTTCCTAGCTCTGGGCGGGTTTAGAGATGGCCGCTTACCCGGAGTTGCGAGGGCAGGGATGGGGTGACCCCCTCCGAAAGTGAGCGGCTTTAGGGTGATGGCCGGTTACCCAGAGGGTGCTGAGTGCAACCCGCCCCTACGAGTGGTGACAGGAATGACACTGCCTCAACATTTTTACACCGCCTTTACACCGCCTCCACTTTCAAACCTCGATCAGGAGCCGGGGGCAACCTATGCCTGCAGACGGTGGCCGGCAGGCTGCCTACTCCACAGGCTTGGGTTGGCCTCAACCCTTGCTATTGATAGTTCACAATGCGGGCAAAGTCGGCAGGCTGCAAGCTTGCGCCCCCCACCAGTGCCCCATCAATTTCTGGCTGGGCCATGATTTCGTCAATATTGCCCGGTTTGACGGAACCGCCGTACTGGATAGGCACATCGGGATTTTTGAGTTGGCTACGAATCAGGCCGATTACCCGATTGGCTTCGGTGGCCTCGCAGGTGTCACCCGTGCCGATCGCCCAAATGGGTTCGTAGGCGATGATCAAATTCTGCTGATCAATCCCGACCAAGTCCTGTTCCAGTTGCGAGGTAATTAGACTCTCGGTTTCACCCGCATCCCGCTGTTGTTTACTCTCGCCCACGCAGAGAATCGGGGTTAACCCAGCGGCTTGGGCGGCTTTTAAGCGCCAATTCACCGTTTCATCGGTCTCCCCGAAATATTGCCGCCGCTCACTGTGGCCAATAATCACATACCGAACTCCGACTTCCATCAGCATCGCCGCTGAAATTTCGCCCGTATAGGCCCCCTCGGCTTCCCAGTGCACGTTCTGGGCACCGACCCGCACCCGGCTCCCATGCAGATTTTCGGAGAGGGTCCGGAGAGCGGTAAAGGGTCCACAGAGAATGACCTCCCGTTCCTCCGGCGTATCTACCAGTAGGGGCAGGAATCCCTTCAGGAACTCCAGGGCCTCTGCCTGGGTTTTGTACATTTTCCAGTTACCAGCAATGACGATCTTGCGCACAGTGCCTATTTTTTCTCATTTGACCATCCCCCAGTGTATACCGCGATCGTCCCTTTCTCGCCCCTACGACTGGGTTTTACGGCATTCATTCCTAAGAGTGAGGATGTTTGATGAATTTTGGGGGTGAGGGTGATCTGGGCTAAAACACAGCTAAGCCTTGCTGAAAACTTCTTGGATAACGCTTCAGCTATAGCTAGATAGGTTAACGGGCCGATACCCACTCCGCCCTCTGGGATGGCCCCCCGTTTGAATCGGTGAATCATCGCCCTCATCGTTGTGCCTGCTTTAATGCCTCGATCGTGGCGATAACGTATTGTTGATGCACTCTCAAGGTTTGGTAGTAGGTAACCCCCTGCTGAATTTGTGCTTTTCTGGGGGCATCGGCCTTGCCATAAACCAGACTCCCACAGAGCGCCAATTCAAGAGTGAAGTGCAACACCTAGGGGGCTAGCCCAAAAGGACCCATAGGAGTAGTCTGAAGTTTCATCACAAACACAGCTAATCCTATG
>CAZHXN010000039.1:0-36483 GCA_964536415.1 uncultured bacterium
GAATCGGCCACCCAAATATCCAACCAGCTGATGATGGGGGCCAAAGTGGTGCCAGATCTGGATGAGCGCTAAAAACTGTTGACATATCTCCGTCACACCTGCTATTAGTTATTTTCCAATTGACGCGGGGTGGAGCAGTCTGGTAGCTCGTCGGGCTCATAACCCGAAGGTCAGTGGTTCAAATCCGCTCCCCGCCACCAACTCAATCTAAAAATGAAAAAAGGGATTCAGTGTTCACATTGAATCCCTTTTTTTGATGAAGGATTCAATTCGTGCGAATCCCTTGAGTAGCTCTAGGAGTCGATCTAGATCGATGCTGCTACGTGAGGTATTCCCAGCAACCGAACTTTTCTTGAAACAAGACTCAGTTCCATGAAATTTTGAGTTACTTCACTGGATGGACGGGCGACTTATGGACGGGCTACTTCATGATCGCAGTAGTACCGGGAGAGCACACCGGTCCATTCGCAGCAGGCACAGGCGCTGGAATACTCGCTAGCCCCGGTGAATTACTTTCACACAGGCTCATCAGGGTTGTTACTTCACCACTACCGGTCAGTGTCCCAACCTGGACCATGCCGGTATAGCTTTTCAGCGGCGCTTTCAGGGAGTTGCTGAAAATGACAATATTTTCATCCGGAGCGGCTATGTTATAAGGACCATCTGCTAGATATTGATAGTTAGCCGTTTGCGTCGGAATACCTGCAGAGAGCAGATCTAAGGTGGCGGCGAAGGCATGTTGTTCCAGGTAATAGGCTTGTTGGGCACGGAGAAATGTCCCGGTATAGGTTCTGGCCTCGGCTTGTTTGGCCTTATTGGCCTGATTCAGGAACGAAGGCAGTGCGATCGCCGACAGCATCGTCAGCATCAGCATCACCACCGTTAGTTCAATCAGGGTAAAACCCGATTCATCACTGTGTCGTTTGAGTAGGGGGGTTAGATCATTTGATCGATCGTTCAAACGATCGGTTGCATTTGTTTTTGTATACATGGCTACTTCTCCCTGATACGATGGACTGATGATCATGAAATCCCTCGGACATTCCCAGCGTCACCAAAGTTACCTCTAGCCTACCCAAAGATAGCTTTATCCTTAACAATCATCCCAAATGGTATCCCAACTGGACCAAAGCTGGTCAGATCTGTGAAAGTCACTGATGAAGGTCACTACTCAAGGTCACCGATCAGGTCAGCAATCTGTCAGTCTGTCAGTAAACGGCAACAAATGGGGGGAGGAGTTTCTGGTACTGACACTCTAGGAACAGCGCCCAGCGTCTGCGCAGCAGGTTACGTCTACTCCCCACGGGGGCCAGAGGGCCAGGAAATGCGGGGATCTTGGGCAAGCCGTTGCGAAATCGCGTAGGCTCCATAGCGGTTGAGGTGGCTGGGGTCAGAGAAATAAGGGTACTCCTGCAACCAAATTTGGCTCCAGTCGCGCGTGAGTAGCCCGGTCGTTAACCCTTGCTGGGCCAGATAGGCTTGAAATTTGCGCTCATAATCCATGCGGACGGGATCGAGGTAGGTATCGGTGAGGGGCAGGTTCAGGAAGACGACCGCAACGCCATGTTTGCGGGTCCAACTCAGGAGATTCAGAAGGGCATCCTGCTGCTGGCCCACCAGCGTGAAGTTGGCATAGTCACTGTCGTAGCTACCGGATACCCGGGCGTATTGCTGGTAGTAGGTTGCCGGATTGAACTGTACTGAGAGGGGTAAAAAGCCGTTGATATCCACCTTGCTCTGCTTGACAAAGGCATCCATCGCTGCCCCTTCAGCACTGGGGGGGGGCTGTCCTGGTAAGGTGGTGGCTGCTGGATTGTGGCTGGGTTGTACCACGGCGGCGATCGCGTTAAGCTGACTACCCAGCCAATGTTTGAGTTGGTAGCGATCTCGATAAATCTTCGATGCCTGGGCCAAGCGATCGCTCAACCACGTATTGGCCTGCTGGTAACTTTCGGCCAGGGATTGGGGGGGTAGGGGCACAGGGGCTGCGGTGACCCCGGTGGGCGTGGGGTTTGTAGGAGCCGTCAGCGGGGGTAAACTGCCCGCCTGTAACTGTCGATAACCATCGGACACCGCGATCGCGTTGAAGGTAATATCCACCCGACCACTGTTGAACGCTCGCGCCCCATCTGCCCAAATAATCAGCCGGGGCAACTCCTCCGGCCTCAGCAATTGCCGCACAATCAGATCGACGACTTGGGCTGTGGCCCCATTCACCCCAAAGTTAAACACCCGCAACGGGGGGCGGTCCGGTTGCTGCAATGCTGCCTGGAGTTGGGTCGGATCAACCCCGCGTAGGGCACGCGAACTGCCAATAATCAACACATCCGGGGGGCCCGCCGTTTGCAGATGATGGCGATAAAGGGCGAGTTTTTGATCCAATTGCTGGGCACCGAAGCTGGGGTAATCCGTCGGCGCAGCGGCGATCACTGCTGTGGCCTTGAGGGTATCCTGAGGCGCACTGGCGGGGAGGGCCGTCCCCGAATGGGCGGCTGGGGTTACCTCGGTATCCAAGGGATCAGGTACCATCATCCCCCCCCCATAACTGCCACGGGTAAATCCGGCGGCATTGAAGGCAGGGCTGTCTACGGAGGGGGCGGCGTTGTTTAAGGTGACCCCAGCTAGGGCATCGGCGGGTGCAGGCACATCATCGACGGGACCCTCTGGGGCTACGGTCGGGGACAATCCCGATGCTGGTATCGTTGCGCTGTCTGGGTTGGGTAAGGGAATAGTCTCTGGTTCCGTCTGCGCCGTATCCCCATCCGCCAACAACGGGGGGACGATCGCCTCATCCGCTGGCAAGGAACCCGCTGGCAGGTTGGGCGAAGATACGGGGGTATTGGGGGAATCAACAATGGCTGCGATCGCACCCGGCACTTGGGTTTGAGTTTGCAGGGCACGTCCGAGTAACCAGTCCATCTGGACCGTCAACACCAGCCCCAACGCTCCCCATACCACCGCTACCGCTAGGGTTTGGCGGGGGGCTAAGGAGAGAGGCGGGGTGGCAACCGCATCCCTAGGAACGCAGAGTTGCCACTGGATCAGCGTTTGTTGCAGGCGTTGGATCAGGGTTTGACGGACCTGGGTGGTGATCGTGGCGAGGGTGGGTATGGCCTCCAGATCAGACAAGGCCCCGGTTGCGGGTCCCCCCGCTAGGGACAGATCCCCCGCCGAGGCCAATAAATCCCCCACGTAGGCATCGGAGGCGGCAAATTCAGGCGTTGCCTCCGGAACCAGGCGATTGCGGGGGACAAAATCGACGCCATAGCACCACCGCGGTCGCTTTTGGCCGGCGCGGCGGCCATAGACCCGTACCCCCGATATCCCCCCCAAGCGTAACTGGCGGATAAAGCTGGCGATCGGCGGCCCTACTTGCGTCTGCCGAGGACAGCGAGGGGCATCCGTCATGACATGGATCAGATCCCCCTTGCGCAGGACTTGGACGCGGGTTCCTCCAGTGGCCAATTGCTGTTCCAGGTTGGGGTTTAACTGGCGGGTCAGTAGGACCACGATCGCCAGTAAATCGCCCTGCTCTGCCAGTGTCCGGGTTGAAACCGCCAGGGCCTCATGCGCTGCCCCCGGCAGATCGAGCCAATCAACCCAGACGGGAATGGTACTGAGGGCCGGTTCCGTCCCGGCAGCGGGCAACGTGGTGTTGGCGGCGAGACCATAGATGGCGGCAGCTTTGGCCCCTTGAGGCGCTAGGTCGGTCAGCAGGGCAGCCAGGATTGCTTTGGTTGTTGCTTGTTCGGGCGCAGAGCTGACGGTTGGGGGGAGGCTCCTGGGGGGACACTGCGCGATCGCGGCAGGCTGTCCCTGGTGGTTGTGCCGATTGTCTCCGCCCTGGGCATCCCCCCCTGGGTTACCCGCCCCCTGTTTGCAAAAGATATACAGCGTGGTCTCCTGTTGCAGGATCGACACATCTGTGGTCGCCATCCCCAGGGCTTGGCTCACGATCTGGGTCAGCGCGGCCAGATCCCCCCAGCGTGCCCACTCCCGCAGCATCTCCTCCGGCGGGGTGAGATCAACCCGGAGGACCCATTCGGCTTGGCTTTCCCCCCGCACCTGGCTAAATACCAGGGCATCTCGATAGCCCGATAGGTTTAACTCCCGCAATTGGGTCGCGATCGGTTCGGCCACCACCGCTGGATCAACCCGATAGGTCGATTCGCAATAGATACACAGCCGTTGGGTGCGATCGGGATGGAGAAAAATTGCCTGAGCGTGGTGAGACGGGGTGGGGTCGCTCACCCGGATAGTGCGCACCTTCGGGGTTACACTCACTCCCAGCGCACTCAAGGTTTCACTCAGATACCGGGCGATCGCGTCGGGATCGCCTTGACGCGCCAAACTCTGGTTAGAAACGACGATCGCCGTACTGGTCACCGGCAGAGCCTGGGAAACCGCCGGGGCAGACACCAGCGTTAAGGGTTCGCGCCCTGGGGGGTGATCGTCGAGGGCAGGGATGGCCACGTCGTCCCAGACTTCCGGTAACGCGGTGAGGTGTTCCAGATGTTCCAGGTGTTCCAGGTAGCGATCGAGCTGGTTGAGGTAGATCAGTTCCGTCCAGGCTGGGTGCTGGCTCCCCGTAGTGCGACCGTAAAGCAGTACCTGATAGATGGGTGGCTGGTCAGCAGGCAACAGGCTCGCCAGGGGCGTCTGGGTAAAGCCCTGGATCAGGCGGGCCGTTACGGTGGCCACATCTGGGCAAGGATTCCCTTCACAGAGCAAATGGAGGTTATTACCCCGCAAGCGTAGCTTCAACCGCACCTGCGGCTGGGACACGGTGTGACGTAGCCAGCGGGCTAGGGGTAACAAATTGTGTGGATGGGTCTGTTCCTCAAGTTTCAACATCGCTGCTATCCCTAATCGCACCAACCATCAGTGCGCGATTCCCCCTACCCCAACCCTGACCTCCGAATGCCTGCCCCTTGTTACCTGAATCCTGACGACGACCAGGAATGAGGTGGCACACGCTACCCCGACCCAGATTGGTTGGCTGACAGTCTACCCCATTGCTGGGGAATCTGCACCGTGCAACCGCTTGCCTTGCTAGGCGGGAAGCATCGATAATAGCTTCAGCGGAACCCTGAGTGCGCTCGTGGCCCAGTTGGGCGTGTCGGACTCACCTGGTTGCTGATCCCCGCTATTCTCCCTAGCCTCAGGACCCCTCAGGAGCCACCCCTATGTCCCCCCCCCAGCCCAACGGCATTCCCCCGACTATCAATGGTTACTCAGTAGCTTGACGCCTCCGCTGCTGTCTGGTCTGGTTGGGGTTGATGCGCTCTTAGCGGGTCTGCTCGAAATGGGACAGGCCAGCGAGGAGATTTTCCGGGGCGATCGCCTGCCCCTGTTGCCCTTTCCTTCCCCCTCCCAAGATAACAATTGAAACAAGGTACTCTCAATTCGCTAACAATTTGCTAATAACGTATTAACCTTGTGAAGGTTAAGGCAGTGACGACACTCAACATCGCTCGATGTCTAAGGGGTGCCCAACTGCCAGGACAGGACTCACTCACGATCGCCACTCCCAGATCTGCCCCCGCTTAGGTGATTACGCACCGCGATCGGGGATCTAAACAGACTATCCGTAGGGGATTATGCCCTTGGATCAGGCCCGAAAAGATTTACCCCTAAAATGCGGGGAGTGTCCTTGCTCACGTTCATCCCTCACGAGAAGAATTAAGCGTCATGAGTTCACCCCTCAATCCCGCGAATGATGCACTGGACCCCTTAGCCACGCAAGTGGAGGACCTTAACCGGTCGGATTCACTGATCCCAACGCCACCCAGTGGGGCGAAGCGCACCCCAGCAGGGAATCCCCCTACGCCACCCAAGGGTAAACTGGACGCTGAGAAGGGCGACACGACACGGGTGGCCTATCGCCACCCCACCCAACGGCCACAGTATCGGCCACCCATGCAAACGACCGGGGACTTCGCGAGAGTTACGACCAATATGGCTGCTGCCGACAAACTCCTGCTCAATCGCCGCCTGCACCTAACTGAGGAAATCTGGCAGGCGGTTCTGTGTGAAGAGTGTGGTCAGGACTTAGTGGATTTGCTCATCACCCTGCGCCAACTCTGCTCACCCGAAGGACAGGCTCCGAATTTTCTGGAGTCGCAAGTGTTGCGGGTCATTGAACAGTTGGATCTTGAAGAAGCGATTCGGCTGACCCGTGCCTTTGCCCTCTATTTCCAACTCATCAACATTGTTGAACAGCACTACGAACAACGGCAGCAACAGCAGCAATATCGCGATAATTATAATCAGAGTGTGCAGGATGCCGTGCGGGGAGGGCTAGGCGCGACCCATTTGCGCACGAGTGTGGATCAAGCCCTAGCCAGCGTGCGGGGACCAGCCCGATCGTCGGCTGAAGGGTCCACTGCGGTAGAGACTTCGTTCCATGCCAGCTTGTTGGAGAAAAGTTTGTTGGTGTCGGGGGCACCCCGGAAGGGACCGGCGACGCTGCAATGGCTGTTTCCGGAACTGAAGCGGTTGAATGTCCCGCCCCAGCATATTCAGCGCTTGATTGATGATCTGGATGTGCGCATGGTGTTCACCGCCCACCCGACGGAAATTGTGCGTCACACGATCCGGAGTAAGCAACGGCGGATTGCCGGACTCCTGAGCCAGTTGGATCTCATTGAAGCGGGGAGTCAGTCGCCAATGGCGGATTGGGAAGCCGACACGATTCGCCAAAAACTGATGTCGGAGGTGCGGCTCTGGTGGCGGACGGATGAACTCCATCAATTCAAACCATCGGTGCTGGATGAGGTGGACTACACCCTGCACTATTTCCAGGAAGTGCTGTTTGATGCGGTGCCCAAGCTGTCCGATCGCTTCAACCGTGCCTTGCACAGTGTCTTCCCCTATCTACGTCCCCCCCGCACCAATTTCTGTAAATTTGGGTCCTGGGTAGGGGCCGATCGCGACGGGAATCCCTCGGTGACGCCCCAGGTGACCTGGCGCACGGCCTGCTACCAACGTCGGCTCGTGCTGGAGAAATATATCCAGTCGATCGAGAAGCTGATTGCGCTCCTGAGTCCGTCTCTGCACTGGAGTCAAGTGCTACCGGAATTGCTGGAGGCCCTGGAACAGGACCGTATCCAGATGCCAGAGATCTACGAAGCTAAGGCGATTCGTTATCGTCAGGAACCCTATCGCCTGAAGCTGACCTATGTGCTGGAGCGTCTGAAAAATACCCGCGCCCGCAACCTGTGTTTAGACAATAGCTCAATGACGGAGCCTACGGCGTCTGATTGTCCGACTACCAATTTGTATCGATCGGGCGATGAATTTCTGGCGGAACTACGGCTGATCCAGAGCAGTCTTGTCCAGACGGGCCTAACCTGTGAGGAATTGGAAACGCTGATCCGTCAGGTGGAGATCTACGGCTTTAACTTAGCCCAGCTCGACCTCCGGCAGGAAAGCTCCCAGCATGGCAATGCGATCGATGAAATCACAGCCTATCTCCAGATCTTGCCGAAACCCTATACAGAAATGACGGAGCGTGAGCGCTGTGATTGGTTGGTCCAAGAAATCAAAACCCGGCGGCCTCTGATCCCGACTAACCTGCCCTTTTCGACCCGGACTTGCGAGATCATTGAAACCTTCCGGATGACTAACCAGTTGCAACAGGAGTTTGGCCAGGAGATTTGCCAAACCTACATCATCAGCATGAGCCATTCCGTCAGTAATCTGCTGGAGGTGTTGCTGCTGGCGAAGGAAGCCGGGTTATATGATCCAGCCACCGGGGTGGGTCGCCTCCAGGTGGTGCCGTTGTTTGAGACGGTGGAGGATCTACGGCGGGCACCGGCCATTATGCGACATCTATTTGAGCTACCGCTCTACCGGGCTCTGCTGGCAGGGGGCTATGAGGCGATGGCCCAGACCGATCCCCCGGTGACCGCCCTGCAAGAGGTGATGCTGGGGTACTCCGACAGTAATAAGGATTCAGGTTTCCTGAGCAGTAATTGGGAGATCCATAAGGCTCAAAAGGCGTTGCAGACGATCGCAGAGGAGCATGGCATTGCCCTACGCATCTTCCACGGTCGCGGTGGCTCGGTCGGTCGTGGCGGGGGGCCTGCCTATGAGGCGATCTTGGCCCAGCCGGGACGCAGTATCAGTGGCCGCATTAAGATTACCGAGCAAGGGGAGGTGCTGGCCTCCAAGTATTCGCTGCCGGAACTGGCGTTGTATAACCTGGAAAATATCACCACGGCGGTGATTCAGGCGAGCTTGCTGCGCACCGGCTTTGACAATATCGAACCCTGGAACGAAATCATGGAGGAGTTGGCGGCCCGGTCGCGCCAGCACTATCGCCAGCTAATCTACGAGCAACCGGATTTTATTGATTTCTTCCACCAAGTCACCCCGATCGAGGAAATTAGCAAGCTGCAAATTAGTTCGCGCCCCTCGCGGCGATCGGGTAAACGCGATATGGCGAACTTGCGGGCGATCCCGTGGGTGTTTAGCTGGACACAAACTCGGTTCCTGCTACCCTCGTGGTATGGGGTGGGAACGGCCCTGCGGGAGTTCCTCAACGAGGCCCCAGATGAACACCTGAGCCTGCTGCGTTATTTCTACTATAAGTGGCCGTTCTTCAAGATGGCGATTTCTAAAGTCGAAATGACCCTCTCGAAGGTGGATCTGCAAATTGCCCACCACTATGTGCGGGAGTTGTCGCAACCGGAGGATCGGGGGCGGTTTGAACACTTGTTCGAGCAAATTTCCAGGGAATATCACCTGACACGAGATTTGGTCCTGGCAATTACGGAACATCAACGGTTGCTCGATGGGGACCCCGAACTGCAAGCCTCAATTCAACTGCGCAACGGGTCGATCGTCCCCCTGGGGTTCCTTCAGGTCTCGCTGCTGAAGCGCCTGCGCCAGTATCAATCCCAGGCCGCCAGTGGCATGATGGTGCGATCGCGCTATAGCCAGAGCGAACTTCTGCGCGGTGCTCATCTAACAATTAATGGCATTGCGGCAGGGATGCGTAATACGGGTTGATTACGGCTGATAGATAAAATAAAACCCTCAAAATGCCGTAACCCCAAACTGCCTGGGACAGCCGCCCCAGGCAGCAGTCTACCTAGCATCTACATATAGGTTAAGCATATAGTTAGGTTAAGCATATAGATACAGCCTTTATCATCTGAGTGAGGGGCAGGCAATTGGCTTGAGCCAATTGTTCATCAGTTGCTTCTGTCCTTCAGAGACTTGGGAAACGCTGTATAGGTTAAGCATATAGGTGAAATAGCCCCCTGCTTAGGGAGATCGCGCCACGTTCTCCTGGTGGAACCGTTGTCGTCCTTAGATGCGTCAGAGTTTCTACAATAGAAGCAGGGAACCTACGATCGCAGCCCCATCACCGGCCCAGGGAAAGGGGGAATGCGGTAGCGTTATTTTGTCAGGAACGTATCCGCAACGGGCTGTAGATCTTAAGGAGCCATCGCAGGTCACTAAGCAAGTGTCCTGAGCGAATGGCAGTCGATGACCGGCAAGGGCTGGTGATTGCCCCCCATGCCCTGCGTTGACCCCAGTCCATTTCACACCCGTATGGGATGTGACGCTGATCCCTTCCAGGAGGAGCCAATATGCAAGACCAACAAATCCCCAAACCTCGCCGGATGCCGCCGACCGGTCTCCTCGTTGGCCTCTCGACGCTCCTGGTGGCCACGGCTGGCGTAACGGCCTGGTGGACGTGGCGATCGTTGAATCCTGGCGAGATCCCCCCCACCCCTATTCCAGAGGAAACGGTGACCGGCTCACCGCCGCCGAAGGTTACTGTCCCCCTGGAACAACGTATTGATGTCTATTGGCTACGCGATATGGGAACTCGTTTAGAAGTCGTCCCTAGTCCCGTGGCGATCGCTAAAACCCTGAAGGGGGAAGATGCCCTGGAAGCGGCCTTTGCCCAGCTACTCAGCGGTCCCCAAGATGCAGCCGTGGCCACTACCATCCCAGCAGGCACCCAGTTGCTTGACCTCAAGGTTGCCCCAGACGGGGTCCATGTGGATTTATCACCCGAGTTCACTACGGGGGGGGGGAGCAGTTCCATGTCGGGGCGGTTAGCGCAAGTGCTGTATACCGCGACCACCCTTGATCCGAACGCCAATGTGTGGATCACGATCGCGGGTAAACCCTTAGAGGTGCTGGGGGGCGAAGGCATTATGGTGGATCAACCCATGACTCGTGCTGCCTTTGAGAAAAATTACGATCTTTAAAGATTTTCGGTCAGAATGGCCCACAACCCTGGGGCGAATTCGGCATCATGGGCATAGACGATCGCTGTCGGCGCTGAAGGGCGCTCATGGGCGATCGCCCCCACCCTTTAGGAAGAGGTAACAGGATTTTATGAACTCACTGCTCCCGGACGCGATCGCATCGGCCACGAGCAAACCAAGTGCATGGCTAATGTTGCGCAATTTCCTCCTATTGAGTACAGGGGGAATTTGTTTAGTCACGGGTCTGATTCTGGTTGGGGTGTGGCAGACTGGGGCGAACCTGGTGACGACGGTGGAGCGCTGGTTAACCCTCTCCGCACCAGAGCCAACCGTTGACCCCCGGACCCTGATTGTGCATCAAGTGCGGGGGGCGAGTGAGCTAACGACAGCGGTCTTTGCAATGGAGACGGTGGTGCCGGCCCAGCAGGACCGCAAATTGGGCGATTTAACCATCGGGACGACCACCCTACTCTATATTGCCCACGGTGAAGTGCGGGCCGGGGTCGATCTGAGTCAACTCACACCTGCCCAGGTCCAGGTC
This sequence comes from uncultured bacterium, assembly GCA_964536415.1. GTDB lineage: Bacteria > Cyanobacteriota > Cyanobacteriia > B231 > B231 > Trichothermofontia. Next base: position 10,774 of record CAZHXN010000039.1, read on the forward strand.
CAAGGCGAACACGTGGTGATGACGCTCCCCCCGCCGCAGATCCTCGATCGCAAAATCGATGTGACGAAATCTTCCGTGTATGAATACGATCGTGGCTTCCTGGGCCTGGGACCGGATACGGGACCTGCCCTGCAACAATTGGCCCAACGCACTACCCTCGATCGCATCCTCGCCACCGCCTGTAACCAAGGGATTTTACAAGAGGCCAATGAACGTGCGGAAGTTGCCGTCACCCAACTGCTGACCCTCTCTGGTTACGACACGGTGCAGGTGAAAACCCAAGCCCCTGCGGCCAACGCCTGTCATCCCGATGGGGGCAAGCCAGCCACGCTCTAAGCCGATGAACAGGTATCCCTGTAACTTGGGTACCCGTTGGGGCCGAGGTGAGGCCGCCGCCTTACCGGTCCCGATCTGGAAAGGCAAGCGTACCCATGTTGCCGTTGAGGGTGGCGGGAATGCCTACGGGTAGGGCGGCATTGGGGCCATCATGGCCAAAGGGTAAATCAGCCACGATCGGAATCTCTAAATCCCCTAAGCGATCGCGCAGCACCGTCGCTACATCCAAACTAGGGATCTCTGGGGGAGCCTCGCATTGACTAAAGCGACCGAGGGCAATGCCTTTGACCTGTTGTAAGGACCCACTTAAACGCCATTGGGTCAGGAGACGATCGATGCGATAGGGCGCTTCCCCCACGTCTTCGATCGCCAAAATCACTTGGCTCAGATCAGGCAAGAGGGGGGTCTGGAGCAAATGGGTTGCCACGGTCAGATTCCCCGGCAACAGGTATCCGGTTACCTCACCGCCTCCCCAACCCACGCCCTGCAAAGGAGCCAGATGCATCGGGTGGCGTAGCCAGGACCACAGGCGATCGCGGCTCCAGTCTGGTTCGGCGGCCAGCGTGGTTAATACAGGACCATGTACCCCCCCGATACCCTGCTGAGCGAGATACCAGAGCAGGGCCGTCATATCGGAAAAACCAATTACCCATTTCGGAGGGCTGTCGGGGGGCGGATACCAACCCCGTTGACGGAGCCGTTCGACTAATCGCATACTGCCATAGCCGCCCCGCACGCAGAGAATACCCTGGTAACGGCTATCCCCATAGGCGTCGAGCCACTGCTGGGCGCGATCGTCATCCTTACCCGCTAAATAGCCCCACTGATCCCGATGGTGAGGGTGTAAATCCACTTGATAGCCCTGCGATCGCCACAGGGCGACCCCTTGTTCAAAGGCAGCCCCCTCCCGTTGTCGGAGCGTGCCACTGGGGGCAATCACCAGCAGGCGGTCACCCGGTTGAAGCGGCGGCGGCAATTGACAGGGATTCATGTTGCTTTCCAGCCCGCGATCGGGATTCTCACAGTTTCAACGTTAGTATCGTTAGTATCGTTTTTCAGCCCTGCGATTCTCCTGCGGAGACGCTGCGCGAACGCAATGCCAACCGCTTCGCTCAATTCGCTAAACTATTATGCCGCGTAAGTCCCCTGCGCCCAAATCTACCCCTGCGCCCAAATCTGCCTCTGCTCTTTCGCGAAGGGCCACGACGGGCGACTCTCCGCCCTTTCCCCGGACCATCCGTCCGATCGGCACCTATAGTCTTCAGGATCTCATGGTGGTGGCGGGCCATGTCGTGGTCCTGGACACCGTGCGGGGGTATTTACTGCAAGTGAACTTAGCCAACGACGACGCGATCGTCCTCAACCCCCATCAAATTGATCTTCTCCGCGACGCCACCAGTATTGCCTGCTGGGAGTCGGATCTGTGGTTTACGCGGGATGATGCGGTGTATGTTTGCCGGGGTGCGATTCAGGTGAATCCTGCCCCCCGGCCTGGTGAACCCGCGATCGCGCAGCCGCCCCAGGGGGGAATCGGTCTGGGCAACCTCAATCTGGGCAACCTGAAGCCGGAGCGGTTTGTGGCCCTCAATTATCTGGCTGACGGTGTAGCCGTCTGGGACACAACCGTCTATGTTACCTGTCAGAAAGCGGGTGCTATCCTGGTCTTTGCCGCAGATACCGGGCAAATGATTACCAAACATCCTGCCCCTGGCATTGGGGTTGAGAATCTAACCGTGCGGGGGGAGGACCTGTGGGTTTCCGACACGACCGAACAGACAGTTTATTGTCTCGATCGGGCCACGGGGGAGGTGAAATTTAGCATCCTCACCCCCTTTGAAGGTCCCACGGGCTTAGCCTTTCTGCCCCAGGCCGAGGGGGCGGAACCCATCCTGTACGTGAGCTATGCGGGCGAAGAAGTCTACGTGCGCGATGATCCCAACGCCGATCCGCCCCAGCAATTGGCCTGGCGCGATCGCACCTTCCTGCATCCCCTCTTTTTTGCCCACTATCCAGCGGATCATTACACCCTCTCCAATGGCTATTTAATCGAAATTGCCTACGTGGAGGAACTCTCCTCCCTGGAGAGTATTAGCCTGCGGGATGTGGAGTGGCGCATGGCCCTCCCTTCTGAGACGCCGCGCCAAAAGGTCCGCTGGGTGGAACCCGTGGGGATGCCCTTTACCGAGGAATTGCAAGAGGGACAACGAGTGGCCGTCTTCCGTTTCGACTCCCTCCATCCCGATGAGGGTCGCCTGTTTGGCTGGCGGGCACAACTGGAGGTCTATGGCATTAAGTACAACCTGACGCCCCCTGATGTGGAAGGTCATCCCCCCCTGCCGCCAGAATTGCAGGTGCGCTACCTCATTGATGATGATGATCTGGCAATGGGCAGTTTAATTGTTCAGGATGCCGCGAAGGTGGCGATCGGGCGGGAAACCAATACCCTGCGCCAGATGATCAGCATTCGGAATTATGTGTACGATCATCTCTCCTATGCTCTAACCGTCCGCATTGAACCCCCGGATGTGGTCTTGCGCCGGGGGACGGGGTCCTGCGGCGAATACGTGGGGGTGCTGTTGGCCCTGGCTCGCCTAAATGGCATTGCCTGTCGCACGGTGGGCCGCTATAAGTGTCCCAACCATCCCGAAGTTCGGGGGGTCCCCATGCAACCAGACTTTAACCATGTGTGGCTAGAGTTCCTCATCCCAGGCATTGGCTGGTTGCCAATGGAGTCGAACCCGGATGACATCCAGGAACGCGGCCCCTACCCCACCCGCTTTTTTATGGGCTTAGCCTGGTATCACACAGAACTGGGGCGGGGGATGACTTTTGAAGTGGTGAAAACAGAAGGGGTTCCCCTGGCAGACACGGATCTGGATATTTCGATCGGGGACTTGGCCCTCAACCATATCCAGTTCACGATCTTGGATGATCTCATGCCACCCCAGCCGGGGAATTGAGGGAGTAGGGAGTTTTCAATGAAAGACTGACGACCTAGAGTTGATGATTCACAATTCCCCTCACCCCCTGCCTCTCCCCCAGAGGGGGGTTAGGGGATGAGGGTAAACCCCAGCAGGCCAGCCAGAAGGGCCTTCTGGGCGTGCATCCGATTTTCAGCTTGATCCCAAATGCGGGACTGTGACCCCTCCATCACGCCTTCTGTAATCTCTTCGCCCCGGTGGGCGGGGAGACAATGCAGCACGATCGCCTGGGGATCAGCCGCCGTAAGGAGGGTCTCATTCACCTGGTAGGGCTGGAAAATGGGAATGCGATCGTCCGCTTCGCCCTCTTGGCCCATACTGGCCCAGACATCGGTATAGAGAATCTGGCTCCCTGCAACGGCGGCGATCGCATCATGGGTGACGACAACCTCTGTGGGAGTTCCCGTACCAGCCCGCGCCGCAGCTAACTGTTGGGCCTGGGCAACCATCTCTGGATGGGGTTCGTAATTGGGGGGAGTGGCCACGCGCACGTGCATCCCAGCTAAGGCACAGCCCAACAGTAACGAATGGGCGACATTATTCCCATCCCCCAGATACGTCAACGTCAGGCCCGCTAGGTCACCAAAGGTTTCCTGAACGGTCAGAAGATCCGCTAACGTTTGGCAGGGGTGTTCCCAGTCGGTGAGGGCATTGATCACCGGGATTTGGGCGTAGTCAGCATAGGTTTGCAGTTCATCCTGACCATAGGTGCGAATGGCCAAAATATCCAGATAGCGATCGAGCACACGAGCCGTATCCGCGATCGGTTCCCCCCGACCGACCTGGGTCACCGTGGGGTTGAGGTCCAGGACCTGTCCCCCCAGTTGGTACATGGCCACCGAAAAGCTCACCCGGGTACGGGTAGAGGCTTTGGAAAAGAGCAAACCCAGGATCGGGGGGCGCTGCTGGGGACCAACACGACACTGGGCATAAATGGTCCCCGCCTTCATCTGGGTTGCCAGTTGCAACAGCCCTTGCATTTCCGCCAGACTCAGGTCGGCAAAGCTGAGAAAATCCCGTCCTTTTAGCTGCGCAACACTCATGAAGGTTTCCCAAAGATTTCAGACAATTACGGCCAATTACGGCGATGTGGGTGGGGGACACGGCCACTCCCGGCCCCAAAGTCCCCTCAAGATATCACGCCTGCGAATCCCTGTCTTGGGCGGGATGGTGAAGGTAATCTGCCCCTGACATCCGCCCACTCCCGATCGCTCAGCACAGCCCCCACGGAACAGCAAGCCGCTGCTTCAAAAGGCTTGGGTCCACTCGTACACTTGATACTCGGTCCAAATACCATTTTGCCAATAGGGATCAGTTTCAATGAAATGGCGCACCGCAATCTCATTGTCGGCCTCGTAGATCCCGAAAACCTTCGTTAAATCGGTTGTGGGTCCCAGGGTGAGCAGGGTACCTGCTGCTTTTTGGGCTGCAAGACCATCGAGGTGGGCTTGGCGGTAGGGTGCCCGCCGTTCTAAGACGTTTTCGCAGTAGCTTCCCCACATGACGTATTTCGGCATAACTCAGTCCTGTCTCTCAGCAATGTCGGTAAAGATTTGTGTCAAGATCCTGACGCAACCTCTATCGTATACCCCCCCAGGGTATGGGTGGGGGGATGCGCCTGCGGGGACGCGACAGGATTCCCTTGGGGAGACGCGACGCGAACCTAGACACAGGCCGGGAACCCTAGGAAATCGGTAGCGTCTGCAAGGGTCAATGCGCGTGCGTTACCATCGGCAGTGGGTTACCCTTTCTGCTAGCCTGCTAGTGACACCCTTCGGTCACGTTGCAAACCGCATTCTTTAGATTGAACAATTGCAATCTCTAGTTAAGAGGCAAACCAATGGCACTGACTCCAGATACTCGCAATGGCCGTCTCCTTGCTACGAATGGGGATGACAATGAGACCCTGACTCCCAATCAGTTGAATCCCTATCCCAGGGGGGTCTGGATGCTAAGCGGTAATGACACGCTGCGGGGATCGGGCAGTAGTGAATTGATCTTTGGGAATCAGGGTCGGGATGAATTACGCGGTGGGGATGGCGACGATCGCCTCCTGGGGGGTAAAGATAATGATTTTGTCCTGGGGGACGGGGGCAATGACATCCTGCGTGGGGATTTGGGGGACGATTCCTTGGAAGGGGGACCGGGCAGCGATACGATGCGGGGGGGTAAGGGAAACGACAATCTCTTTGGGGGGGATGGCAACGATATTCTGGTGGGGGATATCGGTGTGGATACCCTCAATGGCGGTCTTGGTAACGATACTTTAGTGATTCAGGAACGGGAGGCGAGTTTGGATCTGGCCCAGGCCGATCGCTTCTTCTTTGTGCCGGGTGAGGATGTGTTTGCCCTGACGGGGGATGTGATCTATCAAGATTTGCGCTTTGAAGGGGGCGTGAATCTAGGAGGGGGCAGTGCGAACGATACGATTATTCGAGATTTTGATGGCAGTGTGCTGGCGATCGTCTTCGATATCAATCCTAATAATTTCATTGCCGCTGACTTCATCCGGTTATCGGATGCAGATCTTAATGCCCTGGGACGGTTTACAATTTGAACTTACATTGAACTTACAATTTGAGCTTACAATTTGAACCTTGCGGTTTGACCCCCAACTAGGGGAATTGTTGCAAAACTGGCTGTGAATATGCGTCACCGTCTTGACCGGACACTTCTTCAGTGGCTTGCCCTAGGAAAACGATTCGCCCACGGAGACACGGTGCGAATGCGCCTGGGCAGGGGTCACTTGATCCCGTTCTTTGTGCTGTGGGGCGTCCTGCTTACGGTGCTTACCGGATGGATGAGTGTGCCGGTTTGGGCGGCTGAGGTTATGCCGCCTAGGGTGGCACTGTCTGAACCACAGGTTACTCGCCCGGTGGATGGGGAAACCCTGTTTCGGCAAGCGTTTATGGCCCTGCAAACGGGTGATTTTGCCAGTGCTGATCGTTATTGGACTGAGGCGATTGAACAGTTCCCTGATAATCCTGCGGCCTGGAGTAACCGGGGGAATATCCGGGTGGCCCAAAACCAACTCACGGAGGCGATCGCCGACTATAACCGGGCGATCGAACTGGCCCCGGATGAACCAGCCCCCTATCTGAATCGGGGGATTGCTTTGGCCGGATTGGGACAATGGCAAGCGGCGATCGCCAACTATAACCAGGTGTTGACCCTCAATGCCCAGGATGCGGATGCCTACAATAATCGCGGGAATGCCTACGCTGGATTGGGGGATTGGCCCGCCGCGATCGCCGACTATCAACAGGCCATCAGGCTCCGACCCACAGATGTAACGGCCCAGACGAATTACGCCCTCGCCCTTTACCAAACTGAACAAGCGCCAGAAGCGCTGCAACACCTGCGCCAGATTGTGCGCAAATATCCCAACTTTGCGGATGCCCGTGCGGCCTTAACTGCCGTCCTGTGGCAACAGGGCCAATGGGGCGAAGCCGAAAGCAACTGGGTTGCCGTAGTGGGGTTAGACTCCCGGTATCAGGATCTCCAGTGGGTCCGCACGATTCGCCGCTGGCCCCCGGCCCTGGTAGCGGCGCTCAAGCAGTTTTTGCAGGTGCAGTAATAGCCTGAGTGAGGTGCCCCCATGACCTCATTGAGCGGGCTTGGGAACTGGCGGTAATTGACGGGCAAATTGACGTAGGGCCTCATCGTAGCGATCGCCTGCGACCCAATCCAAATCATTATGACCGGCCCCTTCGACCCACAGCGCTTGCTTGGGTTCCGCAGCCGCATTGAAGAGCGCTTGACCATGCCAAAGGGGAATCACCTCGTCCTGGGAGCCATGCAGGATCAGGATCGGTACCTGTACCCGCCGTAAACGGGCTAAATTGGGAAATTTATCAAAGGGCAGAATCGGGATGTGGGTTACGACCCGAAAGATTGAGACAAACGTACTTTCTAAGATCACGCCGCCAACTGGGTGCTGGCTGGCTAAGTACAGACTGGGTCCCCCCCCTACGGAACGCCCATAGACAATAATCTGCTGGGGCGGCACCTGAGCCACTTGGGTGAGGTAGTCATAGGCCGCAACGATCGCCCGCTCTGCATTGCCCACGGTTGCTTTGCCCTGACTGAGGCCATAGCCGGGGTAATCGTAGGCGAAAACGGCAAACCCCAGACGGTGTAAGTGTTCTAAGGTTGCTGCTTGCTGACCCAAATCCTCGGCATTCCCGTGGCTGTAGAGAAGCGTATAGGCTGCATCGGGCTGGGGCAAGTATCGTGCGGCAATTTTCATGGGCTGGTTGGGGGGGCCGCCAGTCATGGGTATCCAAATCAGTTGGCCCTCATCCCGATAGGTGGCTGAGGGTGGCAGGAAAATTTGGCGATCGGTAAAAAACCAGGCCCAAGCCCCCAACGCCCCATAGATCAACAGGGCCGAACTGAAGAGCCGCGACCAGGAGAAGTCACCGATTAACAGTTGTTTCCACGCGATCGCCATTGACTCAGGGGTTAGGAGGCTGGGAACACTCAAATTTTAGGCGGAACTAGGGCAAACCGGATACCTGGGGAATCTCCTGGTCATCGGCAGTGCGGAAAGGATAAACTCGCAAGTCCCCGTAAAACTCTTCCTGACTGAGTTCTACCCGTGACTGGGCCGACAGCAACAGTAAGGCCCAAAAGGCTCCCACCCGATCGTGGCCATGATGGGTTGGGGCTTGGGCTTGCAGGGCGCTGGAAAAGGTTATCCAGTGCTCAACTAACTGTTCAAATTCCAGCCCTTCCTCAGTTGAGGCCAAGTTTGACCAATAGTGATCCAAAAATTGCTCTAGGGCGATCGCCACCTCGGCCAGATTTTCCTGGTGGGCCAGTTGGCTAATTGCTCGCAGGGCTTGCCGTCGGGGCTGGGGTTTAGGACAGGGCGATCGCACCGGGGCCGGACGGGCTGCCATCGCTGCCGCCATCAGGTTGAGTTGGTCGATCAACTCCTGAAGGGTCACGCGCCGACGGGTCGGTGGCGGGGCACTGGCCCGCCGCCGGATGAAGGTTTCCAAATTGGTTGGACGCCCCAAGCCGTTGAAATCATTAGGATCAAAGAGTTCCAGGACTTCTGGTTCATCCGCCTCGGCCTGGGACTCCAGAGCGGCTAGCCGCTCCGCCTTGAGCAAAATCAACATCGATGCGTAGAGAAAGGCTTGCCCCGACTGGGACAAATTGGCCTCGTAGCCACTCGGATCGGGGGTAATGCGACTGGCCAGTTCGGCTAAGACGCGATCGATCACCTCAATCACCTGTACATCCCAGGGATCAATTTCGCCCTGTTCCGCTAGGTCAATCAGAACCGCGATCGCACTTTGGGCTAGGGAGGTGGACATGTTGTCAGCATCTTGTCAGAGGGAGTCGGATCGTTCTGATCATGAGGATTCCGAGGGCGTGGCCAGATCCGTCGCGTCAGGGGTAAAACCGGTGGCAAGCCCAGCCGGGGGAAGGCGCAGGCGGTCTTCCAGTTGCAGTTGATAGTCCTGAAGTTGCTGTTGCAGTTCACGAATCTGGGCTTCTTGGCGGCGACGGATTTGCTGCTCCCGGCGTTGGCTCAGGAGCCGTTGCAGGCTGGCCAGGGTGCTAAATACCCAGGCAAGGAACGCACCAACTCCCATGCTAACAATCAGCACCATACACAGGGGGGCACTCACTTCTAAATCCGCCGTCAGCGCCACCACGACCGGATCGGGGTTCTGAAGACTGAAGAAGACAAGACCCAAAACAACGGCAAAGATCAGTAAAAAATTCAGGGGTTGCATGGTTTCCAAAGGAGCGATACGCTTCCAACATTGAACAGCGATCGGGTCGCGTTTAGTTTAACAATCCGTCTCAGTAAATCGCAATAGCGATCGACCGGAATAAACGACGTGTTCGGCAACTCTCAGTTGTTAAGAAACTTCAGCTAATTCGGACTCTAGCAGAGGCGCTAGAAACAGCAGAGGATATTTTGCCTCTAGACCCTCTAAAAATCTATAATTCGTCAACTCCATATAACCCCTTGGGAGCAAGTGCTGTACTGATGTAAGCATGATAATTAAGGAATCAGGCTTAGTCCTCATACATTGCTGCTATTCGACTACCGATCCCTCCCACAACAAGTTTGATAGTTTGCCCAGAGTATCGCTGCTGCTTCGCCATGAGAGGCAAACCGTGGAAGCGATTGGGCCGCTTGACAGTGGCGTGACCATCAATGGTATGACCGGTTCTTCTGAGTTTATGGCGAGGGTGCGTAGCGTCTCCGCCATAAACTCAGCATTTTAGTTCTTTAATTTTTAGCTTTTTACACTGTTAAAAAAAAAGCCCAAGAGAGCCTTATGACCTATAAAGTTATGACCTATTAATTTTAATTGGGACTATAATTGAGCGCTATCTGGGAGGAGAACGGGAGCATCTCAGTTGGGCAACATGTGGCCCTCATCCCCCAACCCCTTCTCCCAGCCCCCCTAACCCCCCGTTTGCGGGGGGATGGGGGGCTGGGAAGCCGGATTTTCCAGTTCCTCTCCCGTTCTGGGAGAGGGATTTAGGGTGAGGGTCGCACAAGTGAGATGCACCCTGGGCCAGCTCCTAGTCAACTAGTAATCGTAGGGATTTTCCGGCTCCGGAATCGGTTGGATGCGCTTGGCCTGGATGACCAATTGGCGACGATCGGCCAGGGTCTCGGTTATCATTTCCCCCTCGATTTCTAACCAGGTATCGGGCGGATAGGCCGTCCGACTGGCGGAGAGTTTAACCGGTAATCCCACCGGATAGGCATCGGCAGCACAACACGTAATCACAAATCGGGCGATTGTTAAATAATTATCCGGATATTGGGGCAGATACATCGCAAACCCCTGCACTTTCGCCGGTTGCCCCGCGTAGGCATCGGGTTCTGGGTAAACATCGAGTGTGCGCACCCAATCAATGATCGATCGCTCCTCTGGACGCTGGGATGCCTGGAAGGATTGGGGCCGTGCCCGTGTCAGGGCGGTGAAGTTTTCCCCAGCGCGATCGAGGGCAGTTTGGCTCGAAAAGGCCCTGGGCGGAATCAGTAAACCCATCAGGGCCACCACCAATAGAACCATCAGACTGAAATGGCGCGGAAACAGCGTGCTATGGGATTGACGCGGCGGCGCTTGACCCGCCATTAACCGTTGCCCAAGGATACCCAACTGCCAGAGGCCCATCGCCACGAACACAATCCCGGCCCCAATCACTAACGGATGGTAATTAGGATGGATGAGAATCTGGATGCGATTCGTCCACCAAAGCCGCAGCAGCATCATGCCCCACAGCAGCAATACCAGTACATCCAGGACGGCAGCGAAGGGAAAGGAACGGCGGCGACGGGGGGCCACACCCGTAGTCATGGGCAAAACCTCCTAGCTGACGTAAAAGTTAATGAACAAACAGGCTAGAAAAACCATTTGGCCGGCAAGGGCAAAGAGATAGAAAATGGCCCTGGGTTTGAAGACGGTGAGCATGAGACCGATCGCTTTTAGGTCAATCATGGGACCAAAGACGAGGAAGGCCAACAGTGAGCCAGTGGTAAACATCGAGGCAAAGGACAGGGCAAAAAAGGCGTCCACCGTGGAGCAGATCGACACGACGGCGGCGAGCAACATCATCGCCAAGATCGACATCACTGGCCCCTGCCCCAGCGCTAAGATCCAATCGCGGGGCACAAACACCTGAATCAGGGCCGCGATCGCACTTCCCAACACCAACATCGCCCCCAACTCGCGCAATTCTTGCACGGTATTGTCAATAAATAAGCGCCAGCGGGTGGCCATCCCCAGGGTTGAGGCGGGCATGGGTAAGCTGGTTTCCAGAGCGGCCTGTTCCCAACGGACGGTGGTCCCCCCGCTGCCCCCTAGGAGATAGGTGCCCGATTGCAGCAGGGGCGAGGTCGTTGCCGTTTCGGGATGGCGCAACTGGGTAACGGCCACCCTGTCGCGCACATTAGGTTGCAGCAGTGGCGTCAGATCCGTTTGGGCGCTGAAGACCCAGCCGATGATCGTGGCAATCGCCAGGGACAAGCCGACCCGCAGGAACACCATCTCTGGTTGGCCCCGGAAGGCGGTCCAGGTAGACCAGAAGACAATCGGGTTCACGGTCGGAGCCGCGAGTAGGAAGCCGATCGCGACGGAAGTGGGGGCACCCTGGATCAACAGGCGGCGGGCAACCGGGACATTGCCACATTCACACACGGGAAAGAGGAACCCGACCATGCTCCCCGCTAGGGCACCCCAGAATGCACTTTTGGGCAGGAGGGCTACCAGGCGACGCTCATCGACAAAAAAGAGGAGGGCGCTGGAAAATAACACCCCCAGCAGCAAGAAGGGCATCGCCTCGACCAACAGGCTAAGAAAGAGGGTGAATGCTTTTTGCAGTTGAGTCATGGGGTAGTTTCAGTCCCGATATCGGGCGTCTAACAATTGCGACCTGCTTGGGATGGGGGGAGGCTCAGGGGGTTCCCGAGGGCAACGGTTGGATCTCGATCAGGGCGGCAATGTCGCGATCGAGGGCAGCCCGCGATCGCCCCACTTTGACAATGAACGAGGGGAAGCGTTGCTCCAACACGCAAACAACCCCAGGACTGATCCCCATTGCGAACAATTTGTTGACGATCGTTTCATCCTGAGTTCTTAACGCCGTCACTAGGCCCTGCTCCCCCGCTTGCAATGCTGTCAGTGTTACCATCTGATCCCTCCCCCTAGTGAAGACGCGCAATTAAACAATTAAATCTTAAGGTTTATAGTTAAGATTATTAACATTATCGAGTCCCCACTAACCGCCTCCCCAGCGGTGGCACCCTCGGTAGTCTGGCCTTTATCCCCCGCTCTCTGTGACTCTTGACGCTGTAACGACTAACGCCGTGCCCCCTGAAACCCTGACCCCATCGCTGTCGTGGGCAACCCTGGTCCAGACGCAACAAACCTGGCTCTGGCGTGGCCACCGCATCCAATATACCGATGTGGGCAGTGGTCCTGCCCTGATCCTGGTTCACGGCTTCGGGGCCGCGATCGGCCATTGGCGCAAAAACATTCCCGTCTTGGCCGCAGCCGGTTATCGGGTGTTGGCCCTGGATCTCCTGGGTTTTGGCGGCTCGGAGAAACCGCCGTTAGATTACAGCCTGGACCTCTGGCAAGCCCTGCTGGCCGACTTCTGGACCGAGCAGGTCCACCAGCCTGCGATCTTTATTGGCAACTCGATCGGTGCCCTGCTCAGCCTGATGATGGCAGCCGACTATCCCCAGATGACCCAGGGAGCGGTATTGCTCAACTGTGCAGGTGGCTTGAACCATCGCCCGGAGGAATTACCCCTGCCATTACGCCTGATCATGGGCACCTTTACCCGTGTGGTCAGTTCCCCCTGGTTAGGCCAGTTTATGTTCGATCGCATTCGCCAAAAACACCGCATTCGCGCCACCCTGAACCAGGTCTATAGCAATCGTGAAGCGGTCACCGATGAGCTAGTAGACATGCTCTATGAACCCTCCTGTGATCCGGGTGCCCAGCAGGTCTTTGCCTCGATTTTGACGGCTCCTGCTGGTCCCCGCCCGATCGACCTCCTCCCCCGCATTACCTGTCCGCTCCTGGTCCTCTGGGGGGAAGCCGATCCCTGGACCCCTGTCAAAGGCGGTGCCATTTTCCAACAAGACCATTGGCCTGCCCCGATTGAATTTATTGCCATTCCCAACACCGGCCACTGCCCCCACGACGAACGACCCGAAATCGTCAACGATCGCATTCTGGCATGGTTAGCTAGTCTTCTATCTCGCTGAATGGGTTCGCCCGTGAATTTTGCACCCGTGAGCGTGTGGGGTCTCGCCAACTCAACCCTAACCTACGCAAGCGCAGGGCATCAGTGAATTTCCACATCCAGGACATAGCGTCCGAGTTGAACTTGGGTCGCCCAGAGTTCGTATTCAACCCGCAAGTGTTGAGGGGCGGCAAAGGTACCGGTTAGAGCCAGCGATCGCGTGTAGTTGCGGAGCCGAAGTTGGCTACTGGTGCGCAGGGAGTCGCCCTGGAGCCAGTAGCGGCTCACGCCATAAACCCCCCGTTCCCAGAGATGCCGATAGCTAAACTTGCCATTACCCTGCATCGTCATAATTACCCGAGAAGGCGCAATTTCTAGCCATAGCAGGCGGGGGGGAGCCACCGCCGGGAGCGTGGTCACTTCCCGATTGTCGGCAAGGGCGATCGGGTCAATAATGGGCGGCTCACTCAAGAGAAGGTGAAAGTGATCGCGGTCCCGCTGGTAAAACGTCGCAAAGGTATCTACCCCAGACCAGACTGGCAGATCGGTGGAAATTAAAGATAGGGAGACCGGTTTGCGTTGGTGCTTTAACATACGCCAGACAACAGTGAAGTAACTTGCCCCCAATGCAGATGCCAGCCGATTCTCCTGCGGAGACGCTATGCCCACAAAACGACAGAAATCTCGACAGGAAAGGGTCCGAAAGCGGTAGGATTACTAACGCCCTCCTCAGTCTATCTCTAATGGAACGTCCCGTCATCGCTTTAAATATCAATACCCCGCAGCAGTCCTTAACAATTGACCGCCCCCCCAGCGGGTTTTCCCTCCGGGGGACGATTCGGGTACCGGGGGATAAGTCCATTTCTCATCGGGCGCTGATGCTGGGAGCGATCGCGGAAGGGGAAACACGCATCCAGGGGTTGCTGTTGGGCGAAGATCCCCGCAGTACAGCGGCTTGCTTCCGGGCCTTGGGGGCAGACATTACGGAACTCAATTCAGAGTTAGTCCAGGTGCAGGGGATTGGGTTGGGGAATTTGCAGGAGCCGTTAGATGTGCTCCAGGCGGGGAATTCGGGGACAACCTTACGCTTAATGCTGGGGCTATTGGCGGCCCATCCCGGGCGGTTTTTTACGGTCACGGGGGATGCCTCTCTGCGCAGTCGCCCGATGTCGCGAGTCGTCCAACCGCTGCAACAGATGGGGGCACAGATTTGGGGGCGGCATAATGCGTCGCTGGCACCATTGGCCATTCAGGGCCAGGTGCTACAGCCCATTCATTACCACTCGCCGATCGCCTCGGCCCAGGTCAAATCCTGCCTGCTGCTGGCGGGGTTGCTGGCGATGGGGGAAACCACCGTGACCGAACCCGTGCTTTCGCGCGACCATAGCGAACGGATGCTCCAAGCCTTTGGGGCCAAGTTGGCGATCGATCAGGCCAGCCATAGCGTGACGGTGACCGGGCCGGCCCGACTCACGGGTCAAACAGTGATTGTGCCGGGGGACATCAGTTCAGCGGCGTTCTGGTTAGTGGCAGCGGCGATCGTTCCTGACTCGGAGTTGTTGATTGAAAATGTCGGCGTGAACCCTACCCGTACCGGCATTTTGGAGAGCCTAGAACGCATGGGGGCCGATATCGTGCGGGAAAATGAACGGGTCGTGGCCGGGGAACCCGTAGCCGATCTGCGGGTACGATCGAGCACCCTCCAGGCGGCTGAGTTTGGGGGAGAGTTGATCCCGCGCATGATTGACGAGATCCCAATCCTGGCGGTGGCAGCAGCCTTTGCCCAGGGAACCACCGTGATTCGGGATGCCCAGGAATTGCGGGTAAAGGAAAGCGATCGCTTGGCGGTGATGGCATCTCAACTCCAGCGGTTGGGGGCACGGGTGGCGGAATTACCCGATGGCCTGGAGATTACAGGCGGGGTGCCACTGAAGGGAGCCGAGGTGGATAGCCACACCGATCACCGGATTGCCATGAGTCTGGCGATCGCGGCCCTCAACGCCCAGGGCACAACCACAATCCAACAAGCAGAAGCCGCCGCCATCTCCTACCCCGATTTCGTCACCACCCTCCAGCAAGTGTGTCACTAAGCAGGAGCCAGATCGGTTCCCCTACTCCCGGCTTGGGAGCAGGGCTGCGGGGAGGAGGGTCTTCGGTTTCATGACACCCACCGACTTAGAGAGCGGGTACTTCCCCCAGTCGTACTGACGTTCGAGCTAATTTCGAGCTAATGTTGCAACTGTGCGAGTAACCAGGCTCCCACCTGCGCTTGATCCTGTTGCCGACTGCGCTGCATGGCGGCCTCTAGCATTGCGAGTGTTAACCCCGGTAAGACCTGCGATGCAGCGAGCCGCTGGCTACCGTGATTCGCCTGCGGAGCCATGCCAGGAGCGGAGAGCGAGTAGGCCACAATTTGAGCCGCCTGCACATCGACCACCCAGTACTCGGCTACCCCCAATTCCTCATACAAAGAACGCTTATGCTCCTGATCGTCAAGTAACGACGACACCGCAATCTCAATCGCTAAATCCGGAGCCGGATAGCGATTCAAATCGACGACTGCTGTTCCCCAGGGAATTGCCTGTGCCTGGTCCCGCAGGTAATAGGACAAATCCGGTTGGCATTCCTGTATGCCAACCTTGCGATAGCTGCAATTGACCAACCCCTTAAAGGCAATGCCCTTGATCGTACAAAACAGCCGCACGGCAAAATCCACCATTGAATTATCTGCCGCATGATCATGGCCAACTGGCGACATCTCAATCCTCATGTGTCCTTTGTGGTAATAGCCCTTAGCCTTTGCCAACTGGGGGTCTTCAATCGTTTGCAGGTATTCCGCCCACGACGCCCTGACCCAACCCGAACTTAGTAACGGCGTCTGTACCTTATCCATTGCTTCTCCCTCCAGCGATCAAATCACCAATAGCTACAAACCACACCGATCACCTGTTCGACACCCTCCTCCCCGTTCGTAGGACAACTTGAGTCGTCCAATCGCCCGTTCGTAGGACAACTTGAGTCGTCCAATTGTCCATTGATCCGGCAGGTAGGCGAAACGCCTACCCCACAAGCCCTGCTTCTAACAGCTTAGAACCAGCCATAGCACTTGCACTGGACTTAGGCCAGTTAACTGGCGGGGGGTTCGGGGGGCTATAAGTCCCGCGCTGTACCTGAAAGGTCAGCGTCGGGATACATGGACACCCCGCGTCGATTGAGGGCTTCAATGCCCCGAAAATCGACAATATCTATCGGCTCTAAAAACAGCACGAATCTGTAGAATGTATATGTAGCCGTTGGGCAGACGGTGCTACTGCCTGTGGAGGAAGGTTCCCTGGGAACCCCGATGAAGCAGGAAACCCCAAGCGCGATCTTGGGAAGCCCGCGCTCTACCCGTTTCGGGTAAGCGTCGGGAAGATGTCACGGTACGGCGGATTCAGGGGCGAGCGTCGCGATCGTCAACACTTGCGGCGGCGTCGCATCTGGCGGATAAAGGAACTCCACCGAAACCAGTCGGCGATCGCCTGCTGGCATTCGCAATTGCACCAGCGGTTCCCCCGGTTGGCCACGCTTTTGCACCAGATGCACATCCCGGATCTGAGGGAATCCTAAATCGTTCACAAAGCGAACCCGCACCGGCCCTCGGAAAAACGTGCGATCGGGCGGCAGACCAAAGAACCGGAGGCCATTCTGACTGAGGATGTCTTCCTTAATCGGCGTTTGTAACTTGACGACCACAGTTTGGGGATTGGGGCTGGCATTGTGCAGCGGCAGGGTGAGGTGGTAATGAACCCCATAATTACCGTGAGCCTCATAGGCCGTATCAGGATAGCGGACTAACATCCGGGCACTCTGATTTTGGCCCGTCCCTAACCGTCCGCCATAAAGGGTGGCTAAACCGTAAGACACAGCTGCTCCCGGTGCTGGGATGCTGAGGTGGGAAGCATCGGGGGCGTCTGTAAGCTGAGCCTGCCATTGGGACCCCTGGGCTACTCCAGCCACCCGGCCATAGACGATCGGCCCCGGTTCCCCGATCGGCGAGGGGGGGCGATCGCGGGGACCAGCCAACCCGGCCGTGGTCAACAGAGTACGCCAGGTTTCTAAACTGGGTGGCTGTTCCTCGCCCGCGGGGGTTCCCGTCGCAAATTGGGCCAAACTGGCGGCATACACGGGGCCACTGCTGCGGAGCCGCATCAGGGTTGAGCGCCCATTAAGGGGGGGATCGAGGGTTTTCACCGGAATCGGGAGGTTGAACAAGAGGGCCTCCGATCGCGGCGCTATCCGGAGTTGGGGGGGAAAGATCGCTTGCCGTTGACCCCGGAGAATCTCTCCCACTACCCGGCTCCCCGGTCCCGCGAAGACGGTTCCCAGGGGATTCTCCACCACCGGCGGTAAGGGAATAAAGGGGGCATCCGGCTGGCTGAGGTAGCTGGCCGCTTGCAGGATATCGATCGTCACCGGGCGATCGCCCGGATTCTGGAGTAACACCGCCACATACAACGTGCGCCGGTCATCGGGCGTCTTCGCCCTAGCGACATGGTGGGCGAACACATCAAACCGGCCCTGGAGGGGAAAATGCAAATGGGCCGTTGGCACCCGTTTGCCCTGGGGGGGAAAGGTCGAGAGCAGAATCCCCGGTTCCTGGACAAGTTCGGGACTGTTACTGTTAAACACGGGCACGGTATCCAACCGCCCCGGTAAGGGCCGCACCGTTTGGGGCTGGACGATTTCCTGGGGCGGGGGTGCGGCAGGCGTTTGGGCGATGAGCGGCGCGATCGCGACGGGGATAGGGAGGAGGGGCATAAACATCACCATAAGGGGGGGACTCCTGAAACTACGCATCGCCCGAAACATGAACAATCAGTTCCCGATGGTGGCCAAGCTGCCGGTGTTCCCAAAGATAAATCCCCTGCCAAGTGCCCAGGACCAGCCGCCCTTGAGCGATCGGGATTTGCTCAGAAGTGTGGGTTAACACCGTGCGGATATGGGCAGGCATATCGTCTGGACCTTCGGTACTATGGATATAGGCATCGCCTTCGGGGACCAGCTTGGCCAGAAAATTTTCTAAATCTTTGAGCACGTCGGGATCGGCATTTTCCTGAATGATCAGGCTAGCCGAGGTATGGCGGAGGAACAGGCTGCACAACCCCGTCCGAATACCAGAGGCGGCGACAATCTCCTCAACCGGGCGAGTGATTTTATGAAGGGATTTACCCGTCGTGCGCAGGCTGAGGCGCTGTTGGTAGTGGGGCATACAATTCTCCTGCGAAGCCATTACGCTAGGGCACCCGTGCGGGGAGTGTGCCCGGTTTTGAGGCCGATCGTATCGTATCGAATCCTCAACTCCTTAAGAATTCTCCCCAACCTGTCATCTGGTCTCATCCCCATGCTAATATCCGCCTTGCATCATTCATTTTCCTAAAACTATCCATGTTACCTGGCGAGCCTCAGCGACGCACTAAGATTGTGGCCACGATCGGGCCTGCAACCAGTAAGCCAGATGTTCTGCGCGAGTTGATTCTGGCGGGTGCGACGACCCTGCGCCTCAATTTTTCCCACGGTAGCCATGACGATCACCAGCGGAGTATTCGTCTGATCCGTCAGGTTTCATTTGAACTGAATCAACCCGTGGGGATTCTCCAGGATCTCCAGGGGCCAAAAATTCGCCTGGGTAAATTTGAACATGGGACCATCACCCTCAAACGCGGCGATCGCTTCACCCTAACCAGTGAACCCGTCGTCTGCAATCAGGAAATGGCTTCGGTGACCTATGAGCCGTTAGCTGATGAGGTGCCAGAGAATGCCACGATCCTTCTGGACGATGGCAAGGTGGAAATGTGTGTTGAAGCTGTCGATCGCGACCAGCGCCTTCTCCATTGTCGGGTGGTCGTCGGTGGCAAGCTATCGAACCATAAGGGCGTTAATTTTCCAGGGGTTTACCTATCGATCAAGGCCCTAACCGATAAGGATCGCAAAGATCTGATGTTTGGCCTGGATCAAGGCGTAGATTGGGTCGCTCTTAGCTTTGTACGCAATCCCCAGGACGTGCTGGAAATTAAGGAACTGATTTCCAATGCCAACAAATCGGTACCCGTGATCGCCAAGATCGAAAAGCACGAAGCGATCGAACAAATGGAGGCGATCCTCTCCCTCTGCGATGGCGTTATGGTCGCACGGGGGGATCTGGGGGTAGAACTGCCCGCTGAAGACGTGCCCATTTTGCAAAAGCGTCTGATTGGCATTGCGAATCGTCTGGGGATTCCGGTCATCACCGCCACCCAAATGCTCGACAGCATGGTCAACAATCCCCGGCCCACCCGCGCCGAAATCTCTGACGTCGCCAATGCGATTCTGGATGGGACCGATGCGATCATGCTTTCCAACGAAACCGCTGTCGGTCAGTATCCCGTGGAAGCCGTGGCGACAATGGCCAAAATTGCCCAGCGCATTGAACAGGAGCGATCGATCTGGGCTTTACCCCAAACCTGGGCCGACGTTGATGCGGCGGGGGTTCGCAAGCGATCGATTCCCAATGCCATCAGTCAGGCGGTCGGGAACATTGCCGAACAATTAGGGGCAGCGGCCATCATGACCCTAACGAAGACGGGATCAACCGCCCGCAATGTCTCCAAATTCCGCCCTAAAACCCCCATCCTGGCGGTCACCCCCCACGTCGATGTCGCCCGACGGCTGCAACTGGTCTGGGGCGTTAAACCCTTGTTGGTGCTTGACCTAGCCTCTACGGATCAAACCTCCCAAGCCGCCCTTAGCATTGCCCAGGAACAATCCCTCGTAGCCGAGGGCGATCTGGTGGTGATGACCGCCGGTACACTCCAGGGCGTTCCGGGTTCTACCGACCTGATCAAAGTGGAACTCGTTACCGCCATCCTCTGTCGCGGCATTAGTATCGGCCAAGGCATGATTTGTGGACGGGCCAGGGTGGCCACCAACGGCAGTACGATTAGTAATTTCAACGTGGGAGAAATCCTCGTGGCTTCCCACACCAGTGCCGATTATGTCGACGTGATTCGGAAAGCCGCTGGCGTGATCACAGAGGATGAAAGCCTGACCAGTCATGCCGCAGTCATTGGCCTCCGGTTAGGCATCCCCGTGATTGTTGGGGTCAAAAATGCGACCCAAATTATTCGAGACGGTACCCTGCTCACGTTGGATATGCCCAGGGGCATTGTCTATGCCGGGACGATTGGCTAGGGGCTACTCCCTTAAGCCACTGGCATTTTCCAGATCGGTCTGAACCCTGGGCTTGAGTTTTTCCAACTCTTGCTTAAGAATTTCCTTACTTTCGTTGAACGTACCGATCGACTTCCAGGTGGCACCCGTCAGTACCCACCGTTGGAGCAGTTGGCATTGGTAGGGATGGATGTTTAGCTTAACCACATGGAGACATTGGTGAGGCGGTTCCAAGCTAAAAAAGATCAGGCGATAGCTCTCCCGCTCGGTCAGGAGGCGCACGGTCTCTTGGCCAGTGCGGGCTTGTAAGTCGAGATAACAATTGAACCAACGCGGACCGCGCTCCTGATGACGGAGACGATTGTAGAGGGCCGTGATCCAGAGGACGGTAGGGTGGGGAGACATGATCCCCAGGAAGTTTTTATAGAAGTGGTTGTAAAAGCTACTCTTACGCAGATAGTCAATTTCCTCCTGGGACAACATGGTCCATAGGGTGGTCATGCGCCCCTTAGGGGTTTCAATATTTTGGGGAAAGACAATCTGGGCGATCGGCATCCCACTGGGCCAGGTTAACTGATGACAAAAGGCTTCAAAGGCCGAGAGCTTCGCCGATGCGGGATGTGCCACCATGCCAGCCGTATCCGTTGGGGTGGTTCCACTGGTTTCGGTCGCCGATGACCCATCGGAGGCTGCCGCCTTCTCCACCAACGACTCTGCGACAACGGGAACCCGTGAGAGGGCATCGCCAATTCGTCGTCCAATTTCCTGACCGTTGCCATAGCGCTGGAGCAGAGGCCGCAGAGCATCAATCACTGCATCAATATTTTGGGGGCGATCGGCGGGAGATTTAGCCAGACAGTCCATGATCAGGGATTCCAGTGCCTTGGGGAGCTTCAGGTTAGGATCAACCTCCTGAAACGATCGCGGCACCTGGGTTTTGTGGGCTTGATACCAATCCTTAAAGGTGCGTCCGGGGGTGTGGATAGGCAGTTTACCCGTCAACATCTGGAACATGACAATGCCCAGGCTGTAGATGTCCGAGCGACCATCGAGTTCCTGGCTCTCCATTTGTTCCGGTGATGAATAGGCCAGCGTACCCATAAACCTATTGACCTGGGGATTGTTACCCCCTTCACCCTGCAACAGGGTGGCAATGCCAAAGTCCAGGATCTTGACCAACTCCCCCAGGCTATTGTCCTGTACCACCACGATATTGCGTGGCTTGATATCCCGATGAATGATGGGGCGAATGTCCCCCGCATCATCGATCGGGACCCCCTGGTGGGCGCACTGGAGACCCAGGCAAATCTGGTGGGTGAGATTTAGAAACCGGGGGAGGGCCAAGGGCGACTCGTTAATAATATCGGTGAGGTTTTGCCCGTCCAGGTATTCCATAACGTAGAAGGGGATTTCATCCTCATCTACCCCATAGTCAATTACCCGGACAATATGAATGCTTTTCTGCCCCAAGAGGGCACAGACCCGTGCCTCGGCAAAGAAACGATCGCGCATGGGCGCATTCAAGAGAGTTTGGGCCAGAAATTTGACGGCAAAGGTTCCCCCTAGTAGGACGTGCTGGGCACGATAGACGCGGCCCATTGCCCCCCTACCCACCAGTTCGAGTAACTGATAGCGATTTTCGAGAATGCGACCAAGTTTCGGGTCTGTCATTATACGTGGGCCAACCGGACAACCGATAGCTTCACAACGCCAAAGACGGCTTAGGATACAGTGGACAAAGGACGCGGGTCAGCAGCTTGCCGCTGGGAACCATGCAACCTAACCTCAGGCTGGCACTCGCCTGACCAACGGATTAGTCTGACTGCCGCTCAAGGGTGGCCTCCATCGTACTGATCAAATTGCGGCCTGCCTCAATCACCGCACTCGCGAGAAAATAGGTGTTATCGTCAACCCGGTGAATGGTTTCAAACCCACTCCGCCGCTGTTTATCGCCTAAAACCCAGTATCGCTGCACGATCGAGTCAGGTGCGATCCAACCTTCCCCTTCGACACGTCCTAACTCACTATGGTGAAGGACAAACGTATACTGGCGTTCACCCAGGTTCAAACGCCCTTTGTACTGGAACGTAATATCGTCCCGTGCTGCACCCGGAAACTTTAATAATGTCACCATCGTGAACCAATTGTCACGTGTCCAGGCGACGAGGGTTTTTCCCTTAATCGTGATGGGCATCCCATCGCGATCGAGCCAGTTTCCTTGCAGCAGCCACCGCCCTGGTTCTAGTAGAAAAGTATGCGACACAATGTTACCCCGGCATTAATTGGCGATCACTCCTGACGCGATTCTCCGGCGGCGACGTGAGGCAAACGTCCCTGTCCCACCGCAGGTATATCGATACTATCGGGCTATTGGTCTCCCTGAACGGGATTCTACGCGATTCTCTGGGCGCGTGCCACCTGGAGAGAGGTCGCCTAGGGGAACGAGGGCGTGTGCCCCGGTCACACTGGGTAAATTCCCAGGAAGATCCCGATACCGCCAATAGGCCAGCACCGCAAAGGCGATCGCCTCTTTGAAGGCGACGCTTAACCCTAACGCTTCCGTCGGGGCGACGGGAATCGGGGTCAGTAACCGTGCTAAGCGGCCCATCAGATCGGGATTAAGGGCGCCCCCGCCGGCAACATACACCTGGTGGGGCAGGCGCGGCAGGTAGGTGCGATAGCTGTGAACAATCGTGGCAGCCGTGAACTCACTCAGGGTGGCCAACTGGTCAGCAGGTGAGAGGGCATAGCGATCGCCGTCGGCTAAGCATTGCTGAAGATAGTCTCGTCCAAAGTGCTCACGGCCCGTTGATTTGGGCGGCGGCTGCTGGAAAAACGGCTGGCACAGCCATTGTTCCACGAGGGCTTGACAGGCCGTGCCCTGGGCCGCCCAAATCCCATCCCGGTCATAGGTGTGCTGTCCCTGGGAGAAGTGTTGAACCGCCAAATCCAGCAAGATGTTACCAGGACCCGTATCCCAGCCTTTGATCTGTTGTTCCCAGCGGGTGACTTCCCCTGGAAGATACTGCGTGAACGCGGTGAAGTCCGCACCAGCCGTTATCGCAGGGTTAGAAGGGGTCAAGATCGGCCCCCAGGCAGGGAGATAGGTCACATTGCCAATGCCACCAATATTTTGTACACAGCGATCCTGCTGGGAATCGTTCAGGAGGTAAGCATCAACCCGTGGAACCAGCGGTGCGCCCTGGCCCCCCAGAGCGAGGTCAGCGGCTCGGAAGTTGGTGACAGTGGGCAGGCCAGTGAGGGCCGCGATCGTTGCCCCGCGTCCAAGCTGAAGACTATAGCCCAGAAGATGGGGCTGACCGGGTGGGCGATGGTAAACCGTCTGGCCGTGGGAACCGATCAGGTCAGCAGGAGGACAGCCCTGTTGGATCTCACAAGCCGCCGTGGCAAAGACCTGGGCGATCGCCTCATCCAGATCAGCCAACGCCGCCAGGGACATCGCCCCCCCGCCTGCCAGATCGAGAATGCGCTGCCGTAGAGCCTCCGGATAGGGATAGGTTGCGGCTGCCAGACAGTTCACCTGAAGATCAAAGGTCGTTCCCGCGATCTCCACCAAGGCCGCATCAATCCCATCGACTGACGTGCCACTCATCAAGCCCACGACCCGCATGCCTCGATCTCTCCTGGTTGCAGTGATTGGGGGTTAGGTAATTCCCCCTGCTAATTCGCGAGCATCCCGCTCCTGCGGCCCTCACCCTAAATCCCTTTCCTCATTTTCCTCTACCGCGCCATTGCCTCCTCACGCAGAATCGTAATCAAATCGGCCAACTCAGCACTACTGGCCCGGTACACTTCACCGCAGAAATGGCAGGTGGCTTCCGCCCCGTCATCTTTTTCGATCATGTCCTGGAGTTCAACTTCGCCCAGGAGTTTCAGCGCACCGAGAACCCGATCGAAGGAACAGCCACAGTGGAACCGGACCAGACGGCGATCGGGCAGAATCTGCAAGTCCAGATCCCCCAGGAGATCTTGAAAAATATCAGTGAGGGATTTTCCCGATCGCAGCAGGGGGGTAAAGCCAGAGAGCTGGGCCACGCGACTTTCTAGGGTTTGAATCAGCGACTCGTCCCGTGCCGCTCGTGGGAGTACCTGAAGCAGTAGTCCGCCTGCTGCCGTCACCCCCTCCGCCCCCACAAAGACGCCCAACAGCAGCGCGGAGGGGGTTTGCTCCGAAGTGATCAGGTAGTGGCTAATGTCGTCGCCAATCTCACCCGATATCAATTCCACCGTACTGGAATAGGGGTAACCATAGCCCACATCCCGCACCACGTAGAGGTAGCCCTCCGGTCCCACCGCCTTGCCCACGTCTAATTTACCGATCGCATTCGGCGGTAATTCCACCCTGGGGTTGGACACATAGCCCCGCACCGTGCCGTCAGGTCGCGCATCGACCAAAATCCCCCCCAGCGGACCGTTCCCCTCCACCCGGATATTCACCCGTGAGTCGTCACGCTTCATGCTCGAAGCCAGCAACAACCCCGCTGCCATTGTCCGCCCCAGGGCCGCCGTGGCCACATAGGAAAGCTGATGGCGCTGTCGCGCCTCCTCGGTTAAGCGGGTGGTGATTGTCCCCACGGCCCGGATGCCCCCGTCGGCTGCCATTGCCCGCATTAGCTGATCTGCCATATACAAAACTTAATAGTGCCTGGGTTCTATTGTAACGGCCTGGTCATGATGATCGTGGGGGATCTCCGTAGCGGGTACACCGCCGACTAACTCAAAGATGATATTTTCCACTTGCTGAAAGTCATAACTGAAGTGGTCAACCTCATTGGTATCGCTGAGTTCCAGGTTGTAGAAATCCACAAATGGGTGATCGAAGTAGGGACCCGCGTGCCAGGTGCCGATCGCCAATTTCACAAAGCAGTTACCAGGAATGTGGAAGGCTTGGAGGGCGGCGAGATCGGGACGATCGGGATGATCGGGGCCACTGGGGGGTGCGACGGCCAATAACCAGCTTTTCCCGGCTAGGGACCCCAAGCATTGGGTGCAGGCAACATGACGGGTGATTTGATGAAATCGCCGTCCCCGGTAGGTCAGGTGCATCAGGTAAAAACGGGGGATACCGGGGGAGAGGACCAACTGGGCATTGTCAGGTCCATAGGGGTGCGCATCGGGCATGGGCGTAATCAACTGACCGTAGGGTTGAAAGGCTGCTGCCGTAATGGGTTGGACCGGGAGAGAGTGCAGGCTGGGGATGGGAGCCATAGTCAGAATGGGCACGCTGCGTGGATAAACCGTATCGCTGTTAGGGGGCAAACCGCTGTTTTCAAGATAAACTTCTCCGGACAATTGTGGGTTACTGGTGCAAAACACAAGGGCTGGGGGCTGTGGCTGCCGCCAAATGTGAGCGAAATAGGATTTTTAGAGAGCTTAAGGCACGATCGTGGTTAAAATCGAAGCCAAATCCCTGGTGAGTTCGGAACCCCCCGTGAGATCTGAGTTG
>CAZHXN010000040.1:0-6411 GCA_964536415.1 uncultured bacterium
GACACCCGAACGCCCCCTGCCCCCCCAGCAAAGCTACCCCATCCGACTCCCCCAACAACCCATCCCCCAAGCAACTCCAGTCCCCCCCCGGCAGAGATCGCTGACTCGCTGCCAGGTGAGCGAACCTCTACTGTTAGATAGCCCGGTCATCACTAACTGATAAGGATTTCTAGCCCACAGTTTAAGCTTTGATGCAACGTTAATTCTGCTATCGATAAAAGGGAGATATTCAGGTTCCGGTGAGTATACTGGAACTAGGGGTGAGTTTGGGCCAAAACTGCCATGTCTACTAGCCAGGTTTCATCTAGTCAAAGTACCTTTTATCGGAAAACGCCGCCGCCTGATAAACCAACGAGCACCTTTGCATCTGGTAGAGTGCTCATCCTTCTCGTATTCACATCGGCTATATTGAGTACTCTTTATTTTTATCGTTATCCCCTCAACCTGAATTTTTCGGCTACGGAAACCCATAAATACTTTATCTGTTCAGTACGTCAAGTACGCCTCTGTTATATGGGTGATGTCGAAAATGGCAAACCAGAAGGTGTTGGCAAGATGTTATTCCCTGATAATCGTAGGTATGAAGGAGATTTTAAAGACGGAAAACCCCACGGTAAAGGAATAGAAACGATTCAGCACAGTACCACAACAGAACAATATCAAGGATCTTTCCAAAAAGGCAAACGAGACGGAGAGGGGAAAGTGTTTGTTGATGGTGTTAAAGTATATGAGGGGGGCTTTAAGGATGGGCAGCGGCAGGGTATGGGGGTTGAGTTAGAAAATGGGTTTGTTGTGTATAAGGGCGAATTTGAACATAATAAGCGCAAGGGGCTAGGAACGGAATATCAACGAGGTCGGCGAATTTATTACGGTCAGTTTAAGAATGGCAAACGGCATGGCAAAGGCGTCGAATTTTATGAGTCAGGGGCTTCTCGCCTGGGTGTTTGGAAGGAGGGTGAGTGGGTGCAAGGATTCGATCTGCCGAAAGGCTTTTGGGATAAGCATAATCTAGAAGACTATGTTTAATGGGACTATGTTTAACGGGTGCCTCGATCAATTGAGATGGGGGCAGTTCAACTGCCTCGACTAACGAGATGATGTTGCATACAGCGTTTCCCAAGTTGCTGAAGGACAGAAGCACCTGATGAACAATTGGCTCAAGCCAATTGCCTGCCCCTCCCTGAGGCGAAGGCTGTATCAGCGCAAGATTTGTATTTTTCGCGGTACTCTAACGTGAGGTTGATGCTCCTACTTGGCTCCGAAGACGATCACCCCTACCCGATCAAAGGCTTATGACTATGCCATCACTTGACACCTTTATGACCATTGGCCGCATTGTTGCTGCCCAGGGGTTAAGGGGAGAAGTGCGCGTTTATCCAGAATCTGATTTCCCCGAACGCTTTCTGGAGCCAGGACCGCGCTGGCTGTTAGCCCCGCAGCAGGAGACCCCCACCCCGATCGCGCTGCTGGCGGGACGGGTGGTCCCTGGGAAAGGGCTGTACGTCGTTAAACTAGCTGGCATTGATAACCGTGACCAAGCTGAACAACTGCGGGGTTATGTGCTCCTTGTACCCGCTGACGATCGCCTCCCGCTTGATGAGGATGAGTTTCATGTCCTGGATCTGATTGGCCTGACAGTGTTTGAGCAGACTACCCAAGTAGAGATTGGTACGGTGACCAATGTTTTCAGTGCGGGTAATGATCTGCTGGAAGTGCAGCGCCCCCCCGTCACGACAACGGCGAACCCGAACGCACCCCTGCTCATCCCCTTTGTCAAAGCGATCGTGCCCGTGGTTGACTTAGCCCAGCGCCGGATTGAAATTACCCCCCCGCCAGGTCTCTTGGACTAAGGGCCTGAACTAAGGGCCTGAACTAAGGGCCTGAACTAAGGGCCTGCGCGACTGAGTATTGCCTCTGGATGCTGATACCACGCCGCCAGGGCGAGCCGATGAATCTCCCGCCAGGGCACCTGATATTGACGCGCCAATTGGGCGCAATCCTCATACTCCGGTTGCACATTTACCAACTGGGGAGCCGGATTCACCGTTTGGGGGTTAAACCAGGCCAACTTCAACCGTACTGGCCCATAGTCCGTCTGCACCGTTTGCACCTCCCGCCCCAAGGCCGATCGCTGCTGCAGGGTATGGCGGATGCCCAGCGTGGTTGTTTCCCGAAAGAGGAGTTCCTCACAATCCATGCGCCGATCGGGATAACAAATCACCGTGAGTAAAATACCCGGTCGATTTTTCTTCATCCCGATCGCCTGGGTAAACACCTCCAACGCCCCGATCGCATACAGCCGCTCCATCACATACCCCATGACCTGCGGACTTAAATCATCCAACTGGGTTTGCAGCACCGCGATCGTTTCCGTCCGCGAGTGGGGGGGGAGCGCTGAAGTCGTTAAGTGTGGTACGGGTGTCCCGCCTTCATCTGACAACGGCGTTAAGCATTCCCCCACTGCCCCATCCCCTGCATGGTTATGTACCTCTGGAACTGGGGGGTTTTCACAATCGCCTTGGGTTTCCCCAGGCGCATCACCCCCATGCCCCTGAACCTCATCCCGATTGTGACGCTCTAGAGGGTGATGCGCTGAATTTTGCCTTTTGCCTTTTGTCTTTTGCCTTCCCCCCGCCTTGCCCACCCAAAGCCGCAGCACATTAGGAATCGGTAACGCGATCGTTCCCGCGCCCACCCCCACCGTTTCCAGATACATCGCTGGGGGCGGCCCAAACTCACGCGCCAGGGTAGTGACGATCGCTGCCCCTGTAGGGGTCACCAGTTCCCGCTCAATCCCATTGCTATAGATCGGTACCTGCCGCATTTCCCACAGCTTCAGGACCGCCGGTACGGGGACCGGTAATTGCCCATGCGCCGCCCGCACCGTACCGCCCCCCGTTGGCAAGGCGGAACAATAGAGCAACGGCCAACCGTCGGCATCACTGTCAATCCCCAGCCAGTCCAGGCCCAGGCAGGTACCCACAATATCCACGATCGCATCCGTGGCCCCGACTTCGTGGAAATGAACCTGTGCCGGGGGAATGCCATGCACCGCCCCTTCGGCGATCGCTAATTGCCGAAAAATCGCCAGACTCCACTGCTCAACCCTGGGCGGCAGATCGGCCCCTTGGATCAGAGCCTCAATTTCTGGCAGGTGGCGCACAGTCTCATGGCGGGTTCTGGGAACTGCAACCGCTGCGGTGGTTTCATCCGGATCGGCTGGGTGGGGATGTGGAGGATAGCTATGGGAGTGAACGGAAGCGTCGTCAACGGCCCCGGCTGGCCCCGTTGGCAAGGGAGTAGGGGCAGGGGCAAGGATGACCTGCACCTGGGTTGCCTGTTGTCCCTGGGGATGGACCAACTGGGCTGCAAGGGTATACTCACCGGCGATCCCCAGCGATTGGAGGCGATCGCGCAAATAAGCCAACGGGACCCCCGCACTCACCAGGGCACCTAAACACATATCACCGGCAATACCAGCGGGACAGTCAAAGTAGGCAATGGGCATAATCGATGGACATAATCGACAAGGAAGCGAGAACGAAAGGGGGACCCCAGCGCACCCAACCCGTCTGCACAGGTCTGGCCACGGCAAGCTGAGATCTGGGTTTGGGTGACGTTAGATCTGCCGGGTGACGTTAGATCTCCTTATGATCTCCTCTATTAGATCTCCATTGACGCAGGATTGTCGCCATCTGATACTGGGAGGGGCAATTCCCAATCGCTGTGTCATCCCATTTCTGTATACCCCCCTGCAACGCTTCATGGCTACTCTCTACCATGTTCACCCTAACACTCCGCAACTCCGGCTGATCGAGCAGATCCGGGATGAACTCCGATCGGGTGCGGTGATGCTGTACCCCACCGATACGGTTTACGCGATCGGCTGTGATTTGACCGTGAAGTCGGCGGTAGAGCGAGTGCGGCGGATCAAACGCCTGGATAATAATAAACCCCTGACGTTTCTGTGTTCCTCCCTATCGAATGTGGCCCACTATGCCTGGGTTCAGGATAGGGCCTATCGGCTGATGCGGCGACTGGTGCCCGGTCCCTACACCTTTTTGTTACCCGCGACAAAATTAGTGCCCCGATTGGTTATGGAACCCAAACGCAAAACTACAGGGATTCGGGTACCCGATCATGCCATTTGCCGATCGCTCGTTGACGCTCTGGGGAATCCGGTGATTTCCACCTCGGCCCATACCCTTTCGGAGGATGGTAATACCAAAGATGGGCATCGATCGCGATTTGAACTGTTTGATCATCTGGAAAAGTCGGTTGATGTGATCATCGATAGCGATACGGAACCCGGTTTTGAAGTTTCCACGATTGTGGATCTTACCCAGGATGAACCGGAAATTGTGCGCCGCGGGTTAGGGTGGGAAGCGGTGGCCGAGTGGACGCCCGTTAGCTAGCCGCCATCCTCATCCTCAGCTATGCCTTTGGGCTAGGACTAGGAGCAGCAGGCGCTTCCGGTTTTTTACCTGTATTCCGCACCGAGATAACGCGACCCAAAAGGTCGTACCAGAAGCTTGACCCCATTGAGAGGGCAATGCCCGTGATCAGCCAGCCGAGGGCATACCGCGCTGGCCAGATATCCTGCCAAATTCCCTGTTTAGCACCTTGACGTTGCTGAAAGCGATTGTTATCGCCCCAACCGATTGGCAAGGATAACTCTTGCGCTGCATTGTCTAAAATTGCAAAAAACGCACGACAGTTTTCCTTCGCTTCCGCCTCGGTACGGGGGAGGGTTAAACATTCATGGTTTGGGTTCGATCCCTGGCCATCTCCCGTCTTTGAAGTTGGACCCGTAATTTCAGTCTTGGCCGCCTCCGTCGCGATCGCAATCACCTCGCTACGCAGGGCCGAGTCTGCGGCTAAACGGGTCACGATGTGAATACTGTCCGCATTCACTGCGATCGCGGTTAATATGCCTAAGCAAATCGCCACTAATTTGGTATTACGCTTATAAACCCCCCCGGCTCGCTCAAGTGCGCGATCGAACCAATTTTCAATTTCATGTTGGAATTGGGTTAACTCGCCCCGAATTCCAACTGCTTTGATATGGGCCTGCTCCGCTAGAATATAGAGGTTTTCCTTGAGACATTGGTTGAGTTCACCACTTTTCTCTAGCGGTTCTAATAGGGTCACTAACAGATCCCGTAGACTTTGGACCTCCGGTCCTCCCTGCTGAGCCAGTAAATTGGCAAACGTTAGGAAATCCTGGCGCATGGTCGGTAAGATATCCACCAGGGAGTCAATATAATCCTTCAACTCTGCCCGTTCATGCTTAGCCCGATCCAGATCGATTTGGTGGGTATTGAGGCGCTTCATAATTTCATCCACAATCCAATCCCCCCATTCGGGTCGATTCAGGTTGGCGCGGATGGGAGCGATCGCCTGATCTAACAGACTGCGATAGGGGACATCTACCAAGGAGATCGGCGGTGTACGGAAGAATTCATCCATCCGAGTCTCGACCGCCAGGATATCCTTGAGCACTGCCGATCGTTGTTCATCCGTCATTTGTGATGACGCGCTTACCTCACTAATAAATCGACGAATGGCAGAAAGCACTTCTGAGTGGAGAATACGCTGGGCAACTTCATGGCGAATAGCCTGATACCGCTGCCAAAATTCATCAACCTTAGCGTGATCCCGAACAAGGTTAACTAAATCGAGTAAGGTCGGTTGCAGATAGCGGACAATCACCTCAATTTCGGTGGTGTTTCCGGGCAGACCAAAGATGCCTTCTCGGAGGGCGCGAAACTGTATGATATCAGTAACCGTAAGGTCAAGATTTTCCGTTTGATTGAGTTGGGCAACCTGAAATGCCAGTTGTTCGCCATTGGTGACGGTGGCGAGGTTAGCATAGCGATCACAGGTCTCCACAATGCGACGGACGGTCGTGATGAGGTCTGTATGTTGTTGCTGATAGTCATTGAGAATGAACTCGAAGCGTGACTGTAACTGCTGACGTAGTCGTTCATTCTCAACCTTGGTCGTGATCTGACCAGCGACAAAGTTTTTTAGCCGCAGGATACTGATCAGGAAGGCCATTTTGGGAATCCCCAGGGTGTCCATCAAGCTAACCGCAAAGGATTGGCTCGCAATGTAGGAAGGACCACTGGTTTTGATATTCCCCTCATCATCCTGACCAAACACCTGAAAGATGCGATACCAAAAGTTACCTAAGCTGCGTGTTAAGGGCAAAAATAGGCCCTTGGCCTCCTGGTTCAGCGTTCTGATGATCGGGTTATTGTAGAGCCGGTTGGCTAGCTGTCGTGAGGTGCGCAGTTGTTGTGAACTGCTGCTACCGGCCAGTAATCCTTCAATCGATTCCTTAAGGTGAACGGCTCGCCATTGTAATAGGGTGCTTAGCAATTCTTGTAATTCTGATGTCAGTAGGCT
>CAZHXN010000040.1:6421-23889 GCA_964536415.1 uncultured bacterium
CAGAATTAAATAGATAAAGATAAGGCCAATTGCGATATCAAGAACTAATGGCAAATCCATACTTCTAAGCTCCAGCCTGAATCCCCTAGCCGATTAGCTGGGATGAGCGTGCCTTGGAGTGTAACATCAAAACTGACGCCCTACCCCTGGCCCGATCGCAAACTTTAGAAACCAGTGGGAGAGCCATCCCTCGTACTAAGTCGGCCCTTTGTTAACTTTTTGTTCGGTTTTTTGGTTAATCGTCCAACAAATGTTAAGGACTACTAAGCGATCGGGAAGATCCAACCAGATCATGCGCCATAATGCGCCATAACGGACCGCACCCATGCAGACGGCAGGCACTAGAGGCACTATCGAAAGGCACTATGAGTAATCTCCCTTCGGTTTCTAACCTTGCTCCCCTCCATACCCCCTGGCCGGGGCCGATCACAGCCAAGGGTAGACCCGAATTGCGCCTGGACATCACTGACCCTGATCCGGCGGATGGCCCGGTACGGTATCTGCAACGCTTGCTGCGCGATCGCGGCTATGACTACGTTCTGGTGAATGGCCAGTTTGATCTCCTCACCCTGGCGGCAGTGAAAGATTTCCAACTGCGGCAACTCTCTGTCTTCCCGTCCTCAACAACCGAAGCTAATGCTGCCATTGATCAGACCGTTGTGGATGATGCCGTTTGGGAAGCCCTGCTCACGCCCTCCGTGCAAAGTTTCACCGCCCAACTTGGTCAGCCCGTCCTGGCCCCCTGTCCCTTAGGGACGAATCAGCACTTCCCGCCGGATCTGGTCATCCCAGGGCGCTCACGCAGTGTCCCCGCTGGGGAATTGCTGACCCCGCAAGCCATTGCGGCGTACCAGTACACTCACTTCTCTCCCCAAAGTCCCACCTGGCAAGCCTACGCCTTTCGGGATGATCAGGGTCAACTGCCCCAATTACGTCTGGGAGATGCGGATCCCCAGGGCAGTATTGATGGTCCCATTCGCCAACTGCAAGCCTTTTTGCAGGATCACGGTTACTACAAGGGTGAGGTCAATGGCCAGTTTGATCAGGAATTACATGATGTTGTGGTGGCCTACCAGAATAGCCACCCCTCCCTGCTGTCGGATGGGGTGATCAATGCGGCTGATTGGGGACAACTGTTCCATGAAGATCGCCAGGATGTCACGACCAGTCCAACAACCAGTCCAACGGCCAGTATGACGACCCGTGCAGCGGTACAGCCCCTTGCCCCCATTGATGCCACGATCGCGTCCACGATTGTTAACCTGAGTGAGGTGCCCACGATCGCGCCGCTATCGGTCTCGGTGGCCCCTGCCAGCGATCGTCCAACCACGGCAACTACAACTACCCCCAATCACCATCCCTGGTTACGGTTACACGCAACCGATGACGACCTCCCCAATGGGCCGATTCGGCAACTGCAACGCCTACTGTTTGTGATTGGCCTGGGTGTTCCCTTGACCGGCATTTTTGATGTGACCACGGAGCAGGCGGTTCGGCAGTTTCAATCCCAATTTCCCGAACTGACTGATCCCCCTGGTGAAGTTGGCCCCGATACGTGGGCCAAGCTGGAGCAGGAAGCCGCCAAACCCCTGGACCCCTTTGCCCTTCTGGCTAAGGCCCAGCCAGCGACCGACGCCGCTGCACTGGTTTCTGACCCCAGCTTGGCTTGGGATGAGTCCTGGTTGGCAAGTCCTAGTGCAAGTCCCAGTGAAACCCCGATCGCTACCAGCCCCATCAAAATTGTTGATTTAGCGACTCCGCCCCCCCCTGATCAGGTTGATTTAGGTCCCATTGATTTGAATCCCGTTGATTTAAGTCCAGTGACAGGAGCGGTCCCGCCTGCCACCGCACCCGCCGCGCTCCCTTTGCTCCAAAAAGGCCAGACCGACACGGCAGCGCAGGGTCCGATCGCCCATTTGCAAACCCTGTTGAATGAGTATGGGTATGTGTTAACAGTTGATGGTCAATTTAATGAGGCGACGTTCCAGGCGGTTTCTAACTTTCAGTTCAGCCATGATTTACCCCCGACCGGCGTGGTCGATCGGGCCACGTGGGAAGTTTTGATGGGACAAGATACTACCCCCCCGGCTGGGGCTGAAGTGACCCTGCCCACCTGGGATGCCTTAATGGGGGATGTTCTCATGGGACCGGCGGTGAACCCAGGTCATGGGCCACCCGCAGCAACCGGCTTATTGGCAGCGGTGCCACCGCTGGATGTATCCTTGCCTCCCGAATTGACGGCCCTGTCACCCGCCGATCGCGATTCGGGAACGGAACCTTCCCCTCCCCTGGCCGCAGGAGAAGCGCTGCGCCCTGATCCCCTTATCCCCAGCGCCACCCCGCCGCCGCCAACCTTAGCCCTAGTGGACCTCTATGCCCAGGGTGACACCCCCTTGACAACCAGTCAACAACAGGCGTTGCAATGGCTCTCGCAACAGTTACCCACGGCCACCTTAACCGAATTTCAGCAGCGCTGGCATATTCAGGGAAGCGGCACTTAGACCATTCTGCGGTTATCCTGTGGACACGGTCATCTTTTGAGTCGTCTAGTAAGCAGTCTGCTGAGCAGTTAAGTCCTAGCGAACTATTGAATGGGTGAAGAACGTCCTGGTGAGAAGTTGAGGTGCCGCTTTATGTCCAGTCCTGTCAGCCTGATCGAGGTGTGTCAAACCTATGACCCTGAGCGATCGCCCGCACAAACGGCGCTCTTGGCCTGGCTGGATACCCAATTGCAGAATCCACTCCGGGTACCTAGTGCCGTGCTAGCTGAGTTCTCCCGCCTGTGGCACCAAACAACCGACCTTCAGCCTCCCGCGATCGATTTCCGCACCGTCTGTCAAACCTATCGTCAAGAGCGGGAATCACCGAGCGGGGTGGGGCCACACCGAGAGGCAGCGCTGTTCTGGCTCGAGCAACAGCTTTTGAGTGAAGCCCCAACCCTACTAGCTACCTTTGGACACGCATGGCAGCAGCCCGATCAAATCGATGTGACGACCTTAACAGTCCCTGCCACGGCAACGGTTGTCCTGCCGTTGGCGGCTGATCTGCCGAGCGAGTGGCCGATCGGGGTATCAAGGGGTGAGTCTAGGGTTAATCTGGTTCCTAGCCTGGATAGCGAGGGGACTGGCGAGGGAGAATTGCGCCGTCCGCCTTTGGCGATCGGGAGCCAGGATACAGCGACGGCGGATGGCCCCGTCCATCAATTGCAGCGCCTGCTGAAGTATAAGTTTGGCTATGTGCGGGTGGCGGTCAATGGTGAGTTTGACCCAATCACTGAGCAGGCGGTACGAGATCTGCAATTGAAGCGATTTGGGGCTGCCCAGGTGAGTGGCCGCGTGGACGATCGCACCTGGCAAGCGTTGTTAGACGAAGCCCCCGATCGCTGGCTGGCCATCCCCGATCCACTTGTCAACGGGGACGTGGATCTGGTTGAGGTTGCCCGCTATTTCCGCCTAGACAGCCCTGAAACCTATGGCAGTTATCACCGGAGCGACGCGATCCGCTGGCTCCAATCCCAAGTGTCGGCGACGGTGGGCAACGAATTTGCGCAACGGTATCGTGGGGAAACCCATGACCCCCAGGTGCCCCTCGATTGGGTGAGTGCTTTTGCCTACTATAAAGATCTGCCGCATCAAGCCGAGGCCCTGCAATGGTTACAAACCCAGATCCCGGCCTCAATCCTCCAGGATTTTGCTGCCTATTGGCGGAATCCCCACCTCTATCCCCCGGACAGGGCCACCCGTCCCCCGTCCCTGCTGACAGCGGCTACCGCTGATCCGGTTTCGGCACTCGCTAGCGCGGCCTCTGCCCAACCGCTCAACCTGCTGCGGGCCTATCAACAAACCCACGCGATCGTCACCCCTGAACAGCAGGCCGCTCTGGAATGGCTGCAAGCCCAAATCCCAGCCGCCGTACTCCAGGAATTCGCCCGCCTGTGGTCTGCGGACGAAACCTCACCCAGCAATCTAGTTCCAATGCCTGAGTTGTTTTGAACTTTGAATTTTGAACTTTGAATTTTGAATTTTGAACTTTGAATTCAGCAATTGGAGTCAACAGAATGCCAGATCCAGTCCTCACCTACGGTGATCAAGGAGCAGCCGTCCGTGAACTCCAGCGGCTGATTAATGCAGCGGCGATCGTGCCTCGCATTGATGAAAACGGTTATTTTGGCGACTCCACCTATTCAGCGGTGTGCCTGGTGCAAGCCCAACAGGGGTTAGTGGCTAATGGCCGGGTAGATCACCAAACCTGGGAGGCGTTACGTCAAGCCAGTACGGTGTCTACACCGCAACTGTCGGACGCAGCGCTCTTATCCTATTTCGTCCGGGGGGAACCGCTTACGGCGGTTACTCGGCCAAGCAAAGGCCACTGGTTGCTGCTCTATGGCGATCAAGGGTTGCTAGTGCGGGAATTGCAAGCGCTGTTGAATGTGAGTGGGACGATACCGCCGCTCCTGGAAGACGGGGTGTTTGGGGAGCGCACCTATCGGGCGTTGGTCTTTTTTCAGCGCCAGTGTGGTCTGCCGGATGAGGGTCGGGTGGATGAGCAGACTTGGTCGGCCCTGTTGCGCTGGTCACCGGCTCTGGCCGCCCGCAGCCGCCGTTTACCTCCCTCGAACACAACGCGCAAGCCGGATTTGCAGTTGGGGGATACCAATTCGGCGGTTAAGGTGTTGCAGTTATTGTTAAATGTGCGCGGTGCTGATCCCCTGGTAAGGGAGGATGGCCACTTTGGTCCCCAGACAGCGGCGGCGGTACGATCGTTCCAGCAGTCGCAGCACCTACCCATCACCGGCAAGGTAGATGCCATGACTTGGGAGTGCTTGCTTCAGGATGTGACCTGGTATCCGGTGTATCGATCGCCCCAACCCACATCGGTTTCCCTGGCGGATCTGTGTCAGTCCTATCAACCCGATCGCTTTCCGAATCAAACCCGTGCCCTGGTTTGGCTCCAAAGCCAGTTATCGGAAACGACTTTCACCCGGTTTGTGCATATTTGGCAGAGCTACGATTCTTAGCGGTTATTAGTTAAGACACACCGACTGACAAAAGTTCATCAGTGATGATCCAAAGGCTATCTATAGCGGCTGCGGCGAGTGATTGATTGGGACCGTTAACCCCTACCCCTGATCGCTAGGCTGACGGTTCGATCTCCGTCTCCGACTTTTCGGGTTTGAGTAGGGGGAAGGCAATCACATCGCGAATGCTGGGGGCGTTGGTCAAAAGCATAACCAGGCGATCGATGCCAATCCCTAAGCCTCCCGTTGGCGGCATCCCATATTCCAATGCCGTCAGGAAATCGTAATCGACACTGTGGGCTTCCAAATCCCCGGCTTCCTTGCGGGCGGCTTGGGCTTCGAGACGTTCTCGCTGGTCAATGGGATCAGTTAACTCCGAAAAACTATTGGCCGTCTCCCGACCCACAATAAACAGTTCAAAGCGCTCCACCAGACCGGGTTGGCGGCGGTGGGGTTTGGCGAGGGGTGAGATTTCCACCGGGTAATCAATAATAAACGTGGGTTGGATCAGGGTGTCTTCGACCTTTTGTTCAAAGGCTTCGTTGAGCAGGTGACCGATCGTTTCGCAGTCCTCAATCCCCGGAATCCCCGCCTGTGCCGCTGCGGTACGGGCCGCTTCAACTGTGGTGAACTGGCGGAAATCCAGCCCCGTGACTTCCTGCACAATGTCGTGCATTGTCACCCGTCGCCAGGGGGGGGTGAGGTCGATCTCGGTGCCCTGGTAATCAATTTTGAGCGTTCCCAGAACTTCCTGGGCCACATGGGTGATCAGGGTTTCCGTCAGGGCCATCATGTCGTGGTAGTCGGCATAGGCTTGGTAGACCTCGATCGTCGTGAACTCGGGATTATGCTTAGTCGAGATCCCCTCATTCCGGAAGACGCGTCCCAGTTCAAATACCTTTTCAAATCCGCCGACAACTAGCCGCTTCAGGTGTAGTTCCGTGGCAATGCGCAGGTAGAGGGGCATATCCAGCGTATTGTGGTAGGTCGTGAAGGGACGGGCCTCGGCTCCCCCGGCTTCGACCTGGAGGACGGGGGTTTCAATTTCCAGGAAGCCCTGGTTTTCCAAATAGCGACGAATGGCTGCCGTAATTTTGGCGCGGCGACGGAAGCTCGCGCGCACATCGGGGTTGATGAATAAATCAACGTAGCGTTGCCGATAGCGCTTGGCAATATCAGTGAGGCCATGCCACTTGTCGGGGAGGGGCAACAGGGATTTGGTCAGGATGGCGTATTCACTGACCATAACCGACAATTCGCCTTTTTCGGTGCGTTTTATGGTGCCCTTGACGCCCAGAATGTCGCCCACGTCGGTTAACTGTTTGAGATGGGCAAAGGCATCGGGGTCGATCGCGGCCATACCGGTTTGGATCGTTTGCTTCTCCAGATAAAGTTGGATCGTGCCGGTTTCGTCTTGCAGGGTGAAGAAGGCCAATTTGCCAAACACGCGACGGGCCATGATGCGACCC
The DNA here is from genome assembly GCA_964536415.1 of uncultured bacterium. GTDB lineage: Bacteria > Cyanobacteriota > Cyanobacteriia > B231 > B231 > Trichothermofontia. Next base: position 12,908 of record CAZHXN010000040.1, read on the forward strand.
GCGATCGTTACGGTGAGATCGACGCCTTGCCCGGCAGGCAAATCCGCGAATTTCTCTTGAAGCGGAGCCGCGTGGTGGCTCACCTCCCAGCGATAGGCGTAGGGATTGATACCCAATTGCTTAAGTTGGTCCACCTTGTCGAGGCGAACGGCCCGCTGGTCTTCGCGGTTGGAGTGGGAATCGGTCGGGCGGTTGGCGGAGGGCGTTGTCGCGCGTTCGTCGGACATGGGTGGACTTTTGGGATGAGCGTTGGCAGACTCTTATTATAAGGGGCGACTTTGGCGTAAAAAGTACGATTTCCGTGCGATGATTTTGGCGATAATTTTTGATGCGCGTCCAGGCAGGCTGCACGTCATTGGGACTGAAATTAGGGTTGAGTAGCAAGAATGGCAGCAGACTTCATCACCGTCGCAAAAAACGGAGATTTGGCAGGATTGCAGGCTTTACTGGCCGAGGGCGTCGCGATCGATACCCAGGATGAAGAGGGCACCACGGCCCTACTGGCTGCGATCGATGCCGGACACACGGACATGGCGCAATGGTTACTGACCGAGGGGGCGAATCCCGCGATCGCTGATGCGGATGGTTGGACGGTGGTCATGGCCGCTGCCGCCACCGATAACCGGGAATTGTTACCCCATCTGTTGGCCCGTGGAGTTGATATCAATGCCCAAACCCGCTTTGGTCTGACTGCCTTGATGGCCGCCGCCGCCAAGGGACATACGGCAACCGTCCAATGTTTACTCGAACACGGCGCGGATATTGATGCCAAGGATGAAAACCGCTGGACAGCCTTAATTTGGGCTGCATCGGAACAACAAACGGCGGTGGTGGATTGCTTAAAAGCGTGGCGATCGGGACGGGAATAAACTGCTCGGTCATCTTTTTTATAGATGCTGGTACCAACTGCTCTGCTTATGGCCCAGTCGATCACCATTACAAGTTAAGCTCATGGGCAAAGGGATGACTATTTTGCCAGCCCGTCTTTCCCCATTGTCGCCAACGCTCCAATCGACGGATCATAATCTCGCAATAAATGGGGTCGATGTCACAGATATAGCACCGCCGTTGCAGTTGCTCAGCGGCGATCAAGGTCGTCCCGGAATGGCCAAAAAAATCGATAATCGTATCATCAGGTTGGGAACTAGCCAGGATAAGACGGGCGATCGCGCTCAGGGGTTTTTGGGCATAGCAACCATTGACATTTTCCTCCATGCGGTAGAACACCTGCTGAATATCAACCCACACATTACCGGGACGAATCGTTTCAGACTTACTTCGCTCTAGATTTTCGGTCCGCTTGCCATTGATGTTTTTATAGTAGCCCCGGAGAATTTTGGGGATGTCAGTATATTGGACTGTAAAGGGGGGATTCCCTTTCACGTAATATAAACATTCCTGACGCACCGCCATCCAGTTCTTCTGGGTCCCGTAGCCGCGTTGATTGCGCAGGGTGATCAGCGATCGGGAGGTAAATTCAGGAAAATTCCGCATCAGGATCATGAAGTCGGGTAAGGGCTGGAAACCCGCCGTTTGATCCGCCCCTAGCCACACGTAGAGCGCTGCATTTTCCCCTAGGGCCGTGGCTGTTGTGCGGACCCATTGTTCACACCACGCAATGAATTCGGCAAGCGATCGCATCTCAAACGCTACCAAATTATAGGGTGGATCGTGAATTGCTAATGTGGCTGTTGTACCCGCCATCAGGGTAGCTATTTGAATCGAATCAGTGGCATCTAAGCAACCAATACGATGGCCTTGTAAGGGATCGCTCCAAATCTCTCCTGGCGCTAACCGACAGAAGGGTAAGAGTTGCTGACGGGTATCTGGGTCATTGTCTAATCTTGGCAAAATATCATTCTTCATTGATATCATCCATGGCAACGCTTTCATATCAAAACCGTATGAGCTAGATATCCCTAGTGAATCCGTTGCGATCGTATGCATGGGGAAAATAATGGAACGGACTAGCTTTATGGACAAAGTAAACGCCATGAATAATATTAATTAAAAGGTGAGGAGAGAATTGTCAAGAAGCACAGGAGATAAAGCAGTGATAGAGATCGATCTGTATAGGATAGAGCTTCAAATTTTGGTGCCATCGATCGGAGTTGCTCAAAATCTATGAAGTCATCCTATCTTTCCTTTAAGTATTTATCGAGAATCTTAAGTTTCACTTTAAGTACTTGCATCATTTTTAACTACGGCTATCTGCCGTTTAAGGGCTACCGGATAGTGGCTAACGACCTGGACTGGCCCTATTATATTTAGACCTTGCTCCAATTCCATCTGACCTTCTTCCTGACACCCATCTCTCTGGGAGGATAACCCCCCATCCCCCAAGTTTGCTAAGGTGGGTATGCTCTTCTGAAATTACCCTTGCGCTTCGTTGCGGTGGAGACCGTTACCGCCATGTCCCCAACTCCCACCTCCCTCGTCACCCTCCAACTGGAACCCCCCAACAATACCCTCGCCTACGTGCAACAATTGGCTGGCTTACACGGGGTGACGATCGACGCCGACTATGGCCTCGTCCTGATCAGTCCGGCGCGATCGCTCTATGTCGTGCGGGTGATGGGGCCTCTGGATGCCGCGCAACTTATGGCTCAACACCCTGAAGTTAAAGGCGTCCACGGCGATGTCACGATCCAAGCGATCGACCCCTAACCGCCCTGCTTACCCTTCTCCTAACCCTTCTGGAGTCGTCCCATGCGTGTACTGATTCAGATGCGCTACCAACCGCAACTGGCAACAGCGGCCCAAATGGCCACCGGCTTTACCGCTGCGGCCTTACCCAGTAGCCCCCTACCGGGACTGGCTCCCGACGTGCGCTTCACCCCCGTGCAGATTCCCGATCGTCAACCCCGCACCCAGGTCGGCATTACCGAAGTCGGTCGTCTGTACAGTTTTAATACCGAACCCGAAGCCTCAACCTATCTCGTGCGGGGTGAAGTCCCCGACCAAGCGGCCCTCGATCGCCTCATGACGGCTGCCGATCGTAATGACAATATTGTGGGCGTGTTTGCGGACCCGCGCATTAGCCATTTTCGCATTTGTCCCGGCGATGCGCCGATGGGCACTCATGGGGGAGTGGCGACTGCCTTGGGGGTGGAGCAATTGCGGGCACGGGGTCTAGATGGATCGAATGTCCTTGTGGCGATCGTGGATACGGGGATTAACATTAATCACCTCCGCAGTCGTGGCCTCAATCCCAAATTTGACGCTAGCAAAAGTTGGGCACCCGTTCCGAACCTGCCCCTAGGTAACATGCCCGTCGATCATGGCACCATGTGCGCCTTTGACGTGTGCATTGCTGCCCCCAATTGCACCCTTTTGGACTACGCCCTCCTGACCTCACGGGCGGGCGGTAGCACGGTGATGGAAGGTTTTCTCAGTGATGCCGTTAAAGCCTACAGCCAACTGTTGCAACTGTTAATGGCGGCAGGGAGTAACAAACCCGCCCTCGTGGTCAACAACAGTTGGGGGATGTTTCACCCCTCCTGGGATTTCCCAACCAATCACCCCGGTAACTACAGTGATAACCCCAACCATCCGTTTAATATCGTGGTGGAAAGCTTGGCTGATGCGGGGGCCGATATTTTATTCGCTGCGGGTAACTGTGGAGCCGAATGTCCCGATAGCCGCTGCCAGGGGGTGACCAGCCGCACCCTCTACGGGGCCAATTCTCATCCCAGTGTGTTGACGATCGCGGGTGTCTCCCTAGATAAAGTTCGGGTAGGCTATTCCAGCCAGGGACCCGGTCGCCTCGCTACGGAAAAACCGGATCTCTGCGGCTATACCCACTTTTCCGGGTCAGGGGTCTATGCTGCCGATGGGGGAACGTCCGCTGCTTGCCCCGTGGTTGCTGGGGTTGTCGCTGCCCTCCGTACCGCCTATCCCCCTGGGCAATTCTCCCCCGCCCAATTACGCCAACTGTTACGCCGCACGGCGGATGACCTGGGGAGCTTAGGCTTTGACTATGCCCACGGTTTTGGGTTGGTTAACCCTGTAGCCTTCCTGAAGTCTCAGGAACAGCGGAATGTGCGCGAACTCAAGCCCGGTGAGCAATTGAGCGGTAGCCTGAGTAAAGTCGGCGAGAGTGCCCTCTTCCAACTCAAACTCAACCCCACCTTAACGATCGACCTCAAGGGGCCAGCAGAAGCCGATTTCGATCTTTTTGTCCGCAAGGGTACCAAGCCGACCATTCGCGATTTTGACTACCGGGGGTATACCAGTGCAGCGAGTGAGCAAATCAAGGTCGAAGCGATCGAACCGGGAGACTATTACATTATGGTGCGCTCCTACCGGGGAACTGGTCCCTTTACCCTCAAAGCCACCCTAAGCTAGTACAGTCAACATAAAGTCTCGCGACGTTGGTAGTAACGACTTTAGTCGTTGCACAGGCTAAAGCCTGCACTACAAACGTTGCATCATTGAATGACGCGCTGCACTAGACCATCCCTGATGCGTAGGGGCGGGTTGCGTCAAACTCTTGCCTGGGAACAGCCCCCCGGGGTCAACCCGCCCACTTCCGAGCGTGAGGGGTTAATCTGGGGTTTGAATCGCCGCCAAGAGTGCTTCCGAGGTAGCCACCGCTCCAAAAACCCCGCCCTGCATTTTGATCATCTGCAACGCAGCCAGATAGTTGTTATAGTCTGTTGCGCCGGTACAGTCTGATAGCATCAGACACTCGTAGCCGCGATCGTTAGCATCGCGCATGGTTGTATGTACACAAACATCCGTGGTAATTCCCGTCAGGACCAGATTTTGAATGCCCCGCAGTTTCAGGATCAGGTCTAAGTCTGTGGCATAAAACGATCCCTTCCCTGGTTTATCAATCACCACTTCCCCTGGCAGCGGAGCCAATTCGGGAATAATTTCCCAGCCCGGTTCGCCCCGCACCAGAATGCGGCCACAGGGTCCCGGATCACCAATCCCTGCTCCAATGCGTTGCGATCGCCACCGTTTATTTTCTGGCAAATCCGACAGGTCAGGCCGATGCCCTTCACGGGTATGGAGAATGCCGTAGCCCAGCGATCGCATCATGGCGAGTAACTTTTGGATGGGCGCGATCGGTGCCCGTGTGAGGGACAGGTCATAACCCATCTTATCAACGTAGCCACCGGGGCCACAAAAGTCAGTTTGCATATCAATAATGATCAAAGCCGTGTTATCGGGACGCAGGTCCCCATTGTAGGGATAGGGATAGGGTTCGGCATCAACGTAATGGGGCATCGATCGCAATTTCTCCTAGGAATAAAGACAGATGAATTTATATAGGGAAGTGATGACTGCAATCATTTGATTAGGTGGATTGCGATTAACCAGAAAATCACGATCAAAGACGAAAATCTGACTATTGGGATACAATTCCGCCCTACACACTCGGTCGATCCTGCCCAGCACCTTGAGGATTTGAGCCACCTGGCCCAGTTCATGCCGTCGCGGAAACAACGAAAACGATCGTGACGAAAGCCTAACCAGCTAAACAGGACCATCTGCATTGCCAGGGCCTTGCGTAAACCCCGCCCACCAAGCGAGGCCGCTGACTGACAACCTAAAATACTCCCATGAGCCAACCCCCAGACACTCAGGAACCCAACACCGCTGATGCCACCTCACTGCCAGAAAATCGCACCGATCAGGACTCGCCGTGGAAAGAAATCATCGAGCAGTATTTCCCTGAATTCCTCCAGTTCTTCTTCCCCAACGTTCAGGCTGCGATCGACTGGCACCAACCCCACAAATTCCTTGACAAGGAACTACAAAAAATCGTCCCTGCCGCTGAACGCAGCAAGCGCTTTGCCGACAAACTCATCAAGGTCTGGTTACACGACGGTTCCGAAACCTGGATTCTCATTCACATCGAAGTCCAGGGTCGCAAAGATCCCCACTTCCCCGAACGGATGTATGTTTATAACTACCGGATTAGTGACCACTACAACCGCCCTGTCCTCAGCCTTGCTATCCTCGGCAATACCAATCCCCAGTGGCGACCCCAGGTCCATCGCCAGGAAATCCTCAACTGCCGCCTCGAATTCCACTTTCCCATTGTTAAGCTGTTAGATTACCGCGATCGCACTCCTGAACTCGAAACCAGCCCCAACCCCTTTGCCATTGTCGTCTTGGCCCATCTCCAGAGCTTGACGACCAAACGGGATCTACAACAACGCCAAGCTGGGAAGATCCAGTTGATCCGGCGATTCTACGAAAAAGGCTACCCGCGTCAAGACATCATCAACCTCTTCCGTTTCATTGATTGGATTCTACAATTACCTCAAGCACCCGAAGCCGAAGTTTGGGAAAGCATCACCGCCTACGAACAGGAGGGAAATATGCCCTATATCACCAGTATTGAGCGCCTTGGCATGGAGAAGGGTCGCCAGGAAGGTAGACAGGAAGGCAGACAGGAAGAAGCCCTGCGTCTCTTGCTGAGGGCGCTTAGCAATCGCTTTTCGGCTGTGCCGGAAACCATAACAGCCCAGCTAGAACCGTTAACGCCCGAACAACTAGAGGCGCTAGTCGATCTGGCCTTCCAATGTGAATCCTGGGCTGGCTTTGTGGCCCATTTGTCAACGCTGCACCCCCAACACCCCCCACAGGCAGACGATCGCATTTAATCAACCTGATCGCACGCAAAGATCATCAATCCGCCCACTGGGACAGCCGGAACATCCTACCAGTCATGACAGCCGGGAAGGCTATCCCACCAGATTTAATCGAGGCTAAGGGAAGACGAATGAAAGGGCAACGATCGCGACAGTCCAGACACCGCCTCTTACTATTTGGCTTGGGACTCCTGCTGGTGTTGGGACTCACCCTCGGTCGCAGCCAACGAGCCTGGACCCTGGATGCCGCCCAAGCGCTTTATGAAGCGGGACGCTATCCGGAAGCGGCGACGGCCCTGGAACAGACGATCGCGACGACTCCCCCCAACAGTCCCCAACAAGGAGTAGCCCTGAGTAATTTGGCGCTGGTGTATCAGGAATTGGGGCAACTCTCCCAGGCGGAAACGGCGATCGCCCAAAGTATTACCACTCTACGACGATCACCGACCACGCCCGATCTGTTGGCCCAAGCCCTCATGATCCAGGGACAACTGCAACTCCGGCGCGGCGATGCGGAAACCGCCTATGCCACCTGGCAAGAAGCCACCCAACTTGCCCAAAGGGCTGATCTAACGTCCCTGGTTATCCAAGGGCACCTTAACCAGGCCCAAGCGCTGCAAGCCCTGGGGTTATACCGCCAAGCACTGCGGGTCCTCACCCAGGTCCAGGATACCCTTGCAACGGTGACTGATGCCCAACTCAAGGTGACAGGCAGTCGATCGCTGGGGAATACACTGCGGGTGTTGGGTAACTTCGATCGCGCCCGTGCGGTCTTACAGGACAGCTTAGCGTTGGCGGAGCAGGCGCAACTTCCCAGTGCAACCAGTGCCACATTGCTAAGTTTGGGAAATACAGCCCAGGCGGCCAATCGTCCCCAGGAAGCCCTGGCGTTTTACCAACGGGCGGCGGCCACCGCTCCCCTCCCCCAACAACAAATCCAGGCGCAACTGAACCAACTGGCCCTGCTGATTGATCTCAACCAAACCGATGATGCCCATGCCCTCTTGCCTACGGCAACCCAAGCCTTAGCCCATCTACCGACAACACGATCGACCCTCATGGGGCGGATTAACCTGGCCCATAGCCAGATGCGCTTGGGCAGTCCCGGTGTGGCCCCCTTGCTGATCACCACGGCGCAGCAGGCAGCAGCGTTGGGCGATCGTAGGTCCCAATCCTATGCCCTCGGTGGGTTGGGGGCAGTCTATGAACGTGCCCAGCAGTGGCAGGAAGCGCAACAGGTGACGCAGGAAGCGTTGGCGATCGCCCAGGCGATCGGGGCGTCGGAGATTGCCTATCGCTGGCAGTGGCAATTGGGACGGATTCTCAAGGCACAGGGGGATATCCCAGGAGCGATCGCGGCCTATAACGAGGCAGTGAATACGTTGCAGGGGTTGCGCAGTGATTTGGCTGCCATTAGTGCGGATGTGCAGTATTCCTTCCGGGAGCAGGTGGAGCCGATCTATCGACAGTTGGTGGGGCTACTCTTACAACCCACGGCCAACGTAGCGGGACAAACCGTAGCGGCCAGTCAGGCAAACCTAGATCGCGCCCGTCAGGTGATTGAATCCCTACAGGTGGCCGAACTGGATAACTTTTTCCGCGATGCCTGTGTGGATGCTCAACCGCGTGATATTGATCGCCTTGACCCCAAAGCAGCGGTGATTTACCCCATTATTTTGCCCGATCGCCTGGAGGTCATCCTGGCACTCCCCAATCAACCCCTACGTCAGTACACGACTAATATTGCTCAGGATGACGTGCGGGAAGTGATTCTCAATTTTCGGTTAGATATGCTCGATCGGCTGGAGGGCGTGAGTGAACCGTTAACGGCAGTGTATGACTGGCTGATTCGTCCGGCGGCAGCGGATCTGGCAGCTAGCGGGGTGGAAACGCTGGTGTTTGTGCTCGATAGTGTGATGCGCAATATCCCAATGGCGGCACTCTCGGATGGGGAGCATTTCCTGTTGGAGCAGTACAACATTGCAGTGGCTCCGGGGTTATATCTGCTGGATTCCCGTCCGCTAACGGCGCAACGGTTGCAGGTGTTGGCAGCGGGGCTGAGTGAGGCCCGTCAGGGGTTTGAACCTTTGCCAGGGGTGGCGGTGGAGTTGGAGACGATCGCGACGGAGGTCCCCAGCCGAACCCTGTTTAATGAAGCCTTTACGGCAACGGGCTTTGAGCAAACCCTAGAACAACGGCCCTACCCGATCGTGCATTTGGCGACCCACGGTCAATTTAGCTCGGAAGCGTCGGATACGTTTGTGTTGACTTGGGATAGCAAGATTAATGCCCAGGAATTGGATACGTTCCTGCGGGGGCAAACACGGGATCGCAAAACGGCGATCGAACTTCTGGTCCTCAGTGCATGTGAGACGGCACGGGGGAACGATCGGGCGGCATTGGGGCTGGCAGGGGTAGCAGTGCGGGCGGGGGCACGGAGTACGATCGCGTCGCTGTGGTTGGTGAGTGATGAGGCGACGAGTTTGATGATGCGCCGTCTATATCAGGAGTTGGCAAATCGTCAGCAAACGAAAGTGGCGGCGTTGCGTCAGGCCCAGTTGAGTGTGTTGCAAGATGAGCGCTTCCGGAGTCCCTATTATTGGGCAGCGTTTATCCTGGTGGGGAATTGGTTATAGACAATGCAGCAAGGTCTAAGCAATCTGGAATTAGGCATACAATAGGATCGACTACAATAATAGCAGTCAGAAACATAAAAGACGGCTAAATAAATACATGACTACAAGCTAAATGAATACATGACTACAATGGATTTTTATACGGTGGTTCTGCGCCAAAGTGGTAGGTATTGGCTTGCCCTTTGTCTAGAGAATAGCATTGATAGTACGGCGATCGGGTTGAATCGCGATCGTACCTTGTGGAGTCATGAAGAATTGCACATCGCCAAGGATAGGCTCTCCGTACCCTCTCGGCATAAACATATAGCTGCTCTACCATAACCTAACCTCTTGTGCCTTTTATTGGTCATCGCTTATACTGTCTACAGCCAAATTCCAGGAAAGCCAGTAAGGGGAAAATTATGAACGATAAAGCCAAGAGAATAACTATTATATTGGATTCAATAACAAGATATTACCTGATTTTAATATTGATATCAACAATATGCAGCTTAATTTTTTTCTTACACCATCCATCATACCTGGAATATAGGTGATTGGCTGATTAACTATTCAGGCGGATTTGTGCGGAGAGGATTTTTAGGAGAAATTACATTTTTAATTTCTAGCCTTACGTCGATCAATCCAGGATTATTAGTATTGATTATTCAAAGTCTATGCTAGATTATATACCTTCATTTTTCATATCTTTTACTAAAGAAAACAAACATTATTGCCTATTCACTTCTGATATTTTCACCATTTATATTTACGTTTCAGTTAAACAGTTTTGGAGGAGTACACAGAAAAGAAATTATATACTTTGCACTTTTAAGTTTTTTAGTATATGCAAGAAAGTACTTTGACTTTAAAAAATTCAAAATTATCTTTTTACTCATAATCCTATCGTATCCAGCAATTATCTTGAGTCATGAGATGCTCTTCATATTCATGCCATATATTATGGTGGTGTATTTTATTAGTGTCAGAAAAATATGCTTACAAAATTTGCTTTAACCTCATTACTAGCCTTACCTTCTTTGATAAGTTTCATTTCATGTTTAATTTTCAGTGGATCAAAAGATAAAGTTATTGTCATACGTCAATCACTTTCCCAATTTAGTTACCCCATTCCTCGTGGAGGAGCTATTGATGCACTTGATGATTCTTTAGTAGATGCCGTCAATATAACAGGCCATTTTATAATACACCATCACTATATACTTTATATTCCCATAATCTTATTGTCTCTAATTGCCTTTATACCGATTTCTAATAAAATTAATGATATCTTAAAAGATCGTTTTGCTTATTGCTTGATCTTAAGCAGTCTATTGGCAACTGTGCCACTTTTGATATCTGCCCATGATTGGGGAAGATTTATTTATATACATCTTGTTTCATTCTTTTTGTTATCATTCCTCTCAAAAAAGAAATCAAGAATAACTGCTTTAATTAACAATAAAATTTCAATTTTATTGTTAATTATTTGGGCTTTACTATTTCGTATACCTCATTGTTGCATAACTAAAAATAACTTTTTTATTGCAACCAATATTAAACAGATTACACTGGTTAACTATTTCTTTGATTCACCTATTGCACTGATAAATATCCTTAAATATAAAAAAAATATAAAATATAAATAATATAAATAAATAAGAATGATAATACGAAACGCAATAAGGGTTGAGTTCTGTTTTACAGCCTTACCTAATTGACTCAGTACACCATTAAGGTTGGGATCTGGCTCCGACTG
>CAZHXN010000040.1:23899-36464 GCA_964536415.1 uncultured bacterium
CAGCCCTACCCATGTAAATCTGTACTTTGTGATTTAATTTGTGATTTAAGTAGAGGTGTAAGACAAAGTGAGTACTCATAACGCCTAGTTGGATCTGGTGCTTGAGAACCCTGCGATCGCCACGATCGCCGCACACCCCCCAATCTGCATTCCCTTGCTCCCCCCGCGCCCCTGCCTCTTGGACAGGGTATGGCAAAATCTATAAGTATTCAAGTCTATATTCAAGTCCATAAGTATTCATCGTCCACTTGCCCATTCCCTTGCCAGTAGGCTGCCATGACTGCAACCCTTCCCGCCCTCGCTAACCTACCCACCCAATACGACCCCACCACCACTGAAGCAAAATGGCAGCAGGTCTGGGAAAGCCACGAAGTCTTCAAAGCTGATCCCGACCACCCCGGTGAACCCTACTGCATTGTTATCCCGCCCCCCAACGTCACCGGCAGCCTGCACATGGGCCACGCCTTTGAACACGCCCTGATCGATACCCTCGTGCGCTACCACCGCATGACCGGGCGCAACACCCTCTGGCTCCCCGGCACTGACCACGCCAGTATCGCCGTCAGTACCTTGCTCGATCGCGAACTCAGCAGCCAGGGTAAACGGCGCGAAGACCTAGGGCGCGAAGCCTACTTAGAACGGGCATGGCAATGGAAACAGGAATCCGGCGGCAAAATTGTTGGCCAACTGCGGCGGCTGGGCCTTTCGGTAGACTGGTCACGGGAACGCTTCACGATGGACGACGGGTTGACTGATGCCGTCATGACTGCCTTTGTCTCCCTCTATGAAGAAGGCTTAATCTATCGTGGCAACTACATGGTCAACTGGTGCCCCGCCAGCCAGTCCGCTGTTTCTGATCTGGAAGTGGAAAGCCGCGAAGTCGAGGGTAACCTCTGGCATTTCCGCTATCCCCTCACCTCCGGCCAGGGTTATGTCGAAGTGGCCACCACTCGCCCGGAAACGATGCTGGGGGATACGGCGGTGGCAGTGAACCCTAACGACGATCGCTACCGCCCCCTGATTGGCCAAACCGTGCTGCTGCCGATCATGGAGCGCGAGATTCCCATCATTGCCGATGAGTACGTCGATGCCAGCTTTGGGACTGGCTGCGTCAAGGTCACCCCCGCCCATGATCCCAATGACTTTGAGATGGGCCAACGCCACCATTTACCCTTGATCAATATCCTCAACAAAGATGGCACCCTGAACGAAAACGGCGGTCCCTTCGCCGGGTTAGATCGCTTCGTCGCCCGTAAACAGGTGGTCAAACGCCTAGAAGCAGACGGCTTCCTGGTCAAAGTCGAACCCTATAAGCACACCGTCCCCTACAGCGATCGCGGCAAGGTCCCCATTGAACCGTTGATTTCGACCCAATGGTTTGTGCGCATTCGTCCCCTTGCCGATCGGGCACTGGCGTTTCTGGACGAGCAACACTCGCCGGAATTCGTGCCGGAACGCTGGGCTAAGGTCTATCGCGACTGGCTAGTGAACCTGCGAGACTGGTGTATCTCGCGGCAATTGTGGTGGGGCCACCAGATCCCCGCCTGGTATGCCATCAGCGAAACTGGCGGCGAACTGACCGAAGACACCCCCTTTATCGTCGCCCGCACCGCTGAAGAAGCTCAGGCCAAGGCGATCGCCCAATTTGGGGAATCGGTGCAACTGGAGCAAGACCCGGATGTTCTGGATACCTGGTTTTCCTCCGGGTTGTGGCCCTTTTCCACCCTGGGTTGGCCCAAAAAGACCCGCGACTTCGAGACCTACTACCCCACTACCACCCTTGTAACTGGGTTTGATATCATTTTCTTTTGGGTGGCTCGGATGACCATGATGGCGGGGCACTTCACCGGCCAAATGCCCTTCAAAACGGTCTATATCCACGGCTTAGTTCGGGATGAAAACAATAAGAAAATGTCGAAATCAGCCAACAACGGCATTGATCCCCTGGTTTTAATCAACAAATACGGCACCGACGCCCTGCGCTTTACCTTGGTGCGAGAAGTGGCTGGGGCGGGTCAAGACATTCGCCTAGAATACGATCGCAAAACCGACGAATCGGCCTCGGTTGAAGCCTCCCGCAACTTCACCAACAAACTCTGGAACGCCTCCCGGTTTGTCCTGATGAACCTGGATGGCAAAACCCCGGCCCAGTTGGGGACACCTCGCCTCGTGGATTTGGAACTGAGCGATCGCTGGCTGCTCTCCCGCTATCACCAAGTCGCCCAGCGCAGCCGGGAAGCCATCGATCAGCACAGCCTCGGTGAAGCCGCTAAGGGACTGTATGAGTTCATTTGGGGCGACTTTTGCGACTGGTATATTGAGCTGGTCAAATCCCGCCTCCAGGGCAACGATAGCAAATCCCGCCGCACCGCCCAACAGGTCCTAGCCCAGGTCCTCGAAGGCACCCTCAAACTGCTGCATCCCTTCATGCCCCACATCACCGAGGAAATCTGGCAAACCCTTGTCCAGGCGGAAAATCAGCAGTACCTCGCCCTGCAACCCTATCCCACCCCCGACCTGGGTCTGATCGATCCCCAACTGGAGCAAGCCTTCACCCTGATTATGGATACGATTCGCACGATTCGTAACCTGCGATCGGAAGCTGAAATTAAACCCGGTCTGCGGATTAGCGCCGTGCTGCAAAGCGAAGACAAGCGCGAACGTAACATCCTCAACGCCGGACGCCCCTACATTCAAGACCTGGCCAAAGTGGCCAACCTGACGATCGCCCGCGCCTTTGCCCCCACAACCCCGGATGTCGCCATTACGGCACCCACCCCGGCTCCCGTGGCAACCGTCCCAGCGGTGACGGCCCCCTCCGCCCCGCCCGCAACACCCCCTAACCCAGCAGCGAATACCGACATTTTCCTCCCCTTTGTCCTGCTGGTGCCCTTCCTGGTGTTGGTCTTTTTTGCTCTGGCTGGGGTGGTCGCGATCGTGCGGTTGCTGATCAGCCTGATCACCGGGACCCCGTTCACAATTGGCTGGCCCCGGTCTCGCACGGGTGAAACCACTGCGTCGGCCCCGGCTCCGCTGCCACCCGACATCGTGCCCTATCCCACCCAAAATATCGCTGGGGTGACCGGGACCGTCCAGGTTTTAATTCCCCTGGCAGCAGTGGTCGATGTTGATGCCCTAAGGGCCAAGCTCAGCAAAACCTTGAGCAGAGTCGAAGCCGATATTGCCACCCTGACCCAGCGGCTAAATAATGCTAGTTATGTGCAGAAAGCACCGGCTGCTGTGGTCCAAAGTACCCGCGACTCCCTCGCCGAAGCCGAAAAACAGGCAGAAATTTTGCGAGAGCGGCTGCAACGGCTGGAGAATTCCTGAGGGTTCTCTTACACTTTTCGGTAAGACAGGGTTCTCGATACGCCAAAGGCGTCGCGAAGCTATCGCAATGCGCCACATCACCCCACATGCCGCGAATGCTATATCTGGCCCAGGTAGAGACATGCGATCCCGCCGATACCGTCAGGCTTAAGCTCTTAGCCTGTCAAGAGGGCGATCGCGTTTGGTCGATTCTGGCTAATAGCGAGCCGCGCGTGCTTCTAGACGTAACGAATGATCTTAAAGACGTACTAAATCAGGGCGTCCTAGTCTTGGTGCGCCTGTCCGAGCAACAGGAGATCCTGGAAATCGAACTGGCTACAGAGTGGGTATTGGCCCTGATTAACGACTATCTGAGTGATGGCCTCACGCCAACCTTCTTTAAACAGGAGGTAGCCCACGTTGAAGCGGGACGCCAGTGGCTCGCGTTGCAGATGCAGGACTTGGGGCGGCGTGCCCTGGAAATGGAAGCCCGTCGGGAAGAAATCCAAATCCTGGAGGAAAGCCTGAGGCAAGAACGCCAAGAACTAGAAGCCAGCACCCTTGCTTTGGAAGCCCGCTGGGAAGTTGTCCGTGCCCAGGAGGCAAAATTACAACAGGAGCAACAACGATTAGAACAGTTAGCCGATTGCCGCGAACCCCAAATTTGCCAGCCCGATAGCTGAAATCTCTGGGGAAGCAGTTCACCTGCGTAGCGGCTAGGGGTATGATTTGGGTGAGAATTGAGAAGCCGTCCTAGAGTCCGAGAATTATTGTGGACTTACAGCACATTTTTGGAACCCCCGCGCCCATTATTGGTGTTGTTCATTTGTTGCCCCTGCCCACCTCACCCAGGTGGGGAGGTAGTCTCAAGGCTGTGATTGAACGGGCTGAGCGTGAAGCCACGGCACTGGCAACGGGCGGGGTTGATGGTCTGATTGTTGAAAATTTCTTCGATGCCCCGTTTACCAAGGGAACCGTTGACCCGGCAGTGGTCAGCGCCATGAGCCTGATCGTCCAAAACCTGCAAACGCTGGTGACCCTGCCGATCGGGATCAATGTGCTGCGCAATGATGCCCACAGTGCCCTAGCGATCGCCACCTGTACGAATGCCCAATTTATCCGGGTAAATGTTCTGAGTGGCGTCATGGCGACCGATCAGGGGGTTATTGAAGGCTGCGCCCATACCCTCCTGCGCTACCGCCGCGAACTGGGCAGTGAGGTCAAAATTTTGGCCGATGTCCTGGTCAAACACGCCCGTCCCCTGGGATCACCTAACCTCACCGCAGCCGTCCAGGACACGATCGAACGTGGTCTCGCCGATGGCATTATCTTGTCAGGATGGGCAACAGGCAGTCCTCCCAGTCAGGAGGATTTAGAACTAGCCCAAGCCGCCGCTCAGGGCACACCCGTTTTGATCGGTAGTGGGGCAACCCCAGAGAATATTGGCACTCTGATGCAGGCCGCCAACGGCGTCATCGTGGCCAGTTCGCTCAAGCGACATGGGCAACGGGAGCAGCCGATTGATCCCAACCGGGTCAGCCAATTTATCGAAGCTGCTCGTCGAGGCACCCCAGCATCCGTCCCGGCTGCCGCAATTCCGACCGTCAAGCTACCATTAGCCTAGAACCTGAGCAGAGAGTATTCAGCACACGAGGGGCGACCGTCCATGCCCACAAATCCACACCAAGCTACCCATTCCCTCAGCCTTAGATCAACCCCCTAAATCCCCAATTTTTTTGCCCCTCCCTTCTCTCTCCTCTCCCCTGTTCCCTATCCCCTATCTCCCTAAGCCTATGAGTCGTAGACGTTCAACGCCCTGGATTCAGCGCTGGTCTCGCCCGATTATGACAGCGATCGCGGTGGTTGGTGCTTGTGGCACGGCCTATCTGACCCTGGTGAAGCTGGCTGGGGACGAGGCCGTCTGCCCAACGGAAGGCTGTGATTTGGTCCTCAATAGTGCCTATGCGACAGTCTTTGGTCTACCCTTGGCGCTGTTTGGCTTCCTGGCCTATGTCACGATGGGGATCGCAGCGGTAGCCCCCTTACTCCTGAACTCAGATACCCAAAAGGAATTCCGCACCCAACTAGAAAAATGGACCTGGCTGTACCTCTTTATTGGGGGCACGGCCATGACCATCTTCAGCAGCTACCTGATGTACATCCTGGTCACCCAAATTCAGGGAACCTGTATTTACTGTCTAACGTCAGCAGTGCTCTCCCTCAGCCTGTTTGTGCTCAGTATTATTGGCCACGCTTGGGAGGATATTGGGCAATTGGTCTTTACGGGCATCATCGTGGGTATGGTGACCTTGATTGGCACCCTCGGCATCTATGCCAATGTCAATGCACCGCAGCAGGTGACCGATGCTAGCAGTGGTCAAACAGTCGGTACTCCCATTCCGGTCAAGAGCGAATCTGGGCCAGCGGAGATTGCCCTCGCGCAGCACCTAACGGCGATCGGAGCCAAAGTCTTTACGGCCTACTGGTGTCCGGCCTGCCATCAGCAAAAAGAACTGTTTGGCAATCCAGCTATTCAGGATCTGGATATTATTGAATGTGATCCCAAGGGGCAAAATGCCCAAGTTGATTTGTGTCGAGCAGCCCCGATCGAAGGATTCCCCACCTGGGAAATTAAGGGCAAGTTCTACACAGGGGTTCAGCCCTTAGCTGACCTCGCAGATTTGTCTGGCTATACGGGTACCCGTAATTTCCGGCAACGCTAGTACTGACCTGGAATCAGGCTCGTTTGGGATTACAGTCAGGTAACGGATGCAGCAGGCCCTTATTTGTACGAATACGCGGCAAACAGTCAACCTGCTGACCGAGATCGGTCGGAGCGGGGAAGGTGAAGTCTGGTCCACCGATCGACCGGGCTATTGTGCCAAGCTTTACCATAGCTACCGCGCCGATCGCATTCGCAAACTGGAGGTAATGATCGCCCATCCTCCCAGGGACCCCAATGCCCACCTGAACCATATTTCCTTTGCATGGCCCCAGTCGCTTCTCCAGGACACTAACGGGACGATTGTCGGCTTTCTCATGCCCCAGATCACCGAAAGCGTGCAGTTGTTAGATGTTTACAATCCTCAACGGCGGCGGAAAGTGCTACCCGGTTTTAACTGGTTATACCTGCACACCACAGCCCTCAATATTGCCTCGATTATGTGGGCCATTCACGAGGCGGGTTATATCATTGGAGATGTCAAGCCACAAAATATCCTGGTAGATAATCGTGCCCTGCCCGCCATCATCGATACTGACTCCTTTCAGGTCCGCCATCCGGAGACCGGGGAAGTATTTACCTGCCCAGTGGGATCAGAAGGCTTTACCCCGGTTGAACTCTTGGGGCAGAACTTAGCGATCGTTGAGCAAACCGAAGTCCACGATCGCTTTCGGTTAGCCGTGATTATCTATCTGCTTCTCTTTGGTGACTTTCCCTTCAAAGGCCGCTGGTGTGGCGAGGGAGATTCCCCAGAACCCAACGAACTCCTGCGTCGCGGGTTTTGGCCCTATGCACCCAATAGCCTGATCCAACCGGGTCCCCTCACGATTCCCCTGAGCGTCGTCCATCCATCGGTTGAGCAATGTTTTCGCCAATGTTTTACCGTCGGGCATCGCGATCCCAACCAGCGGCCCACCGCCCAGGATTGGGTGAACGTCCTCCAGGTGGCAGTGGGGGATTTGACGGTGTGTCGGCGGGTGCGTAATCACTACTACCGCACGTCGTTAGGCAAATGCTATTGGTGCGATCGTAAGGCCAAACTGGGGGTTGATGTCTTTCCCGCTGCCCACCCATCCCAACTTGCTTGGCCCCTCCGAATCAGCGCTGCCGTCACCCAAATCCAGCAGCAATTAGCCGCCCTTCCTCGCCCCCAGGTATCCCTCCCCCCATCTTTTTTGTCGGCAGGCCGATCCGTTCCCCCTAACCCTATCGGCCCCCGACTATCCCTACCCAGTTGGGGCAACGGGAGGAACGGAATACTCAGTACCCTGCGCCAATGGCGACCCCATCCCAACTATCGGCAAGGGCTAAAGCAGTTAGGGATTGTCACCGGGATTACGAGTATCCTTCTAGCCGGTCTCGTGCTGCTGAGTCGATCGCATCTGGATCAGGAGGACATCCAATTAACGATCGTTGGGGTGGGCCTATTTTTAGGCTTAGTGATGGTATGCTTCCTGTGGCTGAAGCTCCTCAAACACCAAGGTTAGCACCAAATATCTAGAGGACAAATGCCCAGATTAACCCAGGCGGGATAGCCACCCCTATTCAGATCCAGGCTTCAGATTAGAACAGGGTGTAGGGGTTCCACGCCCGTGTGATCCACCGTCTGAGCTAAAGCAGCGATCGTCTGCTGGGTCAGGGGATCACGCCAATTCGGGATAATTTCTGCCAGTGGCACTAGGACAAAAGCCCGCTCTCGCATCCGAGGGTGGGGCACCTGTAGCTGGGGCAGATTGAGTTGCTGTTGTCCGTACAGAAGCAGATCAAGATCCAACAACCGAGGTCCCCAACGCTCACGACGCACACGACCAAACCGTTGTTCAATCGCCAGGAGCGTGTGCAAGAGTTCTATCGGGGTGAGGGTAACCCGGAGCAGCGCACATTGGTTAAGATAGTCCGGCTGGGGTGGGCCAACGGCTGCGGTACGATAAACGCGCGAGTAAGCCTCTACCTGAATGCCACCCATACTGTCCAGGCAGGTGAGGGCATCCGCTAAAATGGCCTGCGAGTTACCCAGGTTACTGCCCAACCCGATCGCCGCCGCGATTAACATGGGTAGAACAGATCGAGGTAGAAACTAGCCACTGGAATAAGGGTCATGGACACAGCATCCCAACTCATTCATGTCGAACATCAACCCAGTCAAGCTCGCCTACAAGCCTTGGGGGTATCCCAATGGCCCCTGTGGACGAAGGAAATCTCCACCTTCCCCTGGACCTATGATGAGGTAGAAACCTGCTATCTTCTGGAGGGAGAGGCTATTGTAACACCCACGGGGGGACAACCGGTGCAGTTTGGTCGGGGGGATCTGGTCCGGTTCCCGGCAGGGATGACGTGTACGTGGGAAGTGCGGCAGCCTGTGACGAAGCACTATTCCTTTGGCGACCTTTGAGGAGGGACACGACCTGGGACGTTGCAGTTGATACAATGGAGTATGGAGCATGGAGAGCGTACCGGGCGATCGTCGGCATTCCCCAGCGCAGGTTCTAGCATTACCCATCCCCCAGCGCCCCTCTATCTCGTCCGATCGTTTCGCTCCTATCCTCTTGCGTGGCTGTATCTGTGAATCAATCTCACCCTGTCGCAACCCAGTCGGAACAGCCTTGGCGAAAGATTGGCCTCAAAGCCAAACTGCTAGGAGCCGTTATTCTCACGATTGGGACCACGGCCATTATTGTTCACTTACCCTGGAACTGGACTTCCCAGCGCAATGTAGATAGTATTGTCGCCCAAGTCAATGACAATATCACCCAGGGGACTGTCCGCGAGGTGGATAATATTTTCGGCAACGTGGAATCTACCCATTTGCTGATGCAACTGATGTTTGCAAACCTCATTGATATTAAGAATCCCCGCGATCGCGAAACACGCGAAACATTTTATTTAAATCTGCTCACGTCAAGAGCGGACTTTTCCTGGCTCGAATTTGGCTTCACTGATGGTAATTTTTTTGGCGTTAATCGTAATCAGCCTGATCAAATTAGCCTGATTCGACGCCAATGGAATGCTACCGATCAGATTACCCATAAAACCACAGAAGTCTATAGGATCAAGCCAACGGGCCGCCAGTTACTGGAAACGAGCAAGATCCAAGAACACTATTACGCACCCCAACGTCCCTGGTATCAGGACGCGCTTCGTAAACCCAATCAAATTGCCTGGAGTGATGTCTATGTATTTCGCACCAGCAGGACACCGGGCATTAATGCGTCCCAAACTTTTTTCCAGGGAGATCAGTTGATTGGCGTCGCCAGTATTGCTTTTGAACTGAATAGCATTTCGGATTATCTACGAACGCTACAAAATAGTCCCCCCGAACGACGATTGGAAAAAGCCAGCCAGCGGGATCACCAAGCGCGTGGCTCGATATTTATTATTAATTCTAAGGGTGAAATTATTGCTCTGACCAATCCTGAAGAAGCAGCCTACACGATCGTTAACCAGGATACGGTTCGGCTGAAAACTCTGGCCGAAGCCAGCGATCCCTTGTTAAAAATTGCCTACGCGACCGTCCAAGCTTCCCAAATTAACTTTGGCCGTTTGGACCGCCGATGGGATCTTTTCAATCATAATAACGCCCTGGGTGAGACCTTTTATGTATCCTTTATCCCCCTCAATCGTCTGGATTGGATTGTGGGCACAGTGATTCCAGAGTCGATCTATCTCCAGGAGATCAATCGTAATAAACGCATCTTAGCGATCATTGTGGTTAGCTTCATTGGTACTGCGGCTACCCTTGCCCTCTACCTCACCGATCGCGTGATTGCAGCCCCCATTTTGAGCATTGCCCATGCTGCCAATGAAATTGAGTCGGGGCAATTTGAGGATCTGGGTTTGGGTAAGGTCATCGATCGTACCGATGAGTTAGGACAATTAGCACGGGTCTTTCAAACTATGGCCCATGAGGTCTACAGCCGCGAAGAACGCCTCAAACAACAAGTCCAGCAACTTCAGATTGAGATTGATCAAAGTAAACGTCAGAAGCAAGTCCGTGAAATTGTGGAGACAGATTTCTTCCAAAACCTGCAAGCCAAGGCCCGCGTCATGCGCCATCGATCGCAACACCCCCATCCCACTGGCACTGAAAACGATTCCCTAACGCCCAATGCACTGCCGAGTAACGCCGACCAGGCTGAAACAGAGGCCCCTTAGTGCACCGCATCATTCACCCTGCAATGATGCAATGGCGTGCTACCCACTTTTGCTACCCTTACCCTAAGTCTCTCTCCCGTTCTGGGAGAGGCATTTGAAAATCCGGCCCCCCTTCACCCCTCTTCACCCCTTTGGGGAGAAGGCCGACTCAAAACAAGGGTTGACCTTTAACGCGCTTACACAGGCGTAATTCCGTGCCCTGGGCATTCCAATAGACCTGATCAAAAATCTGATACATAATGTATAATCCGCGACCACATTCCCCTGGCTCTTCCTCAGTCAGTACGTGGTCACGATCGCAGGTACAGCGCTCCTCTGGGCAGAACCCTCGCCCCTGATCGGTAATAATCCACCAATACTGGTCTTCAAAAATAAAGAATTGAACGCAAACCTGCTTATCTGGGTCCAAACAATTGCCATGTTTGGCTGCGTTGACCAAGGCTTCCTGAAGCCCCAGCCGCAATTCGAGGTGCCAAGCGGGCGGCACCTCCGCCAATAGTAGATCCAGGATTGGCGAAAGGTATAACGTTGATGCAAAGCTAATGGTACTTTGCCGTTGACTAACACTACGGGGCGAGAGGGCAATCACTCACAAAACCTCACACACTTCAAATGCATAGAATGCATAAAAGAGTCCTGTGCCTCCCCTAGATGCCGGTGCTGAGTTAGAACTAGGTTACGAACCATGAATGCTTAACCTGCACTCATTCTACCATACCCCGCTTTTCCCTGGCGAGCCTGGCATCCCCTAGGGGGGCACTGCGCCCTCTCTTCCCTTATGAAGTTCGCTCCGTTACCCCCCGTCCCAGGAATTCGTCTATCGTTAAAGGTGACCGTATATCTGACCGTATATCAATCCGCACCCCAAGCCGGTGGGATTGTTGCCCGCCACTGCTGACTATTTCAGATGTCATGAAAACAGAACCGATCGTCCTTCTCTCGCAACGTGAAATTGCCAAAATGCGACGGGCTGGCCAACTGGCGGCTGCCCTTCTCGACTACCTAGAGCCGTTTGTCAAACCAGGTGTAACCACCCAGGAACTCAACGATCGGGCTGAGGCATGGACCCGAAAACACGGTGCCAAGAGTGCGCCCCTTGGGTACAACGGGTTTCCGAAGTCCATTTGCACCAGTGTCAATGAAGTGGTCTGCCACGGCATTCCTCATGCCAAGCAGGTTTTGCGGGAGGGCGACATTATCAATATCGATGTGACCCCGATCGTGGATAACTACCACGGGGACACCTCGCGTACCTTCTTTGTGGGTGAGCCGGACGCCAAAGCCCGACGCCTGGTTGAGGTCACCGAAGTGTGTCTCTACCGGGGGATTGCCGCCGTGAAACCGGGGGCACGGGTGGGGGACATTGGGGCGGCCATTCAAGCCTATGCAGAGGCCCACGGCTTTTCAGTCGTGCGTGATTTTGTCGGCCACGGGATCAACACCACCTTCCATACTGAACCCCAGATTCCCCACTATGGACAAGCTGGCAAGGGCCGTAAGCTACGGGTGGGCATGGTCTTCACGATCGAACCCATGATCAACGAGGGCACCCATGAAGTTGAGGTCCTCAGTGATGGCTGGACAGCCGTCACCCGTGATCGCAAGCGATCGGCCCAGTTTGAGCACACGGTAGCTGTCACAGAAGAAGGGGTGGAGATCCTGACGTTACCCTAGTGGCCATCAGGTCAAGCAGGATAAGGGCCGAAGGGTGGCGGCTCTCCTGGGTTTATGGTGGGGGCGCTACGCGCCCCCACCATAAACCCAGCATTTCGGCTCTTTGATGTGTAGTTACCTATACGGTTTACTCCATAAACTCAGAAGAGCCAGGGTGGCAACTTTCTGGAAAATCGACTAGGATAGCCCTGCTGACGGCCTGAGCAGAGGATTGGAAACGATGATGGGAAACCTGCGGCGGTACCACCGGAAGCACCCAATGGCGTGGGATGGCGATTGGGGCCTGGTCAGTCGGGGTGCGATGCTCCTGTGGAGACGTTGTGCGAACGCGATAGGCATCGGGGTCCCTGTGGGTATCGTCCTCAGTTTAGCGGCCTATGGCCAAAGTCCCAGTCCGCCGAATCCAAGTTCCAGCAGCGAACGCCCCGGGCTGGAGGGTGGGGTGCCGATCGTGCAGCGGGCAACCTTGCAAGTGGGTAGCGAGGGAGCCGATGTGCTGGAGTTACAGGCGACTTTGAAATTACTGGGATTCTATGGCGGTGAGGTCAGTGGTCGTTACGATGAAGCGACGGCTGCTGCGGTCGCCCAATTCCAACAGGCGGCTGGGTTGCCGGCGGATGGGGTGATGCGGCCTGTAAGTTGGGGTCGCCTTTTCCCCAGTCTGGCAACCCTGTCCCCTCCATTAGCGGCTCCTGGCGATCCCCAAGT
>CAZHXN010000041.1:0-25006 GCA_964536415.1 uncultured bacterium
CACCGCCCCCGGCACCCACGAGGTCGAACGGATGCTGATACAGGTCTTTGAACCGCTGTTGTTGTTGGCGATGATCCACGATCGGGGTCACATAACCGCAGCGATCGCACTCCCCTGGATCAATTTTCCCGGTTACCAATGCTTCTGTTTCCACACTACGCAACTCCGGCAACCATTGACGAATATAGTCAGCCTCCGGGTCAAACTTGCTGGCCTGACTGGCGGGATTAAAAATGCGCAGGGGTTTCGGGTCCATGCCACAGGAGGCACTCCATTGCCAACCACCATTATTCGAGGCTAAATCACCATCAATCAGGTGCTGCATAAAATATTTTTCCCCCCATTGCCAATCGATCAGCAAATCTTTGGTTAAAAAGCTGGCCACAATCATCCGACACCGATTATGCATCCAGCCCGTTTCATTTAATTGGCGCATGGCCGCATCGACGATCGGATACCCCGTCCGTCCTGCACACCAGGCTTGAAAATGGTCTTCATTATTCTCCCAGGGGAAATCGGCAAAGGTGCGATTGTAGGGGCCTTGGGCGAGTTCAGGAAAGTGGTATAAAGCATGGTGATAAAACTCCCGCCAAGCTAATTCTTGCTGCCAGGTGCGGATACTGGTCAGGGCTTCCTCACTGCGGGCCTGGGCCGCCCCGTCACTGGCCGCTTGCCATAGGGTCCGAATCCCGATCGCGCCTAATTTCAGGGCTGCACTCAGTTGCGAGGTTCCCGGAATGCCCGGAAAATTCCGCTGTTCCGCATAGGCTGTGAGGGCACGATCGCAAAATTCGTCCAACATTCTTTGGGCAGCGGCTTCCCCCGGTTCAATCAGCAGGTCACCTTCCCAAGGGAAACCCAGATCCTGAGCCGTGGGGAGAGTTGTGAAAGCGCCCGCTTGCTCAGCTTGCGCCTGTTCAGTTGAGGTTAGTCCCTGGAGGGAGGCAGGGCGATCGCTCGGTGGCGCTTTGGGGTGGCTGGACCAATTTTTCCAGAAGGGCGTGTAGACGGTATAGGGCATCCCGGTGCCCATGGCAATGGTGTCAGGGGGATGCATCAGGTGATCCCAGGTTTGTTGGGGGGTAACCCCCTGTTTCTGGAGGGCAGCCGCGACCTGGGCATCCCGCGATCGGGCGTAGGGTTCCACATCCTGGTTCCAGGCAACGCGGGCGGCGCAGAGGGTGGTGGCGATCGCTGGAATTGCCTGAACAGGATCGGCTTGTAGCAGCAAGAGTTGACTGCCGAGGGCCTGGTAATTTGCCTGGAGGGCGTGAAGGCAACCGAGGAGATAGGCGATCCGCACGGGGGCGATGTCATCCTGCTCCAATAGGTTGGGATCAAAGCAGAACACCCCCACGACTTTGGGACTGCGTTGATAGGCTTGGGCCAGACCCCAGTTGTCCGTCAGGCGCAGATCGCGACGATGCCAAAAAAGGATGAGTTCAGGCATGGGTAAATCAAGGGCGATAAAGGGGGATAGAGGGTACTTGCTTAGAATTGTCGTCGCGAAAAGATCAAACTCGCTAGCAGGAGTAAAAGTAGGGTATAGAGCACTGCATAGCCCGCGCTGGATGCCAACATCATAGGGTCAGGCATCACACCATATATTGCTTCATTCCTCAAGTTAAGGCGACTTAGGTCGGGCAAGATCAGGTAAAATCTCTGAATAATTTCCTGCATTTGAGGATTCTTACTCAAGGCAGCTAGGGCAACGATATCCCGGCTTAGGTGCCCCATCAGGTAAATCGCAAACGTCATCAAGGTGGCTAATAGAGGACTGGTAAAAACCCCAAATAAAATAGCCACAGCGGTGATAAGAGAGAGTTCCAGAAAGAGATAGAAAACCGCCACCAGTAGGCTAACGGTCGGATAATTAATATTGTTTAAATTCAGGATTAAAAAATAAATTACAGTTGTCGCCAGCACTAATACTGCTACCACCGCAGATAGACCAAGATGCTTACCAAAAATAAACTCCGCACGACTGATCGGCTTAGACAGCATGACTAGAACAGTGCGTTTGTCGATCTCCTTATTGACCAGACCTGTGCCAACGAAGACAGTCACCACCAACCCCAACAGTCCGATCGCGGCAATTCCCAGATCCAGCAAGATGCGATTCTCCTCCCCTGCTGCTACCCAGGGAATAAGTTGATTTGCAGCGGCTAGGAAAATCGCGAAAAAGGCAATCAGGTACAGCACCCGATCGCGGATCACCTCTTGGAAAACATTGGCCGAGATCACGAATAATCTACCTAGATTCACTGTCAACCTCTCCTTATCGTCTGGACCAGTGCTAGACTCCAAATCAGAAACTTGGTTATTCTAGCGATCGGGATAACCAATTGCAACCCACTTATTAACAATAAAATAAAATCGTAACCAACAACTGAGGATTAAATTCCCTAAAACTAACAGCATAATATCGCGGCGATTGTCAATAATTTTTTGATATTTTTGGGGATCATCCTCGATGCCTGCGAACCGTACTCCTGGATCGCTGAAGCGAGGCCAGACAGCGATCGCCACGGAAATCAGGGGCCAACTGACGGCGGTATAGATCAGGACTCGATCGGGGTGGGGCACGATCCATTCCTTTAATAACACTAGGCAAACTAACAGACCCGTCAACCAGGGACCAACAAAAAATTGTTTCGAGATCGAAACGGTTTTGGAGTTCTGAAAGGTCCACCAATGGACACTAATCAGAGCAAATAGCCAGCCCAGGGTTTCAAGCATAACTTGAATAAATTTGGCTTTGGCGAATTGGGCCAGGAAAAAAGAGGAGATACTAACAAGAAAAAAGGTTTGCCACGAAGATGTTTGGGGTGGAATTAGCATTTTCACCCGCTTATGCAAAAACTCATCAGCGTCATGAATGTAATCTTTTAGCTTTTTCATCCCTGCATCCAGCGCTTGATTCTGAGATAGTTAACGAGTAACAGTAGGATAAGACACGCAGTCAGTTGACTGAGAAAAGTAGCAACAATAATGGTACCACTCATACTGTTTAGGTTGTCGTTACCCTGTTGACGATTTTTTTGTTGCTGTTTATAGGATTGGTACATCTTAATCGGTGCCGCAGTCAGGGGACGACTTTCAACGGCTTCCGGAGGCGAGAGTAATGCTAAAATGAGTTCTATTCCAATTCGTTTAGTAACAGTGTTAAATAGAAATATAACGAGATAGAACATTACAAACAAAATATGATTTATTAATATCGGTTCTTGAAAAGTCTGTTCAAACAGAATAAGACGAATCAAGAAAGTCTGAATTCGGTTTTTTAAGAACGGCTCGATCGAGAAAAAGACTAACCACCCCAAGGCAGTTGTAAATAGATTGTTGAGCGTCCCGTATTGAACACTAATACGCTGGCTCCATTTTTGCTTGCGACGGAAAATCCAGCTTTCGATCGTAATCGTGATCAACAGCAAGAGAACCTGAATTAATAACAAGCGTATCCACAACTGTAACGCGATTAACTCGGTCATGCCCGCTGCTCCTGTTAACCCGTTGTCCCTAGCCTAGCGGCTGATGGCTAAATTGGGTAGAGGGGGGTGGAGATGAGGGAGTAGGAGAGGCACAAGAAGTGAGTTAAGAAGTGAGTTAATCGGCTGGCTGAGGGGGCCGGTATTGACCCATCATAGGCTAGAATAACTCTCTAGACTCGCTCTATAGAACTGGCTCTTCTGAGTTTATGGTGGGGGCGCGTAGCGCCCCCACCATAAACTCAACATTTAAGATCGTTTATTTGTATTTGCTCATACTGTTTGCACCTAAATCCCAGAAGAGCCTGCAATTCGTTTCCTGGCCTTGATTTGCTGGTAATTAAGATGTTGGTTCCAGCGAAGACGATCGATCCTTCTGCCCTAGTCGTCACACTCAGCCGCTAGAATGCTGTTAGACTGTTGCTGCACGGTTGGCAGCGCGGGAGTAAGCAGTCATGACCAGAACAACCACCCGCACGGGGATTGGTATCCGAACGGTCCAGGTTCGCCCAGAACGTTTGGTGGGTCAGATCCATGTCTACGATGGGTTGGGCAAGGGGAAATCCCAGGCAGCCCTAGGGGTGGTGCTGCGATCGATTGGCTTGGGGATTCAATCTGCCCGCGAAAGTCGGGTGCTACTGCTGCGCTTTCTCAAGGGACCAGGGCGCACCTATGACGAAGATGCCGCGATCGAAGCCCTGCGGCGCGGGTTCCCCCACTTAATTGATCAGGTGAGGACGGGACGAGCAGAATTTTTTGGCCCTGATGAGATTGGCCGCTTCGATCGCCTGGAAGCCCAACGGGGTTGGGATGTGGCCAAGGGCGCGATCGCCTCTGGATTGTATTCCGTGGTGGTTCTGGATGAGCTTAACCCGGTGTTGGATCTGGGGTTATTGCCGGTGGATGAGGTGGTGCAAACCCTCAAAAATAAGCCGGAACATCTGGAAATTATCGCCACGGGCCGCTCGGCACCAGCAGCACTGCGAGAGATTGCTGACCTCCATTCCGAAATGCGCCCGGTCCAGTCCCTCGATGACAATGGCTATGCCCACGGCATTGAAGGGATCGAGATCTATACTGGCGGGGGGAAGGGCAAATCCACCAGTGCCCTGGGTAAGGCGTTACAGGCAATCGGACGTGGCATTAGCCAGGATAAATCCCACCGGGTTTTGATTATGCAGTGGCTCAAGGGGGGATCGGGTTATACCGAAGATGCGGCGATCGCGGCCCTACGCCAAAGTTATCCCGATCTAGTGGATCACCAGCGTTGTGGCCGGGATGCCATTGTTTGGCGG
Source organism: uncultured bacterium (assembly GCA_964536415.1). GTDB lineage: Bacteria > Cyanobacteriota > Cyanobacteriia > B231 > B231 > Trichothermofontia. The sequence continues at coordinate 4,784 of CAZHXN010000041.1, forward strand.
GGGCAGCAACAGGAATTGGATTACGTCGAAGCCGAACGGGGCTGGGAAATTGCCAGAGCCGCGATCGCCTCTGGGTTATACAAAACGATTATTCTGGATGAACTCAATCCCACGGTGGATTTAGAACTCTTGTCGCAAGAGCCGATCGTCCAAGCCCTGCTACGCAAACCCCGATTTACTGAAGTCATCATTACCGGGCGCTGTCTGAATCCCCCCGCCTACTTTGAGTTAGCCAGTGTCCACTCGGAGGTGTTTTGTCATAAACACTATGCTAACCAGGGGGTTGAACTCAAGCGCGGGGTTGATTTCTGAGCGTTGCTTTCTGATCACGATCGCGGTCCTAAGACTCTGCCGAACTTAATTTGGGTCGGTTGGGGCAAACGCAGGGCAACCCAACCAGGGCAGTGAACGTGTTGGGTCTTGCAGGCTCGATGCCAACCTACACCCCATCATTTTAGGTATGACAGTCTATTAGTGTGGCTCACCCGTCAAAATGCCGACCAATACCTTCACCAGGTCTTCAACATCATCGGGTACTTGATAACCGCCAATATCCTGGGTAATTTGCTTGGTCTGTCGGTCTAAACGACCAAATATCCAAAAACTGCCCATTGTCACCGCCCCATAAATCGCCTCTGGAGCCTCCTCCAGCAGCGACAGTGCAATCATTTCCACGGCCAATTGGGTGAACCCACGGGTTAAATCATCGCGTTTGGCTTCGATGATAATGATATCTTGTTCACCCCGAATGAAATAATCCAAATTTCCCTGGAGCCAATTACTCACCTTGATGGGATATTCAAACCGCAAAATCTGATGACACAACGTGGCTACTCGCAGCAAGACGGGTGCAATTAAGACTTCCCGTTTTGCTGTTTCGCTCGTCAATTGTACATAGGGTAAGGTGGCCTCGATTTGTGCCTTTAAGTCTGCAAGGCCCGGTAATGCAGTGGTGGTTTTCGGCAAGGCAAGCCGCGCTTGGGTATAGCCATAGCCAAATTCAGCCAGGATCTCATCAGGGTCGTTGGGCAACTCAAAAAACGATCGAAAGGTGTAGCTAGCATCCGGCTGAAGGATTCTCATCGTTTGCCTCCCTAAGTCCTAATGAAGTTTAATTCACCCACATCCGGCACGGTGATTACCCGCCGCCGCTCCAATTTGAGGCGATCGAATTCACGATTGCCCGACAGGATCAGATCGGTACGGGAAATACTTTCGAGATGCGTAATACCCAGGATCGCCAACGGATCTATTGTTCCATCCACGACGCCGGATACATAAAACCCTGCCGCCTCTAGGACGCTCACTAAATCTGGCAGAGCTACTGGGGCAACAGCTACGACCATATCTAGAGCGCGGGTCGTGCCTAGTTCTCCATAGGCGATCGCGGCCACTCCGCCCATAATGTAGTCAGGGATGGCCCACTGGGTCAACAGGGGGTGCAACAATCCGGCCAAACTGATCGAGTCCTGAATCCAACTCATTTCTGATAATGGGGGGGGTGAATTCCGCTGGGCAGTCGGCCTGTAACCAGGCGAGGGCGACATGGCGAGCAAACGCCAGGGGGGAGATCTGGGGGAAGGTTTGCTGTAACGCACTTACGGATAATCGACGGGCATTCCGGATCATGCTCGCGGCCATCTGGAGCCGTTGCTGGGCCGATCGCGATCGCAACAGTTAAATTTAAGGAGAAGAGATAATAGAAGCGCGACAGTTATAGAACTAGAGGTATAAAGGAGGAGGGCTACAGCCTTTGTCGCCTCAGTTAGGGGTGGACAATTGGCTCAAGTCCCTTGTTCATCAGGTACTTCTGTCCTTCAGAGACTTGGGAAACGCTGTAATGACCATTCATGATTGATTGTTGCAAAACTACGCCAGCTACCAGAACCATTAGCCAATCAGGTGAATGATTTTATTGATTCTCTGATGACAGGTATTCAGGTGGATCAGGAAACAGGGATATCTAGAGTTTATCAGGTGGGAACGGCTTGGGTGGTTGAGTCCATGCCGATGAGCGATCTAACTGCGGCTATTGATCAGATCCGCGAGGAACGAATTCAGGCTCTTGTGGCAAACTATGGCGATTTTGTTTGATACCTCAGTACTTGTCGCTGCTTTTGAGGTAAGTCATCCCCGCCATTCTGCCTGTCTTCCCTGGTTACAACGAGCACAGTCTCAGGGCATTCAGGGATCTATCTGTTGCCATACCCTGGCTGAACTATATGCAGCCTTGACTCGCCTGCCAGTACGACCACCGATCGCGCCAGAGATCGCGGAACATCTGATCGCCAGAAATCTGCAAAAATTTGAAGTCGTTACGAGGATCACACCCATGCAAACCCATTAGGGTTCTGTTTGGGCCGTTTGGGCCGTCGAGACAGGCGGGAACGATCGCTCCTGAACTTCCCCTAGTTTCCCCATCGGCGTCGCTTGCCCCTGGTTATAGCTCACTAAGACCGCTCCAGCATTCCCGGCGACGATCGTGACCTGCTCCTTCCCCGACCAGGTCCGTTGGGTCCCCGCATCTAACGTTCCCTCAAACGCAACCTCTCCATCGATCGTCACTTCGACCCAGGAAGTCCCCTGAAAACTGACCGCGATCGCAACTGGACCGGCTTGCGCGTTGGGTGTCGGTTGTGGACTGGGAACACTGGCCGTAGGGCTGGGGCTAGCAACAGGCGACGTGGCAATGGCAGGCGCTTCAGGGGCCGGTTGCGGCGAGGGTTGTCGGGGGGCTGCTGGTTCCGATGACGCTTCGGGGAACGCAGGCGCCTCAGATGGAGCACGAAACTGACCCGCAATCCCATAGCCCAAACTGATCAATACAATTAATCCCCCCACAACATACGCAGGTACCCAATTCGGACGATGGGCCACTGGGGGGTCAGCAATGGGGTCCATGAACTGCTCCGTAGTCGGCGGCAGTGAGCTGCTCGCAGAGGGGGAACTCAGGGATGGGTCTGGGTGCGGGGCTTCTGGGGTGACCTTGCTCACGGGGACGGGTTCAACGGGCACCGTCAACGGTTCTGCAACCGAGGGCTTAGCCGATGTCGCCTCCACCGAAAACCGTTGTGATAGACGCATTCCATCCAGTCCTAGCGCCTCAGCATAGCGGCGGATAAATCCTTGGACAAAGACCGGTTCCGGTAAGAGCTGAGCATTGCCTGTCTCAATCGCCTTCAGAAGCCGCAGCGGAATAAACGTCTTTGTGGCGATCGCATCCAGGGACTGGCCCTGCCTTTCCCGGACCGTCTTCAGATAGACGCCGATTTCTTCAAGCTGTTCGACTTGGACAGTATCTAAGCGGCTCATACCTGATTCCGTAACTCGCCATGCATGGGGGCCAACTAAGAGCAACTATGCTCACAGTCAATCTATCATATGCCGCCAGTCCTGTGTGCCGCCGCGATCGAGAAATCCCTCTAGCACTTCATCGGGTTCATCGTCGATATCCTCATCGATCACCAGCGGGACTGAAGCCTGCAAACTCTGTTTTTGGACCGCCAGTTGATAATAAGTAAGATTATGCTCGATTTGGGTTAGACGCTCTTGCAAAGCCACCAAGCGATCGCTCAGGATGGGATCAGGACCTTGACTGGGGACTGCCAGCGCCAAATGGGTTTGCAAAATGGCCGTGACAATCTCAGATTTTGATTGGCCTGATCGCGCCGCTTGGGCCGCGAGGGCCGCATCGAGGGCTGTGGGTAAATGGAGGACGATCGTTTCCAGGTTCTCAGAGTGCTTCATGTTAGACACTAACAGGATTGGCAAAGCGAATTTTGAGATAATCTTCCTCCATTTTGGCCCCAGCCGGTTGCAAGGCAGCAAGGGCTTGGGGGAGAACGAGATTACGGCGATGGTTGCCAATCCGAATATTTAGCTCATCCCCTGACTTACTCAGTTCGACCTGATTTTTGGGAATACCGGGCAGATAGATTTCCAGGCTGTATTGATCCTGTTGTTGGGTAACGCGCAAGGTGGTTTCCTTGTAATAAACCTGGGTGGGATCTTCCTCGGCATAGAGAGTTTCCTTCAGCCGCTCCAGGGCTGCTAGGCCACAGAGTTCTTCTGAATAGAGAGGCACTTCTTTGATCGGTAAGGGCTGAAAATTATCCCGAATTTGCTGTCGGTACTGCTGCTGCGATTCTTTCCAACGCTGGAAAAAAGGATCGGTGACCGTATCCGGAATAATGCGATTGGCAATCACCAAATCTGTCCCAACGTTGTATAAACTCAAATAGGCATGGGCACGTAGGGACTCCTTAATCACCATTTTTTCGGGATTCGTCACCAATCGTACCGAGGTTTGGGTATTGTCGGTTAGTACCTTTTCCAACGCCTCGATTTGTTCATAGAATTCGTAGGGGGCATCCATCACCTCACGATCGGGCAGGGAAAACCCAGTCAACGGCTTGAAAATGGGTTCAAAAACGGGACGCAGGGCGATCGACATCCGTTGTAACGGCTTATAAAAGCGGCGCATATACCATCCCGCCACTTCCGGCAAACTTAACAGGCGCAGAGCCGTACCCGTCGGCGCTGAGTCGATAATTAAGACATCAAACTCCCCTTCGTCATAATGGCGTTTCATCCGCACCAGGCTAAAAATCTCATCCATGCCAGGGAGGATTGCTAATTCTTCCGCCTCAACGCCTTCCAGACCCCGTGCCTGCAACACCTGGGTAATATAGCGCTTCACCGCCCCCCAGTTATTTTCCAACTCCATGAGGGCATCCAGTTCAGCCCCCCACAGATTCGGTTTGACCGATCGCGGCGCGTGGCTGAGTTCTAAATCAAAACTGTCCGCCAACGAATGAGCCGGATCAGTACTCAGCACCAGGGTCTTATACCCCAGTTCTGCACAGCGCAGCCCCGTTGCCGCGGCGACGGATGTTTTGCCCACACCGCCTTTGCCCGTCAGTAAAATTACACGCATGGGTCACCCGTCCTCTGGAATCCTGAGAAAAGTTTACATTATTTTACCAAAATTCCAGAGGTGCTGGGGGGTAATGGGAAGTCGATGCCTACATTGATATCCGTGTCATCGAGTTGTCCGCAAGTTGTCCGCAAGGGGGTTGCGTCGGTCTCGTTGCATCGGGTGGGCCAGTATGGGCTGGAGCGATCAGCGATTTGAGGTACAACCGGGGTCAGAACGTGGGGAAGGGAGTATTGGGCCTTAGTGGCTACTGGCCGGTAAATTGGATAAAGAACGATTGACCATCCATCGTGCCATTCGCCACAATCCCTTTGATCGAATGGTTAGGCCCATACCGAATATTGGCCGTCCCTCGGGCATCAGCCATGCCGGAACTGGTCAGATTCAACACAATTTCATAGGCATCTTGGCGGGTTTGTTGTCCCCGAAAGCTGATGAGACTGCCATCGTTGAGGCGAATGGATAGCTCGGCCCGACCATTGGCCTGGATGCTCGCTGAGGCAAAGGTAATGGGGCGGTTGGGGCGACCCTGAAGGCCAAAAACACCTTGTCCAGACTGAGCCAGGGTTCGGGCAGTCGCAGTGGTAGGCGGACGGTTCACACTGTCATCGCCGATGGTAAAGCGCACGGACATGGGTTGATTATCAATCCTGCCATTCCCGATTAAGGAGATCAGGCGATCCCCCTGAAAACGGACGGCGAGGGTCCCGGTAGCATCCGCCATCCCGGCATTGGTTAGACGGATTCTGGCCTCAGTCGCACTCCGGCTGAGCAACCGTCCTGTCCATTGCATGAGGTTACCGTCAGCTAAACGCAGGGCAATGTCGGTTTGTCGATTTGGACGACTGGCAACGGTTACGAAAGTAATGGTTTGGTTAGGACGCCCCCGTAGCGATAAGGTCCCCTCGCCTTCTCCGGCCAGATTTAAAGCGGCCTGTTGGGCCACGGCACTGGGGGAGGGGAGCAGGATACCGGCCCCACCGGCCACAGCCGTGACGATCGTGCCACTCAGTAACGCGAGGGCAACACTAGCGGCAAGCGTCGAACGAATCTTCATATCTACGATCCTTGATCCTTCAATAACAAGTCAAACAATAACCAGTCAAAATGATTGACCAGATGTGCTTCCCTAGGTTCCCCCATGGGTTCATCGACGACAATTACCCGAACCAATGACCTGAGTCGATCGTTCATCCTATGCCAGGACTCGGTGAGGTTGATATCCTAGTTGACTGCCCCATCTTTGCCCCTCACGTGGGGAAAGAGAAGAGAGAAAAGAGAAGAGAGATAGTCACTCAGTTTCCCTCGCTTCCCACGCCTCTATCCTCACTCCTAAATCTCTTCTCCCACCAGGGGCGAAGGGACTTTAACCCCCAAGGTTGGGGGTTGAGGGCAGTTCGAGTTTTGTCAGTCAATCAGGGTTGGTCTCCTATCTGCTCTCTAGACGGCGGGAACGGCGATCCCTCGGCCTCAGCCTTGCGTCACAGGGGCACGATCGCCCGTCACCTCACGCGGCAATGCCTTCAGCGCCGGAACCGGCAGGAGATCAGGATATTTCAGGCCACTGCCGGACCCCAAGATCACCACGCGATCGTCGGGTTGGAGAATGCCCTTTTGAGCCAGGGTTTGAATGGCGGGGACGACGGAGGCGGCTTCTGGCCCCAGGAAAACGCCTTCCCTTTGGAGGGTGTGCGGGATTGCCGCTGCGATATCGGCATCCGAGACCGCGATCGCATAGCCATTGGTAGCATACAGGGCCTCCAATACCATAAAATCCCCAAACGATTTGGGGACCCGTAGCCCTGTGGCAAAGGTCTGGGCATTCTGGCAATATTCTGAGGTGGGGGCCTGGGCATGAAAGGCCTGGACTAAGGGCGCACAGCCGTTGGCCTGGACGGCTATCAGTCGGGGAAGGGGTCCCTTAACCCAACCCAATGCTTGGAGTTCTAAGAAGGCTTTGTACATGGCAATGATGGCAATCCCCCCGCCGGTGGGAAATACGATCGCCTCCGGAAACTGCCAACCCAGTTGCTCAACAATTTCATACCCCATCGTCTTTTTTCCCTCCAGGCGATAGGGTTCCTTGAGGGTGGACACATCAAACCAACCCTGCGGTTGAAAATGGTGTTGAATCCACTTCCCGGCATCGGAAATCAACCCCTGTACTAAATAGGTTTCCGCCCCAGCCAAGGCACACAGCCGTTGAGACAGGGGGTTCGCATCCTGGGGCATGATCACGGTGAGGGGAATCCCGGCTCGCGCGGCGTAGAGTGCCCAGGCTTCCCCTGCATTGCCATTGGTCGCGATCGCCAATTTTTCGGCCCCCAACGCCATCGCCCGTGAAAGGCCCACGGCAGCCCCCCGCGCCTTAAAGGTATCACCGGGGTTAACACTTTCGTCCTTGATCAATAGCTGCCCCACGCCCAGGGACTGGGCCAAGCGGGGCAGGGGGTACAAGGGGGTAAAACCTTCCCCTAGCGAAACGATTTGGCTCGGCTGCTGCACGGGCAACAGTTCGTGGTAGCGCCAGAGGGTAGGCGATCTAGCGGCGATCGCAGCCGGCGTCAGCCGCTGGGCGATCGCGGCCAGATCGTAATGGGCCACCAGTGGCGAACCACAGGCACAGGTATTGTGCAGGCGATCGGCCTCATACTGCTGCTGACAACGGGCACACTCTAGATGGGAGAGCAAGCTATACGGCAGTGGGGTCACAGGAATCGGGGATACAAAGTAGGGAGTTTAATCGAGGGGGGGTCGGTGTCCCGCCTGCCAGACGTGGGTCCGCTGCCTGTGAGGGGTATGCCGTTCGCCAAGCCACACTCAACCCAAGGCTAGGCGACTAGCCAACCCTGGTGCCAAAATCACCCCACTTTATCTGGATACCTGATTCTAATACGAATGCCTGCGGCGATAAAGCTGGTAAAGCAAAACCGCAAATGCACAATGGGTAAAACGGTAAAATGACTCTGGGCCTGAAGACTACTGTTCCTGCACGAGGCGGCGGTGATTTTGCTGGAGTTGGGCATGACTGGCAGCCAACCGCTCAGAAATTTCCTTCTCCACGTCCGCGACCTTGCGCCAGAAGCTGGCCGAGTGACGCGCCGCTAACAACTCCTTCCACAACAAATTCATCAGTTCGGCAGCCTCTTCCCGATCGCCACTCACGCGATCGCGCAGTTGTTCAAAACCCGTTTCCGCTGCTGCTCGTTGTTCCAGGTCTGCGGCTAGGGAGAGACAGGTTTGCAATTGCTCCACGGGGGAAACGGAGGACTGGGGCTTAGTGGGGGCGGTAATGGGGGCCATATTCGGGATGCGACTCACACTGCGAATGTTAACAATCCTAACGGTCAAGTGAAAGTTTGTTACATATTGATTACTTTATTACCAGGTTAAGGCGCATTATGCAAACTTTTTTGAAACGCTGCTTGCAAAAATGACGACAGCGGTATAAAGGTTTGCTCTAAACTCTCAGCAGTATTGACGACGCTAGAATCAGGGATTAGCGCGATCGCGGGCGGGTCAGCACGACGGGAGGCATCCGGGTGCCTAAAGCCCGTTTTGGGATCAGGGGGGTTTCTGGTAGCGTGAGGGGAAGCAAGCAGGGAAAAATAGTGATGACCATACCGCAGAGTCGGCGACAATTCCTGATGTTCAGTGGCACCGCCCTGGCCATCAGTCTGCTCAAGGGCTGCGCAACGCCCAGTCCAACCGCCTCACCCACGGTGTCAGATGCCGCCCCGACGATCGCGGGGGCAACCCCGATGAAGGCGGCGATGGTTTTACCAGGTATGATTACCGACAAAGCCTGGAACCAGGCTGGGTATGAAGGCTTGAAGTTGATCGAAAGCCAGCGCGGGGCAGAGATTGCCTATGTGGAGCAGGTGGGCCAGTCGGATCAGGCAGAGGCCCTGGCTGATTTTGCCCGTCGGGGGTATACCCTGGTCTATGCTCACGGGGGCCAGTTTGATGCGGCGATCGCGGACATCGCACCCCAGTTTCCCCAGACTTTCTTCGTCGGCGTCAATGGGGCAGTTCAGGGGACCAATATGGCCTCTCTGCGGATTAACCACCTCCAGGCCAGCTACCTTTGTGGACTAATAGCGGGGGCCATGACCCAGAGTAAGTGGATTGCTTACCTGACTGCGCAGTCGTTTCAAGCAACTGATGAGGAACTACGGGGGCTGGAACTGGGGGCCAAGGCTGTTAACCCGGCGATCCAGGTCAGTGCTAGCTATACGGGTGATTGGAATGATGCCGCCAAGGCGAAGGAGGCAACCCTAGCCCTGATCGCAGCGGGAGCCGATGTCATTTTCCAATGGCTCGATAATGCTGCTCCAGCAGTATTGCAAACGGCCCAGGAACAGAAAATCTATGCCTTTGGCAATACGGCGGATCAGTTTAACCTTGCCCCGGCGGCGGTGCTCACGTCGTCGGTCAAGCGCATTGATTTAGCGATCGCCTACACGGCTGAACTGCTGGCCCAGCAACAATTGGCCGGTCAGATTTACACCTTGGGGCTAGAACAACCAGAGATCCTCCACCTCGGCCAGTTTAATCCCAAGATCCCGGAGGCTGTTAAGGCCCAGGTGACCCAGGCCCAGGCTGACATTTTGGCCCAGAAGCTTCAGTTCCTGCCCTGTCAGGCGGATGGCCAGTCTACCTACTGCGTGCAAACGGCAACGTCATGACCCGTATTGCCCTGCGCGGGATTACCAAGCGGTTTGGCCAACTTGTTGCCAACGATCGCATCACACTCACGATCGCCAGTGGCACAATCCACGGCCTGTTGGGGGAAAACGGCGCGGGCAAAACGACACTGATGAATATCCTCTCTGGCCGCGACCTACCCGATGCGGGTGAGATTTACCTGGACGATCGCCCCGTCCATCTGACCTCCCCCAAGCAGGCGATCGCCGCAGGCATTGGCATGATTCACCAGCACTTCATGCTCGTCCCCACGCTCACCGTGACTGAAAATATTATCCTCGGCCAGCCAGCGTGGCAGCTTCAGCGCTCCCAGCAGGCAGCCCAGATTGCCCACCTAGCCCAGACCTACGGCCTAGTGGTTGATCCCCATGCTCGCGTGGCCGATCTGCCCGTGGGTGTCCAGCAGCGGGTGGAAATCCTCAAGGCCCTCTACCGGGGTGCCCAAGTGTTGATCCTGGATGAACCCACCGCTGTCCTGTCGCCCCCAGAGGTGGCTGCCTTCTTCCCGGTCTTACGTGAACTGGCCGCCCAAGGCCGCACCCTAATCCTGATCAGCCATAAGTTGGAGGAGGTGATGGATCTGTGCCATACGATCACGGTGTTGCGGCAGGGAGCCGTGGTCACCACGGTGCCAACGCGCTTGGCAACCCCCGCCCAACTCACGGCCTGGATGGTGGGGCGCAGTCTGGAACTCCCCCAACGATCGGCCCTGCCCATGCAAACAGTTGAGGCTGAGGGGCCGCCCCCATTACGGGTTAAGAATCTGGTTGTACGGGACGATCGCCACTGTGTGCGGGTGAAAGGGGTTTCTTTTGACCTCCGGGCTGGAGAAATTTTGGGTATTGCGGGGGTTGATGGCAACGGGCAGCGGGAATTAGCCGACGCGATCGCGGGCCTACGGCAGCCCAGCCAGGGCCAGATCCACCTGCTGGGTCGTGATGTCACCCACGGGTCTCCCCAGCAACGACGCCAACTCCGGCGGCTGGCTTACATTCCTGAAGATCGACGGACCCAGGGGTTAGTGCTCGATCTGTCGATTCCCCAAAACCTGATTCTGAAGACCTTTCGTGATCCTCCCCTGTGCCAAGGGGGCTTTCTCAACCGGCAGCGCATCCAGAGCCAAGGCGAAACCGCGATCGTGACCTACGACATTCGGGGGGCTGATGGCCACAGTCCCGTCCGTTACCTCTCCGGCGGGAACCAACAAAAAGTGGTCCTTGCCCGCGAACTGGCCGGCAACCCTCCCGTGATTATCGCCCTACAGCCCACACGGGGTCTCGATGTTGGAGCCACGGCCTTTGTTCAGCAACAACTCCTCCAAGCACGGGCACAGGGAGCCGCCATTCTCTATATTTCCACCGAGCTAGAGGAAATCCGGGTGATGAGCGATCGGATTGCGGTCCTCTACAACGGGGAGTTCGCAGCCATCCTCGACGCCGATCGGGCCACCCGTGAACAGATTGGCTGGTTAATGGCTGGGGGCCATCGTGGTTGCTCCTCCTCCCCGCCATCCCCGCATCTCTAATTGGGCGTGAAATAGACTTCTTCTAGCTCATCTCAGGGGCTAAATGTTGAATTTTGAATTTTCCTGACTGGTACAGTACGACGAAAGGTCTGCAAGGGGTGAAGGGGTCCCATCCCTTCATGGAGGTGTCGTCCCTAACCCCCTAGGTTGCCCAATTTAGGGTTTGCCTCCCTAGGAGTCACTGTGACTTGACCGATCGTACTGCTTAAAGTCCTCCGGTCGCAGGTTGGCGATGAAATCTCGGAATGCCTGTTGTTCGGCTTCGTCAGCCTCCTGGTCAACGGGGAGGGAAGCATCGAGAATGACCTCCTCTGAAACCCAGATGGGGCTACCCGTGCGCAGGGCAATCGCGATCGCGTCGCTGGGACGGGCGTCAATATCTTTTTTTACCTCACCCTGGCGCACCGTCAGCACCGCAAAAAAGGTATTGTCTTGCAGAGAATGGATCACGACCCGTTCCAGGGTCATCTCCCAAGCTTCCAGGAGATTCACCAGTAGGTCGTGGGTGAGGGGGCGGGGGGGCACTTGGTTCTCCAGCGCACTAATAATCGATCGTGCCTGGTCCTGACCGATGTAAATAGGCAATGCCCGCCGATCGGCATCATCCCTCAGGATCACGATGGGGCTACGGGATACCGCATCTAAGGCAATGCCAGCAATTTTCATCTCGATCATAGGATTTAGCCTCTAGAACCTTTTGGGAAGCAGGGAACCCTAGCCATCGCGTTCCACCTACTTCAACATTAAACGATGGAGATAGGTCTCGGTAGTCGTTGCTCAGGAGTTGTGGCTCCAGCGCAAGGCACCCGACCCAAGCAGCCAGTTAACCCGACCCACGTCGCTTGAGCTAGACCCATGGCGTCCAACCCGGAGCATTAACCCCATAGAGCCGAATCCCCACAGCACCGAACCCATACCAACGTGTTACAGATCAGAGAGCGCTAAAACCGGAGGCCATCCGAGCGAATGTTTGGATTGTACTGACTCTAGGCGAGAATAGCCAACCCTCACAAGAGGCAAGTTGCTTGACGCCCCTGGGGCGATCGCGGTTGTCCCTAATGGTCTCCTGAGAGACTTGATTCCCAGTATGCCTTGTTCTTGCCCCGCCGCGATTAGGATGCCTTCTGCTTCGCCGCCACTCCTCCAGGATTTTAGCTATGGTCAAACCCAAATAAAGCATGAATCGTTACAGACAATACAAACTATACAATCCATTACGGAGACTGCGATGTTTACAGGGTTAGTCCAAGCGATCGGCAACCTGGAGCAGGTCGGTAGTGACCAGTTACAGATTACCTGCTGGCCAGCAGGTCGCGAGACGATTCTGGGGGATTTGGCGATCGGGGATAGTGTGGCGGTGGATGGGGTCTGCCTGACGGTAGTGGCGATCCTGCCAACGGGTTTTCGGGCAACCGCCTCTCCGGAAACCTTACGGCGCACGACCCTGGGAGAGCAAATGGCTCCGGTCAACCTGGAGACGGCCCTGCGGGTGGGCAGCAAATTGGGGGGGCATTTCGTGACTGGCCATGTTGATGGCGTGGGCATCCTGCGATCGGCACATCCCACGGGGAGTTCCTGGGCAATCAGTATTGAGGCCCCAGCCGTGGTCGCTCGCTACATCATCCCTAAGGGTAGCATTGCGGTGAATGGGATCAGCCTGACCGTGGCTGAGTGTGATGCGGTGGGAACCCATTTCCAGGTGGCGGTGATCCCCCAGACCTACCAGGAGACCACCCTGCGATTTCTGCAACCGGGCGATCGGGTCAACTTGGAGGCCGATGTCTTAGGCAAATATGTTGAAAAGTTTCTATCGCTAGGGGGGCCAGTGGCCGCAAGAACGGCAACGACAACGCTTGACCCCACTGAACACGCCCTACCGCAACCCGCTATTACCGATGCCTTTCTCCAAGAGCATGGCTATTACTAAGGCAGCCATCTGTCAGTAGACTGCCATGCTCAAACTGTCATGCTTAAACTGATGGACTGTCGGGTGACCCCTTCCCGCCATCGAAATCGCGGCCTAAACTGCCAAACTGTCATGCTTAAACTGATGGACTGTCGGGTGGTGTCGAGCTTGCAAGACCCCATCTGCTCACTTGCTTGAGGCGTACTGCCTTGGACCCAACCTATCAGTGAGGGGCAGGCAATTGGCTTGAGCCAATTGTTCATCAGGTGCTTCTGTCCTTCAGAGACTTGGGAAAAGCTGTAGACAGCCTGAAATAGCTCAGATGAACAATTGGCAAGAAAAATTGATAAGAAAATTAGTAGATGCAGCTGTAGAAAACAGTGTGAAACCAAAGCCTATCCGAATTTACCCAATTGACTTAGGTTTACCCAATCTTAGAAACACTTGCCGTAGCGCCGGAGGAGGGGCGAGATCTGGGAGATTTCACTAGCAGTGAACACGAGCGAAATGTAGTTGGGGTTTTGCGTGAGGAGGTATTGGCACAGGCTGTAGGCGGCTGGTTCACTCAGGCAATGGGCGTGTTTGAGGATAACCACAACCGCAGACTGGGCCGCATCAATCTGAGCAATTAAGGCGAGCATATCAGCCGCTTGCGATCGCGCTTGGGCATCCCATTCGATGGTGCTAAATAGCAGGGTATCGGGGGGGGAATCCATTGTTTCGGGGTAGCGTGTATTCATAGATAATCTGGAGTTGACCAGGTTGGACACAGCACTTACCCTTTCATTGTTTTCGGCTCCTGTGCGCTTGACATCTGTCTCAGGGTTAAATTTACGGACTAGCCAGTGCTCGATTAGGAACACCGCTGGCGCAACACGGTGAGCAAGGTTTCAAGGACGGGGGGCCAGGGAGCCGTCACCGCAATCAGTTCGCCAGTGACCGGATGCTGAAAACGGAGTTGCCAGGCATGGAGGGCCTGTCCTAGTAGGTTGACCCCCAGCGATCGCGGGGAGTGGCCTGAGCTATAGACGGGATCGCCGACGATGGGATGGCCGATCACACGACTGTGAACCCGGATCTGGTGGGTACGACCCGTTTCTAAGCGAAATTGCATCAGGGTGTAGTTCCCTAGCCGCTCCAGCACTTGCCAGTGGGTTACCGCTGCCCGTGCCCGGGGGTCGCCGGGGAGGGCAGCCATGCGCTTGCGATCGACGGGATGACGTCCGATCGGGAGGTCAATGGTTCCTTCGGTTTGGCTGGGAGCACCGTGGACCACCGCGACATAGAGCCGATAGGCCGTCTTGGCCTGTAGCTGCTGTTGCAGGTGGTGGTGGGCCAGATCGGTTTTGGCAATGACGATGGCACCGCTGGTGTCCTTATCCAAACGGTGGACAATGCCGGGACGTTGCGCACCGCCAATTTCCGGAAGCCGATCGCAGTGGGCCAGTAACCCGTGTACCAGGGTCCCGGTGGCATGGCCGGGTGCCGGATGCACCACCAGACCCGCCGGTTTATTGAGGACCAGTAAGTAATCATCTTCGTAGAGAATATCCAGGGGCATGGCCTCCGGTTGCAGATCCGTGGGGACAGCGGGTGGCAGTGTGACGACGAGGCGATCGCCCGCCTGAACCGGTTCCTGCTTGCGGGTACAGACGCAGCCATTGCGCTGAACCTGTCCCTGCTCAATCAATTTCTGGATACGCGATCGGGAAAGTTCCGGGAATTGGGCGGTTAACTGTGCCGTTAACCAGCGATCGAGCCGCTGACCCGACGGGTCTATTGCTACCGAGAGCGTAATGCGCGACTCAGAAGTCTCTAGAGAGGAGGACTGGAGAGGGGGAAGAAAGGTAGACACGCGCACAAATCACGACATCCATCACAATAAAGTTTATCGACTCTGGCTATCACTCGATCATAACCTGACCGGGGGATAGCCATATTGACATCCCCGCGTTCAATAGCTGCCATAGCGATAGCCACCGTCCCCGTCACACGCTTTTTACATCATTGCTGTTATGCTTAGGCCCCATCATGGACACATCGACATCAACCCAATCTGACCCGCTTCCTGCAACAACCGTGGTGGGCTTAGACGTGTGTTACGGATACTTTGCGCACACGATTAGATCGAGTGCCTGCCCCAGTAAAGGTTCGTTCAATTTCCCAATCGGACACGGAGGACAGTGGACACCCAGAGGGAGACCTGTTGTCAGCTTGTAACCTATACTTTGAAGTGGAAGATACAGGTTTAGGGATAACGTCAACTGACCTGGAGTCAATTTTTGACGCGTTTGTTCAGACTGATCAGGGTCGCCACGCCCAAGGAACAGGCTTAGGGTTAGCAATTAGCCGCCAGTTTGCTCGTCTCATGGGTGGAGATCTGACAGTTAAAAGCACATTAGGAGAGGGGTCAGTCTTTACCTGTCAGGTCCTGGTCCATCTAGCCGATCCCAAGGATATTATCCAGTCTGAAGCTAACCGCCTTGTCGTTGGCCTCGCCCCTGAATGCCCCGCTTATCGTGTGCTGATCGTGGATGATATTCCTGAAAATCGCCAGTTATTGCTGACCCTGCTGGAAGCAGTTGGATTTGAGGTTAAGGCCGTTGACAAGGGTACTGCCGCGATCGAACGGTGGCAAACCTGGCAACCTCACCTGATTTTTATGGACATCGAAATGTCGGAATGCAATGGGTATGAAGCCACTAGAGAAATTCGTGCCCAAGAGGCCGCAGAACACCTTCCCCCTACCCCCTTATTGCCCTGACTGCCCATGCCTTTGAAGGCGAGCGCCAACTTAGTATAGAGGCAGGATGTAACAACTACATTGTGAAGCCATTCACGGAAACCCAGATTTTTGACGCGATCGCATAGTATTTAGAGATCACTTACCACTATCAAACAATGGCTCCATCCCTCAGTGAAGAATTAACAACATCCAACGTCCTAACGGCTGAAAGTTTTCAGGCAATGCCCACTGACTGGCTGATTCAGGTTCACGAGGCAGCCCTAGATCTTGATGATACTAAACTGCTGAAATTAGTAGCTCAAATTCCCCCAGAAGAATAATTCCTCATCACAGCCATAACCGCCTTGATTGATAATTTTCAATTTGAAGTGCTTGCTACCCTAACTCAGCCGTAGGGGGGATAAATATGACGCTACTGTCGCAACCAATTACAGCCTGTGGGATCTTAATTGTCGATGATACGCCCGACAACCTACGCTTACTCACTCGTATTTTAGAAGAGCAGGGTTATACCGTCCGCTGATCAGGTGAGTGAAAAAGTCAGGGCCTTTGAGGTAGGGGGACAGGATTATATTACCAAGCCATTTCAAGAACTAGAGGTCTTAGTTCGGGTCAAGAATCAACTCCATATTCAACTCCATGAGTTTTGGGGTTGAGCACTGTCCTCCAGATGCGGCAGTATCCCTCGAAGGACTTCTCATTCGCGCCGATCAGAAAATGTATGAACATAAACGTGCGAAATATGCCAGGACCTCCTAAGCTGCGATCGCACCCAATTGGGAAACTGTCTCTGTGAACGTTACATCCGCCCCAGAGTTATGGATACTGAACGTAACAGCCCTCTAGCGAAAGCAAGATCCGCCATGCCAGCCTATCTCCCCGCCGATCTGCCCCTGTCTGCCTTGGAACGGGCCTACCTGCGGCAAGTCGTCGATTACTCGGCCATTCAATCCATTCCCGAAATCTGGCCGATCGCCGCCCAGAGATTTGGCCAGGTCATCGCCCTGCAAGACCCCCACGCCCAGCCTGCGGTCAGCCTCACCTATGCCGAATTGGCCGAGCGGATCCGGCAGTTTGCGATCGGCCTGCAAACCCTGGGGCTGAAGGCGGGCGATCGCATTGGGTTCTATGCCGACAACAGTCCCCGTTGGTTCATTGCCGATCAGGGGTGTATGACAGCGGGGGCAGTCAACGTCGTCCGTAGCTCCCAGACTGAACGGGAAGAATTAATCTATATGCTGGCCGACAGTGGGGCCACGGCGCTGATTGTGGAACACCGGGCCTTGCTGACCCGCTTAGAAGAGCGTCTGAACGACCTGCCGATTCAATTTATTGTCCTGCTGTCCGATGAAGATCCCCCATCGGCTTCCCTAGGGGACTGTCCGGTGGTGAACTTTCCCCAACTACTGGCCCAGGGGCAAACCACGGAGTTGCAACCCGTTCCCCGCGATCCAGAGCAATTGGCCACCCTGATCTACACCTCCGGCACCACCGGCAAGCCCAAGGGGGTGATGCTCAGCCACCGCAATTTACTCCACCAAGTGAACCTCTTTGGCGTCGTGATTCAACCCCAACCGGGCGATCGCGTCCTTAGCATTTTGCCCTCCTGGCACGCCTACGAGCGCACCGTCGAGTATTTTCTCCTCTCCCAGGGCTGCACCCAGATTTACACCAACCTGCGCCACGTTAAGCAAGACATCCGCAGCCGCAGTCCTAACTATATGGTGGCCGTGCCCCGCCTCTGGGATTCGATCTATGAAGGGATTCAGCGCCAGTTTCGGGAACAACCCACCAGCAAACAGACATTGATCCAGACCCTGCTCACCGGCAGCCAACGCCACATCGAAGCCCGCCGGATTGCCCAGGGTTTAACCCTCACCCCAACGCCGCTGCCCGCTGGTCAACGGCAGTTAGCTAAACTACGATCGCTCCTCTGGTGGCCCCTCCATGTCCTCGCCGATCGCCTGGTGTTTCGACAAATTCGCGCCGGATTAGGGGGCGAACTGCGGGCAGTGATCAGTGGCGGTGGCTCCCTCCCACCCCATATTGATTTGTTTTTTGAAATGGCGGGGATCACGATTTTGGTGGGTTATGGCCTGACGGAAACGGCTCCAGTGCTGACCGTGCGGCGACTGGAGCGCAACCTACGCGGTTCATCGGGAACGCCCTTACCAGGGACCGAAATCAAAATCGTCGATCCCGAAAACCATCGGCCCCTCATGCCGGGACAGCAAGGGTTAGTCCTGGCCAGAGGTCCTCAGATTATGCAGGGGTATTACAACAACCCCACAGCGACAGCCAAAGCCATTGATCCTGACGGCTGGTTTGACACAGGCGATCTGGGTTGGGTCACCGCCCAGAATGATATTGTCCTCACGGGGCGGGCCAAGGACACGATCGTCCTTCTCAATGGCGAAAATATTGAACCCCAGCCGATCGAAGACGCCTGTACCCGCAGTCCCTACATCGATCAAATGATGTTAGTGGGACAAGATCAGCGCAGCCTGGGTGCCCTGATTGTGCCGAACCTGGATGCCCTCAGCCAATGGGCCACGAGTCAAAATCTCACGCTGCACTTGCCCGATACCGAGCCAGGAGTTGCGTCGACGACAGGGACCGAAGGGGTCACCCTCGACAGCAAACCGATCCAGGATCTCTTCCGGCGGGAATTGGTCGCACGCGTGCAGGATCGTCCTGGTTATCGGGCCGACGATCGCATCGGTCCCTTTCGGCTGATTCTGGAGCCATTCACGATCGAAAACGGCATGATGACCCAAACCCTAAAAATTCGGCGTCCGGTTGTAATGGAACGGTACCGCGTTATGATTGACGGGATGTTTCAATCCTGACGGCTGTGTCCACCTGGAACCCGTATCTGGTGTTACCCAATGGCGGGCGATCAGGATATCCCAGTCGTAAGCGACCGGTAGCATCACTTCGTGACCCTTACCCATGCAAAGCCCAGAAAAGATTAAGCTATGGACGTTTCTAACGCACAACTACTCCTCAAACGCCCGGTCGTCATCAAGGCGGTCGTGACCCCGCGTTGGAAGGAGGAAGCCCAACAACAACTCCAGAGCCAAATCAACCAGATCGATGACCAACTGCAACAGCTAGAGATGCAGGGGCAGCGGATGGTGGTTGAGGTGCAAAAACAAAGTATGCAGCCCACCAGCCCCAAGGTGATGCAACAGGTGGACAATATTCAGATCCAGGTCAACCAGAAAAAGAGCGAACTGCTCGAACAAAAGAACCAAATTCTTCAGCAGTTGCAACAGGTCCAAATGCTGGAACTAGAGCAGGAAGTCAACCAGGGTCAAATTGATAGCTTTTTCCGGGTTGAGAAGGGTGATAACCTGATCCAGAAGATGCAGGTGGAAATCCTGCTGCGCGATGGAGTCGTCGAGGATATTCGCGGCAACGTTTAGGGGAAGCGTATGATTCACGAAGTATTTATGCCTGCCCTCAGTTCCACCATGACTGAAGGCAAAATTGTTAGCTGGGTAAAATCACCCGGTGATAAGGTCACTAAGGGGGAAACCGTCGTCGTCGTCGAGTCCGATAAGGCCGACATGGATGTGGAATCCTTCTATGAGGGTTACCTAGCAACGATTCTGGTCGCGGCGGGTGAGTCGGCTCCGGTGGGGGCCGCGATCGCCCTCGTGGCGGAAACCCAGGCCGAAATTGAACAAGCCAAGCAAAAGGCTCCCAGTGGTTCCAGCCCAGCCGCTCCAGCCGCTTCTCCGCCCCCAGCCCCAACTCCAGTGGCAACTGCAGCCGCTCCGGTTTCCTCAAATGGCAGTGGTGGCGGTAATCGCTCAGGTCGGGTGACCGCTTCTCCCCGTGCCCGCAAGTTGGCGAAGGAATTAAACCTGGATCTCAGCACCCTCCAGGGCAGTGGTCCCCACGGTCGGGTCGTGGCCCAGGATGTGGAAGCGGCGGCGGGCCGAACCCCAACTCCAACAGTGGCAGCGGTTGTGGCTCCCGTTGTGGCTCCCGTTGCGGCTCCTCCGCTACCTCCTATCCCCGCACCGGCCCCCGTTTCACCTGGGTCCCTGGTCCCCCTCAATACCCTACAAAATGCAGTGGTGCGTAATATGCTCACCAGCTTGCAGGTGCCAACCTTCCACGTGGGTTATACGATTACCACCGATGCGTTGGATCATCTTTACAAGCAGGTGAAGTCGAAGGGCGTCACCATGAGTGCCCTGTTGGCAAAGGCTGTAGCCGTTACCCTACAAAAGCATCCCCTCCTCTATGCCTACTACACGGAGCAGGGCATTCAGTACCGCAATGAGATCAATATCGCGATGGCGGTGGCGATGGAGGATGGTGGGCTGATTACCCCGGTGCTGCGATCGGCGGACAAGCTTGATCTCTACTCCCTCTCCCGTGTGTGGAAG
>CAZHXN010000041.1:25019-36232 GCA_964536415.1 uncultured bacterium
CCGAACCAAACAACTGAAACCGGAGGAGTACTCCACGGGTGGCTTCACGGTCACTAACCTGGGGATGTTTGGGGTCGATCGCTTTGATGCAATTCTGCCCAATGGTCAAGGGGCGATTCTGGCGATCGGGGCTTCCCGTCCGCAGGTGGTAGCGACTCCCGATGGGATGTTGGGGGTCAAACGGCAAATGCAGGTCAATATTACCTGTGATCACCGCATTATCTACGGTGCCCATGCGGCGGCCTTCCTCCAGGATTTGGCCAAGCTGATTGAAACTCAACCGCAATCGTTGACGTTGTGATGGATGAGGGCAGGGGGGCAAATTGCCTCCCGCGCTGTGCCTTCTGTGGTGAAATTAACCACTAAGGCACAAAGCGCACCAAGAGACACTAAGGTCCTCAGCGTATCCGTAGCTCAAACAGGAGAAGCTGGGTGGTCTGGCTATCGCTAAAGTTGTTATCGCTTACTAGGATGAGGCTTTGATTGCCGTTGGGGAGCTTTGGCCCGAAGGTCATGCCCTCCAGGTTATCCAGCAGCAGATCTAGATCGCTCAGGTCCAGGAGGAGTTCTTTGCGGATGGGCGTGAGTTTGGGCAAGGGATCTTTGAGACTGGCGATCGTCGTCGTATCACTGGCTCCCCCCAGGGCAATTTGAAAGAGTTTCGCCCCAAATCCCAAACCGCCAAAACTTCGCTCTAGGGCCAAGAAGTGTCCCCCTTGATCCAGGGCCAAGAGTTCCACCAACCCGTGGGCAAGGGCTAGAGGAGGGGGAGGATCGAGGGGATAGAGATGCTCCGCAATCAGCAACGGGGGACCTTCACCGATGTAGTAGTGCAGGAACCGGCTGCGATCGCCCCTGGGGGGGGCATCCGGGTCTTTGGGCGGGTTGGGGTCCCAGTCCTGACTCAGGGCGGCTTCGCTGGCGGTAAAGAGGCGCAAAGGTTCACCCTGGCTGGCCACGGTACCGATCGGGCTGACGGTTAAAGGTTCAAACCCCAGGTTATCGCGGATACCCAGGGACTGCTCCCCCTCAGTGTGGGGACGAAAGCGTTGGGGAATCGGTAAACTTCGCCGCCAGTGCCCGGTTTCTAGCTCAAATTCGCTGATGAATGGATCAATCCCATCCCGGCTCACCCCTTCGCTGCTAATCCAGACTGTGCCTTGCGGCGTCAGGGCAATCCCTTCCGAATCAATGGTTCCAGGGGCATAGGGTTCACCCAGCTCGTTCTGTAGGGGTGTGACCGCTTCAACCGTAACAGCACCCCATTTAGGGGCATCCGGCTGAGCCGTATCCAGATCAATCCGAAGCGTATAGAACCGGGCCGGGGCCTGGTCACTGCGATCGTCCGAGAGGGCATAGTAGCGATCGCGCTGGCGATCGTAGGCGATCGCCGATAGCCCCCCGACGGGCGTCTCCTCAAACCGTTGGGCTGGCAGTTCGGTGGCATCCAGGAAGGTGAGATCCAGATCCAGAAAGAGCCGATCGGCGGCCTTCACCTGGGATAAGCCACAGGCCCCCAGTAGACCACACAGCAATATCAGGACAATCCATCGGCCCCACCAGGGACCCGGACGAAGAATAGTCATAGCCACATAATTCCTTGGAAACGGAGAGGGTGGGATTCGAACCCACGTTGGATTGCTCCAAACTCGATTTCAAGTCGAGCGCGATCGACCACTCTGCCACCTCTCCCAGGGCTGTCATTCCCAGGTCTTTCATTGTAACAGTTCTCGCTGGGCAATGCTGCCCCCGTTGGCGGGATAGGCAGCGCTGGAAAAGCGAATTGACGCCGCCACGCAAGACTTAATAGTTCTTATATCCCTGGGGTAATCTTGCTGCTAATCTAATAAGCTAAGAATCAAACTGTCTCACCTGCGGCTTAACCTCCTGTGGCCCACGCTTCTCCTCCCTATCGACCCTCCCGGATTGTGGCTGACTTTCTCCAGTCCGCCCAACGCCGATCGCCCCATCGTCCAGGACGTGTAACCCGTCGCTCCGCCCATCGGATCTGGCTGAACCTGATAGTACGACAAGCTTGCCGGGGCATCACCGGGGCAGCATCTCCCACGGGACGGTGGGTATTAGGGGGCACCCTGGCGGTGGGGATGATGCTCTGGAACTGGCAATTGTCCCTGTCAACCAGTGTGGGCGTTGGAACCATGTTGGCCCTCTATATGGCCCAAAGTCGGCAGTGGCAAACCCATTGGCATACGCTTAAACGCTTTCTACGGGGGATTAATCGCCGGTTATTGTTGGCGGTGGGCGGCGGGAGCGTAGCGACCCTGAGTACCTTTCTGGCGATCGCCGTCTGGGCCGAAGCTGATCGTCCTTGGACAGCAGCTAGTCTGATTTTGCAAGGGCTGGTCATCTTACTGACCTGTGGGCTGGTGGTCTGGCACATCGGGTTACGTCCGGAAGCCCCGATCGCGGCCTCGCTGGACCAGGATTTAGTGGCCCTCACCCAGGCTGATCCTCTGCAACGGCTAATTACCGTGCGTCGATTAGGACGGCAGTTACCCCATCTGGAAGCTTCCCAACAGCGCGAAGTTCGGGATTGCCTGCAACTCCTATTAACCCAGGAACCGGAAAGCCTGGTTCGAGAAGCCGCCCTGGAAACCTTGCAAAGCCTTGCCCCGGCTCGGTCTGACTTGGCCCTGGGAACACCCCTAGACTTACCTGCCCCGCGTCGGCCTCGGACGCCTCCCGCCGCCCTATCTTGAATCTGAATCCCCAGGCATGAGTCACGATACGCCTCCGGCATCGCGCAGTCATCGCCGTTGCCCGGATCTGACGATGACAACCTTTTGTTGGGGGTTAGTGGCCATTTGGCTCTTTGCCCTGGCCCTACGGTTTTGGGGCCTCAGCCGCTTTAATACCTTTGTCTTTGATGAGGTTTATTACGTCAAGTTTGCCAATAATTACCTCACCCAAACCCCTTTTTTTGATGGGCATCCCCCCTTTGCCAAATACCTCATCGCGATCGGCATCTGGTTAGGGGAAAAAATGCCAGGGGCTTTCCCCTACAACGATTTAGCCGGGTCCTGGCTGTCTACCTGGAGCTACCGCTGGCTCAATGCCGTAACGGGTTCCCTGATTCCCCTCCTGAGTGCGGGAGTGGTTTACCAATTGAGCGATCGTCGCCGCATGGCCCTCCTGGCTGCCTTCCTCGTGGCAATGGATGGCCTCTTCCTGGTGGAATCCCGCTATGCCCTAGTGAATGTGTACCTGGTCCTGTTTGGTCTAGGGGGCCAATATGCCTTCCTCGTCGCAATTAACAGTGTGGCGGCCACCAAGCAGCCATATTCCTGGCGAGCGGCTCTCTGGCTGCTCTTGGCGGGGATTAGCTTTGCCGCCTCCTTTGCGATTAAGTGGAATGGCCTGGGTTTTCTCCTAGGGGCCTGGTTGCTGTGGGGACTGGCTTGGATCGTCCGGTGGCTCAACCCAGAGCGACCGTCCGTAAAGCCAATCCCCTCTAGCCAGCGTGAGGCGATCGCCGACGCATCGCCGATCCGTCGGCTGAATTTACAAACCCCCAGTTATTTACCGATAGGGGGGATGGGGCTGTGTCTGGCGATCGTGCCGATGTTGGTCTATGGCCTAATCTGGCTACCCCACTTGCACCTGAACCCCGACATGGGTTTCTGGCGCTTGCAGCAGGAAATCCTGAGTTATCACCAGCGGGTGGGGGGGAATACGCCCCAGGTCCATCCCTACTGTTCGGCCTGGTGGACTTGGCCCTTGCTACTGCGGCCAATGGTCTATTTTTTTGAAGCCGTCCCCCAGGCAACCGATCAATTGCCGGTCTACGGCCCGCCCCTGCCGGCGGGGACAGCCCAAGTGGTCTACGATGTCCATGCGATCGGGAATCCAATTCTTTGGTGGACTTCAGCGGTGGCGATCGGGCTACTCAGTGTCTACCTCCTGCGTCACCTGGGCCAATGGCTCGGCGTTCGGGCCATCGCCCATCCCGTTTGGCACAATCTCCTGCCGAAATGGGCACGCCCTGGCCTCACCCTGACGCCGACCGTTCCCGATTTTCCCCCCACGCGACCCAACGCTAGGGGAGTGCGTACGATCGTGAGTTTTAATTGGCTAGCTCTCTATTTTGTCCTCAACTACGCCGCGAATTGGTTACCGTGGGCCAAAGTCAGCCGATGTACCTTTGTCTATCACCACATGGGGGCCGCACTCTTTGGCTTTTTGGCCCTCGCCTTTGTCCTCGATCGCTGGCTTCAGAGCAAACCCGTGCGTCCCGGTCAATCCCGTCAACCCTTCCTGCGTCTGCTAGCAATAGGAATATTGCTGGGAATTATATTGGGCTTTCTCTTTTGGTTGCCGCTGTATTTAGGACTTCCCCTATCGCCGATGGGGCGTTATTTACGGCTTTGGCTCCCTGGTTGGTAAAATCAGTTCGCCCCCTATCCAAATCCCCTCCTAATAACCTGTGAAACTTTTTGTGTATCACACCCCGGAACTCACCCCTACTGATGCGGTACCTGACTGCGCGATCGTCGTAGATGTCCTGCGGGCCACCACCACGATCGCCGCAGCCTTAGCGGCAGGGGCTGAAGCCGTGCAAGCGTTTAGTGATCTAGACACCTTGATGGCGGTGAGCGATCGCTGGCCAGTCGAGAAACGCCTCCGGGCTGGGGAACGCGGGGGAGCCAAAGTCGATAGCTGCGATCTAGGCAATTCTCCCCTCGACTGTACGCCCGACGTGGTGCAGGGACGGCGCTTGTTTATCAGCACGACCAATGGCACCCGTGCCCTCCAACGGGTGGCAGCAGCCCCGATCGTGATTACCGCTACCCTGGTCAACCGCAAGGCTGTGGTTGCCTATCTTTGTCAGCAGCAACCTGAAACGATCTGGATTATTGGTTCCGGTTGGGAGGGGAGCTTCTCCCTGGAGGATACGGCCTGTGCAGGGGCGGTCCTTCAGTTGCTCTGCGATGAACAGTGGGGGGGGCAACTGCCACCGGAGGCGATTGGTAATGATGAGGTAATCGGCGCGATCGCCCTCTTCCAGCAATGGCAGTCCCGCCTATTAGAACTCTTCCGCCATGCTAGTCATGGTCAACGGCTGTTACGCCTCAATGGCGATGCGGATTTAGCCTATTGTGCCAACTGGACACCCTGGACGTTGTGCCGATCCAGCAAGAAGCAGGTGTTTTGGTCCGGCACTAGCCTTAGCGACAACCCGATCGAAATTAATCTAGCGAGAATTAATAAGAAAGCATTAGGCTTTGGGATGAACCGGCTAAGCGGGGCCACAACTCTGTTAGGCTAGGTGAGCATTCAGCCATGCACCTCCTTCACACTATTTAATATTAATATCAGTCGGTCTATGCAATTCGCCACCCGTCTTCGGCCCCTTCAATCCAATGTGTTTGCCGACATGGATCAGGCAAAAGCCAGAGCTAGGGCGGCAGGCCAGGAAATTATTGACCTGTCCCTAGGGTCTTCTGATCTTCCCGTCGAGCAGCCCATTTTGGATGTGATTAGCCAGTCCCTCGCTGATCCCACCACCCACGGCTATCTGTTGTTCCACGGTACCCGACCCTTTCGCGAAGCGGTGGCCCAATGGCATACCCAACGCTATGGCGTTCCCCTCGATCCCGAAACTGAAGTGTTGCCCCTGGTGGGTTCCCAGGAGGGCACGGCCCATCTGCCGCTAGCGGTGCTGAATCCAGGGGATTTTGCCCTGCTTCTTGATCCGGGCTATCCGTCCCATGCGGGGGGGGTTTACCTAGCGAGTGGCCAGATTTATCCAATGCCGATCCTGGCAGAAAATGGCTTTCTCCCGATCCTGGCGGATGTCCCCCAGGCGGTGTTGCAGCAGGCCCGCATGATGGTGCTGAGCTATCCCCACAACCCCACGACGGCGATCGCCCCCCTGAGCTTCTTCCAGGAAGCTGTAGCCTTTTGCCAGCAACATAATCTCGTGTTAGTGCATGACTTTCCCTACGCTGATATGGTGTTTGGCGAAACCAAGCCGCCGTCGATTCTCCAGGCTGATCCCGATAAGACCGTGTCGATCGAATTTTTTACAATGTCTAAGTCCTACAACATGGGGGGCTTCCGCATCGGCTATGCTGTCGGCAATGCGGACCTGATCCGAGCACTCCGGCAGGTCAAAGCCGCGATCGACTTTAACCAGTATCGGGGTATCTTAAACGGCGCGATTACGGCCCTCACGGGACCCCAGGACAACGTGGCGCGATCGGTCAATGTTTTCCGGGAGCGGCGGGATGCCTTTGTACAAACCCTGCACCGCCTGGGTTGGGACGTGCCGGTGCCCGATGCCACCATGTACATTTGGGCCAAACTCCCGACCCCCTGGGATCAGGATTCCATGCAGTTCTGTAAGCAATTGGTAGAAGCAACCGGGGTGGCCGTCGCGCCGGGGGCAGGCTTTGGTAAGTCGGGCGAAGGCTATGTCCGCTTTGCCCTAGTCCATAATCCCCACATCCTAACGGCAGCGGCGGAGAAAATTGCCCAGTTTCTTAAGGCTTAAACCCGCCGCAGGGTTGGCTGTGCCCTCATGAGCGATCGCGGGCCATTGAGCCGTTGGGGAGGCCCCTTGCTGGCGATCGCGATCGGCATGGGCCTCCTGGGGACTCTGCTACGCTTTGCCAACCTGGATGGCAAGGTGTTTTGGGTGGACGAGGTGTTCACGGCGTTGCGGATTTCCGGCTATACCGAAGCCGATCTCAGTCAGTTCTGGCAACAGCATCCCTTCTTTACCGCCCAAGATCTTCAGGTCTTTCAAACCCCCGGTAGTGAGAAAACCGTTATCGATACGATCCGGGGTCTTGCCGTCCAAGAACCGAACCACTCACCGTTGTACTTTGTCCTGGCTCGGTTCTGGATGATCCTCTTTGGCCCCTCAACCTGGGTACTGCGCAGTTTTTCCGCCGTGACCAGTGTCCTCAGCTTGCCGCTGATGTATGTATTGGCCCAGGAACTCTATCGTGGCTTGCCGGGAGAGACACGCCGGGAACAGCAGGTGGGGGTAATCGCCCTAGCCCTGCTGGCTGTTTCCCCCGTGCAGGTGATCTATGCCCAGGAAGCGCGACCCTATAGCCTCTGGGTGTTCATGACCCTGCTGGCAAGTTGGACCCTGTTACGCGCCCTGCGACTTCGCCAGCGTTCAGCCTGGATCGCCTTTAGCGTCGCAACCCTGCTGGCGTTTTATACCTATCCCTTTGCCCTTTTGATTGCTGTCGGACAGGCGATTTACGTGGGATGGTTGCGGGACCAGGTACGGGGGGCGCTGCGATCGTGTCTGTTGGCCCTGGGAGCCGCGCTGGTGGGGTTTTCTCCCTGGCTGGTGGCCCTGCTCCAGAATGGTCAACGGGGTGCCCAGATCGCCGCATGGCAAACCCAGAATCCAGCCCACGGCATCCTGGAACTGGGGTTGAACTGGGCGTTGCATCTGACCCGATCGCTGCTGGATTTTGAGATCAATTATCCCTTCAGCGTGACCCAACCGTTTCCCTTCCTGTGGGTAGTTTTGATCACTGTGGCGTTGATCACCTTATGCTTTTACAGCCTGTGGTCCACAACCCCGCGCCGGATCGGGTTATTCCCGGTGCTGTTAATCCTGCCCCTAGCCGCTGGCGTGATTTTGCCAGATTTGCTGCTGGGCGGGCAGCGATCGATCGCCACGCGGTATGTTCTGGCGGGCACGGTTGCGATTCCCCTGGTAGTGGCTTATGGGCTGGTGAGTCCCCTTCAGGGGGGGGCTGGATCGCGTAAATCGCTCTGGTGGGGGGCGATCGTGGGGCTACTGCTCTTGAGTACCCTGGCCAGTGCCACCAACGTGCTGGCCGACACCACCTGGGCCAAACAGGGCAACTATATCCCCTACGCAGCCCAGATCATCAATCAAACCGAGAATCCCCTGGTCAGCAGTGAACGGGACCTGTGGCTGCTATCTCTTGCCCATGCCCTGCGCCCAGAGATAGTTATCCAGGTCTTTAACAGTCAGGTGGCCCCCCCATTACTCCCCGCTGGATTTAGTGAGTATTTTATCTATGCCGCCCCACCGGTTTCTATCCAGCAATTTCAACAGGAATCCGGGTTGACCTTTGTCCCCCTCCAAGGATTAGAAAATGTCCCGTTGTGGCAGTTGCAATTCCCGAATCCGTAAGGGTTGACGATTGCCCAGTCAGGCTCTAGCCGCTCCCCAGCAAGCGTGTCCATAATGGGAATATGCGCTGCCAAGCCAGTCACCTATGCCCTCCCAGGGTCAGCTAGGGTCAGAAATGTCCCAACTGCGGAGGATAATGGGGGAGGGAGGGTGTAATTGTTGCGTGTAATTGTTGCGATTGTTTAAAAGATTTTGTTGGATTTTGTTGTCGTTTAAGCAATCACACGCGCAGTCAGTGTTTACTTTCTAAGTAGGAGGGGGAATTGGGGTGCGTCGTTTGGGGTCTGGATCGCAGTCTACTTCGTAGCCCATCCCGACTCTACCTCTCCGGTTGGAATCGGTGTATGGCTGACCGCTATGTCAACTTTTCTTAACCTTATTGTTGCCTGATCTGTCACCCGTGCAAAAGTCACAAAAAATTGATTTGAATACGGATTATCCTTGTCCCTGTCGGCGGCGGGGGCGGCTGTTGCCGATCGCCCTCACGGAGGCCCTAGGTTGCGATCGCTGCCAGCAGATTTTCGTCGTGGAGGAGGGCGGGTATGTGATCGAGCAACTCTCGACCCACTACCCCTATAAGCAGGCTTGGCGTTGGACTGGGCACCAATGGCACCGGGCACATTCTGGGTTACAGGACAGTTATCTCCCACTGGCGATGACAATTCTCATGTTGCCGCTTGTGTGGTTGCTCTTGGTCCTGATCGCTCGTCCGGAGATGAATCTGTTGCTGGTGATGATCCCACTCCTGCTGATCCTCTTGATCCCGCTGATGCAGTGGTTAGCCTATCGGCGGTAAATGCATGACTGATCATTCCTCTAACTTGAGTGTTGATCCCGCGACGACGGTTGTCACAGCGGTGCAGGCTGCGGCCCAAAGTGCTATCCAGTTAGCGAAGGTGAGTGGGAGCGATCGCAGTCGTGCCTTGCGAGCAATGGCCCAAACCCTGCGGGAACGCCAGGACGATATTTTAGAGGCCAATACCCTCGACTTGGAAACCAGCCACGAAATGGCGATGCCAGACTTGATCCTCGATTGGCTGAAGTTAACGCCAGAGCGCATCCAAACCGCCGTCCAGGTTTTACAAAAGCTGAGTGATCTGTCAGACCCGATTCAGCAGGTGATTTCCACCAAATATCCCGTGGAAAATTGCCAATCCTATGCCCAACATATGCCCCTCGGTGTGATTGCCCTCGTCTATGAGGCCATACCCGAATTGGCAGCGATCGCAGCGGGGTTGTGCCTGCGCACAGGTAATAGTCTGGTGCTGAAGGGGGGGAATGAGGCCAGCCACTCCAACCAGGCGATCGCGGCGGCCTTACAGGCGGCCCTGGAAGAAGTAGGTTTACCCACCAGTTGCGTCACCCACCTGGCCAGTGAACAGGGGAACTTGATTCGAGACCTAGTGACCCAGGATGCGTGGATTAATCTCGTCATTCCCTACGGACGCCCCAGTTTAGTCCAACAGGTGGTGCGGCAAGCGACAGCTCCTGTCCTACGCACGGCGATCGGCAATTGTTATCTCTACTGGTCGGCATCGGGCAATTTAGAGATGGTGCGACGGGTGATTGTGGAAAGCCATCGCCGGGAGCCGGATGCGGTGAATGCGATCGAAAAGGTCCTCGTCCACACGAAGCAAAATCCCGCTGCCCTGACGACCCTTTGGAGCCATTTGCGGGAACAGGGGTTTCGACTCAAGGGGGATGAGGCCCTAGTGGCGGAATTTCCGGAGTTGGAACCCACGGCTCCGGAGGAGTGGGGCCAGTCAGCGTTGGATAAGGTGGTGATTTTTAAGTGGGTCGATAGTTTGGCGACCGCGATCACCTGGATTAATCACTACAGTAGCGGCCATGCCGATTGTTTGATTACTGAGTCCTACCGCGAGAGCCGTCAGTTCGCGATCGGGGTGACTAGTGCCGCAGTCTATATCAATGCCTCGCCCCAGTTTACCCGCAACCCGAAACGTGCCCGTGATATTGCCTTGGGCATGTCGAGCCAGAAGGGCCAACGCCGGGGGATGATTGGGCTGGAAGCGTTGACAACCTTGAAGCAAGTGATTCAGGGTAATGGGGATTAAACTTTTGTAGACAGTTAACAGGTCCCATGCAGGAATTTCTAGTGATCGCGACGGAAGCAGCCCTCGCGGCAGGTGAACGCCTCCAAACTTACTATGGCCAATTAGCGTCCATTCAGGAAAAGGGCCGACCGGGGGATCTCCTCACGGAAGCGGATCAGGCATCGGAAGCAACGGTGATTGAAATCCTCAAACGCTACTGCCCGGAGCATGGGATTTTGGCCGAAGAGTCAGGACCGGCGGGGAGGATGGAAAGCCCCTACCTCTGGGCGATCGATCCCCTGGATGGGACGACCAATTTTGCCCACGGCTATCCCTTTTACGCCGTGTCGATCGCCCTTTTGATCCAGGGGGTACCCCAGGTGGGGGTGGTGTTTGTCCCCTTTATGGAGGAGCTATTTTGTGCAGCGAAAGGATTAGGGGCCACCTGTAATGGGCAACCTATCCAGGTCTCGTCAACGGCAACGCTACGGGAGAGTTTGCTGGTGACGGGCTTTGCCTACGATCGCCGGGAAACCCCGGACAACAACTACGCAGAATTTTGCCACTTTACCCATCTTACCCAGGGCGTGCGCCGGGGGGGATCTGCATCGGTGGATCTAGCCTACGTGGCCTGTGGTCGTTTGGATGGCTATTGGGAGCGCGGGTTATCACCGTGGGATTTGGCAGCGGGGGTCGTGTTAGTTGAGGAAGCTGGGGGGCAGGTAACAGCCTACGACGGCAGTCCGTTTGTGTTGCAGTCGGGGCGAATTCTGGCCAGTAATGGTCTGCTGCACCAGACAATGAGTACGGAACTCCAGCGGGTACAGCCCCTGACCGGTTGGACAGCGCCAGAGCTGCTGGCGTGATGAGGCAAGTTGGTAAGGTTGGGAGTCTTGATGCTATCGACGGCTGATTATCTACATCCTTTACCTAATTTACTCAGTACACCGTTAAGGTTTGGATCTCGATCCTAGCGGCAGCCCGCATCCCCCAACCCCTGCTCCCAG
>CAZHXN010000042.1:0-29508 GCA_964536415.1 uncultured bacterium
CGGGGGGTTAGGGGGGCTGGGAGCAGGGGTTGGGGGATGCGGGCTGCCGGTCGGAGCCAGAGCCAAACCTTAACGGTGTACTGAGTAAATTAGGTAAAGGCTGGATGCTGTTTTATTCCCCCATTGTCTGCTCCAACACCTGTATTGCTGGCGGTGGGTGCGATTCTGTGGGGGAGACGTTGGGCGAATGCGTCGCCTTGGCTCGTCTAGGGGCAGGCCGTTTGCGCCGGGGGGGAGTGCGGGGAGTGGGGAGGTCCGTGACAACGGTCGCCCAATCCAGTTGATCGAGGTGACGGGCATGGATTTCCGCAGAGGGTAGGCGTTGTCGCCAGTGCTCCAGCGCCGTGATGAGATGGTCGCGCTCAACCACTGGGGACTGGGCAACCGTTGCTAAGCTGGCGGCTAATTGCACAATTTGCTGGATTTCGCCCCCACTGAGGGTAGGAATTTGGGCGAGGGGATGCCAGTCGAGGGTGGCGATCGGGGACAGGGTGGTGCTAAAAGCTTTTTGCCAGA
This sequence comes from uncultured bacterium, assembly GCA_964536415.1. Lineage (GTDB taxonomy): Bacteria > Cyanobacteriota > Cyanobacteriia > B231 > B231 > Trichothermofontia. The sequence continues at coordinate 517 of CAZHXN010000042.1, forward strand.
GGTGGCGTCGGGCTATGGCGTCGGGCCGGGGGAAGGTAAGAATGCGATCGCACTGGTCCTGCCATTGCAACCGCACTGCCGATCGCTGGGGAACACTCAACAAGGTCAAACCGGGGACCTGGCGACGGTGTTGGCAAAAGGCGGCAAGCATTGTGGGGGCGATCGCGGCACGGGGACCAAACCAGGTGTGAGCCGATCGCAGGAACAGGACGATGGGGGCCTGGTCCACGATCGTAGCCACAAGCTCTGAGTAAGCATCGGGGTGGACTGTAGCCAAATCAATCCAGGTCAACGGTTGATGCCAATAGTGAGCGATCGCCGCCGCCGCCGTGGTTTTACCCGTGCCAGGGGGACCCGCAAACAGGGCGATCGTGCCGGGGAAAACGCTGGGGGAACGCAGGGTTACCGCAGGCGGGACCAAGGGTTCAGATCCCAATTCAGACTCCAATTCAGACCCCAATGCAAATACTGTTAAGGCTTGGAGTTGCAGCATGAGAGCAGCCGGTAACACCAGATCGGACCAGGTTACCGGAAGCTGGCAGGACTGAAGAACCGTTTGCGTTGCCTTGGATGCAGTCATTCCAGGGGATGCCTGCGACAGCGTGTCGGCAGCGGGGAGGAATCCTGACGTGCGGACGATTGGGGCCGGGGGCCGGGGGCTGGGGGGAGATGGCGCGATTCTCTTGGGGAGACGCGGCGCGATCGCCGGGGGCGACAAGGGATGCAGCAAGTCTTCTAGCTGCTGGAGCGTGGGGGTTTCCGCCAGAAGGTAGTTCACCAGGGCATCGGCCAGCTTGACTGAGCGGTTGAGCAGGGCACTCGACGATTCAGGCAGCAATTCCACTAAGCCGAGGTGGCGCAGGGGGGAAGCAACTGCTAACTGTTCACGGGCCACCCGCCATTCCGCATCATTGGCACACAGGAGCTTGAGGATGAGGTTCACAGATGGCAATTGGGCTTGCTCCTGACCTTGCAGGTAGGCATAGAGGCGGGCATGGCGTTGATTAACTTCCGGAGCAAGGGCCAGCAGGACCAAATTTTTCTCAAACTTAGTGAGATGAAGCCGATCGCGCAGGGTGGGCAAACCCAGGACAATCCCCTGATGATAACTGGCTTGAATGCGGGCTTCTAGCTGTTGCTGATAGCCGATTTTGGGAGGTGCAGTTGCCGCTGTGTGATGGTCGTTGGGGGGGGTATCGTAGGTGACCTGGCCTTCCAATGCCACTAACCCTTTCCACCAGTGACTGGTTACGCGATCGCCTTTCGTTTGAGCGACGCGATCGATCACTTTAGCTTCCTTACGCTGCCGTGCGACAGCCAACTGAAGCAAGCGATCGACCCAATTTAGCTCAACTTTTAAGTAGTCCCAGTTATCGACAAAGGGGTTGGCAGCATCGCTCATAGGACATTAGCAAGGGGATCAAACCACCGGTTGCAGGGACAGGTGAATCTTAAAGGTAACCTGATTATCAAAACTCTCAACGTGAATATCTCCCCCTAGACGCTCAATTAATTTCTTCACTAACGCTAAGCCTAATCCCGTACCCCCCAAGTTCCAGATATCATGCTGGCGAATTCGATAAAACTTATCAAAAATATGGGGGAGTTCCTCCGGGGCAATTTCAACGCCTGTATTTTGCACCGAAATTTGCATCACCTCTGACTGGGCACTAGCCGTTAAGATAATTTTGCCGCCAGCAGGGGTATACTTACAGGCATTATTCAGCAGTTCCATGATCACCCGCTCTAAAAAAGTCGCATCGGTATTCAAGAGCGGCAGCATATCGGGTAACTGTACCTGTAAAGACTGCTGCTGACTGGCGGCGCGATCGACAAATCCTTGCAAGAGATAGGGTAACCAGAGGGTTAGTTCCAGATCTGTTAACGTTAATGGTTCTGATTCGGCTTCTAATCGAGACAGGTCTAACAAATCGTTAATCAAAGCTAATTCACGTTTTCCCTCATCTTTGAGAATTTGTAAGTATTGATGCAGACGCGGAAAGGTTGCTGACTCCGTTTGCGCCTGTTGTAGGCCCAGTTCTAACATTTGAGTTGCCATCTTGATGTTGGAGATGGGGGTACGCAACTCATGGGAAACGGTACTCAGAAAATCGTCTTTCAGGTGATGTAAGCATTCCAATTCCTGAACTTGAGCCTGGACCTCGCTATACAGTCGGGCTTGGCGAATCGCGATCGCGCATTGGTTGGCTACCTGTTCAACTAATTGGACTTCCAGCGTATCAAAGGGCTGATCAGCTGATCGATACAGCCAGATCGAGCCTAAACGCTGTTGATCATCACTAATCGGGCAGGCAAGGCTAACGAGGGGTTGCTGAATCACACGAACAGGGTTACCGGTAACCATCCAGCAAAATTGCAGGGTTTCTCCCCGTAGAAGTGACTTATAGATGCTAGGGAAATCAGCCATCCGTACTACTTTCCCTAGAGCAGAGGGTATAGAATGGCGAATATATTCATACTGAATCGTTGTCGTCTGATGGGCTAAATCAAAAATGTCCGAATCACAACTATAGGTACGCAATCCCTCGGCTAACTCTTGAACGACCGTACTGAAAATATTACGTTCGTCCAGGCTATCCCGAACCTTATCGGTAATCCGCTTGAGGAGAGCTTCAAAGTCGAGCGATCGCTGAAGTTGGGCCGTCCGTTCCTGGACTTCTTGTTCCAAACGCCAGTTAAGGGTTTGGACTTGTTGATACAGTTCTGATTGTTGGATCGCAATCCCAACCTGATCTAGCAGTTGTGTGATTACCTGAACCTCAGCCGCTTGCCAGGAACGGGGTTGCCGATGTTGAGCAACGAGGACACCCCATGCCATCGGTGCCCAGGCGATCGGGACCGTGAGCAAGGCCGCAACGGGGGCGGCCACGAGTCCTCCCTGGTAGCCGTGACAGTCATTAATGATTTGGGGCTCCGTGAGCGATCGCTGCTGGCCCTGGGGATCAATCAGGGATAAGGATTGGTCGGTTGCCGATTCCCCCGTCGCGAGTCGGGAGGGGGGTAAAACTGGACCGACAGGGGCTACTGCGGACAGACCGGCCATCGCCATCATTTGCCCCCGGCCTGGGCTGGTCAGGCGATAGATCGTCACCCGATCGACCTGTAGAAATTGGCCCACCTCCTGGGCAGTGGTGTTGAGAATGGTGGTCAGGTCTAGCGATCGGCGAATGCGTTCCGCCATCAGGCTGAGCAACCTTTCCTGGGCTGCCTGTTGCGCCAGGAGGGCTTCTGCCTGCTTCACCTCCGTTACGTCAATAAAGGTGACCACGACCTGGCGTAAGGATTGCTGGGCATCAATTTCCGGAAAGGCATTCACCAGCACCCAGGTACACGCTGCGGCCTGGGAACGGTGAATACCGACAATCAAATTTTTTAAGGGTTGGCCGGTGGCAATCACCTGATTAACGGGATAGGCAGACTGGGGTATGAGGGTGCCATCTTCGTAGACAAAATGCCACGCCGGATCGATCGCCGTTTTCCCCAGCATCTGTTCTAAGGTTAAGCCAAGGAGTTCACAAGCCTTGGTGTTACAGAGCAAAATTCGCGTATCGGGGGCATGAACCACCACCCCGGCATGGAGGTTTTCAATCAGGTGTCGATATTTGGCTTCGCGATCCGTAATGACCTCGGTAATCATGACCAGGCCACCAACTTGGCCAGGAGCCGTATACCAGGGATGAATGGCCCACTTCACCCAATCGACGGAACCATTGGCACGAGGAAAGGGGTCGAGGTCACAGGTTTCAGTCGCTCCAGCTAGGCATCGTTGGTGAATAGCCCGCCAGCGATCGGAAATTTCTGGAAACAGGTCATAGTGCGATCGGCCAATGAGGGTTTTGGCTTCTAGGTTATAGGTGTGGCACCAATTATCCGACGCGTAAATATAGCGCATCTCAGGATCAAAAATAGCGATCGCAAGGGGCGTATGCTGGAGCAAAAGCTGGAGAAATGTATTCTGCTCATCGATCGCAGGGGTCTTTGGGGGCAACCCGCTGGGGAAGAAGTGTCGCCAAGCAACGGCGATCGCCCAACCGATGAACATTAGGCTAATTAACCATATTAAGAGCCAGCCGCTATTTACCATGATGATCAATTTTCCCGAAGCAGATACCTAAAATGCCCACCTTGCAAGTTTTTCTAGATAATAATCAGTCGATTAATTAGTCGATTAATAAGTCAATCCATTATCCGTGAGTAAATCAGTTAGGAACTAGCCAGTTGCCCAGTAGCAGTGAATAACCTTACCTGCCACGAGGTCTAGTAGAAAGAACAGCCGTGGGATAGGCGTCTTACCTGCCCCTGAGACAGCCGAGGCAACCATCCCGGACCGGACTTGCTCCCTCGCCCCAACCCCGTTCGCGGGAGGCCAGGGGGCCGGGAGAGGAGCTAGGGGTGAGGGCAATTCTCCTGCGGAGACGCTGCGCGAACGGTGATACTTCCGTTTAATTAACTTTGTCTACTTAACGATAGTTCGTGAGGAGGAAGGACCCAATAGCTATCTCAATCCTAAAATAAAAATCGCGATCGCCCCGTGCCCCTTCACGTTAATTGACTAACGCGGCCAGGACCGATGCAGCCAGGACTGATGCAGCCAACTCCCCGCACAGCAAACTGCACAACAAACTGCTTAGCAAAAAAGGGTGACATTGGCTGCCACCCCGGAGGTTTGTAGGTCAACAATGCTCGTTAAATAAGCCGCAGGTTGGGATACATCGTAATCATGTCATCGCTGGTAAGGACATCCCCCTCGGCTTGCGGTGCCCAAAGGACTTCCAACGCCATCAAGCGATCGCTGGATACGGCCCCAATTTGCTGTAAGGCCTGCCGTACCGTTTCAGAACTGGTGACCTGGGGCAGATCAAGTTGACCTTGGGTAGCAACCAGTAGGGTAACAACAATATATTCCCCCGGTTGTTGGCCCGCGAGGGCACCAGCTTTTTCGGCCACCGCCAGATTGGAACTGCTGGCCTGTTTGAGTTGGCTGTTGAAGTTTGAAAGTGTTTCTTCGGAGAATTTGCTCCGTTCCGCCAAGGCTAGCCGATTGAATTGGGATTCCGCCGCTTCGAGTCGGGCTTGCTGACTTTCAGAACCGGCATACACCCAGTATTCGGGATGGCGCAACAGTGCCAGGGTGGTTTCCTGGAGTACATTGGCTAAGCCAGTTGAGGTACTGGTATCTGCCCGACGGGCCAGCTTTTCCAGGTCAGCTTGCAGTTCCCGCGCCTGAGCTAGGAGGCCCACTTGTACCTTTGCCACCGACACCTTTGGGTTGGTCGCATCGGCGATCGTCTTCTCCTCCGATAGATTCCGGAAGGCATTCATCAGGAAGTTGGCGATCGCAAACACAATGAGGATGGAAAACAGGCCCCCAAAGCCACCCCCAAAGCCAAAAAAGGGCAGGATGAAGGGAAATCCGAAGCCACCACCGCCATAGTAGCCACCGCCTGGAGCCGTATAGGAACGACTGGGGGCCGTGAAGCTCCGTGCGGGTGCCCGGAAGGAGCCGCCGCCGATCCGTCCACCGCTGGCGGCCAGGGCATTGTCGGCATGGCCTAGAAACAGGGCTAGCACCAACCCCAGGGCCAACAGGGGTTTGAGGAAGGGCTTAATGATTGTCAGCAGTTTGTTCGCCATAGGGCTTTCTCTTACGTAGTTCGATCGTGAAAACTATACCGACTCTGACCCAGGGCCGGATTTCTGCTTAAGGATATTGAGGAGCTAGTTCGTTACCCGATTCCCTCCTCAGAGGATGGCTGGGGTGACAGCTCCAGGGTTGATTCTTCATCTATCGTAACGCTTTATCCCCAGTTCCACGGACCGCGATCGCCCTGCGGGAGGGGGGGATTCCCGTAACGGCTTACCGCCTAGGGGTTTCGTCATGGGAATATGCATCGCAACTTTGTCCGATGATCCAGTTTTGGCCTTTTCCCGCCAGCAAAATTGCAAGCATCAGAAAAACACATCAGCCCAAATCCAACCTTTCCATCTTTGGGCTTCAAGTGAAGCCCCTGGGAGCCACATACCTAAAACATCACCCCTACCCCAGCGATATTTTCTGGTTAATTGAATTTTCCAAAGCCACCCTCAACCAGGATCTCACCGTCAAACGCTTGGTTCTTCTGGGGTAAGAGTTCAGATGTACTTGACTAATGGGGGCTTAATCGAGTATCTATGCAGCAGGCTCAACTATTAATCCCAGCCTCAATTGGCTATGGGTGGGGCTAAAGGAGCGATCGCTGGTTATGATTCCGTTGCAACTGACGCTGCAAAACTTCCTCAGTTATCGCACGGCGACCCTGGATTTTCGGGGCTTACAAACGGCGTGTATTTGTGGCCCGAATGGGGCAGGGAAATCCTCATTGTTGGAAGCGATCGGTTGGTGTTTGTGGGGGAATAGTCGCGCGGCGTCGGAGGAGGATGTGATTCACTTGGGTACCGATGAGGCCCAGGTGGATTTTATTTTCCAGTGTCAGCAGCAGGTTTATCGGGTGATTCGCAGTCGTCGCCGACGGCATGGGACTGTGTTGGAGTTTCAAGTTGCAACCGAGGTCGATCCAGAGGGATCACCTGAAATTTTACACGATCGCGATCAGCCGGATTTTCTGACTCACCTGCGGTTTCGACCCTTAACTGAAAAGTCGGTGCGAGCCACTCAACAGGTGATTTTGCAGCATTTGAAGTTGGACTACGAAACCTTTATCAATTCTGCCTATCTGCGTCAGGGGCGGGCGGATGAGTTCATGCTGAAGCGCCCCAGTGAGCGCAAGCAGATTCTCGCAGATTTACTCAAGTTAGATCAGTATGATGTCCTTGCCGATCAGGCGAAGGAAAAATCGCGCCAATTCAAAGCTGAAGTGGAAGTCCTGAGTCAAACGCTGGCCCGAACAGCAACGCAGCTAGAAGCGTTGACAACGATTGCGATGGAACAGGCCGAGTTAGAAAAACAGATCGCCCATCTGCAAAAAGCCCAAGAACGCGATCGGGTCAAACTGCAAAAACTCCAGGCCGAACAACATCAGCGCCAGACTTGGCAACAACAGCGATCGTGGCAACAACAACAGCAACGTATTTTTCAACAGGATTGCCAACGCCTGCGCCAGGAACATGCAGCCCTCTCTCAAGAACTGGCCAAATTGGAAGGGTTACTCCATCGAGAAGCCGAAATCCAGGCAGGTTATGCCCACTGGCAAGCCTTACAACAGCAGGAGGAAATTCAAGCCGGTAAATCGCAAACTCAGCAAGCACTTCAGGAAAAAAGGCAACACTTTCAGCAACAATTGGATCAGCAAATTCATGCCTTGAAATTACAACTGCAACAGGCGAAAACCCAACAGCAAAATTTAGTGCAACAGGAACAGGATCTTCAACAGGTTCTCAACAAATCGACTGATATTGAAGCGGGTCTGAATCAACTCAATCAAGCCCGTACCCGGCTGCGCGAGTTAGATCAATTGCAACTTCAGGTTGCTCCCCTAATCCAACGGCAGCAAACCCTCCAGAGCCAAATTGAGCAGCAGCGTGCCCACCTGGTGGCCCGTTTAGAAGAACGCCAACGATCGCGGCAAGTCCTCCAAACCCAACAGCAACAGGAAGCGCAACTTCAGCAAGCGCTATTAGAAGTGAGCGATCATATTGAATATCTAGAACGCCGCCAAGTTTATCTGCAACGGGTGCGGGAAAAAGGCTTAGAGCGCCGTAGTTTTGTCGATCGCCTTCAGGCTCACCAGCGTGACTACGAACGCCAACTGGCCGAAATTGAACAAAAACTCCACCTGCTTAGCCAAGGGATCATGATCCCCGATGCGGATGTTGATCCTCATCCTGGGATGGGTGGGTTGACAGTGGTTGAGGGGGCGCATCGTCACGTATCTGAACAACCCGCCCCAACGATTTCTGACGCTGGGATGGGCAGTTTTTCAGCGCTTGAGGGGGCGCATCGTCACGTGTCTGAACAACCCGCCCCGACGAATGTTTATCCGCCTTGTCCCCTCTGTCACCAACCGCTGGATGAACCCCACTGGCAACAGGTGATGACGACCTATCGGCAACAGCAGCAGGAACTCCAAGAACAAATCTGGGTGATTCGGGAACAATTGGTGGTTTCAGAGCGGGAAATTCAGGTGTTGCGGCAGGAGTATCGGGAGGTCGATCGCGAATTGGGGCAGTATGGGCATACCCTCGAACGCAAGGGACAATTGAGTGAACAATTAACGGCGACGACGGATTTACAAACGCGATCGCAGCAATTAGAGGCTGAAATTACCCAACTCACTCAAATGCTGGAGCACCGCCAATACGCCCTCGACCTTCAAGCGGAATTAACGCAATTAGAACAAACGTTGCAGGCAATGAATTATGACGATCGCAACCATGCTCTGGCACGGGGGGAGGTGGAACGGTGGCGATGGGCAGAAATTAAGCAGGCGGAATTACAACAGGCTCAACGACGGCACAGTCAAATTTCGACCCGCAAACCTGTTTTAGAAGCCCAGATTGCCAGCCTTAATCGTCAGATTCAAGACCTGTATGCGTCGTCGTTGCAAGCCAGTATTTTGGATCTCGATCGTCAGATTTTGGAACTTCAGTACGATCGCGCCGAGCATAATCAAATCCGTGCCCAACTGCGACAGGCCCAGGATTGGCAATTACATTACCGGGAACTGCAACAGGCAAAGCAGCAATACCCCCAACAGCAACGGCGGCTGGCGGAATTTGCTGAACAATTAGCTCGTAAAACGCTAGCAGTGGCTGAATGTAATCAACATCTGACGGAACTGACGGAGTACCTGGCGCAAACGCCCGATCCGACGGCACAGATTCAAGCATTGGAACAGCAAAGCCAACAGCGGCGTGGTCAATTGGATCACTGCATTGGGCAATTGGGACGGTTACAACAACAGCAACAGCAATTAGTAGCCCTTCAGGAACAGCAGGTAGCTTTAGAAGCGCAGATTCACATCGCACGGCGGCAACAGCGTATTTATGAGGAACTGGCCCAAGCCTTTGGCAAAAATGGTATTCAAGCCCTGATGATTGAAAATCTCCTGCCCCAATTGGAGGCAGAAGCCAATCATATTCTGGCCCGTTTGAGTGCGAATCAGTTGCACATTCAATTTATTACCCAACGGGCAAAAAAACGTAACGGTAACGCGAACGCAGTCTCTAAGTTAATTGATACGCTGGATATTCTGATTGCGGATACGAAGGGAACTCGCCCCTATGAAACCTATTCCGGTGGTGAGGCGTTTCGGATCAATTTTGCAATTCGGCTGGCGTTGGCACGGTTGTTGGCGCAGCGATCGGGGATGAATTTGCAAATGTTAATTGTGGATGAGGGGTTTGGTACCCAGGATGATGAGGGCTGCGATCGCTTGGTGGCGGCGATTAATGCGATCGCGTCGGATTTTGCCTGTATTCTCACGATTACCCATATGCCGCGCTTCAAGGAGGCGTTTCAGTCGCGGATTGAGGTGCAGAAGACGGAGGAGGGGTCAAAGTTATGTTTGTTGTAAGGGTGAAGAAATTCAAAATCAGGGTACGATCGCGGGAATAAATTTGCGATCTAGCGAACGATGACAACGTTTCAGGAATATATCTTGAAAAAGATTACCTATATTTTTGTAGGGGCAGGTTCACCAGGGCCTAGGCTGCCCACCGCTAATCGGTAAAAAACTGCCCCAATACCAGGACCCCCAGATAAAAGACAGGGCCAGTTCACCAGTCTGATCGATTTCCCCAATAGATTGTCCCGCCACCTGCCCCTACCGGAATCTGAGTGATGGGTATGCTTCGTCCCCTCCAATCTGAGCACCGTAGTTGCCGATCTGGGGGTGTTGTAGTGCTAGGGTAAGAAAAGTGATGAATCGATCGAATCTGTGCGCGTTAAAATTTGTGGAATTACCCAGCCCGATCAGGGTGTAGCCATTGCCCACCTAGGAACCAGTACTCTAGGGTTTATCTGTGTACCCAGTTCGCCCCGCTATGTTTCCCTAGACCAGTTACAGGCGATCACCACCGCCCTACTGGCTGATCCAATCGCCAGACAGGTCGGTCGCGTTGGTGTTTTTGCCGATGCGCCCCTCTCAACAATTCGGGAAACAGTTGCGATCGGGCAGTTGACCGCCATCCAACTCCACGGCCATGAGGACCCCGACTTTTGCCAACAGGTGCGACAACACTTCCCCCAACAGGAGGTGATCAAAGCGTGCCGCGTCCCCGGCGATGTTGCCCTGATCAAGGCCCAGATCACGCCATTCCTGAACACGATCGACACGCTGCTCCTGGATGCCTATCATCCCCAACAATTAGGCGGAACCGGCAAAACCCTCGATTGGCAACGCTTACAGACCTTCCGTCCCCCCTGTCCCTGGTTATTAGCAGGGGGCCTCACCCCAGCCAACGTCCGGGCAGCCCTTCAGTGGGTCCAGCCCCACGGGATTGATCTCTCCAGTGGTGTGGAAGTCGCGCCGGGGGTGAAAGATCTTGTCAAGGTCAAGCAATTATTCCAGGAATTAGCAGTCGTGAAGTACGCCGAGTGCAACCCATAATTAGCCCATAATCAACGTTGGTAGTGCAGGCTTTAGCCGCCAACGACGAACGACTAAAGTTTCATTAAGCCTTGATAATTGCCCTCCTCCAGTATGTTGAGAACAAATCGATCGCCCACGTGCAACAAGGATTCAATTGCCCGATCCCTGGCAACGGCGATCGTCACGCCCAAGGGCTTAAAACTGCTCTGGATCACCCAGGACGCTAACATTGCCCCGGTCACTTCCCCCTTGCGAGCGGTGAGCAGGTACAGCCCATTGCTGAGGCGACCCAATGCCTTTTCCAGATCGGAATTGACCGCCTTCATTTGCTTCACCGTGCGATCGCGGTTGAGCCACTGGCCTAAATCGGTGCCCGCTTCATCACCCAGTTGATCCGTTGCTTCCGTGGGCGCTGCCTTGAGCAGAATCGGTGGGAAGGCTTCCGTTAAGCCCATTTCCCGTAGTTGATTCCGGAAGGGATAGAGGGGTTCGTCCTGACCAGCCCCGGATTCAAATAACCCAAAGGCTTGCTTCGGTGAAGCCGTGGTGACGATCGTACTCAGGAGCGGATGGGCCGTTGCCCCTGACACCTGGGGCGGCATTCCCACCACAAAGCCTGCTGCCCGTCCCAGGATTTCCCGCACATCATGGGGATGCACATTCGCCATACCCACTAATTCCACCGCAATTCCCGTGCGCTCAATCCCGTGGCCCGTCGCATGTACCGTTCGCCAGCTCAAACTTAATATCAAACCGCTCCCGATCTCAATCCAGACACCGCAAAGCCGTTGTCTCAGGCGCAATCGTCTGGGCCTGAATGGTCAGCCGTCCCTGGGCGGCTGGCTGGGGGGCTGCCATCGCTGTGGCAGGCGGGTTGAATGAGCGGGGATTAATCAGTGTCACCATAAGCGCGATCTCACTGCGTCGGGTCTAAGGTGATAATCGCGCACATACTTATTTTTTGTAAAATGTCAATCTCAAAAGCCATTGATTAGTTTTTTGTATAGCTTTTCTCTGTATTGATTACATTCACTAAATTTTATGGCCTTTTGCAAGGGATCTTGGAAATGACCCCTTGGTGCGAGGGGGGTGCCCTCAGAGCAATCTGGTTGGCCATGCCTTTTCCCCCCGAAACAGGCGAGAGGACCTTTGGCGTCTAGAGAGGGCTACTGTCCGTAGGCGAGTTTGCCCAGGATGTAGGTTGCGTGGATGGCCCGATCGTCACCCAGCATGATGAGGGAAAAGACGGCATCCGCTAAGGCCGCGATCGCCGTGGGCATCGGCGCAGCATTCCGGAAAGCCAGCAGGGGGGTCGCCCGCAGATCCACGACAATGAAATCAGCCGCTTTGCCAATGCCGAAATTGCCAATCTGATCCTGGAGGTTTAATGCTGTTGCGCCTCCTAAGGTTGCCAGGTAGAGTACCTGAAAGGCTGTGAGCGTTTGTCGTTGCAGTTGGGCTACTTTATACGCCTCATTCGCGGTTTGCAGGAGGGAAAAACTGGTACCGGCTCCCACGTCTGTTCCTAACCCAACCTTGATGGGGGTTTCTGTTGACTTGGCGCGTTCCAGTTTAAAGAGGCCACTGCCGAGGAAGAGATTGGAGGTGGGGCAGAAGGCGATCGCAGACTTCGCCTCAGATAAGCGTTTGAACTCGTCATCGGTCAGATGAATCCCGTGGGCAAAAATTGAGCGCTCCCCCACCAGCCCCGCCTGATCATAGGTCTCTAAATACCCAGCACAGTCTGGAAATAAGGCTTTGATCCAGGCGACCTCATCGACATTTTCGGAAAGATGGGTATGGAGATAAACATCCGGATATTCCTGTAAAAGTTGGCCGGCGATCGCTAGCTGGGCCGGGGTTGAGGTCCCGGCAAACCGTGGGGTGACGGCATAGCGCAACCGGCCTTTTTTATGCCATTTCTCAATTAATGCCTTACTATCCGTATAGGATGATGCGGGTGTATCCAGTAGATCGGCTGGGGCATGGCGATCCATCATCACTTTACCCGCAATCATACACAGGTTACGGCGATCAGCAGCTTCAAAGAAGGCATCCACAGACGCCGGATGAACAGTGGCAAAGACGAGGGCCGTCGTGGTTCCATTGCGGAGTAATTCATCTAAGAAAAAGGCTGCCACCGATTGCGCATAGGCTTTGTCCTTAAACTTTTGTTCCGTGGGAAAGGTATATCGATTTAGCCACTGTAGGAGTTGTTCCCCACACGCCGCGATCATTTCCGTTTGCGGGTAATGAACATGGGTATCAATTAACCCTGGCATGATCAGCTTGTCAGGATAGGCAACGATCGCAACATTGGCATAGCGATCGCGCAGTGACTCATAGGAGCCAATCGCCTTCACCCGACCATTTTCAATGACCAACAGCCCATCCGCAAAAAATCGGACACACTCCGCTTCGGCTGTGTAGAAAGGATCATCTACAAAGTCTAGCAAAGCCGCCCGGTAGGCCCGCATCCTGGTTGCAGCATTTATCTCAGTGGCAGGGAATGAAGTATTTTTTATCATCACGTTCACATCAAGGAGAATCGTTACACAGCGTTTCACCGCCATAACCACCAGCCCCTAGAAATTCTTCCAGGTAATATTACTCTTGAATTGTTTGGCCTTCCAACATTCGCTAAAGGGGAGCGCCTACCATTGTTCTAGTTCCTCCGGTTCTTGACCCATACGATCGAGAAATTGACAAAACTGATCGAGATCAGCCACAACCTGGTCATAACAAAGCGTCAGATCCATCGCCAACGCAAGAACCCGCGCTGCTTCCAAATTGAACGTATATACACTGCGGACCACATGCCGAAATCCGCGATAGGTATCCAACCGCTGCCGACTGGCTTGACTAATCACCGCTGGGCGCACGGTGGGCACCGCTACCGACATTTGTAACAATAACGCTTGATGCCAATGGGTTCCCGTCGGCATTCCCTCACCGATCGTCCGGGCAATCGCTTCAAAAATTTGCTCTAGACAGGTATAAAATCCATGTAAATTGAGAGCGATCGCATCTAGATAAAACTCATCCTCTTCTGTGGTTTCAATTCGTTGCCGAATAGCATTAATGCGATCGACGATTTGGCTTAACTCCGCCAGCTTCTGGCGAATCACTGCCCTTAAAGTGAGATATTCTGTCATAACACCTGCCCTTCACTGAGAATCCGCGATCGTAAACTATCGGAGGCGCGTTCAATTTCCACCAAGTCCACTGATACATTTGGGTCCAGATCCAGCAACCGCGCTAGGGCGACAAAATACTGGGCTGGGTCTAGTCCAGCCACCGCCAAATCCACATCCGATCGCGCATGAATTGATCGTGGCACCAACACCGAGCCAAATAACCACACCTGTTGGGCACCAAACTCCTGCTTAAGGATCTGGGCCGCCTGGGTAGCCACGGCTAGCAACGTTTGATGGTAGGCTTGCAACTGGCGTTGTTGGGCCTGTCGGCGTTGCCGTGCCCCTTGCAAATAGGCCGCATACTCCTCTGGTTGCATGGCGATCGTCCCACGGTTTGTCTCTATGATGCTCTAATGATGGGAACCTGAGCATCAGACTCAAGCCTAAGCAACAAGGGTAGGCGTCCCGCCTGCCAGTTTTCCTGACGGGCGATCTTTCGCTGACGGGCCAGAGGCCCATCCCACAAGAATTTGTGTGTCAGCTTATAACTAGCGTGCCCTCTGGGGTCAGCGCGATCGCCATCATACGGATATTAGCGCTATCATCGAACTCTGAAACCATGCGTATAGCCCACCCTTGCAGTCCTTTGTATGAGCGAGCGCCAGCCTCCGCAACCCTTACCCGATCACCTCTGGGGCGATCAGTGGCGTTTTGCTAGCCTACCGGCGGCTGAGTTAATGACCGCTTTTCAGGATCGTCCGATGCCCGTGTTAGCGCTACCAGAGACGCGATCGCCCCTCCGTTTAGGGTTAGCCGCAACCCTGCCCATCCCAGGAGTGATCATCGATGGTGGACGACGATCGTTGGCCCTAGCCCTTTGGTTACAGGAGGCGCAGCCCGTGGCCTTGAAGTTTATTCCGGGACCCCTCAATGGGTTGATTTTGGACGCGGGAGAGCGGGAGCGCTGGGTATTAGCGACGTTTAAGGATGCAGCGGTCACCCAATCCGCCCAGTTATTTGTTGAGCGGAAATATCAGAGTCGGGGACTACATTTTCTCCTGGTGCAACCGGATGACTCAGGTATGACCTACAGCGGCTTTTGGCTTCTCCAAGATCCTGCCCTGGAAGCGAGGACTGGTGGAGACTGAAGCAGGGGTACTGATTCATGGGTACTGATTAAGAGAGGCTTCCGCAAGCTCACTTTTGCCATTGTGCGATCGCAGCTTGGGCTTCTTGGTACACCTTGGCCTGCGCCGGGGGGACTAACCGAGCCGCCGCGATCGCCTGTTGGCGATTACCCCAGGTAGCCCGTTCCTGCGCGATCGTCATAATTTCCCGGCTCCAGGTTTCCATAGCCACTTGCGCTTCTTCATAGAGGGGTTCACCCGGTTGAATCTTGCTGGCAAGGGCGATCGCCTTACTGTAGGACGAGGCTTGATAGGGGGCTTGATCAATCAACCCCGCAGCCGCCATTAGCACAATCTGATTAGTGTGGCGCAACGTCTCGACAGTCGTTGGGGTCACAGGGGGGAGAGGGGTCAGGGTAGGTGCTGGAGATGGGTTAGGTGAGGCAGCGGGTGTCGTCGGGCTGGCTACTGGTGTTGGAACCGTGGGCGTATTCAGGCTCTCCCAATTGCGCCAGAGAATGCTCAGGATGAGCAGGAAAACGGCAGCCCCGCCCCACAGGAGTGCCCGTCCCCAAAAGGCGCGATCGGACAGTCCAGTAGGGTCCGGGGTATCGGGGGGGGTGACAGGAGGAGTCGGGGGCATAGGCGTTGGGGCAGAAGGGGGAACGGGCGGTGGTGGGGCAGTCTCCTGAGCCGGAGAAAGGGGAGGGGTTGCCAGCGGGCGAGAGACGGTGAGGGGGTCAGGTTTGAAGGGGGGTGACCATTGGGTGTCTCCAACTGGGAGCGGTGTATCGGCTAGGGGAGTGCTCAACTCCTGAGCCGTCGGCGGTGTCATCAGGCGATCGCGCACAGATCCCCCTAGAGACGGCGCTAACGGGGGGGATGTGGCAGTTGTTCGGTCAGATGGAGCCATTGGGGTATCCTGATCCCCTGTCGATAGGCCAGTCCGCTCAAACAACGGTGGCAGTACCTCCCAATCGGGGAAGTCGGCAGTGGACCGGGGCGGTAAGGGGGGGTGGCCCACCCGTTCCAGAATAACTTGGGTAAAGCGATGCTCGGCAGAGGTTTCTCCAGGGAGAGGTGGAACAATGATCGACGGGTTCTGAAGCGGCTGGCGGTGGGTACGGCAGAGGTTGGGTAGACGATCGCGGAGGTATTGATCCAGGGTTTGGAGATCCAGAGGGGGCGGCTGGCGCAGTCCCTCTAGCAAGGCTTCCGTAAAGAGACCGTGCCCCAGGTTCGCAACCTCGTGGGAGACCTGACCAGGACAACAGGATAGCAGGGTCACCAGGCCCAACTCCCCCGCCAATGCCGCCGTTTGGGCACCAAGGTTCGTCATCTGGGGGATCACTTCCTGACTCCGGCTGATATCCAGCAACAGCAAGACCTGCTGCGTGGGGAGAGCCACCAAGGCTTCTAGGATCGATTGGATGGGGAGAGCCGTCGTCGCCAGGTGGGCCGGGTCCCCCGCGATCGGCACCAGGTAGTCGGTCTGGTCCTGACAAAGACCATAGCCGCTGCAAAAGAACCAAACGCGATCGTCCGGTTGCACCAGGGTCACAAGCTGTTGCAGGCAGTCCCAAATCGCATCGGGCTGGGCAAGGCTCTCGTGCTCGGTGATGGTCCTGGCCACATCAGTGAATAGCCAACAATGGCTGGCAGGGAGTCGCACCTCATTCACAAGAAAATTGCGCAGGGCACGGGCATCCTGGCGAGCATAGCGCAGGGGGGGAAGATGCTGGTACTGGTTAACGCCGATCGCGATCGCCCAGTGATTAGCCATGATCGTTAGCCATAAGGTCGTTAGCCGTGCTCAGGGGAGAGAGGGGAAAGGTTAGGGTGGGGCCAAAAATCCATCCAGGGCAGACAAGTTTGGAGACAAGTTGGATACAAGATAGTACAACCTGCCAAAGTTGGCGAACTAGGCGCAAATTACACTTGGTGCAAATTAAACATGACGTTCCTTTAAAAGTGCTTTAAAACTGAGACAGATGGATTGGAAACCGCTTAGCTGAAGTAGTTGTCAGCCCCTAACGAGACCGCTATCGGCGGCAGGTCGTTTTGCCCCGGTCGCCTGCATCGATCGGAGGGGACTATCCGGGCGACGGCGGGGTAATGTGCATGGTGAGGAGAGTCGTATGCCAGTGGAGATCCGGTTTAGCTGGGGAAAGCCCATCCTGGAGCGTATTCAGTTGATGATGCGGCCCTTTGGCGCATTGGTTCACCCTATTCCATCCCACCGTGGGGCTAACTCAACCCGATCCAGTCTGCGATCGCTCCCGTGGCAATGGTTGGCGCTCTTAGGGTTAGCCAGTGGCAGTTGTTTTGGGCTGCCCATCCTGATGCCATCCCCGGCCCAAGCCTATATGGCCCGGATGGAAATTACCCTCGATCGCCAGCCGGATGAAGGCTACGACACACTCCTCCGACGGGCCGAGGCTGCTGCCCGGGCGGCGGTGCAGCGGGGGTTCGATCGTGATGTTCTGGTGAGTGAGCTATCCATCATCGTCATGGCCCAGAATCGCGGCTTAACGGCCCCTATTTTGACCCTTCAGGTTAGCCGGATGCAATGGCGTAATCGCCCGGATGCGGGGCTTTGGATCACCTATTTCCGTACTGCCCGTGAGCTACTCGGCTTTAGCAGCAGCCCCACTTCCCCAGCCCCATCCGGGACAACCGGGGCAACGCCACCGCCCACTACCCCGTCTACTAGCACTGTTCCATCACCGCCCGCTGCCACGACACCCGCCGCAACGCCAACAACAACGCCAGCAACAACGACGCCCGCCGCTCCCACCGCTCCAGCAGCGAGTCCACCTGCGCCTGAAACTGAAGCTAGTCCAACGCCGTCTAATCAGCCTCGCCCTCGTCCGTTGGTGATACCAGCAGGATCGGGCGTTCCCCGTATCCCCACCCTCCCCTCCCCGTGAGGCTCGCCGCAGGCAAGGGCTGTGGCCCGCTGCTGCATGATGCTTTGCTTGACTCTGCTTCCCGTTTGCTAATCCACCCTGTCCTAACCCACCATGCCCAGCTTCCTGCCCCGCGTCCTCCTGCCCCCGCTGGCCATTGCCACTGCGATCGCACAGCGTCTCCAACGGAGCATCGTGCCGTCGAGCCAGAGGCACATCCTGACAACGATCGCCGGGTGTCCACGCCTACTGGCCCCTGGCCAGTTGTCCCAACGGACTGGCCGCTGGTTTGCCGCTAACCTCGGTGCCCTTAGGATTTGTCCGAGTGCTGACAACCTTGGCCGTATCAACACTCAAGTGGGTCTCAGGATAGGGCTTCAGGGGTTAGGGTTAGCCACAGGGCTATGGGCGATCGCCGCGTTGACCGCAGCCCCGATCGCCCAGGCGTATACGGCCCGTCAGGAGATTTTTATCGCTCGCCAATCTGCCGAGGAAACCTACGATACGTTCCTGCGTCGGGCTGAGCAGGTTGCCCGTGCTGCTGCCCAGCGGTATTTCGATCGCGATCTTCTGATCACCGAAGTTGCCATTACCGTAGTGGGGGAAAGCCAGGGCAGCACGATCCCGATTTTGGCCCTTCACGTTAGCCGTTACCAGTGGCGCAACCGTCCCGATCCCAACCGCTGGATCACCCACTTTGCCACCGCCAAAACCCTCCTGGGCTTCACCGAACCCGCGACGGCTCCCCCCGCCGCAACCGTTGCGTCCCCCGCACCAGCGCCCCCCGTCGCCGCAGGTCCGCCCGCGTCCGATCGCTGTAGACCCCCTAGCAATCCCGATGATCCTGGCCAAACGCTCCTTGCTGATGCCTGCGCCCTGGCAGAACAACTGGTCGGGGCCGATCGCTTCCCCAATCTGGTGGCTGGCTCATCCTCTACTGCCACAACAGGACTAGCAGCCAGTTGCCAAACCAATCTGGGCAACCTACCCGCCTTTCGCAGTGCCGGTTCCGCTTCCCCGCCTGTCAGTGAAATTTACGAGGTGCTACGGGGGGTCTATCTGGTTAGCCCGAATCTCACGGCTTGGGTGGAGGCGGATGAGAACACACCGGCCCCGACCGGCTTTGTCTGTGTCTATCGCCATAACCCAGATCCCCAACAGGGGATGAGCATTCTGGTCGCCCGTCCCATCCCCGCCGGGTGGCAACCCACCTACAGTGTGCAACTACGGCAACGCCAGCAGCAAAACAGCAACAGCAACAGCAACAGTAACAATTGACGGGGAGGGTCTAGCAAGCCCATCAGCGGGTTATCAGCAGGTTACAGCGGGGGTTGAGTTTGCTAAACTGCTGGGGAATTTTACCGAATTTCTGGCTGCGACCTGGAATCTGGTTGCTACCGGGTTAAGTGGTCACCGGATTGGGTGGCGATGCGCCGGGGGAGACGCTGGGCGATCGCAGCTAGGTGGTGTTGTGGAGGGAAGTCGAATGTTGTATGAAGGGAAACCCTCACCGGGATTGAAATGGAAGCAAACCCCCAGCGGGTTGGCCTATGCGGTACCTGCCGTCCTACCCCAATGCCATCGGGCCTGGGTGGAGATTGACTTGGCCGCCCTGCGCCACAATGTGCGGCAATTACGATCGCTGCTCGCACCCCAAACCCAGTTAATGGCGATCGTGAAGGCTGATGCCTACGGTCACGGAGCCGTGCTGGTGGCCAAGACCGCCCTGCAAGCGGGTGCTACCTGGTTAGGGGTGGCCACGGTACCGGAGGGGATTGAGTTACGGGAGGCGGGCATTACAGCCCCGATTTTGGTCCTGGGTGCCCCCAATACTGCCGAACAGGTCCAGGCGATCGCCTACTGGCACTTACAACCAACCCTGAGTACACCCAAACAAGCCCTGATCTGCGCCGAAACCCTAACAGCGCTGGCTCAACCAGCGCCCCTCCCGGTCCATCTGATGCTGGATACGGGCATGTCTCGCCAAGGGGCACCTTGGCCGGAAGCCGCCAACTTTGTACACTTGGTGCGTCGCTTACCCAACCTGCACTTGGCCGCTGTGTACTCCCACCTGGCGACTGCCGATGATCCGGACCCGACGATCATGCAGTTACAGCACCGTCGGTTTGAGCAGGCGATCGCCACGATCCGGGCCAACGGCTTTACACCTCCCATGCTGCACCTAGCCAACTCTGCCGCCACGCTGGGCGATCGTCGCCTCCATTACGATATGGTCCGGACGGGTTTGGCCCTCTATGGTCTCTATCCGGCTCCCCACTTCCAACCGGGAGCAACAGGTTCCCACACCTTGCCGTCCCTGAGCCTCAAACCCGTGTTACAGGTGAAGGCCCGCATCACCCAGGTCAAGACGATCGCGGCGGGAACCGGGGTTAGCTATGGCTATAAATTTGTGGCCGATCGGGACTTGCCGATCGCGGTGGTGGGGATTGGCTATGCCGATGGCGTCCCGCGTAATTTGTCGAACCGAATGCAAGTATTGATTCGTGGGCAGCGGGTCCCCCAGATCGGGGCGATCACGATGGATCAACTTATGCTCGATGTGTCCAGCCTACCCGATGTCCAGGTAGGGGAAGTCGTCACCCTGTTGGGCCAGGACGGGGCAGACGCTATTACGGCTGACGATTGGGCAACCCTGCTGAATACCATTTCCTGGGAAATCCTGTGTAGCTTTAAGCATCGGCTACCCAGGGTGGCGATTCCCGGCGACAGCGCCCTGTAACGGCAAAAACAATGAATTGAAGCTATGGATTGAAGCCATGAGTTGAAGCCATGAGTTGAAGCCCCTCTCCCTGAGGGAGAGAGGTTAGAGTGAGGGCAATCGAAGTCACCTTCTGGCGTGGGTGCGGTGTCAGATAGGGTGGACAATGGGAAAGATGCTGTTACGCCGTCAGGGTGTTACGCCCACAGAGCGTAATTGTCCGTTTCCTTCGCCGACGCACCCCTATGCACACCTACTCTCTGCTCGCTCCGGCCAAAATTAACCTGTATCTGGAAATCCTGGGCTATCGGGAGGATGGCTACCATGAGTTGGCGATGGTGATGCAGAGTATTGGTCTTGCCGATCGCCTGACCCTGCGGCCCCTACCGACGCAAACGATTCGCCTGCTTTGCCACCATCCCGAACTGACGGATACTGCTAATAACCTGGCTTATCGGGCGGCGCAATTGATGGCAACGGAATTCCAGGATATGTTTTCCAAGTATGGTGGGGTTGAAATCACACTGGATAAACGCATTCCGATCGGGGCAGGGCTGGCCGGGGGGTCAACGGATGCCGCAGCCGTGTTGGTGGGGATTGATCTGCTGTGGCGACTGGGGTTAACCCGTGAGGAACTGCAACACCTGGGAGCACGGCTGGGTTCGGATGTCCCGTTCTGCATTGCCGGGGGTACTTCCCTGGCGACGGGGCGCGGAGAA
Organism: uncultured bacterium; assembly: GCA_964536415.1. Lineage (GTDB taxonomy): Bacteria > Cyanobacteriota > Cyanobacteriia > B231 > B231 > Trichothermofontia. The sequence goes on from CAZHXN010000042.1 coordinate 21,678, forward strand.
ATTCTATCACCCCTGACGGATCTGGCGGATCTGTGGATTGTGCTTGCCAAGTATCGATCGCTGCATATTGATACGGGTTGGGCCTACAGAACCTATCGGCAGCAGTTTGGCCAGCCCTATGTGCCGCAGCCGGATCGGCCTGCGGGGGAACGGGTGCGATCGGGCACCCTAGTGGGGGCGATCGCCCATCGGGATCACCCGCAACTCGGTCTAAACTTAAGTAATGATTTTGAACGGGTGATTTTCCCAGCCCATCCCCAGGTCCAGCAGTTGCGGGAGGTGTTGCAAGCACAACCGGGAGTCTTGGGAGCGATGATGTCGGGTTCGGGACCCAGCGTCTTTGCCTTAGTGGAATCCCAGGCGGAGGCAACGGCGGTCCAAGCCCAAGTCCGCGAGCTATTACCTGATCCCGATCTGGATCTCTGGGTGACACAAGTCGTACCCACAGGTATTCAAATCATTACCGATGCCTGATTGCTCACCGCTGATCACGAACGACTCACTCCCGATGACTGACTTCCGATCATGCCTTGTCCATACTCATTACTAACGGTTAATTCTCAACATCTAGCGTGATCCCTAACCATGACTGTACCCACCCCTAAAGCAACGTCTGACCCCTCTCCTCCCCCTGGCAAGTTTCAACCCACGACCCTGCGCTGTCTACTGGGATCGAGCCTGTCGGCAACATTTGCCTTGGGCTTGTATGCACTCACCTACGCGATCGCCCAAACCTTTGCCAATAAGCCCTTGACTACGACCAATACGATCGCCCTCAATATCAGCGTGGCAGTCCGTACCCTCGTAGTGGGGATTGTGGCCTTAGGCATGGGTGTCTTTAGTATCACGACCCTGGGATTATTGGCCCTAGCCATACAACTCGCTCTTACCAAGGGAAAAGCCAAAGCCCCAAACTCTGCACCCGAATCCTAACGCATACTCGAATGCGTAAGCCATAATTAATCCAGCATCCCTATTATTAGGGAATTTGCTCATCAGGGAATTCTCGAATACAGTCCTTTCTGGCAAGGGTCGTTGTGTTAGCTGGCCATATATCTATACACTTTTCCATTGTCGCCTTCAACCCTCAAAACTTATCGCCTACAGCCTTTGTTGCCTTTGTTGCCTCAGTGAGGGGCAGGCAAGGGGCTGAAGCCCCTTGTTCATCAGGTACTTCTGTTCTTCAGAGACTTGGGAAACGCGGTATCTGTCATTTGTATCTGTGGTTCTTCTGAGTTTATGTAGTAATCCGTATTTGCAACTACACATTAAAGAGCCAAAACGCTGAGTTTCAGGAGGGCCGTCTCTGTAACTGATATTTGCAATTGATGGCGTGAATTTAGTTTTTGGAAAGAGATGTCATGTTGACGTTATCACCGCAGGCCCAACGCCCGTGTTCCAGGGAGCAGCAGGGCTTTGATCGGGTGATTAGCTACCCGATCCTGATGCGACTGTTTCTCTGGGCAGGGGTTGCGAGTTTGAGTGTGGCCTGTACCGCCCCGATCGCGATCTTATCTCCGGCTACTTCTCCGGCCACCCCTGATCCCGCGTCCCCATCACCGAGTTCCAGTCCCTCACCTGTGGTCGCTGCTAGCCCTGCCCCTGCTCCCTCACCCGTGCCTAAGACTGACCCCTACCAGGAGGCGATCGGGGCGGCTACGGGGGCCGTCAATATTAGTCGGTCTGCTGCGGGACGGGAGGATTGGCAATTGGCGGCTAGCCGTTGGGAGCGGGCGATTCAACTCTTGAAAACGGTCCCCAAGGAGCACCAACACTATGCCGTTGCCCAACAGAAAATTCTCCAATATCAGCAATTATTAGCCGATGCTAAATTGCGGGGCACGCCGCCCCCCCCGCCCCCCGCTTCTGGGGATGCGGCTCCCCCCTTTTTCGCCGCACCGATTAAGTGGAAAGCCAGCGGAATTCCGATTATTGATGTAAAGTTTGACGGTAAACGCACGATCGAAATGGCGGTTGATACAGGTGCATCCGGCACGCTAATTCCCCAGCAGGATGCGCGGATGTTAAACCTACAACCGGTGGCGACGAAACCGGTAACGATCGCGGATGGATCGATTGTGGGATTACCGATCGCCCCAGTGAAGTCAATTGAACTGGATGGTCGCATTAAGCGTAATATGATAGTCGCGATCGCGCCGCCATCCATGCCGATCGGTCTTCTGGGCCATGATTTTTACGATGGTTACGACATTACGATTAAAGAGCGGATGGTTGAATTCCGTCGCCGCGATCGCACCTAAGTAAGACTAAGTAAGAAAGGATGTTAAACGTCTAGATCACTCTAGGTCAATCGTGCGATCGCGATTGAATGTAGTCGGCGACCAGTTTATGGAGGTCTTGGATACTGGCGGTCAAAAACTAGATGCGCTCCTGGTTCAACGCAATTTGGCGCGTGTTAGCAGCTTGCGGTTCGCCGATGCAGTCTAGGGCCGCGTTAAGCCGACTAAATTCGTGGTCATGCCAGACGCTGGCGGTGTCTCCCCAGGCGCATCCCCCCGCGAAAAACCAGGAAAACTTCATCCGCTATTGCCATCGCCGATAACCTAGCCCGCTTGTGTATCCTAGAAGGAATGGTCAGGGTATTGTTAAGAACACACACTTGGCCCACCGTCGCCGCCAAGCGTCTGTCCCTCGTCTGCTCACCGACTGCTAGTGGAGTATCCCCATGTCTTGGCCCCTGACCCCTGCGCTGCTGGCGATCCTGACGGTTCCAGGTTTATGGTTACTGCTTAGTGGACCTAGCTCAGCGCAACTCATCCCCGATCGCAGCCTGGGGTCAGAAAACTCCGTTGTGCAACCGGCGGTCATTAACGGCCTTCCCAGCGATCGCATTGAGGGCGGGGCTAGCCGGGGCAGCAATTTATTCCATAGCTTCCAAGACTTTAATGTGGGGGAGAATCGCGGTGTCTATTTCGCCAACCCGACGGGGATTGAGAATATTCTCAGCCGGGTGACGGGGACCAATCGCTCCCATATTTTGGGCACCCTGGGGGTTTTGGGCACTGCTAACCTGTTTTTGATTAACCCGAATGGTATTGTTTTTGGTCCTAATGCGCGACTTGATGTAGCGGGTTCGTTTGTCGGTTCAACGGCCAATAGCGTGGTATTCGATAACTTTGACTTTAGCGCCAGCAACCCAGCGCCACCCCCGCTGTTAGCGATTAATATCCCGATCGGGCTGCGCTTCCGCGATAACCCCGCCCCAATTCTGGTCCAATCCCGCTCTCCAGGTTTAGCCATTCAACCGGATCAGACCCTGGCGCTGGTCGGAGGGGATCTCACCTTCGAGCGCGCTCAACTATCAGCAACCGTTGCTCAGATCGAATTAGCTAGTGTTGCTGCCAACGAACAAGTGAGGCTGGATTTTAGCGATAATTTTCTCACCCTTGCGCCCACAATGGTCCAACAATTTCGCGACACCCAACTGCTCCAGGGAAGCACGATCACCATCACTGATGGCGGCAATATCAATCTCTATAGCCGCAGTTTAACCCTCTTGGGAGATTCCAAAATTGATGCCAATGCCCTAGGAGAGGAGACCGGGGGTAGCATTAACCTCCAGCTTACCGAACGCTTAACAATGGTAGGGGGGAATATTGCCGCCCAGGTGGCAGCCGGAGCCACTGGCAGTGGCGGGGATATCACGATCGCTGCCCCGGAAGTCCACCTCAGCGAGGGGGCACAAATTAACGTCGATACCTTTGGTCAGGGGAATGCGGGCAATTTAACGGTCACGGCAGACCGGATCACGGCGATCGGAGAAGATGGGGGGGGATTTCCGAGTGGCCTGTTTGCCTCGGTGCAGTCGGGGGCAACGGGCCAGGGCGGTAGCCTCGATATCACCACGGGCGACCTCACCCTTCTCGACGGTGCCCAGATCTTTGCGGATACCTTTGGTGAGGGCGATGCAGGCCGTCTGGTGGTCCGGGCGGCGCGATCGATCACCCTGGATGGGATGGCTGCCGATGGATCAACCAGTACGCTATCGGCCAGCGTGAATGCCGAAGCAACGGGGGTTGGGGGCGATCTGATCCTCACCACCCCCCAGTTAACCCTAAGCAATGGTGGGTTGATCTCCGTCGATACCTTTGGGCAGAGCGAGTCGGGCAACCTGAGCGTGACAGCCGACCGCATCACGATCGCGGGGACCACACCGGATGGAGCTACCTCCAGTGGCCTCTACGCCCAGGTAAATCCGGGGGGGATTGGCAATGGCGGCAATCTGGACATCACCGCTCAGCAGTTACAGATCAGCCAGGGGGGCCAGATTTCGGTGAGTACCTTTGGCATTGGTGACAGCGGCAACCTCACGCTTCAGGCGCAAACGATCGACCTTCAGGATAGCCCCAGTGGCCTCTATGCCCAGGTCAATGCCGAAGCACGGGGGCAAGCGGGCCTGATGACGATCGCCACTGATCGCCTGCGAGTTGCCAATGGCGCGACGATCGCGGCCAGTACAGCAGGCCAGGGGAATGCGGGTAGTATCGCCATCACCGCTAATGACGTGGAGATTAGTGGCCGGGGGAGTTTTCTGGGTGCCCAAGTCAATGCCGGGGCCACGGGACGAGGGGGAGACACCACCCTGACCACCCAGCGCCTCGTCCTGCGCGACGGCGGTCGGATCTCGGCAGATACCTTTGCCCAAGGCGATGCCGGGAATTTGGTCATCAATGCCAGCGATCGCGTCCTAGTGGATGGGATTGACACCGCCCTCACTGCCGATGTCAAGGCCGAAGCGACGGGAACCGGGGGTAACCTGGAGATTGCAACTAACCGGCTAGAGATTACGGGTGGCGGTACTGTCGGGGCGAGTACCTTTGGGCAGGGGGATGCGGGCAGTGTGCTGATTCAGGCTGCGGATGCGGTCATTGTGCGCGATCGCATTCAGGACGGTAAGAACCAGAACTTTAGCCGGTTGCGTGCGCAAGTCAATGGCGAGGCTACCGGCACGGGGGGCAGCCTACAAATCGAAACCGGGCGTTTATTGGTCGCCGATGGGGCGGAGGTGACGGCAGGGACCTTTGGCCAGGGGGATGCCGGCATCCTGACCGTGATCGCTACGGATACGGTGGAAATTACCGGCGACAGCAGTTTCCTGGGTGCCCAGGTAAACACAGCAGCGACCGGGAGCGGTGGCGATACCTTGATCCAAACCCCGCGCCTCTTCCTGCGTAACGGTGGGCGCATTTCCGCTGATACCTTTGGGTTTGGTGATGCGGGTAATTTAACGATCGCCAGTGATTACCTGGAAGTGGCCGGGGCCAATACCTTCCTCACCGCTGATGTCAATGCGGAAGCCACAGGGACCGGGGGGAACCTCCTGATTCAGACCGGACGCTTAGAAGTTAAGGATGGAGCACGGATTGGCGCTAGTACCTTTGGCCAGGGAGATGCTGGATTTGTCCAGATCGAGGCCCGCGACGCAATTGTGCTCCAGGGCCAAGTACCTAATGGGGTTTCCAGTCGCATGACTGCCGAAGTCCAAGACGAGGCCACGGGGGCGGGGGGCGATTTGCTGATCACCACCCCCCGTTTGCAGTTGCGCGACGGTGCCCAAATCTCAGCGGGAACCTTTGGAGCCGGAGATGCGGGGAATTTAGTCGTCCAGGCAGGCGAGATTGATCTGCAAGGTAACTCAGCGGATGCCCGTACCTCCAGTGGTCTCTATGCCCAGGTTGAAGGGGACGCGACCGGAGCCGGGGGTAACCTCTTGATTACCGCCGATCGCCTGCGGGTTAGGGACGGGGGCCAAGTGAGTGTGGCCACGTTTGGGGCCGGAGATGCGGGGAATTTGGTGATCGTAGCCGATCGCATTGACTTGCAGGGGGAAACCAGTGATGGCAATACGCCTAGCGGCCTGTTTGCTACGGTCGAGTCGGGGGCGATCGGCAACGGCGGCAACCTGGCGCTCCAGACACGTCAACTGACCCTTCGCGACGGTGCCCGGATTTCTGTGAGCACGGCGGGAGCGGGCAACGCCGGGAGCTTGACGATTGAAGCCACGGAATCGATGCAGGTGCTGGGGGAAGCTGTTGATGGCACCGTTAGTGTAGTCACAGCCCAGGTGGATACCAGCGCAACGGGCCGGGGCGGCGATTTGACGATCGTGACGCCCCTACTCCAGGTGCGAGACGGTGCCCAAATTTCCGCCAGCACGAAGGGCGAAGGCGATGCCGGGAACTTGTTGGTGGCCGCTGATACGGTGGAACTAACGGGGAAAAATTCGACGGGCTTTGCGCCCAGTGCTTTGTTGGCACGAGTGGAGACTGGGGCGACGGGGGAAGGCGGCAATTTGGCCGTGGTCGGCGATCGCCTGCGGTTAACGGGGGGTGCCCAGATTGGGGTAGATACCTTTGGCGAGGGCAATGGGGGGAATCTGGCGATTCTGGCGAAGCAAGCGATCGACCTCGCGGACAGTTCCCTGATCACGGCCTCGGTGCAGGCCGATGCGCTGGGGGATGCGGGTAATCTCAGTGTCGAGACCGATCGCCTGACTCTCAATAGCGGTGCCCAGATTCTAGCGGTCACTTTTGGCTTTGGGAATGCCGGTAATGTTGAGGTCGAGGCGCGGGACAGCATTCGGCTGGTCGGCCAGTCCCCCGATGGTCTCCCGACGGGGCTGTTTGCTACTGTTGAGCCGAGCGGTTTTGGCACAGCGGGTAGCCTGACGGCGAGGACGGGTATCCTGCGGGTTGAAGACGGTGCCCAGATTTCGGTCAGTGATACATCTGGGTTTAGCAGCGCTGGGGATCTGCGCATTACGGCAGACTCGATTCGGCTGAACCAGAATGCCAGCCTGCGGGCCGAGACCAGTGCTGGTGCCCAGGGGAATATCACCCTCCAGGCCCAGGATATCCAACTGCGCCGCTATAGCAACATCACGACCAATGCGATCGGGACGGCAACGGGGGGCAATATCGCGATCGCTACGGGAGTCCTGGCTGCTCTGGAAAACAGTGATATCACCGCCAACGCTCAGGAAAGTTTTGGTGGACGGGTGATTATCAATGCCCAGGGGATTTTTGGAACTGAGTTTAGAACCCAGGCCACGCCGGCGAGCGATATTACGGCCACATCGGAATTGGGGCCAGCCTTCAGTGGCATTGTTGAGATCCAAACCCCTGAGATTGACCCCAGTCAGGGATTGGTGGAGTTACCGGAAAATGTGGTTGATCCGGCGGCGTTGATTGCGGCCAATGCCTGTGTGCAAGGTCAGGACAGTGAATTTGTGATCACGGGCCGAGGCGGGTTGCCGCCAACACCCCAGGAACCGCTGGCCCAAGGGGAAGCGCCGCTCACCTGGATTGAGCCAGTGACCCCGCGTTCGCACCGCGTCTCCCCAGGCGAATCGACTCCCAGGCATCGGGCAGAATTATCAACGCCCAGGTATGAAGACACGAAGATACGGAGGACGGAGCGTCCGGCGATCGTACCGGCCCAGGGTTGGGTCGTCACCGATCGCGGCGAAATCCTCCTTGTCGCCAACCAGGGGGATATCAACATCCCAACTCCCATCACCCCATCGCCAGCCCATCGGATTGCCCCCCAATCCGCCGCCTGTCCCCCACCCCGTTGATGCGAGCAACCAGGGGAATCAGGAATAGGCACGAGGAGCCAGCGAATCATGGCAATCCTGTTCCCGCTTCCCACTCGCTTCCAAATTCCGCCCCTAGATACTGGCCTGAATACTTAAAACTCACCCCTTCAACCTCAATCCTTTAAGCTAATATGTCCTTCCCCCGCTGGTTACGCCGCCTTGGTTACTGCCTCCTGGCCCTCTTGACGACCGCTGTCTTGGGGCTACGGGGTT